>JAAVFJ010000055.1 GCA_014800845.1 Bacteroidales bacterium | reverse complement strand
TCATAAGTAAGTGTTATATCTTGAACATATAATTCTTGTTCTTTTCGGTCGCTTTCACCTTGTCGCTCAGTCGCATAGCTCGCTATGCTCCTTCGCTCCGCGGCGAAATCGCCTCGAAAATAACTGCGCCTTATATATCCATTAATTTTTGACACTTACTTATTATGTGTTTACTATTCTTCTGCATTAGCAAGTTTATTGATTTCCGCTTTCTCGCCTACGAGCCAGATGGTCTGACCGGGCTCAAGGAGCAGGTCGGGCGACAGCTGCAGGTCGCAGCCCTCGCTGTCAGTGGCGCGCACGAGCATAGCGAAGTAGTCCTCGCGTATTCTTGCGTCGCGGAGTCGTTTGCCGGCAAGCGGCGAGCGGGGACCTATGCGCATACTCTGCAACACCGGTTCGCACTCGGTGAGGGGGAGAGAATCGTAAGCCTTTCTGTAGGACTCTATGTCATTGTTAAGGTGCTGTATCTGCTCGTCGGTGCCGATTATGCCGAGCACGTCGCCGGGGAAGATTCGGGCATCCTTGTCGGGGAGCGGAATGGTGTGCATGCCGCGCTGTATGGATGAGACGCTGACGCCGTAATCCCTGCGCAGTCCGGTGTCTGAGATGCGGTCACCCACAAAGGGGGTAGCGGCATCCACGCCGATATAGGCGAGATGCAGGTCGCCGGTCACGGGGTTGGCTTTGCCGCTACGCACATCTTCGCGCTGATTCAGGTTGTCGAGAAACTTCCTCTCCATGGAGCGGTAGCGGTTTCTCAGGCGTCCTGAGCACAGGATGGCGTAGAGCAGTATGACTATGGCTATCACGAGCACGCCGCGCGACAGACTGTAGGCCATGGTGATGAAGCTGCCTAAGAAGTAGATGGCTACCAGGTAGCGTATGATGCTCATAGCCACCAGCGGCACTTCGGAGATGCTGCTTGACTTCTCCAGCTCCTCGCGCTCCGAGTCTCGGGAGGTGCGCTGTGTCAGAGCCACCAGGAAGGGGCTCATGGCAAGAAGCGTCAGGGCCGTGGCCACGAAATGCCCCCACTCTTCGTTGACTCCCTCAAGCAGCGGATATAGGTATGTGCGCGAGGTCATCATGATGGCCACAAGCAGCACGGAATAGAGCACTATCCGCCATGTGTATCTCACCATGATAGCCCGCCAGAGTCTGCGGTTATTCTGAGTGTTGGCCGAGGCATTGCTGCTGTAGCGGTTTATGAGGAAGCGCAGGGGCGCCGGAAGGTGGCGCTCGGTAAACCTGTAAGCGGGGCCCGAGAGGCGGATGAAGTAAGGGGTAGTGAAGATGGTTATGACCGACACGGCCACGATTATGGGGTAGAGAGTGGGCTGCAACACTCCGAGACTCATGCCGAGCGAGGCTATTATAAATGAGAACTCGCCGATTTGCGTCAGCGAGAAGCCGCTCTCCATAGCCACCTTAAGGTTCTGGCCGGTGAGGAGCATGCCGGTGGTGCCAAACACTATCATGCCGACAATCACTACTGCGGCAAGGAGCAGGATGGTGGGCCAATGCATAGCTATTATGGAGGGATCTACCATCATGCCCACTGAGATGAAGAACACAGCGCCAAACAGGTCCTTTACCGGCTGCACCACGTGCTCTATCCTTTCGGCCATAATGGTGCCCGCTATGATGCTGCCCCCTATGAAGCTGCCGAGCTCAAGCGAGAAGCCGCACATGACGCTCACCACAGCCATGCCAAAACAGATGCCCATGCTCACGACGAGCAGAGTCTCGGAATTCATATAGCCCTTGAAGCGTTTAAACATTGTTGGAAGGAACCAAACGCCCACCACGTACCACAATATCAGGCAGAACAGCAACTTAGCCACGGATTCTATGAGGGCTCCCCCTTCGACATTCCCCACCGCGAGCGAGGAGAGGATGACAAGCATGAGCACTGCAAACAGGTCCTCGATAATTAGCACTGCCAGCACGAGCGATGCAAACTTCTTCTGCATCAGCCCCAGGTCCGTAAAAGCTTTCAGAATGATGGTGGTACTGGACATGGAGAGCATGCCACCCAGGAATATGCTGTTGGTGAAGTCCAAACCGAGCAACTGACCGACACCGTAGCCGGCAAACGTCATGCCGGTTATGATTATGAAAGCGGTGAGTATGGCCGATGTGCCGGAATCTACCAGCTTCTTAAAACTGAATTCCAGCCCGAGCGAGAACATGAGCACCACGATGCCCAGTTCCGCCCAGAAATCGATGTTGGCCAGGTTATGGATGGTGGGGAGCCACTCGAAATTGGGGCTGGCAAGAAAGCCTGCCAGAATGTAGCCGAGTACCACCGGCTGCCTCAGTTTCTTAAACAGAATGGTGACTATGGCTCCGAGCAGCAGGATGAGGGCAAGGTCGGCAATAAGGCCGTTGGTATTATGCGTGTTTACCTGGTCCTCAGCGTGTTGAGTGGTTGAGGTAGTAGTTTTGGCGGTTGTGTCTTCGGCCATCGCGCAGAGAGGCATGCCAAAAGTCATGGCAACCGGCAGAGACAATATGGCGGCTTTTGAGCGGGTCATATCATTATTAGAATCAGCGCCTTAAAGCTTCAGCAGACGCATGAATTAAAAATTAGATTTGCAAAATTACGAAAAAATCACGGAAGTATGATGAAAATTTGCTAATTTTGCGACACACACTTTTTTACTTTTTTCAATCATGGCAGATCTCCAAGTCCGTCTATCTGATACTCTCACCCTTGCCAACCCGGTGCTGACAGCATCGGGCACCTTCGGCTATGGCACTGAATTCCAAGATTTTGTGGACCTCAATCGCCTCGGCGGTTTCATAGTGAAGGGCACCACGCTCAACCATCGCGAGGGGAATCCCTATCCCCGCATGGCTGAAACCCCCTCGGGCATGCTCAATGCCGTAGGCCTGCAGAACAAGGGGGTGCAGTACTTCATCGACCACATCTACCCCACTCTGCGCAACTACAATTCCGCTGTAATAGTTAACGTTAGCGGCGCAAGTATAGATGATTACGTTAAGGTATGCGAACTGCTCGCGCCTCTTGAAAACATACCCGCTATAGAGGTCAACATCTCCTGTCCCAACGTAAAACAGGGGGGCATGGCCTTCGGCACCACGTGCGACGGCGCTGCAGCCGTAACTCGCGCTGTGCGAGCCGCTTGGCCCCGCACTCTCATAGTGAAGCTCTCCCCTAACGTGACCGACATTGCTTCGATAGCTCAGGCTGTTGAGGCTGAAGGTGCCGACAGCGTTTCGCTCACCAACACATTCCTGGGCATGGCCATAGATGTGGAGCGTCGTCGTCCGGTGCTGAGCACTATCACCGGAGGTCTGTCGGGCCCCTGTATCCGCCCGATAGCAGTGCGGATGGTATGGCAGGTGGCCAAGGCTGTCAAGATTCCGGTAATAGGCCTCGGAGGCATCATGAATTCCCGCGATGCTCTGGAGTTCCTAATGGCCGGCGCCACTGCCATTCAGGTGGGCACTGCCAACTTCATTGACCCCGCAGCTACCATAAAGATTCTTGACGGCATTGAGGAGTTCTGCGACCGTCAGGGGGTAAAGGATATACACGAAATCATCGGCATAATCTGATGGAAGAAATAATCAGCGTCATAGCCCGCGAGCTCGGCATCCCGGAGCGCAGCGTGAAGAACACTGTAGACCTGCTCGACGGGGGTGCAACGGTGCCCTTTATCAGCCGCTACCGCAAGGAGGCCACCGGCGCGCTCGATGAAGTAAAGGTTGAAAACATACTTGACAGGTTGCTGGAACTTCGTGAGTTAGCACGAAGAAAAGAGTACGTGATTGGCGTAATCGAATCGAAAGAGCAGCTTACTCCGGAATTGCGTGACCGCATAGAGCAAAGCTGGAATGCCGCTGAGATTGAGGACCTCTACCTCCCATTTAAGACGAAACGCAAAACACGCGCAGAGGCCGCCCGCCAGAAGGGACTCGAGCCCCTGGCCAAGCTCATCCTTTCTCAAAAGCGGAGTGACCCGGAGGCCTCACGCTTCGTAGGCGAAAAGGTAGCCACGGAAAGGGAGGCTCTCGATGGCGCCAAAGACATAATAGCCGCATGGGTCAACGAGGACAGCTCCGTCAGAGGTGCCGTGCGTGTGGGCTTCGAGAGAACCGCGACCATTCGTTGCCACGTAATAAAAGGCAAGGAGCAGGAGGGGAGGAAATACGCCAACTATTTCGACGTAAGCGAACCGCTGCGCCGCTGCCCCTCCCATCGCCTGCTTGGCATGAGACGCGGTGAGGACGAAGGGATACTGCGTGTATCCATCACCCCCGGCGAAGGCACGCTGCGCCATTTGCTCAACAGATTTGTGAAAGATGCCGGCCTCTGCTCGCAGCTGGTGAAGGAGGCCGTAGAGGATTCCTACTCGCGCCTGCTCTGCCCCTCGATAGAAAATGAGTTTGCAGCCATCTCCAAACGCGCTGCTGACATCCAAGCCATCGAAGTGTTTGCCACCAATCTGCGCGGGCTTCTTCTGGGTGCTCCGTTGGGGTCGCGACAACTGATGGCCATAGACCCCGGCATACGCACAGGGTGCAAGGTAGTGATTCTTGACGCGCAGGGAAATCTGCTGCATCATGACACTATCTACCCCCACTCCTCGCGCGACAAAATGGTCTACGCGGAGATGCAGCTGCTGAAGATGCTTGACCGCTATGACATAAAAGTGATAGCCATAGGTAGCGGCACTGCCGGACGCGAGACCCGCGAATTTATAGAAGCTCTCGAGCCCGGCGAAGATGTGGAAATCTATATGGTCAACGAGGATGGAGCCTCCGTCTACTCCGCCTCCGAAGTGGCCCGCAGAGAGTTTCCGGACCATGACGTGACTGTGCGTGGCGCCATCAGCATAGGGCGCAGACTCATGGACCCGCTGGCAGAACTCGTAAAGATTGACCCTAAAGCTATAGGTGTGGGGCAGTACCAGCATGATGTGGACCAGGGTCTGCTGAAGAAGAAGCTTGAGAGCGTCACGGTCAGCTGCGTTAACCACGTGGGGGTAAACCTCAACACAGCCTCTACGGAACTGCTCACCTTTGTAAGCGGCATAGGCCCGGCACTGGCCCGCGCCATCGTGGATTACCGCAAGACCAACGGTGCTTTTGCATCGCGCAAGCAACTGCTTAAGGTGCCTCGCCTCGGTGCCAAAGTATTTGAGCAATGCGCCGGCTTCCTGCGCATCCCCGACGCCAAGAACCCGCTGGACAATACCGCCGTGCACCCCGAGCGCTACGAGCTGGTGCAGCGGATGGCTGCCGACATGAACGCTGACCTGGCCACCTTGATTAAAGACAAGTCCCTGCGTGACAGGATTCAGCCCGAGAACTACACCGATGCCGACACGGGGCTCGACACCCTCATAGACATACTTGGAGAACTTGAAAAGCCCGGACGCGACCCGCGCGAGAAGCTGCATAAGTTTGAATTTGACAGTAGCATCTCCGGCATCAATGACCTGCGCGCCGGGATGATTCTTCCCGGCATAGTGGCTAATGTCACCGACTTCGGCTGCTTCGTGGACCTCGGCATCAAGACCAAAGGCCTGGTGCATGTCTCCAAACTCGCCAAGCAGCGTGTCCGCGATCCGCGCACGGTGGTGAGCATCCGCAAGGAGGTGAACGTAGAGGTGATAGATGTAGACATTGACCGCGGGCGAATCTCGCTCAGCATGATTGATGTGCCGCAACCATAGCAGTCAGACCGAAAGTTGAACATAATTTTAGGAATACGAGTTTAATATATGAAATATTAATATTAAATTTGCATCGAAATTATGGAAATACGCGACGCCCAATACCTCATAAGCAATGCCAAAGTGGCCCAGTGCCCTGACGTGAAAGCACCGGAATATGCTTTCATAGGCCGCAGCAATGTAGGTAAAAGTTCTCTCATAAATATGCTCTGCCGCCGCAAAGGCCTGGCTAAAACGAGTCAGACTCCCGGTAAGACACTGCTCATAAACCACTTCATCATCAACAAGGGTGAATGGTATCTCGTAGACCTCCCCGGCTACGGCTACGCACGCCGCGGCCAGAAACAGCGCGACGAGATTAAGCGCATCATAGAAGACTATGTGCTTGAGCGCGTGCAGATGATTAACCTCTTTGTGCTGGTAGACATTCGCCATGACCCCCAGAAAATAGATTTGGAATTCATGGAGTGGCTCGGCGAACACCAGGTGCCCTTCTCCATAGTTTTCACCAAGGCCGACAAAATCGGTCCCCGGGTAGCCGAATCCAATGTGGCCGCCTACAAGCGCATCCTGCTCAGACAGTGGGAGGAGCTCCCCCCTATCTTCATCACCTCAGCTGAAAAGGGGCTCGGACGCGATGACCTGCTCAGCTATATCGGCGAGCTAAACAGAGGCTACGATGAAGCCAAAGAATCGGAACAAGAATATGAAGAAAAAGAAAGTAACTCTTCTGTCTCCGGCATATAATGAAGAACAGGCTCTGCCGCTGTTTTACGACACCGTGGCGGCGTTGGCCGATAACTTGTCCGATCGATATGAATGGGAGCTGCTGTTCGTAAACGATGGCAGCACCGACGGCACCCTCCGCGTACTCCAAGAGCTCGCGGCCAGGGACAGACGCGTGCGCTATGTGGACCTCTCGCGCAACTACGGCAAGGAGACCGCCATGCTCGCAGGGTTTGACAACGCTTCGGGCGACTGCGTAATCACCATAGATGCCGACCTTCAGGAGCCACCCTCCACCATTCCGCTGATGCTTGAGAAGTGGGAGCAGGGCTATCAGGATGTCTACGGACGTCGACGCAAGCGTCAGCAGAGCTTCATGAAGAAGTCCATGTCGCGAGCATATCACAAGCTCCTTTCCGGCATGGCCAGCGGTCCGCAGCTCTCTGAGGAGGCCGGCGATTTCCGTCTGCTCGACCGCAAATGCATCGATGCATTATGCCGGATGCGAGAGACTCAGCGCTACACCAAAGGGATGTATGACACAATCGGCTTCAGCAAAGCCCCCGTGGACTACGACATAGCTCCACGAGTGGCCGGCACAACCAAATGGACCATAGGCAAACTCATGCACCTGGCGGCCGACGGCATAATGTCGCACTCCGTAGTGCCCCTGAGGCTTGCCTCCTACATGGGGCTGATTGTCTCCGCTATAGCTTTCATCTATCTGGCGGTCGTATTGCTCAAAGCCATAATCTGGGGCGATGCCGTGGCCGGCTACCCCACAATCGTATCTCTGATTCTTTTCCTCGGCGGATTTATCCTCCTCGCGCTGGGCATTATCGGAGAATATTTAGGACGCATCTTCCTTGAGACTAAGCAGCGTCCCCCCTATTTTGTAAACACTATCACTCCGGTAAATGAACAAACTCAAACAGCTGATTAACGGACAAGGACGTGTGTCTGAAATCCTGCGCTTCGGCATGGTGGGCGGCATAGCCACTCTCCTGCAATATGGCATCTATGTAATCTTTGTAAATGCCGTAGGCGTCAAGGCTGTGCCCTCTACGCTTATCAGCTATGCCATCAGCTTTATCTTCAATTTCTTCCTCTCCAACTATTTCACTTTCCACACACAGCCCAATGCGAAAAAGGGTCTCGGCTTCACCTTAAGCCACCTTATCAACATGGGCCTGCAGGTGGGGCTCGTTGCCATCTTCCAGCAGATTGTAGGCAAGACCCTCGCACTGATTCCGGCTATGGCTATCTGCATCCCCGTCAACTATCTGCTCGTGAGGTTTGCACTCACCAATAAACGGTTTGAGTCAAACAAAAAGGAGGAGAACACCGCCGAGCTCATCGACGACGTGGCTGACTCTATTTAGCTCAACCCTGTAAGAGCTCTTTACTTAAGGATTACAGCAAGGCGAGCGGGTGTGCCGTCAATCCTCACATTTTCATGTGACGCAAGCGCACGCAGCTGCCGTATTACTCTTGCCTCATCTATCCCCAGCTCCCGAGCCATATCTTTTGCGCTGAACAGCACTCGGGTTTCTATGGCCCGCCTCTCACCAAGTGCCCGCATGAGCTGCCTGATATAAGAATAAACTCTCGGCACACGCGGGGTCTGCGCCACCATTCGCCTCATTTGTGCCCTGAAAGAGAGCATGTTGAGATAATTCACCAGATAAATACGGCTCATCTCTAGAAGCTCCAGCAGGTTCCCCTTGCTTATCCTGAGCAGACTTACATCCGTCTCCGCAACTATTGCCGACGAACTGTCATTATACAGACCGAAGAGCGAATCGGGCGCTACGCAGAAACCTGCGCCATGAAGCTGAGATAGCACTATCCGCCCGGAAGCCACCCTTGTTTTCTGACTTACATTGCCGGAAAGGAGAATTATCAATCTGTCGCATCTGCAGCCTGACGCAACAACCTCCTCTCCACGCGCGCAAGAGTCAAACTCCAACGGAATTTTCTCTACAAGCAGAGAGATGTCCTCCGCACTCGCCCCCCTGAACAATGGGAGCGAGCGCAGAGTATCGAACATTGAAGGGAGGCCGCTTTCAGCCGAATGGGATTCTGCCATTTACTGCCGCTTAAGTTACCACTTGAGCTCATCGATGTCAAACACCGGACCCTCGGTGCAGACACATCGGTTCCCTTCCTTTGTGTCCTCCACGCAGCAGAGACAAGCGCCCAGGCCGCAAGCCATGTGGTTCTCCAGACTTGCCTGCATAGGAATCTGTCGCTCGCGCGCCAGTGCGGCCACAGCTTTCATCATCGGCGTGGGACCGCATGTAAAGATGTGAGCCACAGCCTCGTCGGCCATCACACTGTGGTGGGTGACAAAACCTTTTGTACCCATTGAGCCGTCCACCGTTGTGGTGTGAACAGGTGCCACCTTCTCAAAAACTTCAGCAAGCTCCAGGTCAGAAGCACCGGCACCACCGAGCAGGAACTCCACACGCTTCCCTTCAGCCACGAGCTGCTTGGCGAAAAAGAGCAGAGGAGCTATGCCAACACCGCCACCTATCAGCAGATTCAAGCCTGACTGCGAGCCGCCGCTGAAGCCATGGCCGAGCGGTAAAAGCACCTCAAACTCCTCACCTGCCTCAAGTGAGCAAAGACGGTCAGAGCCTTTGCCTACGGGCTTGATATAGAGCGTCAGCCTCCCGTCGGCATAATCGCAGATAGAGATGGGACGACGCAGAAAGACACCGTCAGTGGCCGGCACCTTTATATTTACGAACTGGCCGGGATGCATTTCAGGAAACTCCTGCCCGTCGGCCGGAATCACATCCATAAGCACACAGCCGTTAGAAAGCTGTCGGCGTGTTGCAATCTTTACTCGTATATCTTTTTTCATAATATCATAATTTCCTACCACCTATGGCACGCAACAGGCCCGCGAGCTCATTGCGCACTTCAGTGAGGTCATCCATAATCAACATTCGTTTGGAAACATTCTGAGGGTTTGACCGCAGATAAGTGCGGGCAGCTTCTATCTTCAACCCCTTGTCCTTAATCAGATACTTGATTATTCGCAGCTTCTCAATATCCGAAGGGCGATAATAACGCAGATTGTGGGCATTTCGCGTGGGCTTAACCTGAGTAGGAAACTCCTTCTCCCAAAACCTCACGGTGCTTTGCGGCACCTCGAGAATTTCGGCTACCTCTTTTATCTTATAATATTGTTTGTCAAACTCCTGCATAGCTCTTATTAAAGTATTAGTCCATCACGTGGCCGGCATTCTCGGCAGCATTAATCATGGCCTGATATTCCGCGGGGGTGACATCGAAGAAATAATAGTTCACCGGATTCTGCGGCTCATCCTTGAAGCGCACCTCATAGTGCAGATGCGGGCCGGTGCTTTTGCCGGTACTGCCCACCTCGCCTATCTTGTCGCCTCTCATCACCCTCTGTCCCGGCACCACATCGATTTTGCTGAGGTGACCGTAGCGGGTCAGATAGTTGAATCCATGGTCTATGTCAATCTTGTTGCCGTAGCCACCGGCGCGCTCCGCAGCTTTCACCACGCCATCGGCAGTAGCATAAACCGGAGTGCCGGAAGGGGCAGCGAAATCAAGACCGGCGTGGAAAGCCGTAGTGCCGTAGACGGGGTCTTTACGCATACCGTAGCCACTGCTCACTGTGTAGTCCGTGACATTGATAGGCATAATGCCGGGGATATGGCTGATTTTTTCGCGCTGACTGAAGGCTTCGCTTCTTAATTCATCAAACGAGCGTGACTGTGCATAGAGCTGCCTCTCAAGCAGATTCATATTCATGTCAAGCTCGCTGAGCAGCCTCGCGTCCGAAAGTCTGGAAAGCGAAGTCAGATCACTGCTCTGACCCAGACCGGCATAACGCTGCGACATCTTGACCGGCTCCATCTGCATCATCACACGATAGAAATTATCATCACGCGCGCGGATATCCTCCATCACCGACAGAGCCTTGCTAAGTCGCTTCTGCATAACTACATACTGCTGCTTCAGCTCCCCGTTTTCCTTCTCTATATAGGTCTTGTTGCCGAAGCCGTAAAAGAGAAAAGCAATGAGGAACACCACGCCCCACACTGCCGCGCCCCAAGCTATGCACTTAAGAACATGGCGCACCCGGGAGCCAAGCGTAGGATAGACTCTCTCATAGGCATCGGTGGCGGGATTATATGTATATAGCGAGCGACGCTTCATCGGCTACTATGGTTTCCGTTTGCAAAAGTAGTAAAAAATTCGTAATTTTGCACTCATATTAGCAATTTAACCACAGCCAAATGCTTACAGCTAACGATATCCGCAGCTCCTTCAAGGAGTTTTTCAAAAGCAAGGGCCACAAAATAGTACCCTCGGCACCCATGGTCATCAAAGATGACCCCACGCTCATGTTCACCAATGCGGGCATGAACCAGTTTAAAGACATAATCCTGGGCAACCGCAACCCGGAGAGCACCCGTGTAGCCGACTCGCAGAAGTGTCTGCGCGTCAGCGGCAAGCACAACGACCTGGAAGAGGTGGGCCACGACACTTACCACCACACCATGTTTGAGATGCTGGGCAACTGGAGTTTCGGCGACTACTTCAAGCAGGAGGCTATAGACTGGGCTTGGGAATATCTCGTAGACGTTCTCGGCCTGAACCCTGACCGCCTCTACGCCACTGTGTTTGAGGGCTACGCTCCCGAGGGCCTTGAGCGCGATAATGAAGCCGCAGCCATTTGGGAAAAGCATCTCCCCCTCTCTCACATTATCAACGGCAACCGCAAGGACAATTTCTGGGAAATGGGTGACACCGGCCCCTGCGGTCCCTGCTCGGAAATACACATTGACTTGCGCAGCGACGAGGAAAGAGCCCGGATTGACGGGGCTTCGCTCGTGAACAAGGACAATCCGCAGGTCATAGAAATCTGGAATCTGGTCTTCATGCAGTATAACCGTAAGGCCGACGGCTCTCTCGAGCCCCTGCCGAAGCATGTAATTGACACAGGCATGGGTTTCGAGCGCCTCTGCATGGCTCTTCAGGGTAAGAAAAGTAACTACGACACTGACGTATTCACTCCACTTATCTCCGAAATCAGCCGCCTCTCCGGCAAGACTTACGGCAAGGATGAGCGCATTGACATAGCAATGCGTGTAATCGCTGACCATGTCCGCACAATCTCTTTCTCTATAGCCGACAACCAGCTCCCCTCTAACGCCAAGGCCGGCTACGTAATCCGCCGTATCCTGCGCCGCGCCGTGCGCTACGCTTACACGTTCCTGGAACAGAAGGAGGCGTTTATGTACAAGCTCGTGCCGGTACTGGTTGCTCAGATGGGCGAATCCTATCCCGAGCTCCGCGCCTCCGAAACCCTTATCACTAAGGTGATTAAGGAGGAGGAAGATGCCTTCCTGCGCACTCTGGAGCGCGGCCTGTCAATGCTTGAATCCCTGATTAAGCGCGACAAAGAGAGCGGCAAAACCGAGCTTGACGGCAAAGAGGCATTCACTCTCTATGACACTTATGGTTTCCCGCTCGACCTCACCGAGCTGATTCTTCGCGAAAACGGCATGACTGTGGACCTCGACGGGTTCAATGCCGAGATGAAGGCTCAGAAGGACCGCGCCCGCAATGCTGCCGCTACCGAAGCTGCCGATTGGATTGAGGTTAATGACGGCGAGGAGAAATTCGTGGGCTACGACAACACGGAGTGTGACACTCAGATTCTGCGTTACCGCAAGGTGAAACAGAAGAACAAGGAGTACTACCAGTTAATACTCTCAGCCACACCTTTCTACGCCGAGATGGGTGGCCAGGTGGGGGACCGCGGCACTCTCACTGCCCCTGACGGCGAAGTGATTGAAATCTTCGACACCAAGAAAGAGAACAATGTAGGTGTGCACCTCACCACCAAACTCCCCTCTGACCCCGCAGCGACTTTTAAAGCCGCCATCAACACTGAGGCGCGCGACGCTATCTCTGCCAACCACTCAGCCACTCACCTGATTCATCAGGCCCTGCGCGATGTGCTCGGCACTCATGTGGAGCAGAAAGGCTCGCTGGTGACCCCCACCTCTCTGCGCTTCGACTTCTCTCACTTCCAGAAGGTGACACCCGAGGAGATTCGCAAGGTGGAGCATCTGGTAAATGAACGCATCCGCAAGGCTATCCCCCTTGACGAGCACCGCGACATGCCCATAGCCGAAGCTCGCGAGCTGGGTGCCATGGCTCTCTTCGGCGAGAAATATGGCGACCGCGTCCGCGTGGTGAAATATGGCGACAGCGTGGAGCTCTGTGGCGGCACACACGTAGCCAACACCGGCAACATCGGCATGGTGCGCATCATCTCCGAAAGCTCCATCGCTTCCGGCATACGCCGTATTGAGGCTGTAAGCGGCAGCGGAGTGGAGAAGATGATGGATGAAATGCAGGATGAATTCCGCAATGTACAGGCCATATTCGGCGGAGCTGCCGACATCAAAGCAGCTGTACAGAAAGCCATCAACGAGAACACAGCCCTGAAGCATCAGGTGGAGGATTACTTTAAGGAGCGTGTGGCTAACATCACCGCATCGCTGCTCAAAGACGCCCCCGAGGTTAATGGCATCCGCGTGTGCGAACTAACCGGCACCCGCCTTCCCGAAGTTGTGAAGAACGTAGCTTTCGCTATACGCCAAAGCGGAGAAGCCAACACAGCTTTCATTGCAGCCACTCAGTCTGACGGCAAACCGCTGCTCACCGTGGCTCTCACCGATGACCTCGTAAAGCGCGGTCTGAACGCCGGCAAGATGGTGCGCGAAGCAGCCAAAGCCATCAAGGGTGGCGGCGGCGGCCAGCCCTTCTTCGCTCAGGCAGGAGGCAAGGATGCCGACGGACTCTCTGCCGCTAAGGACATGCTTGAAAAAATCATTGCTGAGGCCGAATAATCTGTCACCGATTCATAACAACAAACAATACCCCGGAGCCGCTGAGGTTCCGGGGTAATATCATTCTGAGAGGGTAAGTTTATTCCTGGAGAGGCAGGTTATTTGTCGTACTTAATAAACTGTCCGGCAGAGTTGAACTTCATTTCAACTCCATTGGAGAGCGTCACTTCATAACCTTTACGGTCCTTTTCAATACCAACAATCTTGGCGCCCTTCTGATTTGCGCTCACATATTTGGAAATAGCAGCGGGCACAAGCTTTGAAGGTACGGACGAACCGGCGCGGGTCTCAACCTCTTTCCAGTTACCGGCACGATCGAAGGTCACCTCAGTGCCATCGGTCAGAATCACCTCGTACTCCGACACGCGGCCAAAGTCCTTGTCAAGTTTGATTACACTTACGTCTGATTTAAAATTAGAGCTCAGTACAGTCTGCGCAGCAACAGGCAGAGTTTTCACATCGCGGGAATATGTATCTTTGGCCGAAGCCACAAATATCGCACACATAATCATGAGTGCAGAGAGAAAAATTTTTTTCATAATTATTTGTATAGCTTAAGTTTAACTTATGTCATTATAACGCTTCGGCGGGGTATACTGTTCGCGTCACCGGCAAAAATCATAACGCGTTAAATTAATTTAGAGATATAAAAGTTTGTCTCGCGGGGAAAATTTTGTAACTTTGCAGTAGAATTACTGTGAGCGCGGGAGCCGGTCGGAAGATTGCATCTTCAGCAGCCGGACTCACGGGCTCAACAATAGCAAAACATTATGTCGGAGGCCCTGGTAATTATACCAACATATAATGAGATTGAAAATGTCAGCAACATTATAGATGCTGTCATGCAACTGCCTGAATTATTTGATGTCCTGATAATTGATGATGGCTCTCCTGACGGCACGGCCGATGTCGTGCGCTCAAAAATGACGGAGTATCCGGGACGTATACACCTGGAGAAGCGCCAGGGGAAACTCGGTTTAGGCACAGCTTACATCCATGGCTTTAAGTGGGCGCTCTCTCGCGGATACCAATATATCACGGAGATGGACGCTGATTTCTCGCATAATCCCAAAGACCTTTCGCGTCTGTTGGAGGCTTGCAAAGAGCAGAATGCCGACGTAGCTGTGGGTTCCCGCTACATCACCGGCGTAAACGTGGTAAACTGGCCGATGGGGCGTGTGCTCATGAGCTTCTATGCCTCGGCTTACGTGCGCTTCGTAACCCGCATGAAGGTGCGCGACACTACGGCCGGATTCGTTTGCTGGCACCGAAACGTTCTGGAAGCTTTGGACCTTGACAAAATAGAGTTCAAAGGCTACGCCTTCCAGATCGAGATGAAATTTAAGGCATGGAAACATGGTTTCAAAATTGTGGAAGTACCCATAGTATTCGTAAACCGCGTGCTGGGAACAAGCAAAATGAACGGCAGCATATTTGGTGAAGCCGTGTTCGGAGTCATCAAGCTGCGACTAAAAAGTCTATTTAAACGATACCCGAAAAAGTCATGAGTCTTCTGACCACTATTCTTGCTCAGGCAGTGACACCTGCCGCCGACGCCGCAAAGCCTGTGGCCGAGTCGGTGGCTAAAGTAGCTGACAAGGATATCAGTGTGCTCAAGAGCCTGCTATCTTCCGATGCTCTGCACGGCATTGCCACAGCGCTCATTCAATTCGGTTTCCGTCTGGGAATTGCCATTCTCGTCTTTATCATCGGTAAGTTCATCATAAAGCGCCTTTACAAATGGGTGCACGGAATGATGACGCACAAAGGCACCGATGCCTCGCTCACTACCTTTGTGCTGAGTCTGGTCAGAATACTGCTCTACTTCATTCTCATCGTAACCATCATAGGCATACTCGGCCTGGAGACAAGCTCCTTCATGGCGCTCTTTGCCTCTGCCGGTGTTGCGGTAGGCCTGGCACTGAGCGGCACGCTTCAGAACTTTGCCGGCGGCGTATTGATTCTGCTGCTTAAGCCCTACAAGGTGGGCGACTTCATTGAGGCGCAGGGCTTCTCCGGCACCGTTAAGGAGATTCAGATATTCAACACCATAATCAACACTCCTGATAATAAGGCTATTATAATCCCCAACGGGCCCCTCTCCACCTCCTCCATCAACAATTACTCGCTCGAAGGTCGCAGACGTGTGGATTGGACCGTGGGAGTAGCCTATGGCACCGATTTCAGACATGCACGCCAAATTATTATCGACATACTCAGCACCATTCCCGAGATTCACGCCGACCCGGCTCCCGTAATCTACCTCAGCGAGTTGGCCGACTCATCAGTCAATCTGAGTGTTAGAGCATGGTGTGACGTGCCGGACTATTGGAACCTATACTTCACCGTCAACGAATTGATTTATAAAACTCTGCCGGAACATGGCATAGAATTCCCCTTCCCGCAGATGGATGTTCACCTCGCATCGGCTCCGTCTACAGAATAATTTTACATCAGGCACATGAAGATTCTCGAAAAGGTAAACATAAGGCAGATATGGAGCAAACGCCCCTACCACACAGGTCTGGCGCTGAGCGGTGGCGGCGCTAAAGGCTTCGCCCATATAGGAGTCCTTATGGCCATGGAGAAGAATGGGCTTAAACCCGACGTGCTTGCCGGCGTTAGTGCCGGTTCGGTGGTAGCTGTGCTCTACGCTGCCGGCCTCTCTCCGCGCGATATTATAGAATGTTTCGGTGCATATTCCGGATTCTCTGACTTCACCAATCTCACCATACCCAAGACCTCCTTCTTCCGCCTCGATAAATTTGCAAAAATATTCGAGTCCTGGCTGCCGGTCAAGTACATGGAGAAGTTAGATATACCTACGGTGATATGCGCCACCGACATAGAAGCCGGCAAATCCAAGGGCTGGTGGAAAGGGGAAATCACCCCGAGAGTCATGGCCTCCTGCTGCGTACCTATTGTGTTTGCCCCCATTGAGATTGATGGCCGCAACTACATAGACGGCGGTGTGCTCCGCAATCTTCCCGCATGGGCCATCCGTAAGCAGTGTGACACCCTGATAGGCTCCAATTGCTCCCCGCTCAGCGATGACTACACTTTCAAAGCCTCGCTGCCTGCCGTAGCCATGCGCACATATTCGCTCATGAGCAAGAGCAATACACTGCAGGATATTCTGCTGTGTGACGTTATGATTCGGCACGCAGCTGTGGCCAAGGTCAGCACTTTCGACATGAGCGAAATGCGCTCCATCGTGCTCAAAGGCTATGATACAGCTATGCCGGTTATTGAAAAAATGCTTAAATCCTGACACTTTATGGCTGAAAAACTTATAATTTACCAATGCTTTCCCCGCCTGCTCACCAACAGCTGCGCTACTCCTGTGCATGACGGCACGCTGGCTCAGAACGGCTGCGGCAAGTTTAATGAGATTACGCCGCGCGTACTCAAATCCATCAAGGAGCTGGGCGTGAACTGCATCTGGTACACCGGTGTGATAGAGCATGCCACCAAGACTGCTTTCCCCGGCATACCTGCCGATCACCCCAAAGTGGTGAAAGGTGAGGCCGGAAGCCCCTATGCCATAAAGGATTACTACGATGTGGCCCCCTCGCTTGCCGAAGATGTGGATAACCGCATGCAGGAATTTGAAGCCCTGATCAAGCGCACACACTCCGCCGGGATGAAAGTGCTCATCGACTTCGTGCCGAATCACACCGCGCGCCGTTATCACTCCGACGTGGCCCCCAAAGGCATTGAAGATTTCGGAGCGTCGGACGACACCACCCGCTTCTTCTCCCCCTCCAACAATTATTACTACGCTACCAATCAGCAGTTCTCCCCTCACTTCGATATCGGCGACTACCGCGAGTTTCCCGCAAAAGCCACCGGCAACGATGCTTTCCACGCTTTCCCCGGAGAATATGACTGGTATGAGACGGCGAAACTCAACTACGGCGTGGACTACGGCGACGGTTCCCGCCACTTCGATCCCATCCCCTCTACCTGGCTCAAGATGCTTCATATCCTGCGATTCTGGGCCGGCAAAGGTGTCAACGGCTTCCGCTGCGACATGGTCTTCATGGTGCCCCTGGAATTCTGGCACTGGGTAATTCCGCAGGTTAAGAAGGATTATCCTCACATCATCTTCATCGGTGAGATTTACGATGTAGGCCAGTATCGCTCCTTCCTGGACTACGGCTGCTTCGACTATCTCTATGACAAGGTTAACCTCTATGACACCCTCGTGGGCATAGAGCGCTACAACCGCAGCACCGCGCAGCTCACAGGCTGTTGGCAGACCGTGGAGGGAATAGCGCCCCGCATGCTTAACTTCCTGGAAAATCATGACGAGGTGCGATTCGGCTCACGTGAATATGCCGATGACCCCTCGAAGGTGCTCGCGCCACTCGTGGTGTCTGCCATGATGAATACCGCGCCTTTCATGATTTATTACGGTCAGGAGTTAGGCGAACGTGCCACCGACAACGAGGGTTTTGCCGGCGACAATAACCGCACCACCATCTTCGATTACTGGAGCCTCGACACCCTGCGCCGGTGGTATAACAATGGTAAGCCCAACGGCTCTCAGCTCACCCCTAAGGAGCAATGGCTCCGTTCACTTTACGCTAAAGTGTTGACTCTCTGCAACAAAGAAAAGGCTATCAGTGATGGCTCCTTCTTCGACCTGATGTACGTAAACCTCTCCAACCCCGATTTCAATCCTCACCGCCACTTCGCTTTCCTGCGCCATCATGGTGAGGAGACCCTCATCATAGCCGTAAACTTCAGCGGCGAAGAGGCCAACATGAAAATCAATATTCCCGCCGACGCATTCAGGATGCTTGAGATGCCACTCGGGAAACTCCCCCTGACTGAATTGCTCACCGGACGCCGCGTCGACAAGGAGCTCCTCATAGAGAAACCATTCTGCACCACTGTGGAGCCTTACGGCGCAGTAATCTGGAAAGTGAAGCACCCTAAAACATCCTCTAAAAAATAATAATACCCCATATATCCTATATCAATGAACACTAAAAATGCTCCCATCAAGGTATTTGCAGGCACCAACTCCCAATACCTCGGTGAATCAATCTGTAAAGAGCTTGGCATTGAGCTGGGCAAAATGAAGACCGAACGCTTCGCTGACGGCGAGTTTGAAGTAGGCTTCGAAGAGTCAATCCGTGGCGCAGCAGTTTACCTCGTGCAGTCCACCTTCCCCTCTTCAGACAATCTGATGGAGCTGCTGCTCATGATTGACGCAGCAAAGCGCGCATCGGCCGCTGCCATCATAGCCGTTATCCCCTACTTCGGCTGGGCCCGTCAGGACCGCAAGGACAAACCCCGTGTGTCCATTGCCGCCAAACTCGTAGCAGATCTGCTCACTGTGGCCGGCATCGACCGCGTTATCACCATGGATCTCCATGCTGACCAGATTCAGGGCTTCTTCAATGTTCCCGTTGACCACCTCTACGCCTCTTCCATCTTCATCCCCTACATCCAGAGCCTCAAGCTCAAGGATATGGTGATTGCTTCTCCCGACGTAGGCGGTGCCAAGCGTGCCAACTCTTACGCAAAATACTTCGATGTGCCCCTCGTGCTCTGCCACAAGCAGCGTGCCAAGGCCAACGTGGTTGCTCAGATGACCGTAATCGGCGACGTGAAGGATAAGAATGTAATCCTCGTGGACGACATCGTGGACACCGCCGGCACCATCACAAAGGCAGCAGACCTGCTCATGGCCCAGGGTGCAAATTCTGTGCGTGCCCTCTGCTCTCACCCCGTTATGAGCGACCCCGCCACCGAGCGCGTGCAGGCTTCCGGTCTCACCGAAATCATCTTCACCAACTCTATCCCCTACGAGCATGAAGACACCAAGGCTACTGTGCTCCCCGTAGCCAAACTCTTCGCTGACACCATCCGCCGAATCCAGAACAACGAGAGCATCTCATCCCAGTACCTCTTCAAGTAATCTAACCACCACAAAAATACCAACCGGGTGAAGCTATTCGCTTCACCCGGTTTCACTATTTAGTCTCTGCAATAAACCTGCTGAGGGGGTTAGCGGACCAGGACTTTGGTGGCTTTGCCTTTCTCTATCTTGATTACTATCTGGCCCTTTTCGGCGCGGCTTATGGGGAGACCCTGCAGGTTGTAGAAGCCTGAGATGGCCGGATTCTCTGACAATACTGCGTCTATGTCGGCGGTCAGGTATTCGGGGAGTGCCTGTGCCTCAGTGATGTCGCGGACAGGCTCGGTGGCTGTTGCCGAGGGGGTGCCCCACTCTTTTGCCAGCCACGCCGTCTTGCGGTTAAGACACTGCTTTACGAAGCGTGTGCCGGGGTTAAGATCTGAATTGTTAACTACATCAGTAGAACCCTCATAGTTGGGACGGGGAGCGCCTGCCCACCGCTTGTGATCGGCCACGGCAGCCGAGCGCAGCGACTCGATATATTTGTCGATGTCCGCAAACAGTTCCGCACCATGGTTGCCTACGCGCGTACCCCAGAACCATGACCAGGTCTCTTTCACTTTCTCCATGAAGCCGGGAACCTGACGCATGTTTGCAATCCAAAGGTTGCCGAAGAGGTATTCATCAGAGAAATAGCCCTCTACATTTTCGCGACCGAAAGCCGCGCCACAATCCCAAAGCGGAGAAAACGTCCACTTCTGTCCTTCGCCGCGGTCTCGGAACAGATAGGTAGAGCCGTGGTAAGACTCGCGATGGTCTATGATTTCCTCTACTATGTAATAGCGGGCCGCCATATCCAAATCCATATATTTCCACAGATCGGGATTGTGCTCGCTGACCATGCGGTTCATTGTCAGGAACTGGTCCTCAACAAATCTACGCTGCAGCGGTGAGTAAACCTCAGGGGTATCGAAAGTGACACGCATCACATCGTTGCCACCCTCTTCAGGTGATATAATCTGGTCACCCTCTTCATAATTGTCGAGCTCTACCAGATAGCCGCCGGAACAGAGTGAGGGGTCGGTCTCCTCATCGTTAAGCTCCGCGATATTAATGCGGTCCTTCTCCACGCGGATTGACTCCGTCAGGAAGTAGAGGCCGCGATAGTCGCCATTCATCACGACCTCCACGGGCTGCTGAGCGGGGGTCCAGGGGAGGCCGATGCGCTTGCCGAGATTGAAGCCTACGAAGTTACGCAGATAAGCATTGTAGTCGTCGGCATGAGCCAGGAGAGCGAAATGCTTGCTCTTTGACAATCCGAGCATATTCTGCTTCGAACCGAGTTTGAGCTTAAAGGGTTTCTTGGCAAAACCTTTGCGGGTCCAGTTGCCACGCGCCTTAATCTCAAGCGGCAGCATCTCCTCGGCGCTACCGATTGACTCGAAGTTATCAAAGCCGTTGGCGTCAAGCCAGTAGGTGCCATCTCTATAGTCCTTGTCATCAAGGTCTTTAGAGAGCATGATGGGATCGGTTATGATATAAAGCACCGGGAGTGTGCCGGAAATTCCGTTGGTAGGAATCACGGGGTTATTATCTGCGGAGATGGTCATTTTTGAGCTACCCTCCTCGGCATAATCCAGCGTGATGGTTACGTTTGTCATAGCCACGGCCTTGAAGTTGCCACCGCGGCGCACACAATCATATTCACCGGTGGCCACAGTAGAGGAGCCGGTCAGAGGAGCACCTAAATCTATGGTAGACCAGTCGCTGGTAGCGATCTTAAAGTCACCCTCCAGCGAGCCTAGTTTCAGGGTGTATTGATTCTCAACAGAGGTTTCGGCAAATTCATAGTCAGCAAGAGCCTGCCAGCCATTTAAATTTCCCATAAGGAAAATTCCGGAACCGGCCAGAGAGGTAAGGCTGCTGCAGAGAGCCAAACCGGCTATGGCAACAGCACGCAATGTTGAAGTTAATCTCATGGATTGTATAGAATATAATTAGTTAAGTATCACTTTTTTAAAGCAAGAAATGTATGGAAACTGCCCGATTTTTTATTTGAGGGAGTGTCCGGATTCAACCCAATTTATGATTTAGAAAATATTAAAAATCAACGCAAAATCTCTCTTTGCGCTAAAATCATTAAAATCCGACCATTCACTTAAAAAATACTTCCCTGCCGCATCACTATAAGTAAGCAGCAGGGAAGCACAGCTCTTTTATCTGTAAAACAAGGGATAACCCTTATTATTCAGCTGCGGGAGCTTCTGCCTCAGTCTGAGCAGCTTCTGCCTCGAGGGCTTCCTTAGCGGCAGCCTCTTCAGCAGCGAGTTTCTCAGCCTTCTTCTTGGCTACGCTCTCAGCTTTTGCACGATTCTTTTCAGCCTCAGCCTCAAGACGAGCCTTAGCGTCCTCGCTCTTCTTAGCAGCGAGTTTAGCACGACCTGCCTCTGTAGCTTTGTCCTTAGAAGCCTTCCAGGCGTCGAAACGACGCTGAGCCTCTTCTTCGGTGAAAGCACCCTTCTTAACACCGCCACGGAGATGCTTCATGAGCATTACGCCTTCGTGAGAAAGAATGCTGCGAACTGTGTCGGTGGGCTGAGCGCCTACCTCTACCCAATACAGAGCACGCTCGAAATTAAGAGATACTGTAGCAGGATTAGTGTTCGGGTTGTAAGAACCTATCCTTTCAATGAATCTACCATCACGTGGTGCCCTGCTATCGGCGATTACGATGGGATAGAACGCATAGCCCTTGCGGCCGTGACGTTGCAATCTGATCTTTGTTGCCATAACTGTTTGTGTAAGTTATTATGTATTAGTACTTTGTATTGGCGAACCGGCTTCAGGAAACTCCCCTACACACGATTCAGCCGCAAAATTACTAAAAATCAGCGGAATACACAAGTAATCCGCTGATTTTATCTCTGATTTTTTCAATTATTTCTTCTTTGTAGTCTTCTTGGCAGCTTTTGAAGCTGTTTTTTCTGCCTTTGTACCTTTAGCCTTGGGAGCGCTTTCAGCCTCCGGAGCCTCTACGCGGGCGTTATTTGAGTCATCGGCATTCAGAATATTGTTGCGCAGCTGCTTCACCTCCTTATTGAGAGTCTCGATTTCCTGAGCCTGGTTGCGGATGGTAAGAAGCAGGGAGTTGAGCTCTTCATTCTCAATCTCCATGGGGTACTGCTCCTCTACGCGGACTATGAAGTCTGCCAGCACATTCATGTAGTTAGTGAATGCAGAGTAAGGGCTGTCATAGGGGCTGAAAGAGGCATGCGATGAGCCGTCAGCCAGATTCTTGGTGCTCATGTAGAAGAAGTGGTCGGCACTCTGCAGATACTCCCAGTCCTGCTTCAGACGGCGATCGGTGGCCATATTCACTCGCTCAGCCACAGAGTAGAGCTTATCGAGAGCCTCGCGCTGCAGGTCGTTACCCATCCAGGCGCTTACGTCGCGGGCTTCATCGGCCCAGGAAATAGGATAAGGCACTGACAACTCCCCTACACTCTTGAGCTTGCTGCACACCTCGCCGGGAGTCATGAAGCTGAGTCCCTTTTCGGCAGCGAAGCGCGGCAGGGCGCGCATGAAGTCGAAGATACCGGTTTCGGCAGGCAGGAACTCACCGAACGTCTCCATCGAGAGGAACAGATTCACTATCTGCTGATCTTCGGGGAGAGCGGCAATCCAGTTCATGTACTTGTCAGCGGTCAGGGGGTATTCGCTCCACTCGTAGTTATTGAAGTTGCGAGAGATGTCATCGCTCAGCTTGTCGTTCTTAAGAAGGAGCTTAAGCTTGGGGGCTGTGGCCGCGCTGTACACAAAGTCGGGGCTCTTCCAGCCGAGTATGTGCTTGGCCCCCTCGGTGATTACACCCTTGAAGCCCATGGAGGCCACCAGCGCTGCTATGTCATCGTCATAAATCAGCTCGGTGTTGCGCATCACCTTAGGCTTCTGGCCAAACAGACTCTTTATGAGCTTGTCGTGGGCCTTAACCTGACGGATAAACTCGTCGGCATCTTTAAGCGAAGCCAGCGAATGAGAGTAAGTCTCGCTCAGAAATTCCACGCATCCGGTGTCGGCGAGAGCCTTGAGTTTGTCTATGAACTCAGGCACATAAATCTGCAGCTGCTCAATAGCGGTACCGGTTATGGAGATGGCGCATTTAAACTTACCGTCGCTCTGACGAATCATGTCAAGCAGAGTGTCGGCCATGGGCATATATGAACGCTCGGCTATGCGGGTGATGATATCATCGTTGGCGAAATCATCATAGTAATAATGGTCATTACCTATGTCGAAAAAGCGGTAACGCTTCAGGCGAAACGGCTGATGTATCTGAAAATAGAAGCAAATATTCTTCATTGTAGTCTATGTATTATTAGGTTTGCGGTCAAATTACCTTATTATATATATCTATCACTTTCTGTCCGGCCTTCTCCCATGTTATGCCCTTCATCTCCTCTATGCCTTCGCGCTTGAGAGATTCGTGCATGGCAGGGTAAGTAGTGAGGGCATGCATGGCGTCGGCCATGGCGTCTACGTCCCAGTAATCAGTCTTAATCACATGATTGAGAATTTCGGCGCAGCCACTCTGCTTGGAGATTATGGAGGGTACACCCATCTGCATAGCCTCGAGGGGTGAAATGCCGAAGGGCTCGGAGACAGAGGGCATAACGTAGACGTCAGATGCAGCCAGCATCTCGTAGACCTGTTTACCGCGCAGGAAGCCTGTGAAGTGAAATCGGTCAGCTATGCCTCGCTTGGCAGCCAGGCGTATCATTTTGTCCATCATGTCGCCGGAACCGGCCATGACGAAGCGCACGTTAGGATTCTTTTTAAGCACCTTGGCGGCCGCCTCCACGAAATATTCGGGGCCCTTCTGCATGGTGATACGCCCGAGGAAGGTGACCACTTTCTCCTTGTTATCAGGCTTGGGAATAGACAAGATATCCTCGCTCAGGGGCACTACGGCATTGTGCACCGTAGTCACCTTGTCGGGATTGATGCCATACTTCTCAATCACTGTGCGGCGAGTGAGCTCGGAGACTGTTATGATGTGGTCGGCATTTTCCATGCCATCCTTCTCAATGCCGAACACCGTGGGGTTGACATTGCCGCGCGAACGGTCGAAGTCTGTGGCATGCACATGAATCACGAGGGGCTTGCCTGTCACTTTCTTTGCATGTATGCCGGCAGGATAGGTCAGCCAGTCGTGAGAATGAATCACGTCGCAGGGTATTGTGCGCGCTATCACGCCGGCCACGATTGAGTAATTGTTGATTTCCTCAAGAAGGTTGTCGGGGTAACGACCTGAGAACTCTATGCAGCCCAAATCGTTGAGGTGCAGATAGTTGAAGTCAGCATAGATATGGTCGCGCAAATCGAAATAGAGCTCAGGCGACATGACGTTGCCCTGGCGCTCCTTCACATAATCATAGCTGACATCGCGCCAGGCCACGGGGGTGTTTGACGCGCCTATAATCTGAGCAAACGAAGTGTCTTCATCGCCCTGAGGTCTGGGGATTACAAAAGTGATATCCATGTTCCCGCAGTTGTGCATACCGCGGGTCAACCCGTAGCTTGCTGTACCCAGTCCGCCGAGGATGTGTGGGGGAAACTCCCAACCAAACATTAATGCTTTCATACTTTTGATTAATTAGATTGTTCCTCGGCAAGCAACTGCTTGTTGAGCTGTTTAACATTATAGAGAGTGCGGAGAATTTCGCCTACATTCTTAGCGGTGCTCACAGCGCCGCGACCGGTGTAGGGGGGATTGCCGTCATAGAGCTCAGAGAGGGAACCTATGCAGCCTTCCGCCATCTCATCTTCATAACCAATGAGCTGACGCTCTATGAAACCAAGACCCGTGAGTCCGAACACCTTGAAATAGGCGTCGGCATAGAAACCGAACAGCCAGGGGCGCGCAGGACCCTGATGCACGGCATACTCACGCTCCAGCGGACCACCCACATACTGCGGATGATAGCCGCCGCTCTTCGGCGTGAGCGAACGCAAGCCCTTGGGGGTAAGCAATTCGCGGGTAACAAAGTCAAGCACTATTTTGCGCTGACGGCGGCTGAGCGGTGAGAAGTCAAGACCGGCAGCCACAGCCATGTTGGGACGCACGTTGAGGTCGGTGTACGCACCATCCACATAATCATAGAGGTAGCCTGCCTCGTTAAGGAATACGTCGAGGAAGGGCTGCTTCATGCCCTCAGCCAATTCATGCATAGCGCTCGTAAAATCCTCCTTGCCGGGCACACCGGTAAAGAGTTCTTCGGCAAACTTCACCGCGTTATACCAGAGCGCATTGAATTCCACCAGATAGCCTGAGCGGGGTATGATGGGGCGCCCCTGAATGGAGGCCGACAGCCAGCTTACGGGCTTGTCATGTCCGTCAGTGGTAAGCAGTCCGTTTTCATCGCGGAAGAGGTTGGGCACCTTTCCGGTGTTAACAGCATCTACCAGACGGGCTACTACCTCGCCATAACGCTCGCGACACTTTTCCACCCCGAGGCGGCGACGATATTGCTGCAGTGCCCACAGAAGCCAGAGGGGTATGTCGGGCAAGTCTATCTCGTGAATGGTGCTGTCCTTTTCGCCTGTCAGCAGATAGCGCTCGAGTGCATTTATGAACGTATCGGCTATAGCCTCGAAGTCCTGCTGATGGTCTATGGCCAGCGTGCAGCCGGGGAGCGCTATGAGCTCGTCGCGACCGCGAACATTGTACCACGGATAACCGGCCATGATATACATCCCCTTGTCATTCTTCAGGTAGAATTGCTTGGCGGAGTTCTTCAGGCAGTTGTAGAATGAGGTGCGATTAGTGCGTGTGGCTATCTCTCCCTCATAGATGGTCTCGAAGTCCGTGGGGTCACACTCAAATGTGGCGGCTGAGAAGATTATGCTCTCACCCTTCTTGATGGGCAATTCAAAATAGCCGGGCACCCAGAGGTCCTCCTTATAGGGTATGCCGCGGTCTCGGTCTTTATAATACTCGATTCCGTTATACCAGTGGCCGTCGTCAACCCACTTCGCCTTCTTGTTAAACTGCATGAACAGTCGCGGATAGCCGGGATAGAGACAGCAACTCATGCCGCCGGCTGCCCGCTGCATCTCCTTATTGATGGAGCCGTTTTCCATGCAGAGGTCGTTGGCGTTGCGGAAGGCAAGAAACGGACGGAACTGCAGCGTTGTTGGGGAATGGGCATCGAGCAGCGTATACTTTATCAGAATTCGGTTCTCGTGAGAGATGAACACCTTCTTTTTCTTCAGAATCACGCCCCCAACTCTGTAGAGCACAGAGGGCACGTTGTCGCAATTAAATTCGCGGATGTACTTATGGCCGTTAGGGCTGAATACTCCCTCGCCATACTGGTGCAGTCCGAGATTGAAGGGGGCGCCGTGCTGAATCACCGTCTCGTCGAGCGATGAAAGCAGAACATGAGCCTTATCATCCATTTCAGGTATAGGGATGACAAGTAACCCATGCTGCTTGCGGGTGTTGCAACCCACTATAGTTGTGCAATGATAAGCGCCGCTTTTATTTGTACGCAGCATCTCCTTTGGCAGACTCTGCTCCAAATTAATCATTAGGTTCTTATCAAACTTAAGATAACTCATAGGTTCGTAGATATTATAGTTGGATGTTGAGCATGCAAGTATTAGCGGTTAAACACTCTTTACAATTATTAACGCCTTAAGGCTTCAGAGTGTTTCAAGAGATTCAGATTTTTTAAACCTTTTTCATCTTATCCTCCGAAGTCGTCGTAATGTATGGCTTCGGGGTCCACACCCAGTGAATAAAGCATCTCGTTCACAGCTTTACTCATGGGCCCGGGGCCACACATGTAATACTCTATGTCCTCGGGGTCCGGATGATTTTTCAGATACGTGTCCAGCATCACCTGATGCACGAATCCGGGGGTGTACGTCACCCCGGCCGCGTCAGCAGCGGGATCAGGGCGATCAAGCGCAAGATGGAAATGGAAGTTGGGGAACTCCTTCTCCAGCTGAAGGAAGTCATCAAGATAAAACACCTCATTGAGGGCACGCGCTCCGTAGAAGAAGTGCATCTCCCTGTCGGTGGTGTGAAGCGTGCGCAGCATGTGCATAATCTGAGCACGCAGGGGAGCCATACCGGCGCCGCCACCCACCCAAATCATCTCTGCCTTGGAGTCGAATATAGGATGGAAATCGCCGTAAGGACCACTCATTGTCACCTTGTCGCCGGGCTTCAGCGTGAAGATGTAAGACGAGGCTATGCCGGGGCTCACAGGCTGGAAACCGACCTGAGGTCTGGGTTTGAAGGGGGGCGTGGCTATCCTCACCGTCAGCATTATGCGGTCACCCTCAGCGGGATAATTAGCCATGGAGTAAGCCCTAACCGTCGGCGTGTCGTTCTTGCACCTGAGCGTGAACAGTCCGAACTTATCCCAGGCCGGGAGGTACTCATCCCCTATCAGTTTCTTATCAATATCCCTGTCATAATCCATGGAGTAGGCCGGAATCCTGATCTGGGCGTAAGAGCCGGGCAGGAAATCCATGTGGGCACCCTCGGGCAACTGCACAATCAATTCCTTTATGAAGGTAGCGACATTGCGGTTGCTCAGCACGGTACATTCCCACTCCTTTACTTCGAGCGCGGATTCCTCTACCTTAATCTTCATGTCCTCCTTCACCTTTACCTGGCAGCCCAGGCGCCAGTTGTCTTTAATCTGCTTGCGCGAAAAATGCACAGCTTCGGTGGGGAGCATCTCGCCGCCGCCACTCAGCACCTGCAATTTACATTGTCCGCAGCTACCCTTTCCGCCACAAGCCGACGACAGATGAATATCGCCGTAAGCAGCCAGCGTAGAAAGCAGGGAGCCCCCTGCCGGGGCCTCAATCTCCTTGTAGCCCTGATTGACATCGATGTTGACATTGCCGGATTTAACCAGCAGTTTACGCGCCACCAACAGCCCCACCACCAATACAAAAGTGATGAGAGTGAAGAGCCCGGCGGCCACGATTATGTTTGATATGGATATTGTGCAAATCATTTTCGCTTACAGTTTTATGCCGAGGAAACTCATGAAGGCTATACCCATGAGTCCTGTTATGATAAAAGTGATGCCCACGCCGCGCAGCGGAGCCGGAATAGCTTTTGTCACCAGACGCTCACGTATGGCCGCTATGCAGGTAATGGCGAGCAACCAGCCTATGCCGGAACCGGCACCATAGACCGTGGCGGTCCACGCATTGTCGAAATTGCGCTGCTGCATGAAGAGCACCGCTCCGAGTATGGCGCAGTTCACTGCTATCAGTGGGAGGAAGATGCCCAATGAATTGTAGAGCGAGGGGCTGTACTTTTCGATAACCATCTCCAGTATCTGCACCAGACCGGCTATCACGGCTATGAACATAATCAACCCGAGGAAGCTCATGTCAGTGGAGGCATACTGCTCGCCGAGCCAACTCAGGGCACCCGGCTCAAGTATGAAGCTGTTGATGCACCAGGTTATAGGGAGCGCCAGCATGAGCACTACGCTCACAGCCACACCGAGCCCGAATGCTGTCTTTACATTCTTGGACACGGCCAGAAAGCTACACATGCCCAGGAAGTAGGCGAATATCATGTTGTCGATAAAAATCGACCGGATGAATAGATTCAGATTTTCCATAATCAATCTTCCTGAAGGTCCTTATTCTTTGAACGGTGCACCCAGATGATGCAGCCCACGGTGATGAGTGCCATCGGGGGGAGAATCATCATGCCGTTATTCATATATCCTGCGTCATACCAGGACTGAGGCACCACCTGATAGCCCCAGAGGGTTCCGTTGCCGAGCAATTCGCGAAAAAAGGCCACGATTATAAGTATGATGCCATAGCCGAGACCGTTGCCCAGCCCATCGAGAAACGAGGGCCAGGGCCGGTTGTTCAACGCGAAAGCCTCAAGGCGCCCCATCAGGATACAGTTGGTGATAATGAGGCCAATGAACACTGAAAGCTGCTTGCTCACATCGTAAGCAAACGCCTTGAGCACCTGCTCCACAATCACCACAAGCGCTGCCACGACCACGAGCTGCACAATGATTCGGATGGAACTCGGAATGGTCTTTCTCATCAGCGAGATTATCACGTTGGCCAGCGCAAGCACAGCCGTAACAGAGATTGTCATGACTACTGCAGGCTCCAGTTTGGCGGTGACTGCCAGCGCCGAACAGATGCCGAGAATCTGGACAATCACCGGGTTGTCCTTGGAGAGAGGATTGAGCAGTGTCTTTATTGATTGATTTGCCATGATTCAGGATAATTTTAATTTCTCAGTGTGCGAAAAAACTGGGTGTAGGGTTCGAGACTCTCACGCAGCATTTTGCTCACACCCTGACTGGTGATGGTACCGCCGCTCACTCCGTGGACATAATCGCCGGAAGAGGGCTCCTGTCCCGGCTTGCACACTGTCACTGATGTAAACTTACCTCGGGAGGTGAAGATATTCTTGCCCTCGAACTGGTCTGAGAATTTAGGCTTTTCTATCTCCGCGCCCAGGCCGGGGGTCTCCCCCTGATGCGCGAAGTATGCACCATAGATTGTGGAGCCGTTGGAGTCAAACGCCACGTAGCCCCAGATAGGACCCCAGAGGCCCGCGCCAGACACCGGCACTATGTATTTTATTCCGTCAGGTGTGGCACACTCAAGCACCGGGAGCTTACGCCTGTCGCCGGGCTGCTTGAACTCTGAAGCCATGTTCAGACATGCGTTAAACGCATGCTCGGGGTTGCGGTCCGTGATAACTCCGTGGTAATTAACTATGTAAGCTTTCTTAATGTGAGAGTTGAATTTATCGGCCACATCGCCGGAACCGGTAGGAATACGCGCGGCATGAAGAATCTGCAGCCGAGTATCATTGGCTATATTAACTTCCTGCCGCTGATGCAGCGCCTGATAGACCACTGACAGCAGCACGCCTACCACAAACACCAGCGCTACGGCATAAATAAGCGTATATGTGTTGCTTTGCTTCTTCATAACCATCAATTCATAATGCGGCGCATGCGCCTGTTAACATTCACTCTCACCACGCACCAGTCTATGAGCGAAGCGAAAGCGTTCATCAGCAACACAGCCATCATGGCCCCTTCCGGATACCCGTTGTTGTAACAGCGGATTATGACAGCAATTACCCCCGTGAAGAAGCCATAAATGTACTTACCTGTGTTAGTGCGGCAAGCGGTCACCGGGTCGGTGGCCATGAACACTATCGCGAAGGCGAAACCACCGAGGCAGAGCTGGTCAAGGGGTGACAGATAAGTGGCGGGATAGAGGGGTGAAGCAGCGGCGTTAGCAATCCAACCCATGAAGAGAGCACCGAGGATTCCGCTTAGAATTATGCGCCATGAAGCCATCCCGGTGAACAGAAGAATCAGCGCTCCGAGCAGAATACAGAATGTGGAGGTTTCACCCCAGGAGCCGGGAATGAAGCCCCAAAAGCAATCAAGCATGCTGAGAGGGTCCCCCACTGAATTGGTCAGCGTAACGTGCTCCGGTGTGAGCGACGATGCAATCTGGCCGAGCGGTGTAGCACCGCTGAAGCCATCGACTGCGCTGTCTCCGCCAAGGCTGACAAACACACGGTCGCCGGTCATCTTGGCCGGATAGGCAAAGAAGAGGAACGCGCGGGTAATCAGCGCCACATTAAATATATTGTAGCCGGTGCCACCAAACACCTCTTTGGCGAATATCACCGAGAAGGCCACAGCCACGGCGAGCATCCACAGCGGAGTGTTGATGGGGCAAATCATAGGTATCAGTATGCCTGACACCAGAAAGCCCTCCTGAATCTCATGGCCACGCATCTGAGCAGCCACAAACTCAATGCCGAGTCCCACAGCATAGACCACCGCTATCTGAGGCAGCGCACGCAGCAGGCCGTAGATGAATGTATTGAAGAAGCCCGCATCGGTGATTCCGCAAGCCAGATTGTGCTGAAAGCCTATATTGTACATGCCGAAAAGCATGCAGGGCAACAGCGCCAGCACCACGGTTATCATAGTGCGCTTGGAGTCGTTGGAGTCATGAATATGCACCCCGGACTTCGAGGTTTCGTTGGGTGTATATAGGAACGTATAGAAGCCGTCGAACACCGAGTGGAGTTTCTCCCACTTTCCTCCCGGCTCGAAATGAGGCTTCAGACGGTCTAACTGTCGCTTTAATGGTTTCACTTCTTGTAATGTTTACTGGATTTATCAGGATAATTCCTTGTGAAGGTCTGTTAGGGCGCGGCGGATAATCTGCTGCAGGGGGCGCTTGGAGGTGTCCACAAACTCGGCGAGTGCGAAATCCTCGGGCGCCACTTCATAGATGCCGAGCTGCTCCATCTTGTCAATATCGCCGGCTTCGGCAGCTTTAAGCAGAAACTCCGGGTATATGTCCATCGGGAAGACCTTGTCGTATTCACCGCTGAGGATAGGCGCTCTCACCCCGCCGCGCACTCGCGCATCGAAATGAAGCTTCTTCCCCAGTCGCGAAAGGAAACTACGCTTCACGCTATATTTCTTCGGATTAAGCGATGCCCAACCCATGAATTCATCGGCATCGTCACCCTCTTCCAGGATGGTTACCTGTCTGTAAGGGTACCGAAGGAATCCATCCTCCTTCACCCTCACGCCGGTCAGCACATTGCCGCTTATTATTCTCAGGTGCTTGTCATTCTGAGGCAGATGCCCTTTGAGCAAACCCACCATGGCCGCGCCGAAAAGCGTGTGAATAACGCAAGGCTTCTCGGCTTCCGGGCCGGTCACAGCCACTTCGGCACTCATATCGAGCACACCGGTGGTCACCAGTCTGCCAATGCGCACCGCAGTGCGGGCATCGAGCGTCCAGATGGTTTCCCCCTTGTTTACAGGCTTAATGGCGGCAGCCTGCACACCGGCGTTACCGGCGGGATGCGGACCGTCAAACTCATTGACATCAGCGGCACGGCTGGTGATTGCCGAGTCATAAGGGATGCCGAGATACACACGACCATCCGTGAGACTGGCAAGCGCCGCCAGGCCGCGCTCAAGCGCCGGATACATATCTTCGGTCACCATCTCGGCAGCAAGCGGTGCGGAATCAAAAGCGGTCACGAAAATATCGCGAGGCAGAACATCAGCCGAGGGAACTATGTCGTAAGGACGCTGCCTGATGAAGGCAAGGATGCCCGAAGTGCTCAGCAGATTGAGAAGTTCCCGGCGCCCCTCTTCATCCTTAAACAGCGAGGGAATCGGAAACTTCACATAGTCAGACTTAGCTTTTGATGCCTCCACCACTACCGACAGGATGTGGCGGCGCTCCCCGCGGTTTATGGCCTTGACGGTGCCGGCCACAGGGCTGACGAGCGCTATCTCGGGATTCTCCTTTGCACACAACAGAGGGGAGCCCGAAAGCACAGCATCACCTTCAGCTACCACGCATTTCCATTTGTAACCGGGGAAATCATCGGGTACTATACCACAATATGCAGGGGTGCACTGCTCTATACGCGAAGCATCGGCTTGGCCGCTTATCGGTATGTTCAGCCCCCTCTTGATTTTGATAATATTTGCCATTCTATCTTCGCCCCATTTGACGGGGCCACGGAAACATTGGCAAAATTAACAAAAATAAATCATTTACCCAAATATAGCAGGTCCAAATAACATCCCTGAATTAATTTTTATAGACTTTTGAAACCCGAGCTCTTTCAGACCGGGTCCACATCGTAATGAAGCTGGAGCTGCTTCATGCCGGGAAGCGCCGCCACTGAGACATAAATTGTCCGCAGCAGCTCCTTGACTTTCTGCATGGAAGCCCCCGCCTCTATCTTGAGCATGAAGGTGCGTATGTAATAGTTACTCACGCGGCTAACATACGGAGTCTCAGGTCCGAGCACACGTTCTCCGAACACTCGCTTTAACTCCGCGCCGTAGCTCGCAGTGAGCCTGTCGAGCACATGTTCATCCTTATGGCGAAGATATACGTTGATAACCCTGGCAAACGGGGGATAGAAAAATCTGCGCCGCTGCTCGAGCTCCTCGGCGTAATATCCGGTGTAGTCATGCTTGACCACGCGGCTGATTATGGGATTGTCGGGGGCGGTGGTCTGAATCAGCACCTTTCCGCTCTCCCCATGTCGTCCGGCCCTGCCGGCCACCTGCTCCATCATGTTGAACGCCCGCTCATTGCTACGGAAGTCCGGGAAATTCAGCAGGGTGTCGGCATTGAGTATCGACACCAGCTTCACGTTGCGGAAATCAAGCCCTTTGCTCACCATCTGAGTACCCACGAGCACATCTGTCTCATGGCGCGAGAACTCTCCTATTATCTCCTCATAAGCATTTTTGTTGCGTGTGGTGTCCAGGTCCATACGGGAGATGCGCAGGTCCGGATAAATCTCTTTCAGCGTGTCGGCCACTCGCTCGGTTCCGTAGCCGAAAGTTGAGAGTGAATTTTCACCACACGCCGGGCACACAGCCGGGAGTGTCATTGTATAGCCGCAGTAGTGGCACCTCAATTCATTGATGCGCTTGTGATAAACCAGGCTTACGTCGCAATTCTCGCACTTGGGGGTCCAGCCACACGTGCCGCACACCACCACGGGGGCATAGCCTCTGCGGTTCTGGAAAAGTATCGACTGATTCCCTGCCTTGGTGGTCAGCTCCACCTCGCGAAGCAGCTGAGCGGAAAAGGGCCCGCTCACCAGGCGCTGCTTGCGCATGCTCCCCATGTCGGTCACCATCACCTCCGGCAGCTTTACATCCCCATAACGGGTCAGCAGCTCCACCAGTCCGTATTTGCCTGAGAGCGCCTTGTAATACGTTTCTATCGAGGGGGTTGCGGAGCCAAGCAGAACCTTTGCCCCATGCATAGTGGCGAGCATGATAGCTGCATCGCGGGCATTGTAGCGCGGGGCCGGGTCATACTGCTTGTAGCTGCTCTCATGCTCCTCATCCACTATCACAAGCCCTATTCGGTGAAACGGCAAGAAGATGGAGGAGCGCACTCCCAGAACTATCATCGGCTCGGTGGAGGTCAGCAGTCGGCGCCATATATCCACACGCTCGCTGTCAGAGAACTTGGAGTGATACACCAGCAACTTCTTGCCGAATATCTTCTGCAGGCGAGTTGTGAGCTGCGTGGTCAGGCTGATTTCGGGCACCAGGAAAAGCACATGATTTCCCTGCCCGAGCGCCTCTTTCATCAGGTGAGAGTAAATCTCTGTCTTGCCGCTGCCGGTCACGCCGCGCAACAGCGTCACATTCCGCTCGCGCATAGACTTTCGTATCTCCCCCAGAGCTTTGTTCTGAGGCTCCGAAAGCCCAGGCAACACGACTTTTTGCTGAGTCACCGGCGGCAGGAAGCGATTTATCGAGGTGCGGTAAGTCTTCAAGATACCTTTGTCTATCAGCGCCTTCAGTATGCCGGGCGTGCTTCCCGTGCGCTCCAGCAGCTCAGCCTTCTCCACCGGGCGTAGCGGCTGATCTTTCATCATCCATCCGGAGAGGTCAAGATAGCCAATCAGCAACTTCTCCTGGCGGGTAGAGCGGGTTACGAGCTCAAAGAAACCATGCAGAGCATCTCCATCCTCGCGCTCACAAGTGAGCGTCACCATCGTCACCTTCTTACTGACATACTTGTTGACAGTCTGCTCCGCCATCCGCACCAATCCCTTGTCAATCAGCTTATTTATTGCCACACGGGGGTTAGCGAAATCAGCAACTTTTTCCAACTCACTCACCCTCACCCGCTTCTTCTGCATCAGGAAGGCCCAAAGCAGCGCTTGCTTCTCTGTCAGTCCTTCCACCAGCTGAGGGTCCACATCATCCACCGGCTCCACCCAGCTCTCACTCTCCACCTTCAGCGCCGCCGGCAACGCAGCTTTCATGACCTCGCCGGGGGTGCAGAGATAATAGTCGGCAATCCACTGCCAATACTTCAATTGCGGATGCCGCACTATGGGCTCCGCATCGAGCTGAGCGTGCACCTCCTTTGGCTCGAAATCGGGACGATGCGCGTGGATATTCTCCACAATGCCGGTGTAAATCTTGCTGCGGCCAAACTGCACAAGAACGCGGCAGCCTGTGGTCAGGCTGCCGAGCATCGATTCCGGCACTTCGTAAGTAAACGAAGCCTGAATCGGAAGGGGTAAGATTACATCGGCATACATTTACTGTCAGCGGGCTATAACCTCTTTAGGGCCGGTAAAGAAGTAGACCACCTTAACCTGCCAGCCGTCAGGCTTAGAGCTGAAATTCTCAAGCTTCACGGTGCGCTGCTCGTAGGTAAAGTCCCAGTAGTAGCCGCCGCTTATCTGCAGCTTGCGCCACAGCTCGGCACCGATGGCACACTGCAGACCCACGGAGCCTGCGCTGTACTCTAACGGGGGACAATTGTTGCTACCCACTCTGATGTTGAACACCGGACCGGCATAAACGAAGGGGGCCACTACACTTTCTATGCCATTGAGGCGAGTGTACTTGAAGCGCAGATTAATAGGTATCTGAAGCAGATGCTGCGTATTGGTGAGCTTTCCGTAGCCGTCAGAGGCCCAGATTTCGCGCTGTCCGAAATCTATTTTTGAGCTGTGTTGCTCATAATTCAGACCGAAATCCACACCTAAACCTATGCCCGGAAACATAAGCTCACCCATGATGCCGGCGCTGAAACCTACGCCGCCCTCCACATCGATGAGCTTCTGCTTGAAGCGTTGCTTCTCAAAGTTAACGCCTGCCGTGGCACCCCAGCGGAACTGTGCGTTAGCCGCCAATGTGCTCAGGGCAAGCACTACTATCAATAATACTTTTTTCATTAAATCTTTACGTCAGAACTAATCAGAACAGGTATGCCAGCGTGATGGTCCAGTAGTTATTCTTAAGCTTGAAATCGTCTGAAACATTCACTCCGCCAAGCTTTTCGGCAATGTTGTTGATACCGAAACCATAGGAGCCGGCAATCTGCACATGATTCAGAATCTCGGCACCTATACCTATGTTCCATGCGCACTGGAAAGTCTTAGTCTTCAGCACATTGCTGTCGCCGCTAAGCTTGAAAGCGAAATCCGGACCGGTGAAGATAAAGGGCTTAACCACAGGTACCATGCCGAAGCGATACTTCAGGTTGATGGGGATATTGAAGAAGTTCTTGGCAGAAGCCTCCTCGCCCACCAGAGCGCCATTCTCATCAGCAGCATAAATGTCGGCAGTAGCACTCATGTGAGTGTACATCAGCGAGGCATCCACGCAGATACCCACCAGAGGCACAGTAAACTCAGTCATCACGCCGCCGGTGAAGCCGCAGCCATTCTTATCATTAAAGTTACCTTTAAAGTCATTAAGCTTCAGAGAGTTAAGATTGACACCGGCCTTCAAGCCAAAACGAAACTGAGCGTTCGCAGCCTGCACACCTGCAAGCGCCAGCAGCACTACGGCAGCCACTTTCCAGAAATTTTTCATCTTTTTCTATAATTAATGTGTTAGATTACCGAGGGATGAATAGAGAGTATTCCGCGCAAAATTAATAAAATTTTTCTTATCCATCCATCTCCACAAAATTTTTTACTACTTTTGCATTATGGAAGAACCGAAAAACAACATATCAGCTGAGCAGTCTGCCTCCACCGGCAGCGATGAACAGTCACTCGAAATTACTCAGAAGGCCATCGACGCTCTCCGCACCGTCTTTGACCCCGAAATTCCCGTGAACGTCTACGACCTCGGCCTCATATATAAAATAGACTACGACCCCGACGACCAGACCCTGCATGTGGACATGACTCTGACAGCCCCCGGCTGCCCTGCCGCCGACTTCATCATGGAGGATGTGCGCCAGAAACTCGTAGCCATCGAGGGACCCAAAGCCGTAGACCTGCGTCTGGTCTTCGACCCCGTCTGGTGTCAGGACATGATGAGCGAAGAGGCTAAACTGGAGCTCGGATTCCTCTGATGCCCCGCAACGTCACATACTTTCTGAGCGACCTGCACCTGGGAGCAGCCTATTTCCGCGACCCTATAGAAGTAGAGAAACGGGCTGTAGCCTTTCTGCGTTCCATAGCCGACAGCGCCGAGGCAATCTACCTTGTGGGCGACGTGCTCGACTTCTGGTTTGAATACCGCACTGTAGTGCCCCGCGGCTTCATCCGCTTCTTCGGCGCGCTCGCCGACCTGGCCGACTCCGGCGTGAAAATCACCTGGATGATAGGCAACCATGACATCTGGATCTTCGACTACCTCCCCTCGCAGCTCGGCATTGAGGTGGTCGACGGCGTGCTCCTACGCGAAATCTGCGGCAAGAAATTCTTCATAACCCACGGCGACGGCGTCGGTCGCAACCCCGCAGCCTTCCGCTTCCTGCGCGGCATGTTCCGCAACAGGGTGTGTCAGAAGCTTTTCTCCGCCATCCATCCGCGCCTCACCATCCCCTTCGCGTTCGGCTGGAGCTCCAAGAACCGGAGCCAGCACCCCGTGGCCGACATCTACCAGGGACCCGACAGGGAGCCCCTTATGGTGTTTGCGCGCGAATACCTGAGCGAGCATCCCGACATAGACTACTTCGTCTTCGGCCATCGTCACATCATGGTGCAGGAGCCGCTCTCTGCCGGCTGCACAGCCGTAATACTCGGCGAATGGATTGACACATGCAGCTACGCCGTTATCACTCCCGGCTCCCCGCTGCAGCTGCTGACTTGGAAACAGCAATGACATTTTTTAATTGAAATTTTTGCCGCTGTTTCCGAAAAAATTACTACTTTTGTAGGCTGAAAAGTAAAATAGAATTCCAAGTATATTTACCCTATAAAAAGATAGAATTTTTATTATGAAAATCGAAAAAATCATCGGTCGTGAGGTGCTTGACTCACGCGGTAATCCCACAGTAGAAGTAGACGTAATCCTCGAAAGCGGCGCACGTGGTCGTGCTGCTGTGCCCTCCGGCGCTTCTACCGGTGTTAACGAAGCTCTCGAGCTCCGCGACGGCGACAAGAACCGCTACATGGGCAAAGGTGTACTCAAGGCTGTAGAAAACGTAAACGGCCCCATCGCTGAAGCTCTCGTAGGCATGCCTGCTCTCGACCAGATTGCTATCGACGAAAAGATGATCGAGCTCGACGGCACTGACACCAAGAGCAACCTCGGCGCCAACGCCATCCTCGGTGTATCTCTCGCTGTGGCTAAGGCTGCTGCCGACTACCTCGACCAGCCCCTCTATAAGTACATCGGCGGCGTGAACAGCTACGTGCTCCCCGTGCCCATGATGAACATCATCAACGGCGGTGCTCACTCCGACGCCCCCATCGCTTTCCAGGAATTCATGATTCGCCCCGTAGGCGCTTGCTGCTTCCGCGAAGGCATCCGCATGGGCACTGAAGTGTTCCACAACCTCAAGAGCGTGCTCAAGGCTCGCGGCCTCAGCACCGCTGTAGGCGACGAAGGTGGCTTCGCTCCCAACCTCGACGGCACTGAAGATGCCCTCAACGTAATCATGGAAGCTATCCGCAAGGCCGGCTACGAACCCGGTAAGGACGTGACCATCGGTCTCGACTGCGCAAGCTCTGAGTTCTACAAGGATGGCAAGTATGACTACACCTGGAAGCAGGCTGACGGTCCCGTTTACACCAGCGAGGAGCAGGCTAAGTACCTCGAGAAGCTCGTAAACGAATACCCCATCGACTCCATCGAAGACGGCATGGCCGAAAACGACTGGGAAGGCTGGAAGATTCTCACCGACCTCATCGGCAACCGCTGCCAGCTCGTGGGCGACGACCTGTTCGTGACCAACGTTAAGTACCTCGAACGCGGCATCGCTGAGGGTTGCGCTAACTCTATCCTCGTGAAGGTGAACCAGATCGGTTCTCTCACCGAGACTCTCCGCGCAGTTGAAATGGCTCAGCGCAACGGCTACACCGCTGTTATCTCTCACCGTTCCGGCGAGACTGAAGATGCTACCATCGCTGACATCGCTGTAGCTACCAACGCCGGCCAGATCAAGACCGGTTCCGCTTCTCGTTCTGACCGTATGGCCAAGTACAACCAGCTCCTCCGCATCGAAGAAGAGCTCGGCTCCGCTGCTCAGTACGGCTACAAGAAGATTGCTAAAAAGTAATCCAACCCCCTATTAATACTGAAAGCGGTCGTGCCAACAGCGCGACCGCTTCTTTTCCTCTATACCCACACTAAATCATAGAAAACTGATGCCGAGGCGCATACACGCCCCGGCATCTCGAGCTTAAAACGGTAAAATAATTTGACAGATTGGCCCTCTCTTTCGGGCCGCAGCCACCATTGGGCTGCCAAGGCAGTTGTCAGTTACCTTAATTCACATATCGTAATCTAACTAAACTAAAGTCATTTAATAAAAACGGGGATTGTGGTCAAGTCTCACCATCACCGTGGAGTCATAGCCGGCGCGGCGGCCACCTTTGCGGCCATGCGCCCCTTTGTGGCCACGCTTATCCTTGGGAGCTTTCTGCTTCAGCACATTCACCTTGCCATCCTTGCGGTCCACTGAGGCTCTTGTCTTGGTTCCATCGGGAGTCACGGCGCTCACCACATAGAAGTCGGGATAGCTTACCACCTCCTCCACATACTGCATCACACCGCCATTAACCATAGCATCGCCACTAAGCGAATTTACCACTACACTCTCAGGCATCAGAGCTGAAATAGTGCTACTGGGAAGCGTCGCGCCATCCGGAGCCTCTACCTCTATCCAATTACCATTGTAGTCAAATTCCACCTCAGCGCCATCAGCGAGTTTCACCTCATAGCGGCGGTCCTTGAAATCATTCTTCGCACTCTTCACAGCCACACCGGCAAAATACTTGTTCAGGAAATTCTGAGCCTGCGCCGGCAGGTCTGTTGTCACCATGCTCGCCTCCATCACGGGGCCCACGCCCTGCGGCAACTTAGGCATCTGGCGAGCGGCGGGAGTGACTGACTGCGCTGCGGCCCCGAGGGTGGCCGCTACTAATATGCTGAGTGAGATAAAAGTCTTCTTCATAATCGATTGTTTTTAATTAATTTACACAGTTATAACAGCCCCAGACTCACAAAAGTTAGCCCCAAAATAATAAATAAATGTGAAATCCCGTCGCCTCGACCGCTTCATATCCCCTCATTATCAGCGTCCATTTTTGATTTTCGGCTAAGTTTTACTAACTTTGCAACTAATATGAACACACTGCAAGGCACCGTAATCCGCAACACCGGCGCATGGTATGACGTGCGCCCCGACAACACCGACCTCTCCCCCATCCCCTGCAAGGTCAAGGGCAATTTCCGCATCCGCGGCCTGCGCACCACCTCCCCCGTAGCCGTGGGCGACCGCGTCACTGTGCAACGACTCCCCGAGGGCACCGGCTTCATCACCGCCATTTCTCCGCGGCGCAACTACATAATCCGCCGCGCCTCCAATCTCTCCAAAGAGAGCCACATCCTTGCAGCCAACATAGACTGCGCACTGCTCGTAGCATCGCTGCGCGAACCCTCCACCCCCACCACATTCATTGACCGCTTCCTGGCCACCTCCGAGGCCTACAATGTGCCCGCTGCTCTGGTGCTCAATAAGTCTGACATGTGGGATGCCGACGACCGCGAGCTTGCCGAGGCCATTGCTCACCTTTACACCGTGATTGGTTACCCCGTCTTTCTCCTCTCTGCCCGCACCGGCGAGGGGCTCGATGCCCTGCGCCAATTTGTAGCAGGCAAAACCACCCTGCTGGCCGGCAACAGCGGGGTAGGCAAAAGCTCACTCATCAACGCCCTGGTGCCCGGCCTTGACCTGCGCACAGGTGCCGTATCGGCCACTCACCACACCGGCATGCACACTACCACTTTCTCCGAGATGTTTGACCTGCCCGGCGGCGGTGAGCTCATTGACATACCCGGAGTGAAAGGCTTCGGCACCATCGACTTCGAGACAGAAGAGGTGAGCCACTACTTCCCCGAAATCTTCGAAGCGGGGCGCGACTGCCGCTACGGCAACTGCACCCACACCCACGAGCCCGGCTGCGCCGTCCGCGCCGCCCTCGCCGACCACCGCATAGCCGAAAGCCGCTACGCCTCCTACCTCTCCATCCTCGACGAAAGCCGCGAAACCGAGAAATACCGCAAATAATTAGGGGTTACGGGTTAAGGGTTATGGGTTAAGGGTTACGGGTTATGGGTTACGGGTTATGGGTTACGGTGTCGGAGAACTCCGAGAACTCCGAGAACTCCAAGTTCTCCGACACCATAACCCATAACCCCTAAAAACCCCGATATACGGCTGCTCATGCGGGGTTCGGAGATTTTAAAATTGTGCTAAGCGGGGAAATATTTTGGAAAAATTGCACAGAAATTTTGTATTCAAAAATTTTTTGCTTACCTTTGCTACCGGTTAAATTATCATAAATTATCATATTAATTGTTTCACTAAAATCACATCCTATGCGAAAATTTTCCTATTTGTTCGCTGCGATACTGATGTCAGTGTTGTCACTGACCGGTAAAGCGGCGACCACTACAGAAGATTTCAGCGGCTTCACCAGTGCGGATTACTTCCTGCACTGCACTGAAGGCTGGTATTACAACGGTGCGCAGGGTGGTGCACTCACCACTAACGCCACTTGGCCGGCCGGCACTACCGGTGTTTTCTTCGGTACTTACAATGTAAATTACCTTGTTACTGAAGCTAAGGCCGGTAAAGTATCTATACAAGTGGGTATATCTTCACCTGTTGCCGCAGCTGCAAGCAATGCTAACATTTCAGTAAACCTGATGTCACCCAGAGGGGGAGACATTGCAAACGGTTTTACTCAGGAGTCTGTTATTAAAGAATGGAAGTATGGCAACGGTCTTTCAGAGGATGCCCTGCTCAAGTTTGTAACTCTTGAGTTTGACCTTGATGAGGACTGCTACATCGGCTTCACCGGCAACAGCGTTTGCCTCCATGAGTACACCAACACTTACGAAGGTGGCGGCAACGAAGGCGAAGGTGGCGGCGATTGGGTCGTAGCTGAATCTCAGGATTTCAACTCTGTGCAGAGCGGCCACGTTAATGCCACTGGTTGTTCCGCAAAGGCCGGGTGGCCCGAGGGTTGGTTCTACCTTCTTAATGGCAACGCCGGCTACAAGCTGCAGCAAGATACTGCCGGCGTTGACGGTACGGCTTGCATTAAGTTTAACAACAACGGTAGTGCACCCACTGTAGACAAAGCTACTACCGATGCATGCGTACTGATTACTTCTGCAAAAAAAGGCCAGGTTGTAGTGCAGATCAAAGCCAATTCCTCTGTTTATGCCAACAATGATGCTCGCGCATATATCGTGCTCTACAAAATGAACCAGGAGGGTAACACTTTCACTATCGGCGAGCAGATTCAGGCTTATGCTACACTCAATGCAGCCAATCCTGCAATAAGTGCAACAAATTTTGTACCCGTTACTTTTGAAATTCCCGAAGACTGCTACATCGGTTTCGTAGGTGCCAACTTCATGCTTGACAACTTTGAGAATCTGATTCAGTCCGGCGGTGGTGGCGCAGCCACAACTGTAACTGACGTTGAAACTTTCAATACTATCACTCAGAACCGAACCGGTTCTAATGACATGACTCAGGCTAACGGTTGGCCCGAAGGTTGGTATGTTACTGGTGGCTGTGCAAGTATCACTACTCAAACTTATGGTGGTGTTGATGACAGCCCTTGTATTCTCACATATACTGCTAACGCTCCTACTCACGCCTTGAACAATTGCTATGTCGTAACTTACGTACACAAAGGCAAAGTAACTATCGATGTTAAAGCTTACTCTGCATCTGCTGCCACCAGCACTAACAACTTCTTTAGAATTAAGAAGATGACAAAAGCTGATGATACATTCACTCCCGGTGAAATCATAGGTTCTGATATTTGTCCTATTTCTAATGCAGGCATAAATGCTGATGGCTTTACTACCTTAGAATGGGATATCCCAGAGGATATGTGGATTGGTATCAGCTGTGCTGGTGCAAGATTCGACAACGTAGCCAACACTTATGAAGTGGCCGGCGGCAATTTCACCGTATCAGGCACTGTGAAAAATGAAGCCGGAGAAGCAGTAGTAGGCGCTACCGTTACTCTCACCGGCTGCGAAGCTACTACTACTGCTGAAGATGGTTCTTACTCTTTCGTTACTCCCATCTCCGGCTCTGCTTCTCTCAAAGTTACTGCCCCAGGCTATGTTAACTACAGCGAAGATATTGACATCAACTCCGACATGGTAAAAGACGTGGTGCTTGAGCTCCAGACTTCTACTCTGAAAATTTGGCTCTCCACTACTACCAACGATACACGAATCACCACTGCCAAGTTTACTCTCTTCGAGGGTGAAACAGAAACTCCCGTTGCAGGCTGCGAAAATGTTACTGCCGACGAAGAGGGCTACTATAACTTCACTGTTAAGGGCCAGCTCAATCCCGCTAACTACACCCTGAAGGGTACTGCTACCGGTTATGAGGACAAGGTACAGACTATCTATTCTGTAGAAACTTATAATGGTGTGTCCTTCAACTTAGGCAAGACTGCTACCGGTCACATTTACCTCACAAACAAGACTGTTCGTTTCACCGCAACTGTTGTTAACAGTGACCTTGAGTATCTGAATAATGCTACCGTAACACTCTCTTACGGTGAGACCACTCGCACTGCCACATATGTGGAAGATAACCAGAATTATGTAATCACCTCACTGCCGGCTCCCGAGCTTGCCGGCAACACTGTTGTGGCAAATTGCGTAGTGCCCGGCATGAAGCCCATCGCTCCGCAGACCATCGAGTTCGACGGTGGTAACATCAACGTTAACTTCATGGCAATTGCCTACGAGAACACTATCGTGAAGGGTAACATCACTCGCTCTGACGATGAGAACGCTCCTGTGGCCAACGCTACCGTAGCTCTCTTTGATGGCGAAAACAAGGTGGCTGAAGTTACTTCTAACGACGAAGGTGCATACACCTTCACTCTCACCGGTGCTGCTGCCGAGTCTTACACTCTGACCGCTACCGCTCCATATTTCGAGGAGTACACAGCCGAAGTAACTCCCAATGCTGAGGCTTCCAAGACTGTAAACTTCGAGATGACTCCCGTAATGTACACATTCACCGCTACTGTAGCCGATAAGGACGAGGTTGCCATCCCCGGCGCCAAGGTTACTCTCGACGGCACTGAGCTCAAGACCGCAGAAAATGGCAACTTCGTAGCTTCTATCTGGGCCGGCGACGCTGCTGACGGCGCTACCTTCACCGTAGTAGCTTCTGCCGAGGGCTATGCTCCCGAGACTTACGAGCTCTCATTTGCCGAGGGCGAGGTTGAGAAGTCTTACGCCTTCACTCTCTCACTGCAGGAATACTCCTTCACTGTGACCGTAATCGACGACTTCTCTTTCGAGCCTCTTGCTGACGCTATCGTGAAGATTGCTGACGAAAAGGGCAACGAGCAGACCGTAGTAAACGAAGGCAACGGCAAGTTTGCCGCTTACTGGACTTCAAAGACTCTCCCCGAGGGTGAACTCACCGCTACCATCAGCTATCCCGACTACGAAAGCCAGGTTATCACCTTCGACTTCACTGAGCAGACTGCTATCAGCGAGCAGGTAACTCTCGAGCAGATCATCCGCACTCTGACTGTGACTGTGCTCGACAGCAACAACAATGACGCTCCCGTGCTCAACGCACGCGTGAACATAACCGTAGCCGGCATGGACGACTTCTCTGAGGATGCCGAACCCATGGGCGACGGCTCATACGTGTTCGCAGCAGGCGCAGCAGCCGTTAAGGGTCTCACTATGACCGCTACCGTAATCGTGCCCGATGCAGAGCCCGAAAGCTTCGACTTCACTCTCGACGAAGGCAATGTTGAGAAGACCGTTAAGGTACTCGTATCCGGCGTTGACGCAATCTTCGCAGGCGAACAGGGTGCCAAGAACCTCGCCGGCAAGATTTATGTAAACGGCGACGCTCAGATCTTCACTATCGACGGCAAGCTCGTGCGCGTGGTTCGCACTCAGAGCGCTCAGGAGGTAGAAGGCCTGCAGCCCGGTCTCTACATCGTAGCCGGCCAGAAGATGATTGTTAAGTAAATCCAACTCCCCCCTATAAAAAGAGGCGCCCCCTTTGGGCGCCTCTTTTTGGTCACGGGTTACGGGTTATGGGTTACGGAGCCGAGTACTCCGAGTACTCCGAGTACTCCGAGTACTCCGAGTGCCCGTGAGCTCCCCGCCCCCTAAAACCTAAAACCTAAAGCCTCCCCCCTCCAATTTGGTGCATTTGAAAATTTGTTGTATCTTTGTCAATTGTTGGGGTCGGGATGTTGGGTCCTCCCCTTCTCGGAATTTTTGAACCTAAACTAATCTTCGATAAATTTCTAAACCAATCATAGATAATGAAAAAAATCATTGGCGGCGCTATGGCCGCGTTTACGCTTATGTCAGCACCTGTTTCACAGGCGCGCACCAATCCGTTGGCAGCTCCCTACACCGAGGAGCGCGGTGCCGTGCCTTTCGACAAGATTCAGATCTCGGATTATGAGGAGGCCATCCGTAAGGCTATGGATGAGCAGAATCAGGCAATCCGCACGATTGTTATGCAGCGCACCACTCCGACGTTTGAGAACACCATCGTGCCTCTCGAACGCAGCGGCATGCAGCTCAACCACGCCATTCTGGCGCTCAGCAATCTGGAGCATGCCTGTGGCGACAAGGAGCTGCAGGAGGTGATGAGCAAGGTGATGCCCCTCATCACTGAGCACTCCACTGCCATCATGCTCAATGAGGCTCTGTGGCAGCGCATCAAGACTGTCTATGAGCTCCGCGACAAGGACACCTCTCTCTCTTCGGAAGACCGCCGCCTGATTGAGGAAACCTACAATGATTTTGCTGAAAATGGTGCTAATCTGGAGGGTGAAGCCCGCGAGCGCTTCGCTAAGCTCTCAGCTGAGCTGAGCGACCTGCAGGTGAAGTTCTCTCAGAATCTCACCAATGATATGGCTAACCCCGAGCGCCGCATGTGGCTCACTGCCGATCAGCTCGCCGGTCTGCCGGAAACCGCTATCGCTGCCGCCCGTCAGGATGCCGCGGCCGCTCTGAAGGCCGACGGCAAGGAGGATGACGGAAGTCTTTACCTCTTCACGGTGTTCATGCCCTCCTACAGCCCCTTCATGAAGTATGCCGACGACCGCTCGCTGCGCGAGAAGATGTATCGCCTCTATAACACCCGCAACTTCGGTGGCGAATTTGACAACACTCAGATTCTTAAGGACATAGCCAACATTCGCCTGGAGATGGCTCAGCTCTTTGGCTACAGCAATTATGCCGACTACACTCTCGGCCGCCGCATGGCTAAGAACCAGACCAACGTGCGCGCCATGCTCGATGAGCTTGCTGATGCTTACCGTCAGCCGCTGGAGCAGGAGCTCGCTGAAATCACTGAGTTTGCTCGCAAGAGCCAGGGTCCCGACTTCACTCTCGAGGCGTGGGATTACAGCTATTGGGCTGACAAGCTGAAGAATGAGAAGTATGCCTTCAATGACGAGGATATGCGCCCCTATTTCGAGCTTGACAATACGATAAAGGGTGTGTTTGGCTTGGCCACCAGCCTCTATGGCTACAAGTTTAAGGAGAATAAGAATGTGCCCGTATATCACCCCGACGTGAAGGCCTACGATGTGATTGACCGCAACGGCGATCTGCTCGGCCTGCTCTACACTGACTTCTATTACCGTCCCGGCAAGGCTCCCGGCGCATGGATGACTGAGTTTGTGGGTGAGTCAATCGATGACGAGGGTAAGCGCACTCTGCCTATCATCTCCATCGTGATGAATTTCTCTACTCCCACCGGCAATGAGCCCGCTCTGCTCACCCCCTACGAGGTGGAGACTTTCCTTCATGAGTTTGGCCATGCTATCCATGGTCTCTCCGGCCAGGCTAAGTATGAGAGCCTTGGTGGCACCAATGTGTATCGCGACTTCGTGGAGCTCTTCTCTCAGTTTAATGAGAACTATCTGACTCAGCAGAAGTTCCTCGACAGCTTCGCCCGCCACTACAAGACAGGCAAGAAGATGCCTAAGGCTCTGGTAGACAAGTTTATAAAGAGCAGCCAGTATGGCGCAGCTTACTCGGCTATGCGTCAGCTCAACTTCGGCAACCTCGACATGGCTTACCACACCATCACTTCACCCATGCGCGCAAGCAGCGATATAGCTGAATTTGAGGTGGAAGCGATAGCTCCCGTGAAGATTTTTGATGCCCCGGCGGGCACCCTTATCAGCCCCTCGTTCGGCCACATCTTCTCTGGCGGCTACGCTTCCGGCTATTATGGCTACAAGTGGGCTGAGGAGCTTGATGCCGACGCTTTCGCAGCTTTCCAAGAGACCGGCAATATCTATGATCCCAAGACTGCTGCCAAGTTCCTGAAGATGCTTCAGAGCGGTAATACCGTAGACCCCGAAGTTCTTTATGAGGAGTTCCGCGGCCGCCCCGCTACTGTGGACGCAATGCTGAAACGCGACGGAATTAAGAAGTAAGTTAGGTTTTAGGTGTTAGATTTTAGGGGGTTCGAGAACTCCGAGAACTCCGAGAACTCCAGCCCAAACCCTAAAACCTAAGCCTAAAATTTAAAACCTAAAAAAAGACTATGCCGGAATTACTGCATAACGCAATAATCATTAATGAGGGCCACCGCTTCAAAGGGTGGCTCTTTATTGATGATGCCGGGCGCATCGGCGCCATCGGCGAGGGGGAAGCCCCTCAACATTATTTTGACGACGAGCGGGTTACAGTCACCGACATTCAGGGTCGCTGGCTGATGCCCGGAGTAATTGACTCTCACGTGCATTTCCGTGAGCCGGGACTCACACATAAGGCCACTATTTATTCTGAAAGCCGGGCGGCGGCTGCCGGCGGTGTGACCTCGTTTATGGAGATGCCCAACACTAATCCGCCGACTGTCACGCTCGAAGCTCTCGCTCAGAAGCAGCAGATTGCCGCGAAAGACTCAGCCGTAAACTATTCATTCTTCATAGGCGCCACCAACGACAATGTGGATGTGCTGAAACAGGTGGACTACACGCAGGTGCCGGGCGTGAAGCTATTTATGGGGAGCTCCACCGGAGGTATGCTGGTTGATGGCTCAGAGGCTCTTGAGCAGATTTTCTCGCTGCCGGGTGTAATAATGGCGCACTGCGAGGATGAGGCTATCGTAAGAGAAAACATGCAGCGCACGAAGCAGCTCTACCCGCAGGGTGATGCGCCGCTCAGTTGGCATCCGGAGATTAGGTCGGCGTTGGCCTGCTTCGCCTCCACGGCCCGCGCTGTGGAGCTCGCCAAGAAGCATGACGCGCGCCTGCATGTGGCCCACATCACCACGGCCGAGGAGCTTGAGCTCTTTGAAGCTGCCGACGGGAAACTGACCTGCGAGATCTGTGTGGCTCACCTGACTTTTACTGACGAGGATTATGCCACTCTCGGCACCCGCATCAAGTGCAATCCGTCGGTGAAGAGCAAACGCCACCGAGAAGCTCTGTGGCAGGGAATAGCCGATGGCAAAATTCTGACGGTCAGCACTGACCATGCGCCTCATACGCTGCAGGAGAAGAGCGCCGGGACCATCACCGCACCCTCAGGGATGCCTATGGTGCAGTTTTCGCTGCCCGCCATGTTGAATTATGCGCTGGAGGGGCGCTTGACCCCGGAGCGTGTAGTGGAGCTGATGTGCCACAATCAGGCGAAACTCTTCAGGGTAGAGAAACGTGGCTATCTGCGCCCGGGCTATTGGGCCGACATAGTGGAGGTGGACCCTGAACAGGAAACAATCATAGAAGCTGACTCAATACTGAGTCAATGCGGCTGGAGCCCTCTGCAGGGACGCCGGCTCAGGAGTCGAGTGCTCAGCACCCGCGTAAATGGCAGGAGGGTGTTTGAAGCCGGCACTCCACACCCTCTTTTGGCGGAAACGGCCGGTATGCCACTCCGCTTCCGTCCGGAATAATTGCCTCTAAAATGCGAGTGAGAAGAGTGCTTGCATACGGTTGACATGAAGCTTCCCCTCCTCAAAGGTGGCCTTTTTACCCCAGTTATATTCCAGGCCTACTGTCACGAACTGGTTTATGTTATAAATCATGTTGGCAGTGAAGGTCTGGCCGTAACGGTAACCCGACTCCGGGATAATGCTCTGAGAGTGAGGGTTAACGCGCACCTGACTGTAGACAGCATGAGCTGACAGTTTCTTAACAATATCGTAGCTGAGACCGAGAGAGTAGCCCCAACAGGTAGAGGCGTTCTCTCGGCCTTTGTTTACGAATGAGGGGGTGGCGTCGGCTCCGGTTCCGCTCACATCGTTGATGTAATCGGCTATACCTTTACCGACCACTGCATCGTAATACAGACATAGCTTGGGGAGAAATCCCCATAGGCCGGACACTTGCACACCCCAGCCGGTGAGCATACGGTTGCGATGAGAGATCTGGTCGCGATATTGCAGGGGGCGGAGCAGTCCCGACAGACGCACATGGCTGCCATCGCTCCACCGATACTGCGCAGCCACGGGGATGGAAACATAAGCGTTATTAAGCTCGGAAGTATTATCATCATAGGTGAGCGTGTGGCCCGGTGCATCAAAACCTCCCTGGCATGAGAATCCGTGGCCTAAATCCTGAGTCCAATAAATCACAACGGAGCTTGATGAGACCGCGCCACAGGGTCCTTCATCATCGAGTGTGAGTGGCACAGCATCGCCATCTACAAATGGGGAATCGGTGTAGCCAATGGTCAATCCGCGATAACGCGCATAGAAATGACTTAGCTTCATCATGTATTTATCATCCTTGAAATTTACAGACAGGAACAGCGAGAAACGGTCTTTCTTTCCCGGGAGTGCAACAATATTCAAGTAAACATTGCTCTCCTGCGCGGAAAAGGCAGCTCCGGCATTATCCCCTTCACCGGGCTTAGTGAAGAGGGCCGGAGAGAAATTATTCACGGAACCGGCCTCATCCCCCCAATCGTAGACACCGTTGAGTTTCATGTTAGCACCTATACCGAGGTAGAAGTTGCCCTCTTTGCCAACAATCGCGAAACGGGGAATACCCTCGATGTTACGGTTGGCCGGGGCATTATCTTCAAATGCCATCCGCACCGAATCCGGCGACTCGCCATGGTTACCTACTACGGTTACTTTCGCATTCGGATTGCGTGGACGATGCCGCTGCGGATTTGCTGCCAATGATTCAAAACAAGCGAAGAGGACAAGAGTCGGCGCAATTATATCTCTGAGTTTCATTATTTTTTGGTGGTGATGTGTGAAAAAAACTGTGCTAAACTTGCAGACACAGCCTATTACAGCTTAATCGGGCACAAAGATAGTGGAATTTCAGCAAAATAGGTTAAGAAACATTAAATAAAATTAGTAGGTTAGCAGGTTTTTTATTATTTTTGCCGCTGAATTGATAATTATATCCCATCCCACAACTGACTGATTATCCATGACAAGCACACATAAGCCTAAAATACTGATTATCTACACAGGCGGAACAATCGGTATGATTGAAAATCCGGAGACCCACGCTTTGGTGCCATTCGATTTTGACCACCTCATAGATAATGTGCCGAAAATCAAGATGCTCGATTACGACATTGAGAATTTTCAGTTTGAACATCCCATAGATTCTTCGGAGATGAACCCCACGCATTGGGCCGAGATAGCCCGTGTGATTGAGGATAACTATGAGCGCGTGGATGGTTTTGTTGTGCTTCACGGCACTGACACTATGGCTTATACGGCTTCCGCTCTGAGCTTCATGCTGGCTAATCTTAACAAGCCTGTGATTATTACCGGCTCCCAGCTACCTATAGGCGAAGTGCGCACTGACGGCGAGGAAAACCTGATTACCGCCCTGCAGATAGCCGCCGCCACTGATGCCAACGGTAGTCCGGTGGTGAGGGAAGTGGCTATTCTTTTTGAGCACTATCTCTGGCGCGGCAACCGATGCACCAAGCGCTCTGCCGATAATTTTAATGCCTTTAAGAGTAATAACTATCCTGAGCTGGCACGCATTGGGCTCGGATTACACTTTAATAAGGAGAGCCTGTGGCGCTCGCGCACTCAGAATCGCCCGCTGCGTGTGGAGTATAACATGGATACTAATGTCATGTTCCTGGACCTGTTTCCGGGCATAAACCGCAATGTAGTGGAGCATGCTTTGGCAACTCCGGGTCTTAAGGGAATTGTGCTGAAGACATTCGGCGCCGGAAATGCCCCCGGGCATGACTGGTTTATTGACGCAGTGAAGCGCACGGTTGACAAGGGAGTGGTAGTAGTCAATGTCACTCAGTGCCCCAATGGCTGCGTGCACCCGCAGCTCTATGCCGCCGGTGTGAACCTTGCCAAGGCCGGGTGCATATCGGGTCATGACATAACGAGTGAGGCCGCCATAACCAAACTGATGTATCTCTTCGGTCTCGGTTTGCGTCAGGAGGAGGTGAAGAAATATATGCGCCGCCCCCTCTGCGGAGAAATCAGCGTGGACTAATCCCCTATTCTCGAACGAATTTTAAGACCAATCCCACCGGAGAATAAGAAACATGGGCGTTGCCGAAAAAACTCGGCAACGCCCTTCAAATCAAATTATAATGAAGTTAAAACTGTGGCGGAAAACGGGGATTAAGAATGTCTGAACAGTCGGGAAATTAAACTTTGCTTCTCCGGTTTGAAATGGACATGCATCTTATTGCTGTTCTTCTCAAAAAAGATTATGTGCTTGTTGAAGACAAAGGCTATCACCTTGTCAAAATTAAGCACTGCTGTCAACCTACGCACGAGAAAACGACGAAAGGGATGAAATTCTTCGAGGTCCCTGTTGATTAGCTCATCGTCTTCTACACTTAGATTGTGATGCTTCTTAAGAAGCTCAATGTAGTGGGGAAGGTCAAGAACAGCAACGTCTTTAGGCGGTGTGCTGTACTTCTTGTATATTTCGTTGATTACCTCTTTGGTGACCATTGGGAATTAAGTTTCCGTAGTTAAACTATCGTAAATTAGTCGAGAGCCGAGGAGCGTGCTTTCAAAAATAAAACACTCACAGTTCAAGAATGTTCAGCACTCCTTCACTTTTAACTTTACTAAAAATTTGGTTTAATCTCTGTAGACTGCCGCATAAAATAAGTGTGAGACCGCATCATTAGCAGATGCGGTCTCACACTATCACGAATACAAAGGAGTTAACCGAGGAAACTGAGAAGCACACCTGCGGCTACGGCACTCCCTATCACGCCGGCCACATTGGGGCCCATTGCGTGCATGAGCAGGTAGTTGGAGGGGTCATATTCCAAACCTACGTTGTTAGAGATACGTGCTGCCATAGGCACAGCTGACACACCGGCATTACCGATGAGCGGGTTGATTTTCTTGTCCTTGCGCAGGAAGAGGTTGAAGAGCTTCACGCTGAGCACGCCGGCAGAGCTTGCTATGATGAATGCGAGGAAGCCGAGTGCGAATATCTTAATAGTGTCTACGGTGAGGAACTTGTCAGCCTGAGTAGATGCGCCCACGGTGAGACCGAGCAGTATGGTTACGATGTCGGTCATAGCGTTGGAAGCTGTCTTGGCCAGACGAGTGGTCACTCCGCTCTCGCGCAGCAGGTTGCCGAAGAAGAGCATGCCGAGCAGTGGCAGACCGGAGGGCACTACGAAGCAGGTCAGAATCAGGCCTACGATGGGGAAGATAATCTTCTCTGACTGAGAAACCACACGGGCGGGTTTCATCTTGATGAGGCGCTCTTTCTTAGTGGTGAAGAGGCGCATCAAAGGGGGCTGAATCAGCGGAATCAGAGCCATGTAGGAGTAAGCTGACACTGCCACAGCACCCAGCAACTGGGAATTAAGCTTTGAGGTCAGGAAGATTGCAGTAGGACCGTCGGCACCACCGATGATTGCCACACAGCCGGCTGACATGGGGTCGAAGCCGAGTGCAAGCGACAGGATGTAGGCACCGAAGATACCAAACTGTGCGCAGGCACCGATAATCATCAGCTTGGGGTTAGCAAGCAGAGCGCCGAAGTCGGTCATGGCACCGATGCCGAGGAAAATAAGGGGGGGATACCAGCCACGTGCCACACCGTTGTAGAGGATGTTGAGCACTGAACCCTCTTCATATATACCAATCTCCATGCCGGTGGGGAAAGGTATGTTGCCAATGAGCATACCGAAGCCTATGGGTACAAGCAGCAGTGGCTCGAAGTTACGCTTAATGGCAAGGTAAAGGAAGAAGATGCCTACGAGGAGCATCACGATGTTTGTCCACTCGCAGTGAGAGAAGCCGGTGAACTGCCAGAACTGTTGCACGCTTTCGCTCAGGAACTGACCGAAAGACATATCTGTAAGAATCATATATAGGTAACGAAATTTGAGCGAGGATGTCCGGGGGCCTGTTGAGGCACCCGGGCATCCGCGGCCGAGGGGATTTATTCAATGATCATGAGGTCGGTGCCTTCGAGCACTGAGTCACCTACACCTACGAGAATCTGCTTAACAGTGCCACCCTTATTAGTGTGCACATCGTTCTCCATCTTCATGGCTTCGAGCACACATACAGTGTCGCCGGCAGCTACAGTGTCGCCTACGTTTACAGAGAAGCTGAGGATGGTGCCGGGCAGCGGGCTCTTCACGGCAGCAGAAGCGCCACCGGCGGCTGCGGGCTTAGCCACAACTTTCTCACCGGTTTCGGTACGGGGAGCGGCAGCTGCTTTCTTGGGAGCGGCTACGGTCACTTTTTTGGCTTTCTGGCTCTCGTCAAGCTCCACTTTGTAGGGAGTGCCGTTAACCACAACCTTGATGGTGTCGCCTTCAACATCGCCAACACCTACGGTAAATTTCATACCGTTGATTTTATACTTGTACTCTTTCATTTTCTGGTATTGTTTTTACGAAGTGTAGGCACCTCGCGCATATTGTAGATTTTAGAATTCCAAGGAGAATAAGCACGCTGCATGCGGCGGATGGTGAGAACGGTGTCCTCCAGGTCATGCTTAGAGTTGAAATGCTCGTCGAGAGCGGCAGCTATGGCTGCGATAACTTCGCCGTGAGCCAACTCATCTTCATGATTCTCAGCTTCGGGAGCAGCACCGCTTGCCTCGCGCTTGCGCTGGGCGTGGCTGCGGGTGAAGAGTTTACCGAAAATCATAAAGAGCACGCTGAGCACAATGAGAGCACCGAGCACGATGCACATAGCCATCACGGTGACCCCCACACCTGTGGAGTCAGCCTGCGAGATACGCTCGTTGTTGGCAATCTTTACAGGGGTGAGACCGCGTTCAATTTCTGCTTTGAAATCTTCGGTGGCTATCATGTACTCAGTGCCGTCAACGGTGATGAGTGTGCTGTCGCCCTGCTCGATTACGCTCACAACCTTAGCCGATGTCTCAGCCTCCTGGGCAGATGCCATGGCTACGGGAGCGGCACAAAGAGCGGCGGCCAGTGTGAATTTTAATATTGTTTTCTTCATTTTGAGTATGTTATGCGGAAAGAGGTGCATTGTGCCACCGGGGCAAAATGCACTCTCCTCCCCTTTCCATATTTACAGAGGTATGTTGCCGTGCTTCTTGGCAGGATTTGTCACCTTCTTGGAGGCAAGCATCTGCAGGGCGCGGATAACGCGGAAACGAGTGTTGCGGGGCTCGATAACATCGTCGATGTAGCCGAACTTGGCAGCGTTGTAGGGGTTGGCGAAGAGCTTGTTGTATTCATCTTCCTTCTCCTTGATGAATGCCTTGGGATCGGGAGCCTCTTTAGCAGCCTTGGCATAGAGCACACCGGCGGCACCGGCAGCACCCATTACTGCAATCTCAGCTGAGGGCCAAGCATAGTTCATGTCGCCGCGGAGCTGCTTACAGCTCATCACGATGTGTGAACCACCGTAGCTCTTACGCAGAGTCACAGTCACCTTGGGCACAGTAGCTTCGCCGTAAGCATAGAGCAGCTTTGCGCCGTGGAGGATAACGCCGTTGTATTCCTGACCGGTGCCGGGGAGGAAGCCGGGTACATCCACGAGGGTTACCAAAGGAATGTTGAAGGCGTCGCAGAAGCGAACGAAGCGGGCAGCCTTGCGAGAAGCGTTGGAGTCGAGCACGCCGGCGAGCACCTTGGGCTGGTTGGCTACAACACCTACACTCTGACCATTCATGCGGGCGAAGCCCACGATGATGTTCTTGGCGTAGTCACGCTGCACTTCCAGGAATTCACCGTTGTCAATGATAGCGCCGATCACCTCATACATGTCGTAAGCCTTGTTGGGGCTGTCGGGGATGATGTCGTTGAGCTTGTCTTCCAGGCGGTCGATGGGGTCATCGCAGGGCTGGAGGGGGGTCTCCTCAAGGTTGTTCTGGGGGATGAAGCTGATGAGCTTGCGGATGAGGGCGATAGCTTCTTCGCCATCTTCAGTAGCGAAGTGGGTAACGCCGCTCTTGGTAGCGTGAACACTTGCACCACCGAGCTGCTCCTGAGTCACATCTTCGCCGGTCACGGTCTTTACTACTGAGGGACCAGTGAGGAACATGTAGCTGATGCCCTTGCTCATGATGGTGAAGTCGGTGAGGGCGGGTGAATAAACGGCACCGCCGGCGCAGGGGCCGAGGATTGCTGAAATCTGAGGAATCACACCTGAGGCGTTGATGTTGCGCTGGAAAATCTCAGCGTAGCCTGCCAGTGCGTTGATACCCTCCTGGATACGTGCGCCACCTGAGTCGTTAAGACCGATTACGGGTGCGCCCATCTCCATAGCGAGGTCCATCACCTTGCATATCTTGAGAGCCATAGTCTCGGAGAGTGAGCCGCCGAGCACAGTGAAGTCCTGAGCGAATACATACACGAGGCGACCCTCGATTGTGCCGTAGCCGGTCACAACACCGTCACCCAGGGGATGCTTCTTTTCGCCCATGCCGAAGTTTGTGCAGCGATAGGTCACAAACATGTCCAGTTCCTCGAAAGAACCTTCGTCAAGAAGCTGGGCTATACGCTCGCGAGCGGTATATTTACCCTTTTCGTGCTGCTTCTGAATGGCTTTCTCGCCACCGCCAAGACGCGCTTCGGCGCGTTTCTCAATAAGCTCTTGAATTTTTTCAGATTGAATGCTCATTATTATATTTGTTTTTCGAGAGCTGCCGGGGCCCGGTTTGTGGGGGTTCCGACAGCTTTCGGATATGAGTACTTAGGTTTATTATTTCTTTGAGGGGTCTTCGCAAAGCTCAGTCAGAACAGCCTGAGTTGACTTGGGATGAAGGAATGCGATCTGCAGACCCTCGGCGCCACCGCGGGGAGCCTTGTCGATTACGCGTACACCCTTCTCCTCACATTCAGCGAGAGCCTCAGCAACACCATCTTCCACAGCAAATGCCATGTGGTGCATGCCACCCTTGCCGCCGTTCTTCTCGATGAATTTAGCGATAGTGCTGTCGGGAGAAGTAGCCTCGAGAAGTTCGATTTTTACATCGCCTACCTTGATGAAAGCGGTAGTAACCTTCTGGTCTGCTACGGTTTCCTTCTTATAGCACTTCAGGCCAAGTACATTTTCGTAATAAGCAATTGCCTCGTCGAGGTTGGGAACGGCTATGCCGATGTGTTCGATGTGTGAAATTTTCATTTCAATTAATGATATTAATAAGGTTAAAATTAGTTTTTTGTTACTACGGACTTCGTGGTTAAACACCTCGAAATCCGGTGCAAATATACGAAAACTTTACCGATTAAATTGCTCATTTTTCAGTTTTTTTAAGAGTAGGCCGTTTATTCGGGATTATTTTGTAATTTTGGGAAAAGTTTAGAGCTCAAGTTATGGACACACAAATAAATTTTGACTCTCTGCGCAGCCTGTTGAAATCCAATCGAACTGTGCGCAGATTCTGTGGCGACAAGGCTGTTGCTCCCGACACTCTCCGCCGACTCGTGGAGCTGGCAAGATTCACTGCCTCAGGGCGTAACGCTCAGCCTCTGAAGTATCGCATCATCTCAGCTGAGGCAGAGAAAGAGGCCATCTTCCCCCTGCTTGCCTGGGCCGGTTATTTCACCGAGTGGCCCGGTCCGGATGCCGATGAGCGCCCCGCGGCTTATCTGGTGCAGTGTCTTGACACCCGCTACGGCGACAATTGTCTCTGCGACGACGGTCTTCAGCTTGAGGCCATCACTCTGGGTGCCCGCTCTCTCGGCATTGGCAGCTGCATCATTAAAGCCTTCAATGCTCCCAAGCTGAGCGAATCGCTCAATCTTTCGGAGCATCTGAAGCCCCGCTACGTGGTGGCACTCGGGTACCCGGCAGAGCAGGTGAAGATAGAGGATATGGATGGCTCGGCCGATGCCGATTTCAAGTATTACCGCACACCCGACGGAGTGCACCATGTGCCGAAGCGTCTGCTTGATGAGCTTATAATCTCCTGATTATCTTGCCGGAAGCCGTGCGTGCAAACGGCAAACGGCAAATGACTCTGCGCGGACGTTCGTGAGTGGAAGTAACCGCGGCACACGCCCTCAGCAAAGCCTCTGACTCTTCGGAGCTCAGGGGCTTTGATTCTATAACCAATGCCAGCAAATTGCCCCATTTTGCGTCGGGCACACCCGCTACGAAATAATCCCAACGCCTGGCTATCGCGCCGCTGATTTTGCGCTCTACCTGCTCCGGGTTTACTTTCTTTCCGCCGGTGATGATTACATTGTCGGCCCTCCCTTTCACAAAAAACTCATCGGGGCCGCAGAGCTCTATTATGTCGTTGGTTACCAGCGTGTCAAGATTCTCGATTTCTATCACACCTCTCCCATGCTCGTCGCAACTAAGTTCCACTCCGGGGAGCAACTTAAAGGGCTTGGTGCCTACCTCCTCCGGTGAACAAATCTCGCGGAGGGCTATGTGAGAGGCGGTCTCGGTCATGCCGTAAGACTCCCATACATGGTCGGCTATCTGCAGTGCAGCCTCTGCAGTCGCGGCATTAAGCGGCGCTCCACCCACTAACAGATGCTTAATCTTAGGCAACGAACCCCGGCGCTCAACCAGGCTCATCACCTGCGCGCCTATCACGGACAGCAGTGTGATTTCATTTTCAGGGCCTAAGTCATTGAGCGGCTCCTGCGTGGGGGGCTCCCAAGTGAATCGGGCTCCGCTAAGCAACGCCCTGACTATAACCATTTTGCCGGCTATGTAATCCGGCGAAAGGCAGAGGTGAAGGTGCGAATCGGCCCTCAACCCGAAATGCCGGATTGAGCGCCAAGCCGACGCCTCCACAACACTTCTGTGGAGACGTATCTCTTTAGGCACGCCGGTGGAGCCGGAGGTGTGGGCCACTATTTGCGGCACACCTCCCCTCCATTCCGCTATGAAATCGGCTACTGTCATCCGCGCCAGTCGAGGGCAAGGAACTGCTTTCTGTCTACGGGCAACCCCTCGGGGTTGAAATTCAGGTGCTCACCCTCCAGACGAAGCGGCGACGTGAAATTGTTTTCAAACAGCTGACCGGTGCCGAGCCCCTGCGGCATCGTCACTCCCAGGGTGCCTACCCACTGGCTGAGCGCAGACAAGCCCACGTTGCTCTCCAACGCCGAGGTCACCCACCAGCCGATGTTTCTCTCGTTTGCAAGCTGAATCCACTCGCTCGCGCCGGAGAAGCCCCCGCAGAGCGACGGTTTGAGGATGATATAAGCCGGCATAATCGCGTCAAGCAGCTTGGCTTTATCCTCCGGGCGGTTCACCCCTATCAGCTCCTCGTCGAGAGCCACAGGTATGGGTGAAACCTGACAGACCATGCGCATAAACTCGGGATTGCCGGCAGGAATAGGTTGCTCTATAGAGTGGAGGTCAAACTGCTGCAATGCGTGGAGCGCGGGGAAGACATTCTCCATATTGAACGCTCCGTTGGCATCGACACGCAGCTCTATTTCCGAACGGCTGAAACGCTTGCGTACAGCCGCCAGCATGTCGAGCTCATCCTTAAAATCGATAGCGCCTATTTTGATTTTAACGCATTTGAAGCCCTGCTCTATTTTTTCCTCCAGACGAGTCATCATCTCGTCGTGGCGCCCCATCCACACCAGTCCGTTGATGGTTATGGTCTCGATCCCCTCTGTGAATTTCGAAGGGAAGTAAAGACCCCGGCAGCCATTAGAGAAGTCAAGGATAGCCTGCTCCAGACCGCACTGTATGGAGGGGAAATCCGTAAGATCAGTGCCGCGACCAAGTGCCACGTTTGCCACCGTCTCCAGCAACTTTATCTCATAGCCCGCGCCTGCCTCTTTGCTGAGGCCCTCAAAGACAGCCGCCTCCCCTATGCCGAACTGCTCCGGATTCTTTTCATCGAAAATCCTGATGAAGCAGGTGAGCTTTTCGTTGAGGACACCGCGCGAGGTACCTGCCGGGTTCATGAAGCGAAGCCGGTAGGGAGCATATTCCATCCGCATGGCTTATCCGGGGAATTTGGGGAACTTTGAGAAATCGGGGTCGCGCTTTTCCAGGAACGCATTCTTGCCCTCCTGCGCCTCCTCCATCAGATAATAGAGCAGCGTGGCGTCGCCGGCAAATTCCATCAGGCCGCGCTGGCCATCGAGCTCGGCATTGAGAGCACGTTTAATCATGCGTACCGCCATGGGTGAGCGCTGGAGAATGGTCTTTGCCCAGTCCATGGTCTCCTCCTCAAGGCGTTCGAGGGGTACAACCTTGTTGACCATGCCCATCTCCTCGGCCTCCTTCGCGGTGTACTGACGGCAGAGAAACCAGATTTCGCGAGCCTTTTTCTGGCCTACGCAGCGGGCCAGATAGGAGCTACCGAAGCCGGCGTCGAAGCTACCCACCTTCGGGCCGGTCTGGCCGAAACGGGCATTTTCCGAGGCGATGGTGAGGTCGCACACCACCTGCAGCACGCAGCCGCCACCTATAGCATAGCCGTTGACCATAGCTATCACAGGCTTGGGAATAGAGCGGATAGCCTTATGCAGATCAAGCACATTGAGGCGCGGAGTGCCATTGGCGTCTATATAGCCGCCGGTACCCTTCACGCGCTGATCGCCCCCTGAACAGAATGCTTTGTCACCGATGCCTGTGAGGATTATAACGCCTATGTCGGCACGCTCACGACAGATGGACATGGCATCGAGCATTTCAAAATTAGTAGTGGGGCGGAAAGCATTGTAGACTTCCGGACGGTTTATTGTAATCTTGGCGACACCCTCGCAAAATTCAAAGAGTATGTCCTCATACTGCTTGATGGGGGTCCATGCAAATTTGCTCATATATATTAGTTTTTTAGTTTTCGAAATAATTTATTATGGCCCGAGCATCTTCATCAGCAGGCACCACTACCTCCAACAGCGCTGGGCCTTCGTGCGCATACAGCCACGGTAGCACCTCTTTCAATTCGGCGAAACTGCTTGCCATAAGCGACTTGAAATGAAACAGTTCTCCTGCTCCGCAAGCATTGATTTCGAGATTGGCACAGAGATACCGTTCTCTCTGAGGGAAATCGCGCGTGGCTTTGATGAATCTGAAAATGCCCCCGCCACCATTCTTTATCACAATTACTTTCAGGCGCGGGGAGAGAGGGGCCGACAGGCCGTTGAGGTCATAGGAGAAACTCATGTCGCCTGTAATCAGCAGCGTGTCCCCCTTATATAGATAAGAGGCACCGGCCGCGGTCGATGTGCACCCGTCAATGCCCGACACACCTCTGTTGCAGTGGCACGAATGAATCCCGGGGTTCTCAAAAAGCTGCGCATAGCGCACACAAGTACCGTTGGAAAGCTGCACGTCCGTACCCGCGGGAATGGAGGGCCATATTTCCGCAAACGCCTGCAGAGAGCTCCATGGCGACTCCTGAAGTTTCAGCTCGTGGCGAGCCTCGTCGGCAGCTCTAAGCCGTTGCCATGCAGCCGAGTAATCAGAATTGGATTTCTCGCGGCGCAGCGCTCCGGCAAGCATACTGAGGAAGCGACCGGCGTCAGCTTTTATTCTCTTGGTTAGGTGCCGGAACACATCGGCGCTCGTGTCATTAAGTCCTACGCTCCAGTGCTCCAGCCGATTGCAGCTGCGCAGATAGTGCTTGAGGTTTCTGCTCACCAGCGCGCCGCCAACAGTTATCACCACATCCGGGCGATAGGCTTCATCGCTCTTGTCTACCTGCAGCAAAATCCTGTCAACACAAGGGAACAGGCCGCGGGCGTGAATATTGGCCATGCTTTCTGTGAGCACCACCACATTATCATAACCGGCGAGGCGTCCGAGTGCTTTGCTCATGGTGTGAGAGGGCTGCATAAAGCCTGCCACAATCATCACTTTGCGCCCGGCAAGCTCCTCGGCAAGTGTCTTGACAGCATCAAAGGAGAGCGCCGGCATCGAGGCCACCTCACTTATATATGGAATGTTTCGGAGCTGCGGATAGTCAGTGTTAAGCGGTTCGCCAAGCTGCACATTAACATGCACCGGGCCTCTGGAATCGCTCAGAGCGGCGAGCATAGCGTCGTTGCAGCATCGCGCGGCATACCAGGCCATCTCCCCCTCCGGGTCAGAGAAATCGGGGATGTTGCAGCTATACTTCACAAAATTGCCGAGAGCCCCCGGCTGCCTGATGGTCTGCGAGTCATCCTGGTCAATCCACTGCGCGGGTCTGTCTGCCGACACCACTATGAGGGGCATCCGCTGATAGTAAGCTTCCGACACCGCCGGCGCATAATTAAGCAGCGCGGTGCCTGAGGTGCAGATGAGAGCCACCGGAGCGTTGCTCACCTGCGCCATGCCAAGCGCACGGAAAGCAGCCGAACGTTCATCTACCACGGTCAGAACCTCAAGCTCCTCATGCTCATCCACGGCCCTGATTAGCGGCGCATTGCGGCTGCCGGGCGAAGCCACTACATATTTAACGCCGTGGCGCGCAAGCAGGTCGGCCACTATCTGACAGGAATACTTGGCGCTCATGCCTCAACAGGAATTTTAGCCGCCGGTGTGTAGCCGAGCAGAAATGCCGAGGCCGGCATACGCTTCTTGCCCTGTAACTGAACTTCGGTCAGTTGCAGCCACCCGTCGGCACACTTCACAGCCAGCAGATTCTTGCCGGTGCGTATGTCACCCGGCACTCCGTCGCGAGCATCGAGGCTGTCGCACGCCGCCGCTTCGTAAATCTTCAGATTAGCCTTGTGGCCATCGGCATTTTCAAAGGGAGTAAAGGCTGCCGGATAAGGGGAAAGTCCGCGGATGAGATTACGCACTGACTCGCGCGGCCGGCTCCAGTCAATCTGACAGGTTGAGGTAAATATCTTGGGAGCCGGGAGGAATTCCCCCTCCGGCTGAGGCATGGACTTGACATGACCGTCGCCGGAAATTATGGAATCGACAGTGTCAAGCACCATCTTGGTGCCGAGATTCATCAGGCGGTCGTAAAGGCTGCCCACGTTCTCATCATCGCCTATGGGAATAGACTCCTGCCCTATTATGTCGCCGGTGTCAATCTCATGTTTGAGGAAGAAGGTGGTCACACCGGTTTCTTTGTCACCATTTATTATAGCCCAATTTATGGGAGCCGCACCGCGATAGCGCGGCAGCAAGGAGGCGTGCAGGTTAAAGGTGCCGAGGCGCGGCATCTGCCATACCACTTCAGGGAGCATGCGGAAAGCTATGACTATAAACAGGTCTGCGTCTATTTCGTGCAGTTGCTCCACGAATTCGGGCGCTTTCAGGTTGGCGGGCTGCAACACCGGCAAGCCTGCGGCCACGGCATACTTCTTGACATCGCTCTCTATGAGCTTATGTCCGCGTCCGGCAATCTTATCAGGCATTGTCACCACAGCCCGGATATTATAGCCGCCGTCAACGAGAGCTTTCAGCGGGCCGACCGCAAATTCAGGAGTACCGAGGAATACTATTTTCAGAGCTTTCTTAGTCATAATGAATCAATCGTCGATGTAATGCCGCAACACTCTGCGGTAAGAATTAAATATCTTTGATTTGCTCACAAAGCCTACATATTTGTCGCCATCCACCACCGGCAGGTTCCAGGCCTTTGTAGAGTCGAATTTCTTCATGACGTCATCCATATTGTCATGCAGGTCTATCCGCGCCGGCGGGGCCGTCATGAATTTGTGAACGTGCATCTTCTGGTATAGGTCCGGACGGAACATTATGTTTCTTATGTCGTCGAGCAACACTATACCCTTGAGGTTTCCCTCCGTATCAGTCACCGGGAAGAGATTTCGGGAGCAGACCGATATGACATCCACCATCTCCTTAAGCGACATCTCCGGATGCACTATGCTGAAGTCATTCTCTATTACATTGTCGAGCTTAAGCAGCGTCAGCACAGCTTTATCCTTCTGGTGGGTCACGAGGTCGCCGCTCTTGGCAAGACGCATGGTGTAAATGCTGTAAGGCTGGAAGATTCTGACAGTGCCGTAGCTGAGCGTGCTGACTATGAGCAGAGGCAGAAACAGGTTATAGCCGCCTGTCATTTCTGCCGTAAGGAAGATTGCCATCAGGGGGGCATGCATGACTCCGCTCATCACGCCGGCCATGCCCATAAGTGCGAAATTCTTGTTGGAAATTTCTATGCCTATGTCCAAATTGTTGAGCACATAGGCGTAGACGAAACCTGCCATAGCTCCCACAAACAGGGAGGGGGCGAATGTGCCGCCCACGCCGCCGGCGCCGGTGGTGCTCGATGTGGCAAACACTTTCGTCAGGACAATCATGGTGATGTAAGCAGCTATGAACCACACGGAATTGCGGTCCACGTAGAAGAATGTGCCGGACACGATTGAGGCTGTGTCGCCCTCAAGGAGGTGATTGATCGAGGCGTAACCCTCGCCGTAAAGGGGCGGGAAGAGGAAGATGAGCACCGCCATTATTACGCCTCCGACTCCTATTTTCACAAGCGGATGGCCGCAACGGCGGAACATAGTCTCCATCACGTTACACATATATGTGAAATAGAGCGACACGAATCCGCACACTATTCCAAGCAGAATTGTGTAGGGAATCTTGCCGGGGAAATAAGCCTCGCTCTGCATGAAGAAGAACTCGGAACCGTAGCCCTCGGAGATGTAAGCTATTGTGGCAGCGGTGATTGAGGAGATAAGGAGCGGCATCACCGTGGTGCCCGTAAGGTCAATCATCAGCACCTCGAGGGTGAACAGCATTCCCGCTATGGGAGCACGGAAGATGCCGGCGATACCGGCCGCCGCGCCGCACCCAACCAGGAGCATGAGTATGCGCGGCGAGAGCCTGAACCACTGCCCGACATTACTGCCTATTGCCGCGCCGGTGGCCACTATAGGGCCCTCGGCACCCACGGAGCCGCCGAAGCCTATGGTGATGGAGGAGGCCACGATGGAGCTATACATGTTGTGGCGCTTAAGTCGCGACTTGTTTCGCGAGATGGCATAAAGCACGCGCGTCACACCGTGAGAGATATTGTCCTTCACGAGATATTTCACATAGAGCGTCACGATAATCACACCTATGATGGGATAAACCAGAAGCACCCAGTTGGCTGTGGTGGTGCTGAGATGGGAGGTGAGCACCCCGGAAATGAGATGAATGAGGTGCTTGAGCAGCAACGCGGCAAAGCCGCAGAAGATACCAACCACCAGCGCCAGCACAATTAGGAAGGTCTTCTCCTTGATGTATCGCTCGCGCCAGCTCACCACAGTGAGCCACCATTTGGCAAAGGGTCCGTTAGATTCTTTGTAAGCCATAATTACACGCCTCTGCCTTTAAACACCGTCTTGACGGTGTAGATTAATATTTTCAAATCGTTGGTGATGGAAATGTTGGCCAGATAAATCAGGTCGTAGCGCAAGCGCTCTACCATTTCGTCTACTGTCTTGGCGTAGCCATACTTTACCATTCCCCAGCTTGTGATTCCGGGGCGCACCTGGTGCACAAGCGAATAGAAGGGAGCCTGCTGCATGATGAGCTTAATGAAATGAATACGTTCCGGACGGGGACCGACCAGAGACATATCCCCTTTGACCACGTTCCAGAATTGCGGCAACTCATCCACCCTGTATTTTCTCATCCAGGCCCCTATGGGGGTTATGCGGGTGTCCCCCTCGCAGGAAAGCTGAGGCCCGGAAGCTTCGGCATCGGTGCGCATGGAGCGGAATTTATAGATGGTGAAGGGTCGGCGATGGCGCCCTATGCGCTCCTGACGGAAAATCACGGGACCCTTTGAGGTGCATTTGATTACCACTGACATGATGGCCATAGGCAACCCCAACACCAGAAGCACGCAGAGCGAGACGAGCACATCGAAGCTGCGCTTTATGTTCTTCACCGCGTCGCTTACGTTGGCTGATGCCACATCAAGATATGGCTCTTCGTAGATGCTTTGCAGGCGGATATTTGAATTGAGAATCGGAAGCGAATCGGTGGCGATTTTCACCGGTACGCAGAGGGGTATCAGCGTGTAGAGCACTTTCAAAATCTCGCTCTCCTCCAACCCGCGCGTGGCAAAGATAATCTCCTTTATATCTTTTCGGTCGCGAATCTCGGACAACTCCCTGAAATTCAGGCCATAGTTTTCATCAGCCGGATTAAGCGCCACGATGCCGGCAAGACTGAAGCCGGTGCGACCGCGGTTTTTGCGTATGTTCTCCGCTTTGGTTTCGGAGGCATCGGGGAGTCCAATTACGAGGATATTATATTTCCATTTACCCTTGCGAAACTTCCGGAAGGCATAGCTCGTAACCATCCATCGGCCGAGGTAGGTGCACCCGCCGAGCAGCAGAAAAAGATAAAACAGCAACTCATAGTTGGTGGAGCGGACGGCGGTGTTCTGATTCGTGAGCAGGACGAGGAAAACCATCACTGTCTGCAAGCCGGCCACCAAAATGGTGTTGATTAATTCCTGCAGTCGCGACTTCAGCAGCGGGCGGTTGTAGTAGCCGGACAGGGCATTTATGCCTAACAGAAGCAGGGGAATCAGCACCTGCTCGATTATGATGACTTTAAAAGTCAGGAACGCAGCCAGCGAACGGAAGCCTATGTTCTCACCTCCCAACACGTAATATCTGGCGATGTCAAAAATGAACACCGCGATATTGGCCGTAAGCAGGTCAACCAGGATATATTTTAAGCGTTGCGAGTTGGTTCTGGTCACGTTGTCAAGCAGGATTCATTTATCTAATAATTTTAAACACTCCGTCGTTGCCGAGCTTTATGATGCTCGAGGGAGCCGACTTAGAGGTGTCGTCGCGGCGGTAAGCAGCTATGTAGTCCACGCTCTCCTTTATCTCGTCAGCTATTTCCGCAAAAATTGCCGGGGCCTTCTCGCCGCTTATGTTAGCAGAAGTGGACACTACCGGTTTGCGCAGACGCTGACAAAGCTCGCGGCTATATTTTTCGCCGGTGATTCTTATACCGATGCTGCCATCCTGACCGATCAGGTTGGGAGCGAGTCCGCGCGCCTGGTCATAGATGATTGTAAGGGGGTTAACGGCAGCCTCAATCAGCTGCCATGCTATCTCCGGCACCTCTTCCACATAGCGCTCGAGCATGGCTTCGTTGCTGACAAGAGCAAGCATGGATTTGCTCTCCACGCGCCTTTTTATTTCGTAGATACGCGCCACGGCTTCGGGGTTGGTGGCATCGCAGCCCAGTCCCCAGACAGTGTCGGTAGGATAGAGAATCACTCCACCCCGACGCATCACTTCCACCGCCTCTTTCAGGTCAGCAGATATGTTTACTTCAGCTTCAATCATAAGTTACGCGAAGTTAAGCATAATTTCCGAAATCGAGAAGCAACTAAGAGTTAAAGATTCTCACATTGCTGCAGCCAGAGTGCCGCAGAGGCATCGCTGGGCATGCGCCAGTCACCGCGCGGCGAGAGGCATACGCTGCCTATTTTCGGGCCGTCGGGCATGCATGACCTTTTAAACTGCTGGTTGAAGAAGCGGCGATAGAACACTTGCATCCAGTGTTTTATCACGGCGGGTTCAAATTCACTGTCAAACACACGGACGGCAAGCATATAAATCTTTTCCGGATCAAAGCCGAAGCGAAGCACGTGGTAGAGCACGAAGTCGTGAAGCTTATAGGGGCCCACGAGGTCTTCTGTTTTTTGCTTTATGTCGCCCGCGGCGGTGGCCGGTAGCAATTCGGGGCTTATGGGGGTGTCAACGATGTCGCGGAGAATCGCAGCAAGATGCGTGTCGGTGGTGACATCTGCGAAATATTCCACCAGATGCTTGACGAGGGTCTTGGGCACCGAGGCATTCACGCCGTACATTGACATGTGGTCACCGTTATAGGTGCACCAGCCGAGCGCCAACTCCGAAAGGTCGCCGGTTCCGAGCACCATCCCCCCTACTTTGTTGGCAAAATCCATAAGAATCTGAGTGCGCTCTCGCGCCTGACCATTTTCGTAGGTGACGTCGTGAACAGACTCATCCTGCCCTATGTCGCGGAAATGCTGGCGCACGGAATCGACTATACTTATCTCCTTGAGCGTAGCTCCAAGGCTGCGGATAAGCTCTGTGGCATTATTGTATGTGCGACCCGTAGTGCCGAAACCGGGCATCGTAATACCGATTATGCCGGCCACATCAAGTTTCATCTCTACGAACGCGCGATGAGCCACAAGCAGAGCGAGCGTGGAGTCGAGACCGCCACTTACGCCTACAATCAACTTGGTGCAACGGGTGGCTTCCAAACGACGCTTAAGTCCGGCTACCTGCATTGCCACAATCTCGGCACTGCGCAGGTGTCTGCTGTCCTTGTCCTGAGGCACAAACGGGGCAGTGTCTAAGAGTCTCTTCAGCACCTTGACCTCCGGGCCGATATCAGATGAAAGGACTATTCTCCGGAAGTCTGCTTGCTGCAGCCGGCTGCTCTCGCGCCACGTGGTATTATAGCGACGTTCGCGCATCAGCAGGTCGCAGTCCAGATCAGCCACGGCCATCTGTGGCGAGGCTGTGAAGCGTGGAGTGGAGGCCAGCAGAGTGCCATTCTCTGCAATTATTCCGTTGCCGGCAAAGACAAGGTCCGTGCTCGATTCGCCATAACCGGCTGAGGCATAGACATATCCGGCATGAAGCCGCGCGCTCTGCTGACGCAGCAAATCCACGAGATAATCATGCTTGCCAATTACCTCGTTGGAGGCAGAGAGGTTGAGTATAACCTGTGCACCGGCAAGCGCGAGCGCCGTGCTGGGGGGCGTGGGGGCCCAGAGGTCTTCACAAAGCTCAACGCCTATTCTTGTGCCACCGAAATAGAAGAGCAAATCGGTGCCAAAGGGGGTTTCGCGACCGTCGGCTCCGACAAAGGTGCCGGACACACCGGCGCCCGACGCAAACCAGCGCTGCTCGTAGAACTCGCCATAGTTGGGCACATAGGTCTTTGGCACCACGCCGGCTATCCGCCCATCATTAATCAGCACGGCACAGTTATAAAGAAGGTCGCGGTAAACGATGGGGGCGCCTACGGCCACAAGCATCTTTTGTCCTTCAGTAGCCGCAGCTATCTCATAGAGCGCCCTGTAGGCATTTCGCAGCAAAGTGCTCTGATTAAACAGGTCTGAGCAGGTGTAGCCGGTTACGCAGAGCTCCGGGAGCACCAGTATCTGCACTCCGTGCTTCCGGGCCTCATCTATAGCCGCTATTATGGAACGCTTATTCAGCTCCACATCGGCCGGTGAAACCGATGGCACAGCGGCCCCTACGCGCACATAACCGAAGTCTGAGATGGTTTTATTGGGAATGGCAATCATTTTTTCTAACGTTTTTACAAAATTAATAAAACATTTTCACACCCGCATACGTTTAATCTAAAAATAATTTCAGCATCATCACATGCTTCGCCACTTTTCCCAATCCCTGTTAGTGCTGTGCACACTTCTGTGCGCAGCGTCAGCTCATGCCGATCAGCATGGCGACAAGACTCTCGGCATAGGCGCCGGCTTCAACAGCGTAAATCACTCGGCCTACGCTGACATTTATTTCCGCTACTCTTTCAACCCTCACGTGCGCATAGCTCCCGATGTGACCTACATGTTTAAGCATGACGGGGCCTCGGGTTTCGGCGTGAATGTAGACATGCAGTTCCCCTTTAAAGTCTGCCGCGGCATGCAGTTTTTCCCGCTTGCCGGCGCTACTTTTAATAACTGGAACTACGAAGGGTCCTCCTCTCAATCGCGTCTGGGAGCAAATGCCGGCGCAGGCTTTGACTTGAAATTCACTCAGACTCTGCGTCTGACCATCATTGCCAAATATTCTTTCATGAAACATACCGACGGTGTCTACGTAGGTGCCGGTATCGGTTATAACTTCTAAGTAAGTGTCACAAATTAATGAACATATAACACTTACTTATGAATTTGATATCGTTTAATTTTTGAGACTTACTTATAACACTTATGGATACCCAAGCACCTCTTAAAGGCCGAATTCTCGTAGTAGATGATGAGGAATCTCTGCGCGAGGGCCTGCAGTTATATCTTGAAATGGATGGCTACTCTGTAGCTACCGCCGCCGACGGTCAGGAGGCTCTTGACCAGCTTCCGGGTACTTTTGACCTGGTCCTGCTCGATGTCATGATGGAGCCCATCAATGGCATGGAGGTGGCTAAGCGCATGAAGGAAAACCACGCCACTGCTCACATTCCTATTATCTTTCTCACTGCTAAGGATGCCGATGAAGACATGGTTGCCGGCCTGGAATTAGGTGCGGATGACTACATCTCCAAGCCTTTCTCCATGAAGAATGTGCTTGCCCGTATATCTGCGGTGCTCCGCCGCTCTGCCTTTGCCAGCGCCCACCATCAGGTGAAAGCCGACACCAACTCGCTGTCGCGTCTCGGTATCAAGATTGACTTCGATGCCCACGTATGCAGCGTGGACGGCAATCCGGTGAAGATGCCGCGTAAAGAGCTTGAAATCCTGACCCTTTTGCTTCAGAACCCCGGAACCATATTTTCGCGCGAGGAGATTCTCAATAAGCTATGGCCCGATGAGGTAATAGTGCTTGAGCGCGTGGTTGACGTAAATATCACTCGCCTGCGCAAGAAAGTAGCCCCCTACGGCACTCACATCATCACCCGCTCAGGTTTCGGCTATGGCTGGCAAGACTAAAATATTTGAAAGGATAAAAAGTCTCTTCAAGATTCGGCTTTCCTTTAAGACGCGTCTGCTCATACTTGTGCTCGGCACTGCCTGGGTGTTTGTTATCACGTTTTTCTTCTGGCAATACGAACGCGAAAAACAGTTTAAAGCCGAGATTCTCGACACGCAGCTCCAGATGCATAACCTGCGCATCATCAACGATATGGCGCGGGGTGAAGATATCGGTGCCGTTGTGAGCAGAATCAACCCCCCTATGCCTGATGTGAGAGTTACGCTCATCGATGACATGGGGCGTGTGACCTTTGACACGAATGATGCCATGGGCATAGGCAACCATGCTGACCGCCCGGAGGTAATCGCAGCACGCAAGAATGGATGGGGAATGACTGTCTCCCGCAAATCTCAGATTGACGGCAAGGATTATTTCTACACAGCTACTCGCGGTCCGTACGGTCTGATTGTGCGTACTGCTGTGCCTTATGACCACTCTCTTCTCGATACTCTGAGCGCCGACTGGCAATTCCTGTGGGCCATAATTGCGGCATCCCTCGTAATCAGCATTATCGGATGGATGGCCACTGACCGCCTGTCAAGAAGCATCAAGCGCCTGTCATCATTTGCAGCTACGATCGAGAAAGGCCAGCGTATGCCTGAGGGATATAAATTCCCCAAAGATGAGCTGGGCACTATCTCCTCTCACATAATCACCCTCTATAATAAATGGATGCAGACAATGGAGGAGCGAGACCTGCAGCACGCCGAGGCCCTCAAGGCAGAGCGCGAAAAGGAGCGCTTCAAAAAGCAGCTGACCATAGACATAAACCACGAGCTTAAGACTCCTGTGGCCTCCATAATCCTCTGTCTGGAAACACTCAAGGATTTCCCTGACCTCCCCCCGGTGCGCCGCGAGGAGATGGAGAATCGCATTCTTACCAATGCGCTTCGCCTGCAAAATATGCTGAAGGATGTATCACTCATAACCCGAATGGACGAGGGTTCCGACATGATTCACTTCACTCCGGTATCGCTCAACGAGCTGGTGACTGAAGTGGCCGACGATCTCCGCCCCTCGGCAGCTAAGAAGGGCATTGAGATAGTAGTGGATATGCCCAGGACTCCGCAGATGATTGACGGCAATGCGCCTATGCTTGAGTCTATCTTCCGCAATCTCATCAGAAATGCCATACTCTATTGCGGCGGCACTGAAATCAAGATTACGGGCGATGAGCAGGGCAATTGGACCGTGGGCGACGATGGTATTGGCATAGCTGAAGAGCATTATCCCCACATCTTCGACCGCTTCTACCGTCTCGACAAGGGGCGTAGTCGCAAGGTGGGTGGCACAGGTCTCGGCCTGGCAATAGTCAAGACAGCCGTAGAGCTCCACGGAGGCAAGATAGCCATTTCATCAAATGACCCCGGCACCCTCTTCTCCTTCAACTTCCCCAACCAAACCGCCGCCCTGCAATGAACCAACCACTGTTGACAGTAGTTGTACTGACTTACATGCAGCAGGCTTACATTGCCCGCTGTCTTGACGGGATTGTGTCGCAAAAGACTTCATTCCCGTTTGTGGTCTTTGTAGTTGATGATGCTTCTACTGATTCCACGCCGAAAATAGTTCAGGAATATGCCGACAAATATCCTCCCCTGATAAAACCGATTCTGCTGAAAGAGAATATGTTCTGGACCAAAAAGTCATTTCAGCTAAAAGTTCTTCCCCACATCACTTCTAAATATACGGCTTTTTGTGAAGGTGATGACTTTTGGACATTCGATGGCAAACTACAACAGCAAGTTGAGATTCTTGAAGCTCATCCGGAGTACTCCGCATGCTGCCACCAGATTGAAATAAAAAATGAAGTGAACATGCCCACTCCCCGGCAGACCTATTTGCGCAAGCCACGGATTATCACCCCCTATGAGTTGATTATAGAGCACATAAGCCAAACAAATACGTTTGTCATAAGAACCGAGGTCTTGCACCAGCCGGAATCCTTTTGGGAAATCTACAGAAAAGTGTTTCCTTTCACAGACATTCTGATTTTTGCCGCACTTTCTGAAATGGGCAGCGTGTATTGTTTGTCGGAAAAATGGAGTACTTACCGGCTTCAGGCTAATGGAATTTGTACATCTTCTAAACTCCAGTTAACACCAGACCAATCACAATATATTAAGGAGAGGCAACTGATTGAAGAGTTTTATGGCAAAGGCTCCGCTATGGATAAATGGATGCAGCTCTATGAGGCGCTGGAGCAATGGACCATTTTCAGACGTCGCGGCCAATACATTCACGCATTTTTTAAACTTGGCAAAGCTTTCATATACCATCCGGGCAAGTTTATTCGTTTATACTACAACAGGTATCTGAATAATCATGTCTGAAATCATTGCATCCGAAATACCGGTGACTGTTGTCATTCCCGTCTTCAACAAGCATCGGACTCTGCGCAGGGCTGTTGACTCGGTTCTTGCGCAGACTCATCAGGCTCTGGAAATTATTATTACTGACGATTTGAGTACTGATGACTCTCTTAGCATTGCCAACAATTGCGCGTTAAAAGATTCTCGAATTCGGGTAATTGAATCAAACTCAAAATCCGGATTATATAATAATCGAATTAAGGGAATTAAAGCAGCTACGGGTGCGGCAACTACGTTCCTTGATGCAGATGACACCATGGAGCCACGCGCCATTGAATTGATGCTCAAATCTATGCTCGAATATGATACCGACATCGTGCAGATGCGTTTCAGACGCCGTATGAAAGGTTTAGGTATTAAGTATCTTGAGCAGTGGGACCCGGCGCTTGCCGACCGCCGCATAGATGGCATAGACTTCCGCTCGCTTGCAAGCTACGTGGGCATGGATAGCTACATCTTGCCTTCATGCTGGGTCAAAATGTACCGTACACATTTGCTGCAGAGCATAGACTGGCTGGATTTCCCTCAGTTTTGGGGAGAAGACCAGATTTTTAATATTCAGTATCTGCGCAACTGCCGCTCCATCAGTTTTGTGGACTATGTGGGCTACAACTATTTTTGGGGTGGCGACACTACCACTTACAAGTTTTCGCTGCTGCGCGAATATAAAAATGTCCACGCCATAAAGCGCGTCATGGGACAGAGCGAGGAATACATCAATGCCGAAATAAAGCAGCTTCTCCGCTACCACGTGCGTCAGCTTTTCACGGAATTGAGCTGGACCCTCCCCGCTGTAGAAAAAGTGATACGCGACGAACTACGCGACCCGCTCTGGAAGCAGGTGGGCCTGGAGGTGTCGGCTGAGCAACTCGTAAAAGAGGAGTGGGAGGCCGTGCAAAGGTCTCCGCTTAAGTATCTCATTAAGAAGCTTTTGAAATAAGACCGATATGTTGCATGACTTGAACTATCATGGTCCTGTCGTAATCCTTGACCTTGACGACACGCTGTATCCCGAACGTGATTACGTGCGCTCCGGCTATAAAGCCATAGCCCGGTCTCTTCAACGCCGCGACAGCATCGACCCTGCATGCTCTTTTGAGGTTATGAACAGGGCCTTTGAGCTTAATAAAAACCCCTTTGATAACCTGCTAAATGCCTTCCCCGGCATCTCTCACCCCGACAGTCTGATTCCCATGTGTGTGAGCGTTTACCGCTACCACTCCCCTACTCTTTCTCTCCCTTCTGAAAGCCGCGAGTTTCTGGAGGTGCTTCGCAACAAAGGTGTGCGCACGGCGCTTGTGACTGACGGGCGCGCCGTAACTCAGTGGGCCAAAATAAGAGCTTTAGGCATTGAGGAATTCTTCAATCCGCAGGATATCTGGATTAGCGAAGAGCGCGGCGTAGGCAAATCGGCCATAGACCCATGGAGGGCCATAGCAAGCCATTATCCCGAAGCGGCCCGATTCATTACCATAGGAGATAATCCCGCTAAGGATTTCTTTTATCCTAACATGCTCGGATTCACTACTGTCTGTCTCCGCGACCGGGGACAGAACATCCACTCGCAAACGGAGGTACCCTCACACCTGCACAAGCCTGGACTTCTGATTAATTCATTAACTGAAGCACTCTCCATTATAGATTAGTATGCCAAAATTTTTCTCATTTCTCGCCGGCGCTTCTCTTTCGCTACTGTGCCTCGCATGCACGCATGTAGGAGCTAATAATCCCAGCAAAACTGTCCACAACTCCCCCAATCATTACAATGATTTGGAGCTTGCGGAAATTAGGGATAATCGCATACCACAACAAATCAAGCAGTACGAAGGATTCATAGTAAACTTCAACGCCTCTAACCGCACTCCGAACTTTGTGGGCTGGGAGCTTCTTGGCTCAGAAACTTCCGGCGAGACCTCTCGAAGCAATAAGTTCTGGTGCGATGAGACTGTGAAAAATTGTCCGTCATCTACCGACTACACACGCTCGGGCTATGACAGAGGACACATGTTCCCCGCTGCTGATGCCAAATGGAGCAAAGAATCCATGGAGCAGTGCTTCACTATGGCCAACATGTGTCCGCAAGTCCATGCGCTTAACTCCGGAGCCTGGAAGACTCTCGAAGAAAAAGAGCGTCTGTGGGCACGTCGTGACTCAGCGCTGGTGATAATAGCCGGCCCCGTTTATCAGAAATCAGATACGGAGCGAATCGGGCAGGCCGGTGTGCGCGTCCCCTCCGGATTCTTTAAAGCCATGATAGCACCATATCTTCCTGAACCTCGCGGCATTGCCTTCCTATACCCAAACGATCGCGCTCCCGGCAATATGCAGAATTATGCCTTGAGCATAGATGACCTTGAGAAAATCATAGGCTTTGATCTCTTCGCAGCTCTCCCCGATTCAATAGAAAATCAAATAGAATCTACTTTTAATTTCAATAAATGGAATCGTCAGGCAACACGATAGCAGCAATCTCAACCCCTCCCGGCATGGGGGCCATAGCCCTCATAAGACTCAGCGGCCCACAGGCTTCCGAAATAGCTCAGTCCGTATGGAAAGGAGCAGATTTACGCGCAGCTTCCCCCCGCAAAGCCCATTTAGGCAACATTGTGAGCGGAGATGGTGCCGTAATTGACCAAGTGCTTCTCACCCGCTTTGCAGCTCCCGCCTCATTCACCGGCGAAGATATGGTGGAAATAGCTTGCCACGGTTCCACTTTCATACAGCAGGCCATACTATCCCGTCTTATCGAAGCCGGGGCAGAGCCGGCTGGTCCCGGCGAATTTTCCATGAGAGCCGTAATCAATGGCAAGCTCGACCTCTCGCAAGCCGAAGGTGTAGCCGACCTTATTTCATCTACCTCACGCGCCGCTGCCGACATAGCCCTTAAGCAAATGAACGGCGGCATCTCGCGCACACTCACTCAGCTCACTCAGCAACTGACCGAACTGGCGGCCCTCGTGGAACTGGAGCTGGACTTCTCGGAAGAAGACGTAGAATTTGCCTCACGCACCCGGCTCCTTGACACTACACACAAGATTCTCACCCACCTCACCTCCCTCATAGAGTCCTACTCCACCGGAGCTGCACTGCGCGATGGCATCTCAATAGCCATCACCGGGGCACCTAACGCGGGTAAGTCCTCCCTGCTCAACTCCCTGCTCGGCGATGACCGAGCCATAGTGAGCGACATACCCGGCACCACGCGCGACACAATTGAGGCACCTCTAATTCTTGGACCATACAAATTCCTGCTTACCGACACCGCCGGTCTGCGCGACACGGATGACCCAATAGAGAAAGCTGGCATAGAACGCACACGCACAGCGGCCTCGCGTGCACACATATTGTTGTCAATAATTGATTCCACGCTTACCCCCTCACCCGCGTTGCTACCCACAGCAGATATGCCTTCCGCCGACACTCACCACATCATCCTGCTGAACAAATCAGACAGAGAAGACAACCGAGCCGCCGACTGGCAAACCCATATAAGCCACTCCCCTGCTGCAGCGACAGAGTTGAGAACCATAAGCACCCGCAAACAAGAGGACATAAAATCCCTTAAACAACGACTGCAAACAATAGCAGCAGACATGCAGACAATGGCCGGTGAACACATAATCACCAACGAACGCCACCGCCACGCCCTGCATCAAGCCCGCGAAGCCTTAATCCGGGTAGAGCAATCCCTCACCCAGGAACTCCCCATGGACATGCTAACGCAAGACATCCGAGAATCCATCCACCACCTCTCCACCGTAACCGGCACCGCCATAACCACCCCCACCCTCCTCCGCCACCTATTCGCCCACTTCTGCATCGGCAAGTAATTAGTTGATTATCAATGATTTACATTGATAATAATTGACTATTACTGAGCGATAAAACTTAATACTTACAAGAACGCCTAATGCTGATAACTGTCAGTGTTAGGCGTTTTTATGCACCATTTTGTACGGATTCTGTACGACAGCGACTCATTTCATCCCAAGCGTCAGCAAGGTGGTGGAGAAAGTTGACAATAGTTGTCAATGGTTTACGAACATTTACAAACAACGGAGAAATCTCCACAAAAGAAATGAGTAGCAACATTAGAATTGAGAAAATTTGTGAGTGGTGCGGAAAACAATTTACCGCCCAGACCAC
>JAAVFJ010000054.1 GCA_014800845.1 Bacteroidales bacterium | reverse complement strand
GTGGTAATACCGCCATAGGCTACATTGTTATGCCCATAGGTTATGATATATGAACAAAATCACCTCATTTCAGTCAGTCTGATAGAGATATTACAGAATACGTTTTAGAGGAAAGATACTAAAAATCTGGCGAATGGCAAATAAAAAACGGCACAAATCCACGTTGACGCGAGCTGAAAAAATAAAATCTCTCACCGCCCTGCACTATGAGGCAGGAAACCAAGCTAAATGCTATAAAGCAGTATGGCGGCGCTGGATCGAGCCTGAATTTGGAATTTGCTACAGAACCTATCTGAATATGTTGGGAATTGAACCAGAGACGGAGCAAGAGCGCCCCAATGTTATCACCCCCTCGTTATTCGACGAACTGTAAAAGACGCCCCCGACGGACACGAAAGCCGCCGGGGGTGTTGTTGTATTACTTAACTGCTGAAATTGCGGTAGAGAGCCCCGGAAAGGGCTTGTCGCGTCTCATGGAGGTAATATCCTGCACACCGCTGACGTAGCGCTCTACATTTTCCACCAGTTCGGCATGATCGTGGTTGGTTGCAGAGGTTGTGAGCATGAAGCCGGAGAAGTTGTCGCCCCGGAGTCCCTGCATAGCTGCGTTGATGGTGTCGAGGAGGTCAAAAACTGCGAGAGCTTCGGGCATAGCCGGGTCGCGGTGGCCGTTGGTGTGGACTGCACGGGTAACGACATGGAGGCGGACGGCGAGCTGACCGCGCCGGGCGGCATGGTTCTGCTGGTGCCATTCGATAATCTCAAACTCCACGAACACGGCAGGAACGGGGATAGCGGAGCCGCCGGCGAGGAATTGGATTTGATTATTCCAGAGGTCAACGAACTCCACGCCGGGAAGCGCGGAGAGGCGGTCTGCGATAGCCATAAAGATTTGTTTTCTCATTTGTTTCTGATGAAATTGGATAATGACAAATTAAACTGCTTGAGGTTGTCGTCAATGACAGTTTTAATGATGCGCTGCGTGTCTGGTCCGTCGCCGATGAACTGACGCTGCGGCATATTGAATTTGCGCTGATGGGCACGGACGGTGTAAACCTTACCTTTTTTTGATCTGCGTGTGTGGGCTCTAACCATTTTATAGCCAGTTCCGCCCTCATTATGCAGTGAGGTGTATGGCTCCGAGGACGTGAAGCGCACACCGTCGCCGGAGACTTCGCCCTGTGTTGATCGTCGCATTGCACCGGAGACAATGAGGAGGGAGCCACGCGGGTAATTATGTGCGCGGGGCTTCCACTTGTCGGAGAAAAAAGCCTTACGCTCAAAGTTACGGTCGAACTCTTCGGAGAGCTCCACGCGCATGTCGCTGAGAATATCGGCTTTTAATTTATTGGCGTCGAGCATTAAATTGGTGTTTAAGTGTTATTATATTAAAATAAATTCGTAAATTTGCGGCTATTATGGAAATTCCGGCAAAAGTCAAACAGGCGGCGCAGTATCTTGTTGAAATGTACGGCGACCATGTAGAGCACCTCGGGCAGTATCAGGGTGCTGAGGCTTTTTATTACCACTTCCCTGAGGATATAACAGCCGGACCGTGCCCCGTCTATCTGGTAAAAGACGGGGCAGTTCGGGAGGTGCCCGGTTTTGAAGCGTTGGAAATATTAGACTCATTTGTCGAAAATCTCAGCGAAACTGGTATTGAATAATTTGTTATCAATTCGCATTATACCGCGGCAGCTATGATTAGTTGCCGCTCCGTTTTTACCGAGATAGTCAAGGTCGCAATATTCACGCCCTGAGCCTTTGGAATTGTCATGCTGCGGCTCTATATAGCGCAGTGTTCCGTCGGCGAAGCGTTGCAGGATCGTGGCATGACCGCCGCCCCTTTTCCAGCCGATTGAGAGCATATAAACGCCTGTGTCCTTGCAAATCTCGTTGAAAAATTCCACATATCTTTTTTGTGTCATTTTTTTGTAGCCCTTACCCTGCATCCAGTCGTTAAGGCTGGTATGTTTGGCCGGGGTGCCGTCAATATTGAGCCACTGCTCCCATAATTGGTTGCCCCGGCTCAAATAGTCCAGCTTTGTGCCTGGGGTGTTTGATTTTGCCGTAACATTGAATCCGCGCAGGCGTAAGGCATAAGCAGGGGAGCATGTCTGGCAGTTTATGCCATAGCCACGCTCTTTTCCATAGTTGGGGTTTGCATGTTGCTTGTCTGCGTCGTCCACGCTCATAGGTTTGCCCTTTGTAATGCCGAGGGATTTTTCCAGCTCAATACAGTTGCCGGCAATAGCTGTTTTCTCCGCTTCGGTGAGATGTTCCGGCAGTTCCGCGATGATGTCAGCGATGCGGTGCTCCCGTTGCTGTTCCTCACTCAGCTGCTCAATTACCTGTTTGGCTGCTTCCGGCGCTTTGTAATACGGGTGTTTGGGCGGGAACAGTTTCAACTCCTTGCCTGGATTGAAGCGGAAAATCTGCTGTTTGGCCGCTTCGGTGCAGTTATTGCCCCGGAGCATGGAGAGTGCCGGGTCGCTCTGGGGGTATTTGCCCCGGCGTACCTGAACGGCCGTGCAGCGGCAGTTCCAGCCATTGGGCGGCAGATAGAGGGACCAGAACGGATCAGAGGGGGGCAGCGTGGTACCGTGCAGAATTGCATGATCTTCGCGCACCCGGTCGTCCTGAGCCGTGCGGTACTGGAGATCGTAACGGTCGCCGTCGGCTTCAATCTGTTGCCAGCGTGCAGCCATTAGGGAAGCGCCGACCGCATGATTATATTCCGCATAGAGGTAATTATGATTGTAGCGGTTATTCACCTGCTCCACGTCCTTGCGGAAAGTCTCAAACGGTTTAATGTCGCCTTTGTCGGTAGTCAGGGACAGACCGACCTCGCGCAGTGTGTGGTAAGCCTTAAAGCCGGAGAAAATAAAAGCATTATTTTCGAGAGCATAACGCACCACCTCCGGGACCTCATGGGGCACGCTGGAACTGATGGCAGTGTTAAGCTGTTTTAGCGTTTCGGCAATGAGGTGGCGCGCTTCCGGGGTGTTGAGCTGTGACGGGTCGAAGCCCCCGGCATTGTAAACCATACCGGCAGCGTCAAAAAAGGCCGTATCGTCAAAATCGGGCTTATCTGTCGCGTCCGCGAGCTCCAGTAAGTCATTTTCATAGAGAGAAGCCAGAGCGCTGTTAAAAGAGGTATAAGAGCGGCGAAGCCCCGCAGTGTCAGCCAGTCTCATTGTTGAGCTCTGCGCGGGGCTCAGTCGAAAAAACGGTCGGGCTGTGTTTTGGCTTCGCGCGGGCTATCCACAGGAATGCCGAGCGTTTCGGTGATGTGTTCGCCCGGCACGTTGAAATATTCGAGCACCAGGCGCAAATTTTCACGGTTTTCAGCTGGAGAGAACGCGGCGGCATTGTTCCACTGGAAGCGCAGGCCCTTGACCGGGAAACCGTGCAGCTCCATAAGCGGAAGCAATTGTCCGTTTATGATGTGGGCGCACATTATTGCGTCACTTTTAGTGGTGCGTTCAAATATCTCCAGATGTACCTCGGACTGTGAGAGTGAGGAACCAGAGTCGATTGTCATGGTTTGATTAACCACCACCTTTGACAGCTCTGAATTGCACCGGTCCACGCGCTTGTCATAGACATTGTAAGCGTCCCCGCGGCTACTTTCCTTAATTTCAATTTCAGTGCCGTCACTGGTGACAATATACTGCGCGGCGCCCATATCGCGGAGAGCCGCTTCGGTTCTGGCGCGCTCAGCGTCGTCAAGACCATTCACACGGGCTATTCGCATGGGCATACCGAAAATTTCACCGAATACGTCCCAATAAGCCAGCATGTTTTTTTTGCTGATGCAGGAGGGCGCACACTTCAACAGCAGACCGAGATCGCGCGGCTTTCCAACTTCTACGCACCAGTAGGCAATATCTCCCTCTCGGTATGAGATGCCCTGTCTCCAGTCGTCGCCGGGATTACGGACGAGCACCCCATATTCAGGCACAACATGTTTACGGGGGACAAGATCAACGCTATCAAAACGCATGCTGCCATTGTCGCGCACTACGTCGCCCAGCTGTATGAGAGTATGTCCCCAATAGATAGAGTCCAGACAGAGTTCCAGGAAGTCGAGGAACCAGGAGGCTTCCAGCAGTTTGGTGGCATCGGTGTTTTCCTTGCCGTCCGCGTTGATGAGACGGAAATTATTTTGTAAGACCTTGCCCTTACGCTGACCGATACAGCCGGACAAATGGCCGTCGAGTATGCAGTCCGCGTAAATGTCATAAAGCCTGCAACGGTTAGGATTCTCGTAATCAATAGCGACCTGATGAGCTGCGCGCCAGTCTGCAATGTCCTTTTTAGTAAGGCTATCGGTCTGCTGCTGGAGCTGTGCCATGAGTTTCATGCCCTGTTTGGAGTTAACACGTCGGGCAAGCTCCACCAGTTCCGAACGTGAAGGGCGCCTAAAATAGTCGCGTATAGATGTTATAATATTTGCCATTGCTGGAAATAGTTATTGTTTAACTTTGATATTTTCATAATCATTTCGCTGTGTTGTAGAGAGCTGGAGCCCTGCCCATGAAGTAGCGGCAGTTTTTAAAGCTGCCCCACCGTCCTGAGGTGCCACCACCCAGGAGGTAAAGACGTTTTTTAAATTATTGATGTCGTTTTCTATAAGGTTAAGGCGCTTTGTCAGGTCCTCAACCTTGACAAGTCCGCCGAGGGAGCCGCCATTGAAAGTAACGGCGTTTTTATCCAGCTGAGCGGATATGTCGCCTGTTTCGATACGTACACCGTTGGCGTCCATGACGGCCGAGGTGTCGGTGATCACAATTTCGGCGGACTCTATTTTTTCAGTGAGCAGAACCACGCCGGCGGAGCCGTCCGCGATGAAGCCGACGACCACAAAAGAGCCAATTTCGGGGAACAGGCAGAGGCCGAAGTCAGCGCCCTGGTTGGCCTGGAGATTGACACCGAGCAGTGGCGCACTCTCATTGATTGGGGAACAGTCGATCGTGCGGGCGGATTTATCCACCGCGTCCACTGTGCACACGAGTGCAACGGTTTCGCCGTCGGGTTGAGCCAGTTGCCGGATTATGTTGCGTAAATTCTGCATTGCCTGAAATTTATTGTACGCGGAGCCCAAGTGTTATTTCCTGACGGAAGCCGGAATCTCCGTATTTAATGACATTCTTTTTGACTTGATAAACCCCCATTCTTTTGCCGTCAATGATTATGCCGATGGAGTCGAGGCAGTCCACAAGCGAAGCCCCAAAAGTGGTAAAAGAGCCGGTGAGACCGTCCCGTTTAAGTCGTTTGATTTCCTGTTGTGCCCATGCCTTGAGTTCGCTTTCAGTTTTATTGTACGTATGTAGGGTACGGTGTTCGCCGTCAGCGTCGCCGACCTCAACCTTAATTTTTTTATTGTTCGGCAAAAGGCTGACAGCTTTAACCCGCAGACGCATATTTTCCGCCTGTTGCTGCTGGAGACTCTGATCCGAAATAATATTTACCCCTGTGTGGAACACTTGCGCCGGTGTGCTGTCGCGCTCAAAAAGCACACCGCAGTAAAGAACCGCTTCCCCGTTCTCATATCGGAAAAATGAGCGGATGCCCTGTTCTGACAGTTTCCCGAGTAGAGCAGCCACAGTGTCGGCGGTGACACGGTAGGCACCAAGAGACTGTTCCCCCATAACGTTGAGCTTGTAAGTTATGCCCTGGTCCTTGAGCAGAGTTTCGATGGTAACAGAGCGGTAGGCTTTTTTCTGCGCCGGCATTTGTTTAAGTTTAAACATGTCGTCCTCACAGGTTATAACCACAGGCGTTTTGAAGCCTACGTCGCGAACATAGCCTATAAAAGCCAGTTGCAAATTGCCGTCGTAGCCCAAATAAATGCGCACAGCGTCGCCACGGTGCACAGGAATTTCGGAGGCTCCATCCCACTTCAATTTTTTAGGCAGTGTTATTTTGGCTTCGGCTGTGAGCTTTTCGGTGTCGCGTGTAATCTCAACAGCGGTCACGAAGTCGAGGGTCCAGGAGCGTTCGCCTGCAATTTCAATTTTTGCGCATAATTTAAACATGGGTTAAACAGTCTTTAAGGGGTGTTTAATAGTCGTACTTGTTTGGCTTCATTGAGCCGTAACGCACAGGGTTACGCGCGTCGTCGTCACCGTCCGGAGATTGGTATAACGGCAGATTGGGGGAGGCTTTGCCACCTTGAATGTCTCGCAGCCATTTAATGGCGTCGTTATATAGACATTCCCGGCGCTCGTGTCCCATATTCTGAGGCAGACGGTGCACCATAAGCCAAAGGGATATGTTCACAGCGCACTGCACCAGCATAGGGTTGCGGGCTTCTCCCTCAGAACTAAATGCGCGGTCAATGTCGAAGCGGTAACGCAGATACGAGCCAATTTGCTCCAGAGCGGCAGCTTCGGCGGTTTGGCGTGTCACAGGATCCTGTGTTATTTGCTTAAGCTCATATTGGTCGCACACACCGGCGTAGTCGTCAAGAGTCAGGAACATGGGCGCATGGATTTACGGTTTACGTGATGCCCGGCTGCATTCGGCACAGCTTGCGCACGCGCAGCTCTGCACTCATTGGCACGGGAATTGGGGGTTGCTTCAAAAATTGCAATTTCGCGGGCTTTTTCCGCAGTCAGACCGGGCAACCGTTTTTGTCGGATCAATTTTTTCACGCCCTGCATGGAAACACAGACCGGGCGCCCATGAAGCACGAGCACCAGGAATTTTTTACGGTATAGGTCAGCCGAGTGCCGAGCTTCGCGGATAGCACGATTTTTGCGCCAATCGAACAGGAGGGCGTGGAAATATTCAATTATTACCATGATACATTTTTAGCGTTAGGTCGCAACCCTATTGATGAAGATTTGATAAAATTTTTCTGGCGCGTGTCGCGCTGTAAAATCCAGATAGCCCCCTCGTCCGCGTCGGGTGCATCGTCGTGGCCGCGCATACCTTTTTCAAAAGACAGGGTCTGCTCTATGCCGGCCAGCATATCGGGGTCATCGCGCTGGCTTTCGTCGTAGAATACAAAACCGCGTTCCCAGAGAGGCGAAACGGCTTCAACGCGCTGGAACTTGTCGGGCTTTTTGCGGCGATCGCCGGTCATTGGGAGCTGATAGCCGCGCAGCTCCCCCTCACGGCGGAACTCGTCCAGGATGGTGTCCTGCATGAAATTCGCTTCCATGTACCAGCGCACGGCAATACCCTGATCGCGGGCCCACTCGTAGAGGTCATAACACCAGCGGACCATTTCGGCAACGGAGCACTGGCGGACAAACGCCCGGAGATGCCAGAGCTGTGTGCCGACCTTGCCCCAGAGTTTGGCAGCCTTAAAGTCGTTTTTGTTGGAGCCTTTGAAACTGGGGTCGATGTAAAGCACAATTTCCGAAAATTTGGACCATGCCGGGCGCTTGCCCCAGCGGATCCACTCGTTGCGGAACACGGCACCCTCAATTATCGGGTTATTCATGTATTCCTTTTGAAAAGCGCGATAACCGGCTACGTCGGCAATAGCCTGCACTTCCTCCGGGGTCCATTTGGCAGCCCATGAGATATTGCCGTCTTTGTCGTAGATATTCACGCGGGTAACGTGTACGCTCTTAATGTCGCACCACTTCGCCAGCACTGAATTTTTTGCAATCATATTGCCGACCATAAAGAAGCGGCCACGGCCGCCGTCGAGGGTGCCGAAAAGAGCGGAGCGCACCCAGTCGAACAGTTTAGAGACACGGGCGGGACTTTCCACCATTTCGTCGTCGTCGAGGTCGTCAATGACGATGTAGTCAGGGCGGTGTGAACGGTAGCGCAGACCACGGGGGGACTGACCGCGACCGCGTGCAAAAAATGCGACTTCACTCTGCGTTACAAACTCGCCGTCCTGCCAGTTGCCAGCGTTATACTGTTCGCCGAAATCGGCAATATAACGCTGGTTGTACTGGAGCTCGGCCTGAATGTCGCCCAGTAGAGTTTTGGCGTTATCCTCACTCTTGCCGACAATGACCATGACATTAATTTCACGGCGTTCCTGACACATTAGCCACATGGGGACAAATACGTCCATGTTGGTGGATTTGGCTGCGCCGCGATGCCAGACAAAACCGGCCTTGAGGTTGCGGTTGGTTTTAATCTTATTAGCCGCGTCAATATGAAATTTAGCGCAGGGGGTAGCGTTTCCCGTTTCCGGGTTAATAGTCCAATGTGGGAAATAGTAATCAACAAAAGCGGCATAATCAGAGCGCAGCCGGGCAATGCGTGCGAGACGCTGCGCCGGCGTTTCGGTGATAATTATGGAGGTGGCAGCCTGCACCGTTTCGCAGTGCTGTTTCCATTCCTCTATTGCTTTTTTTAATTCCGCTTTTGCCATGTTTTAAAAAGACTCTTTTAATTTTTCTGAGATGAAAAGGTCGTGATAATGGTTAATTGTTTTGAGCAGTTCAGGGGTGACGTTGGGGTCGAAGCTCATGCGGTATTGTAGCCACTTGCTGAAAACCATAAATACCTCTATAATGTCAACTACGGAAGTCTTTTTGTCCAGGCGTTCTATGGTGGCAGAGAATTTCACAAGCCTATCAGCGGCAGCCGCTGTTTTTTCGGGGCTTGGGTCGTTAACGAGGTCTTCCAGCAGCACGTTGATGCTGTTTAGCATTTTATTAACCAACTCCGGCCGCGTGATGTTAGCCGCTGCCCGGGCCGCTTCCCATCCACCCTCGCCGACCCATTTTGTAATTGTCTGAGCAGAGACGCCCACCTTTTCAGCGATAGACTTTTGGGGTTCCCCCTGCATGTATAGGAGTCGGGCGAGTTCGCGTTGCTGCTCGCGTTCCTTTTTTGTCTTAGCCATTCATAATATAACAGAGTATTTATTAAGCAATGCCGCCACTGCGGGGCATTTTCACAGTGCAAAATTGGGTTAAAAAAGGGCAATGATAAAAAAGGGTGTAAAAGTTTTACACTCTTTTTGTTAGGGCTGTGAACAATGCTCAACTTTGCACCGAAGAACGACTTAAAAAGCATATTGCGGAGTAGAGTAGCGGTAGCTCGTTGGGCCCATTCCCCAAAGGTCGCAGGTTCGAGTCCTGCCTCCGCCACCAAGTAAAAGCCCCGGGCACGGGGGACACACCTACACCCTTTTCACAATTGCCCCAGCGTGCCCCGGGCAATTTTGAAACGCGACAAATGAAAGAAGTAATAATCTCAACAGAAGCAGTCAACAGCTATGGCACCCGCATACTCACGGCCGGCATAGATATTGAGCAGTACAAGCGCAACCCTGTTTTGCTCTGGATGCACCGCAGAGCGTGGGACGGCCAGTCAATGCCCATAGGCAAAATTGACAATTTGAGAGTAGAAGACGGCAAGCTGATAGGTACTCCGGTATTTGACCAAAACGATGATTTTGCCCGGAAGATTGAAAGCAAATGGGAAAGCGGCTTTTTACGCATGGCTTCGGCGGCCTTGGAGCTGACGGAAGTAAACGCGGACCCTGCTTTGGCATTGGCCGGACAAACCCGCGCGACAGTGACGCGCAGCAAGCTGGTAGAGGTCAGTATTGTGGACATAGGCAGCAACGACGAAGCCTTGCAGCTCTGCGGATCCGACGGCAAAGTGCTGAAACTCGCCGCCGGAGAGGATGCGCCGGCACTACCTCTTTTAAAATTATCTGACTCTGAACCGTCGCCGGAAGATACAGCCGGAGAGACGGAAGAAAATAAAAACAATAAAAACAAAAAAACAACAGCGATGAACAAAGAACAGTTAATGCTCCTGGGGCTTCCTGAGGGCGCAAGCGACGAACAGGCCACCGCTGCACTCCAGCTGATGAAAACAAAGGCAGACAATGCCGAGACGTTGCAGCTGGCGGCAGTGACGCAGTGTGTGGACCAGGCCGTAGCCGACAGGAAAATTTTAGCAGCCCAACGCGCCCACTATATCGAGCTGGGTAAGGCTGCCGGCGCTCAGATGCTTGCCGACACATTCAAAACCATGCCCGCACAGAGGAAGCCTACAGACGTGCTGAACCTATCTCACCAGAGTGCCCCCGGTGCCGGCGGTCAGCCCAAGACCTACGCGAAACTCAGCGAGGTGCCCCAGTCTGAACGCCTGACACTCCGCAAAGAACAGCCGGCCGAATACATGCGCCTGTATAAAGCGGAATACGATGTCGACTGCCCACCCCTGAGCGAATAAACACCTAAAATAAATAATAACTATCATAAAAATCAATGAAAACCAAAAGCAACATTTTCAAGAAACTGCTCGGCCTTGTCAGCTGCATGGTGATGGCTGTAGCGTTCAACGCCACCGCCGGCGCAGCCTGTGCTGTGGCAATCGGCTGTGCTCCGGAAGCCGGAGCGATAGCCGGCAATGTGTTGGCCATTGTGTTAGGTCAGGCCGCGCCCGCGGGCGCACTCCGCGCCGGAGTATTAAAAGAGATATGGACCGGCGAACAGATCAAGCAATTCCGCACGGCCCTGGAGTCGTGGGGATGGCTGGCTCGCATCCGCAGTTATAACCAGTATGTCGACAACGATGTAATCCACTTTGTTGAAATCGGCGGTGACCCTAAAGTGCTTGTAAATAACACTACTTACCCCATTCCTATTACTGCGCTGGAAGATGCGGACAAGCCGGTGAGCCTTGACAAATTCAGTACAGAGGCCACGCCTGTAACAGACGATGAGCTGCACGCAATCAGTTACGACAAGATGGCGAGCGTACAGGAGCGCCACCGCGAGGCTCTTATTGAAACATTCGGCCAGCGCGCTATACATGCAATAGCCCCCGATGAGAATAAAACTAATATCCCTGTTCTCCGTACCACTGGCGACGCAGTGGACGGCCGCAAGATGATGACGTCAGCAGACCTGTTGGCACTCAAACGCAGTTTTGACAAGATGGGAATCCCTAAACAGGACCGCGTGCTGGTGCTCTGTTCGGACCATGTGAACGACCTGCTCCAGACCGAACAGCGCTTTAAAGATCACTATAATATCAACCAGACCGAGGGCAAAATCGGCCGTCTCTATGGTTTTGATATATACGAATATGACGGCACACCCTATTACAACGCGACCACAGGCAAGAAACAGAGTTGGGGTGCAGTTCCGGCGGCCACCGATATGCAGAGCTCCGTCGCGTTCTATGCCGGCCGCATGATGAAAGCCGCAGGCTCCACTAAATTTTACTGGAGCAAAGCCGAGAATGATCCCCAGAACCACCGCAACCTCGTGAACTTCGAGCAGTACGGCATTTGTCTGCCTCTGAGTGAAACGAAGTGCCGCGCGGCCATAATCAGTGACAAAGCCGCTTAACGCTGAATGACAGAGTTAAAGATAGGAAGCCGTGGTGCTGAGGTCAAGACCCTGCAAGGAAAGTTAAACCTCATGCAGGACGGAATCTTCGGCCCGATAACCGCAGAAGCGGTGCGCGACTTTCAGAAGCGCGCCGGGCTGACGGTCGACGGTGTTGTCGGTTCCAAGACATGGGCGGCGCTGGGGTATGTGTCAACAGCAGGGAAACGTGTAATAACGGCCATAATCCTGCATTGCACCGCTACCCCTGAGGGGCGCGAAGTATCAGTCGCCACAATTCGCGCCGGACACCTTGCGCGAGGCTTCAACGACATAGGCTATCACTACATTATTGGGCTGGACGGCACCATTCACAAAGGCCGTCCGGTTGAAAAAATCGGCGCACATTGTACCGGTCAGAACGCCCACAGTATCGGGGTCAGCTATGTGGGCGGTGTAGCCGCCGACGGAAAGACCCCAAAAGACACCAGAACAAAGGCGCAACGGGAGTCGATGGCGCGGCTTGTCAAAGAGCTGCTCGGAGAGTACCCGGGTGCGGAAGTCAAGGGCCACCGCGATTATTCGCCGGACTTGAACGGTAACGGAACGGTAGAGCCGTGCGAATGGATCAAGGCTTGCCCGAGCTTCGATGTAAAAACCTGGCTTGCGGAAGCAGGCATAAAAAAGTAACCACATGAATGAGCGGCGAAATAATTACAATCATAGTGTCGGCGCTTGTGGCGGCGGTAGCTACCCCGTTAGGGACATGGATTGGCCGCAAGCTGGAGCGCGACAAATACCGGCTGGAACTTGACAAGCTACGGGCTGAGATGAAAGAGAAGCTCGAGGCGGTCAAGAGCCAGGAGCTGGAGAACGTGCGAAAGGCTGCGGACATACTCATGGAGAGTATTGTTCCGCCGCTCAAATCAGAAATAACAAACTTACGCAATGATGTGCAAAGGCTCAACAAAGCTCTTGAGCGCATTTGGGGTTGTCCTCATATTGACCGCTGCCCTGTCAAATTCGAGCTGCTACTCCCATCGCAAGGTTGCGGAACAGAGCCGGACGGAGACTGCGGAACATGTGACGGCCAGCGCCCAAAGCGAAAGCCGGAGCGAGGGAAAGCAAGAGGCGACCCTAACGCGAGAGACCGAGAGCCGGGGGGTAACGGAGACTGAGATTGAGGTCTACGACACCGAGAAGCCGCCCGACCCTGAGACCGGGCAAAGGCCATTAAAAGCCAGAATCCGGCAGAAGCATGGCGAGGAAAGCCAAAGCAACGAAACGGCCACCATGAGCGCTGAGGATAAGACCGAGACCACAGCAGAAGCGGAGCAGACCATTGATGGGAGCACGCTTGACGAGGTGACGGTCACGGCAACCAAAGCGCCGAGCCTGTGGGCGCGCCTGAAACAGGGTGCAGCATGGGCGGTGGGAATAATGATCCTGGCGGTAGCCGGGTGGATAGTTTATAAATTCAAAAAACGCAAAACAACATGAGCAACGAAACCAAAGATAAGACCGCAGCGGAAGCGGTTGCGGAAAATATGGCGGCAGTGACCGAGACTATAAATTCCGATGCCTCCACAGCGGAGGAAGTAGCACTGGCGGCAACTATTGCCCCAGCTCCCGCGCAAAAGCTGTCCAAAGGCAGGAAGCCGGCAAAGACTCAATCACAGGGGAGCAATGGAGCCGGTGCGCTCCACGCCGTAGGTAAAGCAGCGTGCAAACGCCACGGGCTCCCGGAGGTATGGGTAACAGCCGACGGCCAGTGCTTCCCTCAGGAGAACGACGCCCGGAACCATAGCAAGAGCCTGGTACATTCGACAGAACCCTTAAAAGTTGAAGCATAATGGCAACCAGTCTAACAATCCAGAGGCAGAACGGGAACGTCCCCAAGTCTCTGCCCGGTGAGGACCATGTGACCGGCTTTGTGGCGTATCTGGCCGCTGCTGACATTCCGGCATCGTTCAAGGCCGAGCGCGTGCAGGTGCTCAGTACCATAGACGCCGCCGAGGCAGCCGGCATCACTGACGACGCCGCAAGCTGGGGCGTGCGGGTGCTTCATTACAACCTCAGCGAGATTTTCCGACTTAATCCGGCTGTCAGCCTGTACGTGGCAATTTTTGAGAAGCCCAAGGGGCAGCAGACATTCACCGAAATTAAGACCGTGCAGAACTTCGCTGAGGGGCGTATTCGCCAGATTGGCGTATGGTGCGGTGACACCCCCCTGAATGCCGACGACCTCACCGCCCTGCAAGGCATTGGGGACGCGCTGGCAGCAGAAGAGGCGGAACTGTCAATCGTGTATGCACCGAAAGTGGAATCAGTCCAGCAGTTGCCTGTTAATCTTGCCGGTGAAAATAAGTGCCGTGTTAGTGTATCAATAGGACAGGGTGGAAGCGGCACAGCTGCTGAGCTGTATCAGGACGAAAACAACACTGAAAAAGCGAGCGTCACCGGTCTGGGTGTGGTCATGGGCTTGCTGAGCCGTGCAAAGGTTCACCAGTGCATTGCCTGGATCAAAGAATTTCCCACGGGCGTGAGCCTCCCGGCTTTCGGTGACGGCACTCTGGTGCGTGATGTTGACAAAGCCCTGCTCGAGACCCTGGACAGCACCGGGCGTTACCTTTTCTTTGTAACCCATACGGGACAAGCCGGCAGCTATATGAACGACAGCCACACGATGGATTCCGGCATAAGCGACTACGCGGCCATTGAGAGCGTGCGCGCGATGGACAAAGCCGTGCGCGGCATACGCACTTATGTGAAGCCGGAGCTCGGCGGCAACGTTTATGTGGACCCGTCCACCGGTCAGCTTGCGAGCTATACGGTGGCGCACCTGGAAACAGTGGCTAACCAGGCGCTGGAGGCTATGGAGCGTGACGGGGAGCTGAGCGGCTATAAAGTCGAGATTGACCCGGCGCAGGACGTCGCCAGCACGAGCACGGTAGAATTTGTGATCAAGAACGTGGCAGTTCCTGTGATGCGGCACGTGAGAATTAAAATCGGGTTTGTGAAATCCGTATAACCTAACACAAACTGCAAGGCTATGAAAGTAGAATTTAAAAACGGTGTGCCCCTGGTAAATGGTATGCTTGTTTCGTGGGCTGACATTGTTGTGCTTGTCGGCGGTGTGCCTGTAACGGGAATCACCGGCATAGAGTATGGCGACGCTCAGGACATTGTAAACAAGTATGGAGCCGGACGCTATCCGGTTGGACGTGCGAAAGGACGCATAACGCCGACGGCGAAGCTGATACTCTATCAGGAGGAAGTTGTGGCACTCCAGGCGCAAAGCGCCAACGGACGACTGCAAGACCTCCCGGTAATTGAGGTCCAGGTCAGCTATCTGCCTGAAAATGGTATTGTGGTAACTGACAAGATCCGAAATTGCCATATATCAGAGAACGTCCGTAAATGGAAAGAGGGAGATACCGGACAGGAGGTAGAACTTCCACTCGTTCCCTCACATATCGAATGGGGCAAAGCGGCATAATCGCGCCCCGGAACCTATCAAAATGGCCGTTAAGGGCTGAACACTTTAACGGCCACTATAACTCCCGATTAAACATTATTTAAAACCTATTTAACACCCTATTAAAAGACATGGAAACAGGAAAGCAGACCCCCGCAATCTTTAACGGCGGAGTGAGTGAGGCACAGGTAGAAGCGTGGAAGCAGCAGCACCGCAAGAGCTTCGCGGTAGAAGTGCAGGACGGAGACGAAGTGCATATAGGCTATTTCAAGCGCCCGACATTTGAAACCATTAAGGCGGTTACGAAAGTCGCCAAGACTGATGAAGTAGAGGCTGGCAAAGTGATGTTTAACAACTGTTGGCTTGGCGGCAGCGAGGAACTGCGCACCGATGCGCTGCTCTTCATGGCTGTGCAAACGCAGTTGGGGCAGGTGCTCAACGGTTTTCGTGGTCTGATAAAAAACTTGTAGAGGCGCACACGTTGGCGGAGTCTGACGATGAGGACGGCTTCGCCAAAGGGTGCGCCCTAATCCGAGCTAACCTAAATGTTGATACTGATAAGATAGAGACAGAGGAGGAATGGGCGCGGCTCTATTGTGAGGCTATCTGGCTGGAGAGATGGCGGAACCGTAACCGAGCGGAGCTTATCGCGTCGCTGTTTGGTGATGGGAAGAGTTAGCCCCAGGGCATACCGGAACCGGAGCCGGGGTTGTGAGGGTTAGAGCCTTTGCCTTTGCCGAGAATCATAAACCCGATAAAAGAGAGGAAACCGACAACGCCAGCAATGAGCATACCCCAGCCAATTACATTGGCGAAAATAACAAAAAGTGTATGCAGGAAGTTGCTCATAATTGTTACTTGTTGAATTTTCCACAAAAATAACAAAAAAATCTGATATGGCCAACGTAATTGACTACGTTTTTAACCTTAGCGGTAATTTCATACAGAATATTACCGGGATGACGGACGCAACGGGGAGCTTTACCGGGGCGCTTAGAGGTTCAACCGAAAAGATACAAAAGGTTGTGGCCGTGTTGGGTTCTTTTGATTATTTCAAAAACGTAACCCAAAGTATAGCCGACGGCATAAACCAGGTTAGCGCCGCAGGGGTTAAGCTGGACAGCCAGATGCACGATCTGAGTGCTGTTGCCGGTGTTACCGGCGAGGGACTGAAACAGATTGAGACATTTGCCCGGCAGAGTGCAAAGACATTCGGCACCGACGCGGCTGTTGCCGTCGAGGGTTACAAGCTACTGCTCTCACAGCTGAGTCCGGAGCTGGGTAAATATCCGGAAGCCCTCAGCGCAATGGGCGACTGCATCCAGACAACCAGTAAGCTGATGGGTGGCGATGGTGTGGCAGCCGCTCAGGTTCTCACAACGGCGATGAACCAGTACGGCGTAAGCCTGGAGGACCCGATCGCTGCCAGTGAGGAAATGGCGCACATGATGAACGTAATGGCGGCGGCCGGTCAGGCTGGATCGGCAGAGCTTCCGGCAATCAGCGCGGCATTGACCCAGTGCGGCATGGCGGCCAAAGCAGCTAACGTGAGCTTTGAGGAAACAAACGCCGCAATCCAGGTGCTTGACAAAGCCGGCAAAAAGGCGAGCGAGGGCGGCGTTGCCCTCCGCAACGTATTGGGTCAGCTCAGCAAGGGCCGATTTATTGAAAAGGCGGCACGCGAGGAACTGGAGGCCGCAGGCATTGACGTGATAGCATTGGGCGATAATTCCAAGAGCCTGCAAGAGCGGCTCGAGATGTTAAAACCCTTGCTAAATGACAGTGCCCTCCTGTCAAAATTTTTCGGTGTTGAGAACGCCAACGCAGCCAGAGCACTCATTCAGGGTACCGACCAACTACAAGGCTTTACCGAGGCCGTAACCGGCACAAATAGCGCGACCGAGCAGGCGGCTATTGTCATGGATAGTTACGCCGAGAGACAGGCGAGAGTTAATCAGAAAATTGAGGATCTGAAAATATCACTTTTTCAAGCCACTGGCGACCTGACACTCTGGGCCGGTTCTTTGGCAAATATTGCTGTGCCTATCGCTCAGTTGTTGCCGCTGCTGACATTGTTTGGTAGAGGAGTACTTTCAATAATCCGGTTAAACTGGGCTGGCTGGCTGCGTTCCGCTACCGTCGGGCTTGTCATGTATAACCAGACTTTGTCTGCTGGTATAGTAGCGAGTGGCGGCTTCACTGCGAATATACTGCAAGCCACGCTCGCTGTACTTCGTTTCGCAACCGTCGGCATATTCAACGCCCTCAAAGGTTTGGGCGCGCTGGTACTGTCATTTGTTACCGGTGGTACCGCTTCGGCGACATTCTCCGGGATAGCCTCAACCTCATTCGGAGTATTTGCCACAACTGCTACGACAGCCTGTCGCGCCGTTTCGGTGGCAATTAGCAGCATTCCGATTGTAGGCTGGATAGCGGCAGCAATTGCCGCCCTTATAGCGATAGGCACCTACTTCTGGAACACGTCGGCTAAATTCCGAGCCGTGTTAAAAGGCCTTTGGGCTGCTTTCAAAGCATGTTTTAAGGGAATAGGTGAGCTTGCAAAAAACACCTTTGGAGCCATTGGCGACTTGATAAAAGCCGCTTTCAAATTGGACGCCTCGGGAATTAGTGCGGCACTCAATCGGTTAAAGTCAACTTACAGCGATTTTGGCAAACAAATAGGCCAGGCATTTAATGAGGCCTACGATGCTGAAATGGCAGAATCAGCCAAAAAGCAGGCAGCTGAGAATAAAAAAGGCAAACAACCAACCCCCAACTCCAGCGGTGCAGCCCTGCCAAGTGTATCAATTCCGGAAGTCAATCCCACCGGCAGCACATTGAGCGCAGCCGGTAAAGGTGGCAAAGGCGCTGGGTCCGGTGGTGGTTCGGGCGGCGGTTCCGGAGGTGACGGCGGAGGCAAAATTAGAAATATAACAATCAATATAGATAAACTCGTAGAGCGTTTCGAGATACACAGCGCCAGCGTTGGCGAATCTGCCGAAAAGGTAAAGGCTGTTATCTTAGAGACCCTTATGGGGGCGCTTAACGACACTGAACTTACAACCTCATGAGTTTAATTCCACAACCGAGTTTAGGCGGAAAGAAACTGCCTATAAGTATAGATTTTGCGGCCGCAAGCTGGACACAGCACCTTGCGAAACACTTGATCCGGTTCAAGGATTTTGGGGGTAGCCCGGAACGCGAGACAATGACGGCCAGTATAACCGGCGTGCCCATAACCGACATAGACTATTGGGAGGGCCGGTGGGTGCTTTGCCCCCTGAGACTGGAGCGCGAGACCGGCGAGGGTTTGACATTTGCAGATGCAGTGGCTGCCGCGAGCCGGGAGAACAATATTGTCAGCACCGCGCTAACGGGGCGAGACGGCACAGTCAAAGAGTATATTAACGCCGGAGACTGGGCTGTGAATATCGTGGTAGGCTTGCAGAAGCTGAATGGCAACGGAGAGATAGTGGACGAGTGGCCGAGCGATGAGCTCCGGACGCTTCGCAAACTGCTGGAGACGAAAGAGGCCCTCAGGGTTCACAGTGAGTTTTTAGATGCTCTGAATATTGGTCGCCTCGTAATCCGGAGTTATTCGCTGGAGCAGATGACAGAGGCCAATTATCAGGCTGTAAGCATAAGTGCGGTGAGCGATGAGGATTATGAAATTTTCAGCAAGGAATATGAACAACCAAAAATGAGCTAAGAGACATGACGGGCATACTGATTAATCAGGAGACGGGCGATCTTCTCGTAGGGCGCGGGGGGATTTTGACCGGTGACAGTGAGGGCCAGACGGCGGAGGCTGTAATAGTCGCCATGCGTGGAGAAATTAAGGAACACCCTCTGTTAGGCGGTGAGGCCGGACGTATGCAGGGGGGCACGCATGACGTGATGTGGGCCGGAAGTGTCCGGCAGATGTTGCGCGGCTGCGGTGTGGAATGTGAGCGCGTAAGTCTGGAGAGTGACGGAACAATAACTATAGAGCGATGAAAACGAGAGCAAAGGATAGGCAAACTGTGCTTGATCTGGCAATAGCTAAGGGGGGCCACATAGAAACGGCAATGGCGCTGGCTGCTGCCAATAATATCAGTGTGACCGAAAGGCTCGCGGACGGGCAGGAGCTGACTGTTCCGGAACCGCTGGTGGGGGGAGATCCCCGGACAGTGGAAATCTACCGGGTGCAGAATGTAGAGCCGGCCACGGAGGCGAGCGATGACGATATGGCTGCTTGTCCTTACGGCGGCATTGGTTTTATGGGTATAGAGATAGATTTTGAAGTTAGCTAAAAAGGATTACAGCAATGGCAAGAAGTATAAACGACATAAAGAATGAGATAGCGCGCGAGTTTATGCGCAATGAGTTGGCAGCGGAGCGCTATGGGTTTGAACCGGGTGCGATGTTTGGCGATTGGTTCGGCGCGGCGAGCGTGGAAAACATTTTGCTATACGTTTGGGCCGTCGGTGCCTGGACTGTGGAGCAGCTTATAAGTAGGCATAAAGAGGAAGTGACGGCCGAGCTTGAGCAACTTGTTGCACACCGTCCTAAGTGGTATCGTGACAAGGTCCTGGCGTTTATGGCGGATAAAGAGCTGGAAGCGGACAGCGACACATACGACACGGAGGATATGAGCGAAAGCGAGGTCACGGCTTCCCGTGTGGTCAAACATGCCGTGGCTACGGAGAGCCGGGATGCGAGCTTGCTGACGATCAAGGTTGCCGGGGAGAGCGGCGGGAAGCGCCGCCCTCTGAGCGCGGAATATGAGAGGCAGCTGAAGGCGTATATAAGCGAGATAAAGGATGCGGGCGTGCGTGTTGCTCTGGTGAACATGGAGGCTGACACTTTTAACTGCACGGTGGATGTGTATTACAACGCGCTGTTGCAGCCGGGCAATGTTCAGAGAGCGTGTGAAGCGGCTATCCGGGATTATATCGAGAATTTGCCTTTTAATGGCGAATATACTAACATGGACCTTGTTGACCGTCTGCAAGAGGTTGAGGGTGTCAAGATTGTTGAATTGCGCGGGAGCAGTGCGCTGGCTGCCAATGAGAGCACTCTCACTCAGATCAATGCCAGGCTTACGCCAGTGGCCGGATATTTCACTCCCGGGTCAATCCAGGTAAATATGAAAGCGTATGATGAGCAAGGGTAACGGCATATTTAACGTAAACATAAAGCGGCTGGCCCTGCTGACGCTTCCCTCATGGCTGCGTCGGCCATTGGTTGGCGCTCTGATATTTGCCGGTGTCACGCCTCTGGGGCGTCTGCTGCAGGAGTTGCGGGCATACAGAAACACTACGAGCTACCGGCTTAGTCATAACGGGCAGGTGTGTAAGCTGCGGGGTGTTCTAAATGATGAGTTTGACCCTGAACTCCGGCGCATAGCCATAGAGGACCCAGACAGCATGGAGAGCCTGGAGGCCTCAACCGCATGGCAGCGAGAGGCAGGGTGCTGGATTATGGTACCGAAACGCGGAACAGGGGCGGTGAGCATACACCGGGAGGGTTTCAGCGGTACGAGCGGTTACGACTTCTGGGTGACGGTGCCGGAGGAACTGCGGACGGCTGAGACGGAAACGAGGCTGCGGGCAGTCGTGAACATGTATAAACTGGCGAGCAAGCGCTATGCCATAAATTATAAATGACAATGGATAAGATAACAGGCAATTTTTTGAATCAGGCTAACAAGGATTTTCCCTTGGACTGCGAGACTCTGGACTATTTGCAAAATCTGGCGGCGCTTGCAGCCCTCGCGGGCAATGTTGCCGGCGACCGTGTGGTGCTGTGGGGTTGCGAGCCGAACAGTGATGGAACACGCAGGGCCGCGGGTTATGTGTTCTTAAGAACCAGGAACAGCCCTGAGGGTGAGATTTTGCCCTGGGAGGGGGGATCCACCACGAGCGGCATGTACGTGAAGCAGGAGGCTCTCCCGGTAAGCGCTAATAATACCGACTATCCCAAGGCGTACACGCGCCGAAGCGTTGCCCCCGGCATAGGTGAGGAAAACTATGTGTGGGAGGACTTCACAGACATAAAGAGCATAAAGGAGCTGATGGACGAGAACCAGGAGCTCCGTAATGAGCTGGCGGCCGTTCAGCCGGCGCCGCTGGGTATCGTTCAGATGTGGGCCGGTGTGACTGTGCCCGAGGACTATTTGCTTTGCAACGGTCAGGAGCTGAGGGCCACCGAATTTCCGGAGCTTTACGATGCCCTCGGGGCTACGTTTAACACAGCGATGAGTGCAAGCGGCGTGAAGTATTCCACACGCGAGGGATTTTTCAGAGTGCCGGACTTGCGCGGGCGTTTTGTGGTCGGACAGCATGACAGCGACAACGACTACCGGACTAATGGGGCCGCGGGTGGCCATAAGTCTGTGGCGCTGACAGGGGAGCAATTGCCGAGCCACGCGCACGCGGTTAAGGATTACACGACTATTCCGCACGGCAGCGGTGAATGTAGCGCCGGTACCTGGACTGTAGACGGTGAGAGCTTAGAGGTGGGCTTTGACAGCGTTAGCGGAAATCCGAGGCGCAGCCAAACAGATGGTGATAAGCGCGACAATATCCAGTGGATAAAGCATTCGACTGAAACCGCCGGCGCCTGTGCGACTCATGAAAACCGCCCCCCTTATTACGTGCTTGCGTACATTATGCGGGCAAAATAAATTAAAACAAGTGAAATAATGGCAATTAGAACAATAGCACAATTAAAAGCGTGGTTTCGCCGTGGGATGTTTCCAACGGAGAGCCAGTTTGCAGACTGGCTGGATAGTTTCCGTCACAAGCAGGAAAAAGTTGAGATGTCGGAGGTCTCCGGGCTGACCGATACGCTTAATAAAAAATATGATGCCAGTGAGGGCAACGCTTTGTCCTCTAATGTCAGGGAATCCCAGAAAAGAATTGAAGTTGTCCGCATGGATGTGGAGTCGCTTTATGGAAAAGTGGAAACCCTGAACACGCTTGCTTACGGCAGTTACACCGGTGCCGGCACACTGCGTTTCTCCGGCATAGTCACTTCCGCAATTAAGGACGTCGCTGACAAGAATTTCTACACAATGTCCTCTGAGCATACAAGCACTGATGCGGGATGTGACGTGGTTTTCCTGCGGCCCCTCGGCATTTTTGCTCTTCGTGTCAGTCCCAACGCCGGACTTTCGCCGTTGGCTGATGAGGCCAGCGAGGGGGGCGGCATCTTTGACCCGGGCCTGGGCGTTGACCACGGAGACCTGGAGGCGTCCGTTGAGTACAAGTATTACGCAAACTGGGTGGACGCCGGGGAGGTTGGCATGAGCTTCGGCGTGATCGGTTACGAGCCGGTGCCCGGGGTCCTTTACGAGTGCACCTCGCACCCTTATGGGTTCGTACGCTTCCGAGCCTTAGGGGTGGAATCCAACTATCCGCAGTATGAGGTTGTGCGCGTTCAGACGCTCGGAGACTCTGCCGATATAGAGATTAGCGGAAATACTGCCGTGTTGACGGAGGAAGCCGGCATGCGATCTTTCATAGCCCTGTTTAATCATGCGGCGGGAGCCGATGGCAAGTATGACCCTGAGAACGCCCCTGACGCTCAGCATCCGTTTCTGCTCAATGGGCTATGGTTAACGTACGCTGAGGCTATGGACGCCTTTATCATGACCGCTGGTCGCAACGCGCAGAATTTCGGTTATAACAACAATCTTACAAATTATATCATCGCCGGCGCTCAGGTACGCACAAACTTCCGGCCTACGCATTATTCAAACCCAACTTACTTTAACTCATTCTTTGGGTGTGGAAAGATAGAGGTAATTAGGCTCAATGGAGGATGGCCAACGTCACTCACTGCGGCTTTTCATCGCTGTTGGAAACTGAGGGAAATCCTTGGCACCATCACTTTCAACGGCTCATTCACCGCAACTTTCGATGAGTGCTACGAGCTTCAGGAGTTTCGCATTAACAACGTCAGCAATGACATGAATCTCCGGTGGTCTCCGAAGCTGAGTTACGACACCATCGCCCATCTCGTGGACAATGCCACTAACACGAAAGCCATCACCATTACAGTTCATGTGGATGTCTTCGCAAAACTTATAGGCGATGGCTACAACGAGGCAGCCGGGGCTTTGTCAGCCGCAGAGCTCGCCCGCTGGGTGGAACTCGGAGAGCGCGCCTATAACAAAAACATAACATTCGCTACCACTGTCTAAATAGCTATGTTGCAAACTGAAATCATAAACAATAAAACAACTCTCTTTGTATCGGATTCAGGGGGGTATTTTACAATATGCCGCCCCACGAATTTCCACAAATTTTATACGAGGAAGACGTTGGCCGCCGGCGAGCACCCCGAGGACTTCATGGAGGTAACAGCCGCAGAGAAAGCCAAGCTCGAGGCGCTGGATGCGGCATGGATAGAGCCACCGCGCCTATTCATAGAGCAGTGGAATGAAGCTGCCGGAACCTACGGACGCTACAACCCTGAGACGGGCTTCTTTGAGCTTAACGGCATTGTCGATTTGACCTACACGGAGGCGTTGGACATTTACCGTCTAACGGCTCATCTCGGTTGTGTTGGGAATGGTGACCCGGTACTCTACAAATATCCTTGCCGCACAGCCTTCCCGCTGCTGATGATCAACTATAATTCTACTGCGAGTTTAGCTGCCAACGCCTCAAATCTTGAAGTCGTAGTAATCAAGCAGTCTCCGATACCTTACATTTCTATGGTTGAAACCTTTGCAAACTGTTCTAAGCTTAGAAAGATTGAGGGTGCGTTCTCCTGTAATGACCAGGGGCGTGCAACTTTCCAAAATTGCGCAGCCTTAGAAGAGGTCCGAGTGAGTCGCCGAGGACATGATATTTCCTTCGCTCAAAGTCCTAAGTTGAGCTTGGAGTCTTTGAAATTTCTTGTAAGTCAAAAAATCGTAACAACGGCCAT
>JAAVFJ010000053.1 GCA_014800845.1 Bacteroidales bacterium | reverse complement strand
CCATGCTGACATTTCGTCAACAGGGGTCATTCTTATATTGGGCAAAAGGGTCAGTTCAATTTTGGCTGCAGGGGTCAAACCGACCTGGCTCAGGGGGGCATCCGAGTCTGGGTTTTCCATGTAAGCCTCCAACTCAGCTGAAACATCCCATTCCTCGTTGACTAAATGGAGGTTGTCCCGCTCTTCACACCCATAGCATGTGTGAACGATTTGCGTGGCCTGCTTAATTCCAAGTTGGTCGTACATCTGAATAGCATGGTGCACTGCGGTGCCGCGGCTTCCTGCTCGGGGGATGATGAAGTCCTTGACATGCTCGCTGGCATCCGGATATACACCCAATCCGAGAATTGAGTGTATGAGACCGGTAATGCCGAGCAATCGCTTATCTCCGAGGTGATAGGTGTGACTATCTTCATCGAAGCAAACCGGTGATTGCTTGAATTGTATCATTGAGCGGCAGGATTTTTGATTGCATTAATTTTTGCACATGCAGCCTTGTAGAACTCAGTTCCCTGCTGCGCCATTGCCGGGGAGGCTTTCGCCCACTTATCCCAAATTGCAGTGAATTGTTCCTCGGTGGTGGCGGCGTTCATCTCCTGAATGGCTTGGTTGAGCTGGGCGCCGGTGAAAGCAACCGCGGCTGCTCCTTGCGGTTGGCCGCTCTGCTGAGCCTGATTTGCCTGAGTGTAGGTTTCATATTTACTCTCGTTGTGGCCGGTGGCCTTGGGGCCATACCAAATATTGCCGCCGATTCCGAGGGGCTTCATGGCGATAGAGAGTGCATCGGTGAGAGCCATCTTGTAGCCCTCATCATTCACATAAGCACCTTTGCTCTCCATTGATACGATGGCAGAGCCGCCGCTGCCGGGAATAGGCTCACTCCATTCTTTTGTCTCAGGGTCTCGGACGTAGAGATTGACAATGCAGAAACATTTAACCTCGTTTCCATAGGCCTCAGTCCACTGCTTTACGATTTCGTATTTCCAGCCGAAGCCTATAGGACCGAAGATTTCGGTCATACGCTTCATGCGCCACATCGGGTTTACATCCGACATTCCTTTGAGTCGGCCAGCCCTGATAGGTTTCAGGGCATCCGCGGGGACCTCACAGCCTTCAGTGTAGAAGCGGAGGTTGTGCTCCTTAATCAGCTCTGCGCGTGCCTGAGCTTCTTGCTCAGCTGTCAGTTGAGTATCGTTAGCCCCTTGGCTTCGCTCAACTTTTGTTTGTTTTTCCTTTTCCATATAAAGGTGGTTTTAATTGGTTTGACTTGTGTATCTTTATTTCTGATATACAGTAAAGTTAGTCATTTTTAGCGAGTTATGCAATCAGATTAAACGCCATTTAAACGCCTTAACATTTACTGACATTGATACCGAATCGGGGTGCATAGAACTCGAAATTCTTACGCTCTACATCGGCATCTTCGGCATACCAAGTAGCGCGTTCAACCCACTCTTCAAAGCACTCCTGGCAATACCAATGATTCAGAACTGCGATATAGCACCCTTTGTCTGAGGGGAGGTGCGTCTTTCCACACCAATCGCAGATGCAGATGTCAGAGCCGACTGCGTTCATCAGCTCACCGGCGGTACATTCTATAAGCAGAAACTTGCCGCGTTTTTTTTGTTTAGCCATTGCTTTTGTAGTGTTTATAAATCGTATTTGACAACTCAATTACTTTACGGCACAACTCCTCATCGAACATTCCTATGTGGGTTTGCTCCTTCGGTAGCTCAAACGCTATGGACAAAATCTCATAAGCGGCAGAACGGGGAAGATAGCCCTCTTTCCATATCGGATCGAAAGCCTCGTGTGCCTGATGCTTCAGTTGCCGAAGTTCTTTATTTGCGACTCTTCCGAGTGCTTTGTCTGAATTTTTGTGACACCCGACCCACGCCTCGCATGGCTCACAGAGGTAGCATTTACCGCCGTAGGAGCGCCCGTAGATTTGCGAGTCCTCAACTAGTTGCGTTGGAGCACCACAATATGGGCAGCTCCGCCCGCATAATACCAGCGCGTCATCCTTTAGAGTCATTTTTAATATGAGTGGCAACCTCGGCGAATGCCCTGGCGAACTTCTCAATATTCTCCCTATGGAGGAAGATACGCTGACGTTGCTTTTTGTTGGGCGATTTGTCGGTTGGGATTTCAGATATAGCGACGTACGGCTGACCCTTACGGTCTATGTGCACATCTATGTAATAGACGCGCGTGCCGGCACTGATTCGCTTGGAGAAAGTTGGTTTTTCCATTCGATGATGTTTTTGATGATGTGTGAGCAGTGCGGGAGTCGAACCCACCTCTCTGCTTCGGTGCACCTCCGCAGTGTTTCAGCCAACTACACTAACTGCCCGTAATAAAACCGGACTATCTTCACAGACCGTCCGGTAGTTAATGATAGATAAAACCTTGTTGAACTTGTGGAGAGTGGAGGAATCGAACCTCCGGCATACTTCCGCGCGGACTTGTATGCTACCGGGCTGACGTCAACAGTTGCAACCAACTTGCCGAACTCTCCATATACTAACTGCCCGAAAGAAAAAACCGGACTATCCTCACGGACTATCCGGTCAGGACCAAACAAAACTAAATTAAACTTATGACGCGGAGGCGGCAGGTACGACCCTACAACCATTGGTAGGAGCGAGCGTGCCAGACCTTACAGACCCTAAGGGCGCTCGCTCCGTGAGTGGCATTTTCCTCACTGTTTCGCCTCCAAATTAGCCGAGATAACCCGCTCGGCCATCGGGGTTTGAATTAAGCTGATGCCACGACCCTCACGGGCACTATAAAGGCAATTTTGGTTATGCCTAGAAAGACCCTCACGGGCCCGGGTGGATTATCTACTTGCGCATGTTTCTGCAATGCCGTAGCACCTGGGCGGCATTGCATTTCCATTTGCTATTTTGAGCATTCGTACTTTTGTTGGCGTATATCTTCCCGGCAGCAATCAACTCCTCAAGTTTTTTAGGGCCTCCTACGATGGCGGCAGCCATATCCTTGCTAAAGTTGAAGTGCTCCATTACCTGAAAGATATTCTCCAACTGTATCTCCGCTGGATTTAGTGATTTTATCAAGCACTTTCCCATAGGATTAAGCAATTCGGGTGACTTCGACGCATTTATCCTCGAAGTTCAATTTAGTCTTCCATCTCTTGCCCTCCATCATCTCATTTACCAGAGAGGTGCTGGGTGTAGAGCGAATTGAGTTGTACTTGTACTTGTCGCAAGGAAAGCGCACTACTTCGCCAAGCTTCATCTTGCGAAATTCCTCGGTAATGCCGAGCGTTGCAATTCTTATCTTCTGTTTCATAAGGAAATAAATTTAATGAGGAATGGCGGCAGGCGACGACCCTGCATTAACCACTATCGCTTAAAAAGCTACGCCATTCACGAAAAATCACTAACTTTGTAGTTGCATATAACAAAATAGTGATTATGACAAAATTTAATTCACAACGTGAAATAGTAAGACAGCTCATACGCTCTTACTTTGAATCGTGCAAATTGCATGAAGACCTTGAAAAATTAGGAATATCCATTGACGCATTAGATTATCTTGGAGAACAATGCGCCGATACCGCTCTGGATATAATTGGTTTTCCGGTTGATGACTCAGCCCATGAAGATAACTTTACGTTCTGTCGTGACTACTTACTTGATGCTGTGCCAGAGCAGATAACACTCGATACCCTAAACTCAGACGTAGAGAATTATATCGATTTCCTTTACACCGAGTTTGAGAAGTTGCGGCAAGAAGAACCTCACCTTTTTGCGTAATTGAAGAACGTATCGGCTTTAGTCTTTCAACTGAAAGACGAACCAATCTTTCATCCCTTAGCATCTTTAATATGCGGAGGGTGAGAGTTTTTGTACATCCAACCTTTTTTGCTAATTCTGATAACTTCATAATATAAAACGAAATGAGTAAGTATATTAATCGAGCAAATGAACTGTTGTCCAATGTGCAGTCAAAAATTGATGCCTTTGAGCTTAAGAAAGGGACATCAGGTTGGCCTGATTATTATGATGCGCCAAATGAAATAGTGACACAATATCCTGAATTGCTTCTTGATGTTCAGACTCTATTCTTCGCTGATTCGCCTCAGTTACCATTGTTTGAAAAGGTAAAGAAGATGAGTGAACAGCTTGGGGAGCGTTATGGCGGGTCTTATTCTGAATTTATATCTCTCCGAGACATCCTTTCAAAATATATTGAATATCGTACTTTCCTTGAAGCAGAAGATTGACTCCCTCATCTGCTTTTTTAGGTTCTACACCAAGTAATACCAAGCTCGCTTTTAAGTTATCGGCCACAGCCTGTCCTATGGTCGAAAGGTTACTTACGTGGTTTAACGATGCACCACGTATTTCCAAATCAAATGATTGGTCTTTAAGATTGATATTTATTTTTGTTTCCATAATTATAATATTGATTAGGAACTGTGAGCGGACTCGAACCGCCGACACACGAGACATAGCGTCACGTGGCCCTACCAACTGAGCTACACAGTCCGGATTTTATATAATAGGCCGTAGCCATATAATTGTTAATCACGCAGTCCATTTGCCACGGGTGGACTCGACTCTTCCCGCCTCCGTCATTTTCGGCATAAGCACGGAGGAAAATCTCATCGTAGCACCAACCCATTTTAAAGTGCGCGTCTCCTTGCGGTGCGTGGCGCTGCTTCGTTGTCGGCAACTACTCATTGCTGACTTTTCCGGCATGCCGGATAGTCTCAGCAGAAATTCAGTCTTGTCAAGGTACTCTTCTTTGGGGTGGGAGCGGCAGGACTCGAACCTGCAACCACTGGCTTTCGTTAACCAGCCTCTATCCGTTTGAGATTATCTACACTCCCGATGCGGGCCTTTGCCCGGCGACAAGCGTCGCAATGGTTGGTTTGACTTTGGTGGCTATACGGGGCTGTTATCGAGGACGGTCTCGATAATTGAGATGAGGCAGCAGAGTGCTACGCTATGAATGTCTTCAAGCACACTCTTACCTTCGAGTTGATACTCGTGGTATCGGACAAAATTCTCGGCGGTCTTAAAGCCTGCCGTCTCGGAAAGGTACTTAGCTCTACGGAGATAGCTGAGAGCAAAAGATGCTTTGTTGAGAGCCGTGATGGCTTTACAAAAGTCTTCTATAGGAGTATTGAAATTCTCCATCGCTCTGAAATTATTATTCACAGACACCTCGTGGATGCTTATCAGCTTGTCGAGATGCGCTTGGAGTTGCTGGAGTCTTAACTCATTTGAGTTCATAATTGGGGTATTATAAGGTGTGACTAAACTTGGTAATCTCATTCAAAATCACTAATTTTGTGACGTTTGAATTAAGATGATGCAAAGTTAATCTCATTTGAGATTATATACAAGTATTGTCCCTGAAAGATAATCACATTTAGGATTTTTTAACATTATGGTCCAAAGAATAAAGTCCCTTATTGCGCATCTGGGGCTCTCAACAAGAGCATTTGCCCTCTCTTGCGGGCTGCGTCAAAATACACTGAACAATCAGTTGAATGGTATGAGGGAGCTTTCCCTCTCAACTATTATAGCAATATTAGATACCTTTCCGGAAGTATCCTCAGAATGGCTTCTAAGGGGCGAGGGGGAGATGCTAAAAGGTGAAGTATCATCAAAAGAACTGGAGAGAATAAACAAACTAAATAATATCATCGAATCACTCCAAGATGTAATCGATGCCCGCAACGCTACCATCGCATCAATCAACGAGAGAATTCTTCAACTTGAATCACAACTAAATACGAAATAACATTATGAAAAGAAATATCTTTGCAATCGCGCTCGTAGTGATGGCACTAAGCTCTTGCTCAAAGAAGCAGGAATCACCAAAACATGAGGCTCCGACTTTCCTTGTTGTCGTAGATTCAATCTGCAACAAGTACGCTACTGAAGATGGATATAATGCCAGCGAAGTTAAGAAAGGTATGCACGACTTTGTTGACTACTATGCCGCCAACGAAAATCCAATCTTCAAGGATACTCCAATGACGCTGACGGGAATCAACACGGCTAATGCTCTCGATGGGTCAAAGTTCGTGACCAGCCATTTCACCTACAACTTCGAAGAACCAACGGACAATGGAAAGCGTGTCTATTCTCTGAATGTAATTATAGAAAATGAATATGCGGCTACTGATTCAATTCCTCTTGTTGAGGGTGAGACCTACATCATTACGCCTGACGGTGGTCTTGTTCAGTATGACGGCATGCTCGATATGATCGGCATTGAGGAAACTCAGGGTGGTAATGTAGTAGATAGTCGGTCATTCGGCTCTCTCAAAATCAAAGGTGCATCATTCAAGTCACATAAGTAACCTGAGCTCCAACTCCAGAATATCCGGGAATAGAATACACCTTTAACTAATTTGCACAAAAAATTTCCGAAAAATTGTCGGCACGGAATTTCACCCCATTGGAAGTTCATTTGCTTCAGTAGGTTATGAGGAAATACTACAAATTTTTTGTAACTTTGTAGCGAAAATCCCTATGACTAACGATTCCTCACATACGGAAATAGCCATTATTGCAGGTGGCGGTCCGGCCGGGCTTACTATGGCCTATGAGTTGGCGCGGCGCAGCCGTAAGGTGAAGCCGCTGCTCTTCGAAGCTTCCGACTCTCTCGGCGGCATTGCGCGCACGGTGGCCTACCGAGGCAATCTGATCGATTTGGGTGGGCACCGGTTTTTCAGTAAAAGCCGGGTTGTCAACGATATCTGGAGTGAAATAATGCCCCGCCAGTCAGCTCCTGCCTTAGATGAAATTCTCACGGGCACCCCTGCGGCGACTGATGCCGATGCCGCCACTGACCCGCAGCGTGCCGACGACGTGATGCTGCAGCGGCGCCGGGTGTCGAGAATCTATCAGCTCCACCGATTTTTCGATTACCCCCTCTCGCTCAGCCTCCGCACTCTCCGGGCTCTCGGCCTGAAACGCACCATCGCCACCGGGCTGGGATTCCTGGCCGCGCGTCTGCATCCCCGCAAGGAGGTCACTTTGGAAGACTTCTACATCAACCGTTTCGGCATGCCGCTCTATCGCCAGTGCTTCGAAGACTACACCCGCAAGGTGTGGGGCAAGCACCCCTCGGAGTTAGGGGCCGAGTGGGGCGCACAGCGAGTGAAAGGACTGTCAATCAGCTCTTTGCTCAAAGACATGCTGAGCAAAAAGCTCGGCCACAAAAACAGTCGTTCCACTGAGACTTCGCTCATTGAGGAATTCCTTTACCCCAAGGCCGGCTCCGGCCAGATGTGGGAACTGATGGGTGAGCAGGCCGAGCGCAACGGCGCCGTAATCAGTCGGGATTCTACTGTCACTGAAATCTTTGTCGGTCCCGACAACCGCGTGCAGCGCGTGACTGTCGCTCCCCCCTCAGGCAACGAGGTGAGCCACCCGTGCGACTGGTTCATCTCCTCCATGCCTCTCAATGAGCTCATCAGCGCCATCCGGGGCATCAAAGTGCCTGACGAGGTGCTTCGCATAGCCACGGAGCTCCCTTTCCGCGACTTCATAACCGTAGGCCTGCTGCTGCCGGAATTGAAGATTAGCAACGGCACCACGCTGAACACCTACCGCAACCGCATACCCGACACATGGATTTATGTGCAGGAAAAGGAGGTAAGGCTCGGCCGCATCCAGGTGTTCAACAATTGGTCACCCTACATGGTCCGTGATTTTGAGAACAGCGTCTGGCTCGGGCTGGAATATTTCTGCAACGAGGGTGATGAACTCTGGCAGATGAGCGACAGCGACTTCATAGAGATGGCCAAGCGCGAGCTGGAATCCATCGGCCTGATTGATGCGGCGAGCGTGATTGACGCCACGAGAATCAAGGTTAAAAAGGCTTACCCCTCATACTTCGGCTCCTACCGCGAATTAGACAAGGTGAAGGATTTCCTCTCCACCATTCCCAATCTCTTCTGCATAGGGCGCAACGGTCAGCACCGCTACAACAATATGGACCACTCCATGCTCACTGCCATAAAGGCTGCCGACTGCATCTTGATGGGCAACGTGGCTGATAAATCCGATGTGTGGAACGTAAATACCGAACAGGAGTATCATGAAATTAAAGATAACTGAACTCTCAGAAGCTCTCCCCGCGCTCAAAAAATCTCCTATAATAATTGCATACGCGGCTCTGTACCTACTGGCCGCTCTGTTTCTCATCTTCAATTTCCGGTTCATCTACGCGGTAGGCCCCTGGTTTGCCGACCCGGCTTCCTACATAGCTGCCTCCTACCAGGTTGAGCAGGGAGTGCCCGACATGGTCCGCACGCCGGTGCTTCCGCTGATTATTGCCGCCCTTCGCGCCCTCTTCGGTGTGGAGCACCAGACCATGACACTCGCTGTCACTCAGAGCACGGTCTTCTTCATCTCCATAATCTACCTGCAGCGACTCTTGACCCGTCTGAAAGTCAGGCCGTTGCTCTGCTTTCTGGCTACCGCGGTCTACGGCATATTTTCCGGCATAAACCTCTACTGCATAACCATACTGACAGAAAGCTTCACCATCTCCTTCATAATCTTTTGGCTGTGGGCACTTCTCAGAGATTTCCCTGAGGCACCGGGCGCCCGCTCCTGGCTTGCGTCAGGGCTGTGGCTGATGCTGCTTATCTTCTTGAAGCCGGCTATGCTCTGCCTGCTCCCGGTCTACATAATCTATCTGGGCTTCTTGTGGTGGAAAAACCTGAATTTTTCGGGCGCTTCAAAGGCCATCGCAGCCGGCTGGCTCCTCGTCATCGGCCTCTCACTGGTGAGCTACCGGCAGGCCATGACCTCCCACTACGGTATTCACACCATCTCCTCCGTGTCGATCGTAAATAACTACTGCACGGCCCGCGAGACCCATGCCATAAGGGCCCGGCATGCCGCCAATCCGCTCCTTAAGAAATTCCTGAGTGAATATGAAGACGCAGACATCTACACCGCCCCGGAGACACTCGGCTACGCGGAGCAAACCTACCTCATGGACCACCTGCACATATCTGCCGCCGACCTTGAGCAGGCGGTAAATGCGGCCTTCGCCGAGAACTTTGTGTCCATGCTCAGAACCATCCCCACGCGGATGAAGAATGCGAGCGGCTACTACTTGCTTCCTTTGCCAAACGTAGGAATCTGGGCCTACCTAAACTTCACGCTCTCCTTCAGGATATATAGCTACATGTTCTTTATGGCGGTAGCCTTTGTGTGGCTCCTCCGCCGGCAGGGCTCCATCTTCATTTGGCTGCTCTGGTTGGTCAGCGCTTCCGTCTTCACCTGCTCCATTGTGGGAGCTATGAGTGAATGGAATCGCCTCAACATGCCCGGATTTCCAGCTGCGCTGATTCTGCTGTGCGTAATTCTCAACACCCTACGAAGCGACCCGCACAAACTCAGCATCTATGAAAGCAACTGATTTCCTCCGCCTCAGGAAAGCCACTGCCATAAGCTACGCTCTCCTGTTCACACTTGCCATCGCTGCGTTTGCGGCGGGAATACTCCACCGGCCCGATGGGTTTGAGTCAGCCGACACGCCCTCTTACATCCGCGCATCTTACCGGCTGATGGCCGGGGAAATCGACGCACTTCGCACCCCCGTCTATCCCTTTATCATAGCTTTGGTGAGGAGCCTTGCAGGGACAGAATTGCTTAACCGTAGCATCGTCATCCTGCAGTGTGGCGTTTATCTGCTCTCGGCATTTTTCCTAATGCTCACCCTCCGAAACCTGAAGGTGAACCAATGGATTACGCTCATAGCCACTGCCATCTATGCTCTCTTTCCCGGCTTCTACATTTTCTGCTTCATCCTTAATACCGAGGCGTTTGCGCAATCATTCGTCGTCTTCTTCGGGTGGAGCATGCTTCGCGATGCCGGCCGCACGCCGCGCATATCGTCAGCGCTGCTTTCGGGCACATGGCTTTTCATACTCATCTTCCTCCGCCCGGCCATGATTTGCCTCATCCCGGTCTACATAATCTACTGGGCAGCCCTGTACTTCAAGTTCCGCCGGGGCGCGCTTAAAAGCTGTGCGGCAGCTCTATGCTGCCTGCTCATGCTGGGGGTAGCCATCAGCTGCTATAAGGGGGCGGTCAAGGCCAAATGCGGCGTCAGCACCATCTCGGTGGTCGCCGCGGTCAACAATTATTATCTTGTGCGCGAAACGAAGATTCTCCGCCCGCATCACACCGGTAATCCGGCCTTCCAGGCCATGCTCCACGAACGCGCCGACAGCATAATTATCACCGACGAGGGCTGGGTTGATTTCCACGAAGCTGAGTATCTGCTCGCTACGCTGCGTGTACCCCCGGCCGATGTTTCTGATGCTGTCAACGCCGCCATCAAAGAGAACCCCGGGGCATGTCTGCGCCTCATGCCGGTCAGATTCAGGCGCGCCTGCTGCAGCTATACAGTGCTGCCTGTTCCACCCCGCATTGCGCCATATTTTCCCATGAGGATGCTGTGGTACTGGCTCCTCATGGGCGCCTCCCTCGTGTGGCTCATTCTGCGGCGGAGTTCCATGCAGCTCTGGGTACTGTGGCTCACAAGCGCGGCAATCTCGGCATGCGCCATCCTCGGCGCCATGAACGATTGGTGTCGCCTCTCCCTGCCGGCTATGTCAATGGCCCTGATGCTGGCGGCAGTAATCTGCTCGCGCATCAAGGCCAAATTATGCGGTTAAAGGGGGAGCCCCCTTAGAGAGTTGCAGTATCGGTTTATGCCATAGCCGGCTCAGCCTGCGGTGCCGGGATTCCAAACTTTTCGCGCAGGTGGGCGAGCATGTGGCGGGTCATTCCGTCGAGGTCAAACTCAGGCTTCCAGTCCCACTCCTCGCGGGCGCAGCTGTCATCAAGCTTGTTGGGCCATGAATCAGCTATGGCCTGACGCAGCGGATCGGGCACATATTCCATGCGGAAGTCGGGCACATATTCCTTAATCTTATTGTAGATTATCTCGGGATCGAAGCTCATGGACGCAATGTTGAATGAGTTGCGGTGCTTCAGACGCGCGGGGTCAGCCTCCATAATCTCTATGGCAGCGCGCAGGGCGTCGGGCATATACATCATGTCCATGAATGTGCCGGCAGCGATGGGGCACTTGAAGGTCTCACCCTTCACGGCAGAGTAGTAGATGTCTACGGCATAGTCAGTGGTGCCGCCACCCGGAGGAGCCACATAGCTGATGAGGCCGGGGAAACGCACTGAGCGGGTGTCCACACCAAAACGATGGGCGTAATAGTCGCTAAGCAACTCGCCGCTCACTTTTGTCACACCATACATGGTGCGGGGACGCTGCACAGTGTCCTGCGGAGTATTGTCGCGCGGAGTGTCGGGACCGAATGAGCCGATGGAGCTGGGGGTAAACACAGCGCAACCCTTTTCGCGGGCCACCTCCAGAGTGTTGTAAAGACCACCCAGACCTATCTTCCAGGCGAGCTGAGGCTTGCTTTCAGCCACAGCGCTCAGCAGAGCGGCAAGGTTATAGATGGTGTCTACCTTATATTTATCTACAGCCTCGGCAATCTGCTCGGGGCAAGTGATGTCTACAAGATGGCTGGGACCGCTTTCGAGCAGCTCCCCTTTAGGCTCGGCACCGCGTATGTAGCCCGCTACAATGTTGCCACCGGGATACTCGCTGCGAAGCTTCATGGTCAACTCCGTGCCGATTTGGCCGGTTGCACCTATGATGAGTACGTTCTTCATAAGATGGTTGTGTGTCGGTAAATAGATTTTGGTAATTTTCTGAGGCAAAATTAAGGTTTTTTTCGGAATTAATCATTACCTTTGACCAAAATATTTCAACCTAAATCATCATACTCATGTACACAGATTTTAAAACACACTTACAGAAAGAGTTAGATGCTATCCGCGATGCCGGATTATATAAGCAGGAGCGAGTAATCACCACTCCTCAGAAGGCCGACATAGCCGTAAAGGGCGCCGAGGGCGAAGTGCTCAACTTCTGCGCCAACAATTATCTGGGCCTCAGCGATGACCCCGATCTGATCAGAGCAGCCAAGGAGGCTATGGACAAGCGCGGCTACGGCATGAGCTCCGTGCGCTTCATCTGCGGCACTCAGGACCTGCACAAGGAGCTGGAAAAAGCCATCTCAGACTATTTCAAGACTGAAGACACTATCCTCTACGCTGCCTGCTTCGATGCCAACGGCGGCCTCTTCGAGCCCCTGCTCACCGAGGAGGATGCCATCATCTCCGACAGCCTCAACCACGCTTCCATCATCGACGGCGTGCGCCTCTGCAAAGCGAAGCGCTACCGCTACGCCAACGCCGACATGGAGGACCTGGAGCGCTGCCTGCAGGAGGCCCAGGCTCAGCGTTTCCGCCTCATTGCCACCGACGGCGTCTTCTCAATGGACGGCAACGTGGCTCCCATGGACAAAATCGTGGAGCTCGCCAAGAAATATAACGCTCTGGTCATGGTAGACGAAAGCCACTCTGCAGGCGTGGTGGGCGACACCGGCCACGGTGTGGCTGAGAAGTATGACTGCTACGGCGACATCGACATCTTCACCGGCACTCTCGGCAAGAGCTTCGGCGGCGCTATGGGCGGTTTCACCACCGGTCGCAAAGAGATCATCGACATGCTGCGACAGCGCTCACGCCCCTACCTGTTCTCCAACTCCGTAGCCCCCGCCATCGTAGGCGCCAGCATCGAAATGTTCCGCAAGCTCGGCGAGAGCAACAAGCTCCATGACAAACTGATGGAGAATGTGGAATACTTCCGCACCAAGATGCTCGAAGCCGGCTTCGACATCAAGCCCACCCAGAGCGCCATCTGCGCCGTGATGCTCTACGACGCCAAGCTCTCTCAAGAGTTTGCCGCCGAGATGCAGAAAGAGGGCATCTACGTAACCGGTTTCTACTATCCCGTAGTGCCGAAAGGTCAGGCCCGCATCCGCGTGCAGCTCAGCGCCGGCCACGAACGCGAACACCTGGACCGCGCCATCGCCGCGTTCATCAAGGTAGGCAAGAAGCTCGGCGTAATCAAGTAACCGGGCCCTGAATGAAAAACCTGATAATCGTAGGCACCGGCCCCACCGGCAACTGAAACCCACAGCCTGCGATAACCGGAAATCTGACATCGAGGAGGGAATAAGGTGAAAGCCTGTTCCCCCTTGTTTTTAAGTTAAGAATCCCATCTCTCCCATAACTCCCAAATCTCCCAAAAATTCCGGCAAAAGAAAAAAGCGACAGGGAAATTTCGCAATCACCGTGCCGCCTCTTTGCTTAACTAAATAAATTCTTACATGCTAGGTTCATAGTAATCACTGACAACTATGATTCTCTGCTACAAAAGTAATATAACTCCCCACTTTCTACAAACTTATTTTGTTAATAAATTTTAAAATCAATTAACATTAATGATTTATGCCTACAGCACTGCATTATATGCATAACCGTCTTGCAAAAATTTACTAACTTCGCACCATGAATCTTACCAAACTTTCATTCTGCATCATCTTAGCCGCTTCGGCACACGGCGCAGCATCGGGCTGCACCTCGGCCATAGTGAGTGCGCGAGCTTCGGCTTCGGGGCGCCCGCTGCTCTGGAAGAACCGCGACACCTCGCAGCTCGACAACAAAGTGGCCTACATCCCTGCCGCGTCCGGAGAGATGGCTTACGTAGCCCTCTTCAACGCCTCTGACCGCGACTGCGCCGAAGCTTGGGCCGGAATGAATGAGGCCGGATTTGCGGTGATGAACACTGCCTCTTACAACCTTAATGACGACTCGGTGGCTGCAAAGGAGATGGACCGCGAAGGGGTGCTGATGACCTTAGCCCTCAAGCATTGCCGCACTGTCAATGATTTTGAGGAGCTGCTCACCTCACTCCCCAAGCCCCTCGGTGTGGAGGCCAACTTCGGTGTTATTGATGCCTGCGGCGACGGAGCTTATTTCGAAACCGGTAATTACAACTTCACGCGCTTCAATCTTGAGGATGCCGAGAGCGGCGTGCTGGTGCGCACCAACTATTCCCACTCCGGGCGCCCCGGCGAAGGCTTCGGTCAGATTCGCGAACGCAACGCCTGGCATCTGCTCACCCCCCACATGGAGCAATCCGCCATCACTCCTGCGCTGTTTACCGAAGGACTCTCCTGCTCATTCTATCATGATTTGTATGGCGCCGACATGCTCACCGGCTCCGATGAATGGATTGTAGACCAGGACTTCATCCCCCGCTACACCACTTCGGCCAGCATCGTGATCGAGGGTGTGGAGCCCGTGGAGGAGTCCACCGGCCACGAGGGTCGGGACTACGTGATGTGGACCAAGCTTGGTTATCCCCCCTGCGCCGAGGTCACGCCGGTGCGCTGCGACCCTTCGGGAGTAATGGCAGAGTTGCAGGGGATTGACAAAGATGGCACAGCGCCCCTCTGCAACCGCGCTCTGGAGCGCAAACGGGAGGTATTCTCCGCCCCCGACGGCAACCGTGCGCGCTACGTACGCCTGCCGGCGCTCGTCAACAGCCTCGGCACCGGCTACCTCACAACACTTCGCAAACTTAACCTCGAAACCTATGAGCACTACCACCGCTGACTCGCCGCTGATGGTCAGCGCCTCGCGCCGCCTCACTCAGCGCGAGTTTCTCCTCGCGCTCGCATCGCTTAAATGCCGCGTGCCCCTCATAGCGCTCGGCATCGCCCTGCTCGCGCTCACGATTTGCGGTGTCCTGATTGACATACGCTTGCTGATAGTGGCCTTCATGCTGCTCACGATAGTGCTCCCAGCACTGATGTGCTTCCTCTACTTCGCCTACGCCATGTCCCCGCGCTGCATCCCCTGCATCCATGAGCACCACGCCGAACTGTTTCCCGGGGAGCTGCGCATAGTCTACACCATTCTCCTGCCCCCCGATGAGGAGGCTGACGACGATGCCCCCGTAAAGCGCGAAATCACCCTACGCGTGCCCCTCGCCGACATTTCAAGCTGCCGCGCCGGCCTCAATGAATTTACGCTGACCATGCGCCGACCCTTCGGCCTGCTGAAAATACGCTATGCCGACCTGCCTGACGCCGTAAAATTTGAAGAGATTCTGAAAACTACCTGAACAAATCATGCTCCGCTGTGTTAATTAACTATAAAAACACACTGAGCATTATGAAGAACACAGCAATTGAAGAAATGAAGGTCGGCGTCTCCACGCTTATGCAGTCAGCCGGTCAGGAAGCCATAATCTGGAGTGAGGCACTATTCACAGCCACAGGCCTTCCGCTCGTTTCCACCCCCGACGGAGCCACTACTCAAGCCCACGGCATCGTGCGTAACGCTGACGCCACCCTCTCGGCTATAACCGCTGCATCAAATCTCCCCGCCCAAGGGGTGACTGTAATAGCTCCCGGCAAGCCCCTCCCGGCCGACGTGAAGCTTTCAGACGCCGGAACACCAGAACAGTGGGCCGTGCTGTGCGATTGCTACGAACGAGCCGCAAACGCCCTCAAGGCTTCACAACTAAAGAACGAACCACGCCCCTGGTGGTAACCGTCAATATCTTAATCCCATCTCTACTATGCAAAAACATCTACTTAAATTAGGGGCACTCTCGGCGCTTCTGCTGAGTGGTGTGTCTACCCTCACGGCATTAGAAAGTCCTGTCGCCGGCCTCCCCACTACTTCGCTTGTCGACAGCCAGCAAGACTCATTGATGGCCTCCCACAAGATAGTCTACATCGATGGGCGCCCGGAGCAGACACAGTCTCATCTGGATTCCGTGCGCAATATCCTAGATAATTTCTACTACGACCAGTTCCGCCACTTTTCTGACCCTGACGCACCCTACTTCCTCTTCATGAGCAGGGATGCTCAGCTGGCTATGGGCATAGGTGGATGCGTGAGAATGCGCGGTTGGTATGACTGGGGGGGCGCTATTCCGGCCAACGGTTTCAGCCCCTACCTGATTCCTATGACCCCGGACCCCACAAATCAAAAGAAATTCGGCACCACGCCGGCGGGCACCTGCCTCTTCTTCCGCGTAATCGGACGCAATAAGGCCATAGGGCAATATCAGCTCTACATCGAAGCCAATTTCAACGGTTATAAAGGCTCTGATTTCCACCTTAAGAAAGCCTATGCAATAGTCAACGATTGGACCATAGGTTACGCTCAGTCCACCTTCTCCGACCCGAGCGCCGAAGCTCCTACCATTGACGCTTCCGGTGCCAACAACAAGCTCTCGAAGACATCAGTGCTCGTACGCTGGATGCACACCATGAAAAAGCGTTGGACCGTGGCCGCCTCCGTCGAGACCCCCGCTTCGCAGATTGACAACTCAGCCGGTGGCACAGAGAGCCTCAGCAACTGGATGCCTGACTTCGCAGCCTTCATGCAATATGCCTGGGGACGCAGCGAGCATGTGCGCCTCTCCGGCATTGTCCGCACCCTCTCTTACCGCGACATAGCCGCCGCTAAAAACCACAACAAGATAGGTTGGGGCCTGCAGCTGTCGGCCACCGCTCATCCGCTGCCGCAGCTCACTCTCTACGGTGCTGTCAACGGCGGTGCAGGCTACGAAAGCCTGAGCGCCGACCTGAGTGTAGGCAACTATGACCTCGTGCAGGCCCCCGGCAAACCCGGAGAGCTTTATGCGCCTTACGCCCTCGGCTGGTATCTGGGCGTGCAGTATAACTTCCTGCCCAATCTCTTCAGCTCGGTCACTTACAGCCAGAGCCGCTATCTCCCCCGCTCAGGCGTGACTCCCGACGAATACAAGCTTGGCCAGTATCTCGCCGCCAACCTGATCTGGAATCTCACTCCGCGTATTCAGACCGGCATAGAATATGACTGGGGTCAGCGCCGCAACGTGTCCGGTGAACACAAGCACTCTCAGCGCATAGGCCTTCTCGCCCAATTCTCCTTCTAAACATAGATTCATAAAATAGCAGAGGCTGCCTCGCCTTGTCTTCACGACAGAGCCGAGGTAGCCTCTTCGTTTTTTTTATAAAGAATTGTAACTTGCTATTTGCGGAAAGGGACGGCGCGCACCACTCTTACAGGCACCGGCTGGCCATTCTGCCGCCCGGGATTCCAGGGGGGCATGAGGCGGAAAATCCTGACAGCCTCCTGGTCAAGGGTGGACTCTACGCCACGAAGCACATGGACATCTGACACCGTGCCGTCGCGGTTCACTATGAACGCGCAGGTCACGCGCCCCTGAATACCTCTTTTATATGCCGCTTTCGGATAGCGCCTGTGCTTATTGATGAAATGCATCAGCTCGCCGTCTCCGCCGGGAAACGAGGGCTTTTCCCAGACATAGTCATACTGGTAAACCTCGCGATACTCCACACGATTGCCATCAGCATCAATCTGCACACGCATGCGGCAGGTCTGACTGTCTGAGAGCAGAGGGGTGACAAGTAGAGCGGTCCAGAGAATATGTCTAATAGATAGATGCATTGATCAGGTCAGAGGATAACCTCCCTTTGCCATGATTATTGGGGCATCGGGGTAGCTTTTTCAAGCGCAAATTTACAAGCACTTCCGCATATATGCAAATGATTAACGTAATTTAACCCCACGAGACCTATGACAATAAGCGGCTCTAACTTCCGTTAATTAATTAATGACACTTATCAGGAATATATCATGGCGCTTCGCAACCATGCTGGCAGCCATCGCTCTCTGTCTCCCCACGCTGAAAGCGCAGGGGGGCACCTCCTCTTACAGCTTCCTGGAGAACCCCTACTCATCTCACGCCTATGCGCTGGGCGGGAGCGGCATTGCCATAATCGACGATGACGTAACTCTGGCCGGTGCCAACCCCGCGCTGCTCGGACCCGAGATTGACTCTCAGGTGGCTTTCAACTACATGCACTGGCTCGGCGACAGCAATTTCGCCGGCGTGCACTACGGCATGGCAGCAGGCGAGCATGGCGCCTGGGGGGCCGGACTCCAATACTTAGGCTATGGCAAAGCTACTGCCACCGACGAGATAGGCAACATCCTGGGCGAATTCTCCATGAAGGATATAGTAATAAGCGGTGTCTACTCCCACGATTTCACCGAGCGCCTGCGTGGCGGCATAAATCTGAAAGCTGTGGTCAGCACCTACGAGCAATATTCCGCATTCGCCTTAGCCGCCGATGTGGGCATCAATTACTATGACCCGGACCGCGATTGCTCCCTCTCGCTCGTTCTCAAAAACATGGGGGGACAAATCAAGCGCTTTGACACTGACTACACCCGTGTGCCCTTCGACATTCAGCTCGGCTGGATGCAACGCCTCGGCTCCTCCCCCTTCATGCTGGCCATCACCGCCTGGCACCTTAATAAATGGAAGCTTCCCTACTACGACCACTCCACTGATGAGGCCACCGGTCAGGAGGAGAATAAGCTCAAGAGTGGCTTCGGCTCCAATCTCTTCCGTCACCTGATTTTCGGTCTGCAGTATCAGCCCTCCGATAATTTCTATGTGGCGCTGGGCTATAACTACAAGACACGCACCGACATGTCCACCTATCAGCGCAACTTCCTGTCAGGCTTCTCGGCAGGTCTCGGCCTGAAGGTGAAATCATTCGCATTCGGAGTGAGCTACGCGCAGCCTCACAAGGGGGGCTCCACTGTGATGCTCAACATTTCAACCAACCTTAAGGAATTACTCAGACGCTAATGAAGAAAATAATAGTAGCCATCGACGGCTTCTCATCATCAGGCAAGAGCACCATGGCCAAGCAGCTTGCGGCGGCTGTGGGCTACGCCTATATCGACTCCGGCGCCATGTATCGCGCCATCACGCTCTACGCCATGCGCCACGGCTTCATCCGCCCCGACGGCTCTGTGGACACCGCCGCGCTCTGCGCTGCGCTCCCCGACATTCGCATCGAATTCCGCTATGTGCCCGAGGCTGCGGCGTCCCACACTTTCCTCAACGGCGAGGATGTGGAGCGCGAAATCCGCTCTCTTGAGGTGAGCAGCCATGTCAGCCCCGTCGCTGCAGTGCCCGAGGTGCGCCACGCCCTCACGGCCATGATGCAGCAGTATGGCGAAGCAAAAGGTATCGTGATGGATGGGCGCGACATAGGCACCACCGTGTTCCCGGCCGCAGAGATGAAGGTTTTTGTCAACGCTTCGCCGGAGGTGCGCGCACGCCGCCGCTACGATGAGCTCCGCGCCAAGGGTGACGAGGTGGACTACGAGCAGGTGCTGGCCAATGTGCAGGAGCGCGACGAGATTGACCGCAACCGCAAGGAGAGCCCCCTGCGTCAAGCCCCCGACGCCTTAGTGCTTGACAATGACAATCTTACCCGCGAGGAGCAGTCAGCCTGGCTGCTCGACACTTTCCGCCGTATTGCCGATGAGTGACACCGCCCCCCACATAGAGATTGACGCCGACTCCGGATTCTGCTTCGGGGTGGTGACGGCCATAAGAAAGGCCGAGGAGGAGCTTGCCCGCAGGGGTGGGCTCTATTGTCTTGGAGATATTGTGCACAACAGCAATGAGGTGGACCGCCTCGTGAAGAAAGGTCTGCAGACCATCACCCACGCTGACCTGAAGACTCTCAGCGGCTGCAAGGTGCTTCTGCGCGCCCACGGCGAGCCCCCCTCCACCTACGCCACTGCCCGCGAGCGTGGCATAGAAATCATTGACGCCACCTGCCCGGTGGTGCTCCAGCTGCAGAAGCGCATAAAAAGCGCCTACGATGCCTCGCGCCATCTCCCCTCTCCCCCGCTGATTCTCATCTACGGCAAGCCGGGCCACGCCGAGGTCAACGGTCTCGTGGGGCAGACCGGCGGCGAAGCGGTGGTGGTCCAGGGGGTGGCCGACCTTGAAGGGATTGACCTCAACCGCGACATACTCCTCTACTCTCAGACCACCAAGAGTCTGTCAGGCTTTCAGTCGGTCATAGAGGAAATCAAGCGGCGAAAAAGCAGCGGCGAGTTCAAGTATTTCGACACTATCTGCCGCCGCGTTTCCGGGCGTCTGCCGCGCATACGCGAGTTTGCAGCCTCCCATCAGGTAATCCTCTTTGTGTCAGGGCGAAAGAGCAGCAACGGCCAGGCCCTGTTTGAGCAATGCCGCGAAGTCAACCCGGCCTCACACTTTATCTCCGAACCCTCCGAGATTCTCCCCGAATGGCTTGAAGGGGCCGCGAGCATAGGCATCTGCGGTGCCACCTCCACACCCCGCTGGCTCATGGAGGAGGTTGCCGACAAAGTACGTCAAATTACTCAGTAAGTGTTCAGATTTAATTTTTGACACTTACTTATGAATTTGATATCGTTTAATTTTTGATACTTACTTAATAATGCTTTACGAAACTCCGGAACAGACTGATGAGCGCTTCATGCGTCAGGCACTCGACGAAGCCATGCTTGCCGCCGAGCAGGGGGAAGTGCCCATCGGCGCCGTCATTACCCACCGCGGCACCATCATAGCCCGCGCTCATAATCTCACCGAGCGGCTCAATGATGTCACGGCCCACGCCGAGATGCAGGCCATAACCGCTGCCGCCGAATATCTCGGAGGTAAGTATCTCACTGACTGCACGCTCTACGTCACCGTGGAGCCATGCCCGATGTGTGCCGGCGCCATAGGCTGGGCGCAGATTCCCCGCATTGTCTACGGCGCCCCCGACTCCAAACGGGGCTACACCACTCTGCTCCCCCCGGGGGGGCGCACTCCTCTCCACCCCAAAGCTACCGTGACTGCCGGCGTTCTCGCCCACGAAGCACGCACCATTATGCAAAACTTTTTCAAAGCACGCCGATGAATCCCTGGATTGAAGCCATGCGTCTGCGCACACTCCCCGTGAGTTTGGCAGGCGTCATTCTTGGAATTGCCTTAGGTCGCCACGCCGGCGGCACCGATTATCTGCAGGGAGTCCTCTGCCTGCTCTTCGCTCTGCTCGCTCAGATTGCCTCAAACTTCGGCAACGAGTATTTCGATTTCCGCGCCGGCCTCGACAAGAAGGGGCGCGAGGGGTTTCGCCGCGGAGTGACCGAGGGCGATATTTCGCCCCGCGCCATGCTTGCCGCCACGCTCGGCACTCTCGGCCTGGCCTGTCTTGTAGGCATTGTCATGGTTCTGCTCAGCGGTGTGTGGTGGCTGATTCCGGCGGGCATTGTGATAGCCCTCTTCGCGCTGGCCTACAGCGCAGGTCCCTGGCCCCTCTCGCATCATGGCCTCGGGGACATAGCCGTGATAATCTTCTTCGGACTGGTGCCCGTCTGCCTCACGGCTTTCCTCTGCTGCGGCGCCCGCTGGGAAGAGCCGGAGATGATAGTCCCCGCCTCGATTGCCGTAGGGCTCATGGCTTCAAATGTACTGATTGTCAATAATTACCGTGACGCCGACGATGACCGCGAGGTCGGAAAACACACCACGGCGGTAATCTTCGGACGCGGCACCATGCGCACGGTCTATCTGCTGTCGGGCTTCGCGGCCATGGCACTTCTGTGGCCCGTGTGGTGCGCCACTGTGTCGCTGTTTTCGCCGGCTGTGCCGCTGCTCTATCTCTTTCTGCATCTGATTCTGTGGCGCCGGCTCGGCACCCGCAAAGGGAGCGCCCTCAATCCGCTGCTCGGCCTCACCGCCATGAATCTGCTGCTCTGCTCTCTGCTCACCTCATTGCTGCTCGTGGCGGCGTGAGCGGAGTTTATGCACGAGAATCCTGCGGCAGATGCTATCAAGTTTCTCCCTACTCAATACCCCTGACCTAACGGCCTTCATCACCTCCCGCTCAGCGACGCGGGTATCGGCAGGCACCAATATGATGTCGGCACCCGCAAGCAGACACTGCACATAGCGGCTGTCGGACCCCGAGAGGGCATCCATATTCATGGCATCGGTCATCACGAGGCCATCAAAGCCCATTTCCTTGCGCAGCAAGCCGCTAAGAAGAACAGGCGACACCGAGGCCGGCACATTGTCGCCCGTAAGCGCCGGGACGGCCACATGCCCCACCATTATGCCGGAACCGGCGCCGTCATTACGCCCGCTCCTGATGTACTCGCGAAACGGCAACAGGTCCGTGCGCTTCAGCTCTTCAGCCGAAGCTGACAGCACGGGGAGAGCCTTGTGGGAATCGGTGCGCGTGGCTCCGTGGCCGGGAAAATGCTTTGCCACCGACATTACGCCGGTGCTTTCCAGTCCGCGCGAATAGGCGGTGCCGAGGCTCGCCACCCGCTCAGGGTCGGCACCAAATGAACGGTCATACATCACCGAATTTCGCGAAGGAGCCACATCAAGCACCGGCCCCAGCACCATATTCAATCCTAAACGGCGCGCATCAAGCCCCACGCGCCGACCATAATCATACATCTGCTCGGTCGAAGCCCCCTGCAGGCGGCTGTTATGAGGAAATGATTCGGCGTCGGCCAGCCTCATTCCCAAGCCCCATTCGGCATCGATGGCATAAATAAGCGGCATGCGCGATATGCGGTCGAGGCGCGAGGTGAGCGAATGCATCGAGGCGGTGTCACCCTTCAGGAAAACTATGCCGCCAATCCTGGCATCGGCCACATATTGGGTAAGCCGGCGCACTGTGGCAGGGTCAGAGGCAGTGAACGCGGCAGGCATAAAGAGCTGCCCCACCTTCTCCTCAAGCGTGAGGGTACGCAGCAGCGAATCGGCCTCTACAGCTATGGAATCGGCAGGCGCGGCCTCGGCAACAGGCGTATCAGGTGCCGGCGCTCCACCACGCGAACAAGCTAAGCCAAGCACCACCATCAACAGACCTATCGCCCGCCAACGCTTCATTCTTCAATCAGGTAGCCGTGTTCATCAAGAAGCCCTGCGCGCGGACGCTCATCGCGGGGGAGCGAACGCCCCTCTTTGCCACAGGTCACGATGAAATCCATCACCGGCGCGCAAAACTCACGCGAATCCTCGGCCACCACGCGGCCGTTCTTGAACTCCGTCATGTAATCGCCGCCGCCGGCAAGATAGTCGAGAGTGGCAATATAATAGTTGCGCTCTGGGTCAAGCGGTTTACCGTCAATCCATACCTCAGTAGGTTTGCCCGATGGGTAGACATAGGCCACCACCTCTTTGCTGAAGCCCTGGCCCCCCTGATTTACCGCCTGCTCAATGAGCTTCCGCAGTTTATTGCCCTTCATCTCCACCACCACAAGGTAGTTGGAAAAGGGGAAGGCCGACAGTACCTGACCTTCGGTCACTTCGCCCTGCGGAAATGGCAGGCGTATGCCGCCGGAGTTAATCATAGCGAAATCCACCTTGCGGGGCAGCCCGGGAGCGGCTATGGAATCGAGCATGCGTGAAGCGTAAAGCGATGCAATGTCGGCAGTAAGATTAGTCAGCTCGCGCGACTGATGATACTTCTTGGAATTCATCATGTAACCCAAATCGTTGCGGGCTATCACGCGCGCATTAATGGAGTCAACAGCATGGCGGTAAGGGGCGATATAGGCCTTCACGCGGGAATCGAACTTCGAGGAATCAACGCCGGCAACGGGAATCATACGCGCCTCCATGCGGCTCACTTCAGGGTTGCTTAAGTCTACCTTTATGTAGCCCAGATTGGCACCGTAGCGCCCCGTCTGAGCAATCAGCACCGGCTTGCCATCGCGGTTCATCACGACATTTTGCAGAGCGGTACCAGGTGCCACAAGGCTGTGAGAGTGCCCCCCGATTATTATATCTATGCCGCTCGTGCCGGCCGCCAATTGAGGGTCAGTCAGCAGGTTCAAGCCAGTGTCGTCAGTGTAGCCTATGTGCGTCACGGCCACTACGAGCGAACAACCCCGGTCGCGCAAAAGCTTGGCAGTGGAATCAGCCGTTGCCAGTATATCCCGGTATATCACCCCCTGAGAGTTGGCCTCGCCGATAATACCCTCCGGATTGAGGTTCAGCCCCATGAAGCCTACTTTCTTGCCGTCGATGTCACGGATAAGCCAGGGCTCAAACACATTCTTGAGCTCCGGATGAGTAAATGAGTAGTTAGAGGCGAGCTTCACCGGACCCTGCTTGGTGTAATACTTGGCCAGTTCATCCACACCGTTGTCAAACTCATGGTTGCCCAGAATCTGAATATCATAGCCGAGCAGCCCCATAAGGGGGTACTCCACCTCGCCGTGGAAAAGCTTGTAATACAGGCTGCCCTGCACAATGTCGCCGGCATCAATCATCAGCACATTTTTCTCGGCAGCACGCACACTGTCGGCTATAGCCTTGCGCTGAAGCACACCCCCTACACCCTTATCGGCATCTATGTGAGAGTGGGTATCATTAGTGTGGAGGAGTACGAGCGACTGCGCCCCCGCGCCGAGCACAGGGAGAGCCATGGCGGCTGAAAGAACAAAGCGAGTTAAATTTCTCATAATTGTGAGTAACCTAATTTTTAGCAAAAGTAACCAAAAAACTTCTATTCACCAACACTAACCCGTTAATAAAACTTGCGTATGTAAGAAATTTTTCGTTACTTTGCAGCCGATTTCGTAATCTCTGGTGGGATGAAACGTGCAGATGCCCCCGCAGGCAGACCGGCGCTTCAGTAGAGATGCCCGCGTATATTGCGAGACAAAACGTTTTAACTAATTCATAATCACAACAATGGATTTAATTAAGATTGCAGAGGAAGCTTTTGCTACCCGTAAAGAACATCCCGAATTTGGCCCCGGCGACACTATCACTGTGGCTTATCGTATTAAAGAAGGTAACAAGGAGCGTATCCAGCAGTATCGCGGTGTTGTAATCCGCATCAACGGCGAAGGCGACAAGAAGCGTTTCACCGTACGCAAGGTTTCAGACGGCATCGGTGTAGAGCGTATCTTCCCCATCGAGAGCCCGTTCATCGACTCCATCACCGTAAACAAGTATGGTAAGGTGCGTCGTGCGAAACTCTACTACCTGCGTGGTCTTACCGGTAAGAAAGCCCGCATCAAAGAGCGTCGCGGCGTAAAGAAAGCCTAACAGCTTGAAATTGCTTATTAAGCCATAAGGCACATTTTTGATTGCACAAACAGCGCAACGGAGTCCCCTCCGAAGCGCTGTTTTTTTGATAGCTGCTGCCTTGGGAGTTTTGGTTTTCTTGGGAGCTAAGGGAGTTTTGGGAGTTTTGGGAATTTTGGGAGCTCCACCGGAATAGCGATACCCCTAACTCCCAAAACTCCCATAGCTCCCAAAACTCCCAAGACAGCAGCCATCGCAAATCCCAAATCTCCCAAGCCAGCCCCAAAAAGCAAAGACCGCAAGCCGAAGCCTGCGGTCTTAATATTTTGTCGGAGTCCCGAGGGATTAGCCTTCGAGCTCTACCAGGGGCTGATCAGTACCGATGGTGTCACCCTCTTCCACGAGCACACGCTTAACCACGCCGTCGAGGTCGGCTGCGAGGTCATTTTCCATCTTCATGGCCTCATACACGAGGAAAGTGTCACCCATCTTCACCTTGTCGCCGGGCTTCACACGAAGCTCAAGCACCTTGCCACCCATCGGGGCGCGGAGCACGGGACCGGTGATCTGAACCTCTTCCTTCACTTCTGCCTGAGGAGCAGCAGCCTCAGCCTTGGGAGCGGCAGCTGCGGCAGCTTCGTTCTCAGCCTTGCGCACGCTCTTCAGGTAGTTCATAGCTACGGCGGGCAGGAGCTGGAGCAGCAGGTATTCCTCATCGTTCTGAGCGAGAGGACGACCCTCGAAGTCGGGGTTGGCAGGCTTGCGATAAGAGCTTACATCGTAAGGCTTCTCCTGAGCATCGCCGGTGATCTGCTGGCGGAAAGCGGGATCAATAGCCACGGGAGTCTTGCCATACTCACCCTTCACGAGGCCTATGAACTGGTTGTTCTTATTAGTATAGTCGGGAGCGCCCTTGCGGCGGTCGAGAGCGAGAGCCACAGCCTGGCTACCTACAATCTGGCTGGTGGGGGTCACGAGGGGCACGAGACCGGCATCGCGGCGCACCTTGGGGATGAGGGCCATAGCCTCTTCGAGCACGTCTTCAGCCTTGAGGGCGCGCAGGTTAGCCACCATGTTGGAGTACATACCGCCGGGCACCTCAGCATTCTTAACGATTTCGTTGGGCTTCGGGAAACCGAAGTAAGCCTCAATCTTGTGGCAGGCATCAAGCAGGTCAGCCTCGCGGTTTTCACCGGCAGCGGAGATAGCGCGGTCAAACTCTGCGTCGATCTCCTTCGGCATAGCCTTGTAAGCCTCGTCGAAGTCCTTGGGCCAATTGTTCTTGTTGAGGTCAAACTCAGCCAGACTCTTACGGGCGTCGATGAGCTCCTTGCGAATCTTGGCCACAGCGTCCATGTTGACATCAACCTCGATACCGAGCTTCTGACAGAAAATCCATATAAGCTCAAGCGCGGGAGCAGCCGAGCCGCCACCAAACCACCAGATGTTGGTGTCCACAATGTCCACACCCTTCATGATAGCGGTGAGCACAGCAGCAAGGCCATAGCCGGGAGTACAGTGAGTGTGGAAGTCCACGGGCACCTTCAGAGCCTGCTTCAGCTTGGGCATAAGGGTAAAGATACGGGCGGGGTTCACGAGACCGGCCATATCCTTAAGAGTAATCATCTTGGCACCGAGGCGCTCCATCTCCACAGCCTTCTGCACGAAGTACTCATCGGTGAAGATTTTCTCGGGAGCCGCGGGTTGCTTGCTGCCGCCGAAGAGCTTGGCGAAGAAGCCCTTCTTCACGGGGGCGGGAGCCTCCTCTTTGGGGTCAACCGTATAGCAGACAGCAGCGTCAGCTATGCCGCCGAGATTATTGATGAGGCGGATAGACTCCTTGATATTGTCGATATCGTTGAGAGCATCGAAGATACGCATTACGTTAAGGCCATTCTTGATAGCCTCCTTGTAGAAACCTTCGAGCACATAGTCAGGATAAGGCACATAGCCGAAGAGGTTGCGGCCGCGTGAAAGGGCTGAGAGCAGTGAGATGCCTTTCATCTCCTTGGAGCATGCGCGCAGACGATCCCAGGGGCTTTCGCCGAGGTAACGCATCACGGAGTCGGGCACTGCACCGCCCCACACTTCCATGATATAGAAACGTGCGTCATGATACAAGGGGAGCAGACGATCGAGATACTCCTGCTTAAGGCGGGTCGCGAAGAGACTCTGCTGGCCATCGCGCAGCGTGAGATCTCTGATTTTCAGAACTTTAGCCATTGTGTTTCAGTTGTATTAGAGAATGTTAGTTTAATTTCTGATTCATCAGGAGGCTGGCCCGCAGGGCCGCACCCCTTAAATTTGGCTCAAAAATACAAATAATTATTAATCCCACCAAACTCTATGCCAAAAAAGTATCTCCGGCGCGGTTGCCGGAATAGGCGGCATTTGTGATGATGGGTGGTTTGCTTCAGAGGATCGGGGAGACGAGGCGTGCTATGCTTTCGGCCATTCGCAGCGAGCGGCGGCGGCGGCGCCAGAGGGCGAGCGTGAGCTTGGTGCTCTCTTTGATGTCGGCGAAGAAGATGTCGCGGAAGCGGCGGCTCACCTCTTTGTCGTAGAAGAGCAGGTTACCCTCGAAGTTATGCTCGAAGCTGCGGAAATCGAAATTGGTGGACCCTACGGACACCAGTTCGTCATCTACGGTCATTGTCTTGGCATGGAGCATTCCGGGCTTGTAGAGATACACCTTGATGCCTGCCTGCAGACATTCATTTATATAGGAGAAGGAGGCTGCCCGCAGCAAGCTGCTGTCGCTTCGCTCGGGAATCATGATGCGCACATCCACGTGGGCCAGCGCGGCGGTCTGGAGCGCCTTGAGCAGGGCATCGGTGGGGAGGAAGTAGGGGGTCTGTATGTAGACTGATTTGTGAGCCGAAAGGATTGCTTTCTGATAGAGGAGCGCTATGGAGGCCCAATGGTCGGTGGGGCCTGAGGTGATAAGCTGTGCGGGGATGCTCACACTCTCCTCCACTCGCTCAGGCGGATTCAGGGGGAGGATATGCTGGTCCTCCTTGAGGAAGTTCCAGTCCACGGAGAATTGGTAGAGCATAGCGGCGACTATCTCCCCCTCCACTCTCACATGGGTATCGCGCCAGGTGCGTCCGCGCCCCTCGCCATTCACATAGCGGTCGGCTATGTTCATGCCGCCGATGTAGCCTATGCGGTCGTCGATAATCACCAGCTTGCGGTGGTTGCGGAAGTTTATGCGGTTGGCAAACTGAGGGAAGGTGACTCTGAAGAAGGGGTGTGCCTCCACGCCGGCTTTGCGCATGCGCGTGAAGAAGCGGGTGCGAACGGAGAAGGAACCTACATGGTCATAGATCACTCTGACCTTAACCCCCTCGCGGGCCTTCTGCATGAGCAGGTCGGCTATATGGTGGCCGGTGGAGTCATCGGAGAAGATGTAGTATTGCAGGTTTATGGAGTGGCGGGCATGGAGTATGTCCCTTTCCAGCGCCTTGAATTTCTCGCGGCCGGAGGTAAAAATTTCCACCGAGGTGGCCGAGGCGAGTGGGTTGCCGGTGAGTTGGCCGGCCAGGGAGACGAGCTTCTGGGTGTCGGTAGGCATGGAGCGCAGGGTCTCCCCCATTTCGGGCGCACGCTGACGCGAGAGGAGTTTGCGCTTGTTGCGGCGCGAGATGAGCCTGACGGATCGCATGGAGCGGCCGAAAAACAGGTAGAACACCAGCCCGGCCACCGGCAGGAAGATAAGCGCGATGACCCAGGCCAGCGACTTGATGGGATTACGCCGCTCTGACAGGACCACGACTATGCAGCTCAACACCGATATGGCGTAAGCCGCAACTGCCGCGTAATATATCAAGTCAGCGTAATTCATAGGCATCAGAAGGGGGCTTGCGGAGCGCCCGGATCCGGCATTATGTCGGGCATGGGCGATGAGGCAAACGGGTCGGTGCCGCCACCGAATCCGCCTATATCAAAGGGGGAAGCAGCCGGAGGGGGAAGTGCACCCTGATTGTCATCGGCATCGCCGTTCTCGTTATTCATGCGGCTCTGCACGGTGGTCTGCACTATTCTGCGGCCATCCTCCCAGTTTTCAAAGCGCACGTACTGGCTGGTGAAGCGCATCTTCACTGTGCCCACCTGACCGCTACGGTGCTTGGCCACTATGAACTCGGCCAGTCCGCGAATGTCGTTGCCGTTGGCATCCACTCCGGAGCGCATATAATACTCCGGGCGGTGGATGAAGGCCACGAAGTCGGCGTCCTGCTCTATGGCGCCTGACTCACGCAGGTCGGAGAGCACCGGGCGCTTGTCCTCGCGAGTCTCAGTGGAGCGGTTGAGCTGCGAAAGGGCTATTATGGGGATGTTCAGCTCCTTGGCGAGTGCCTTGAGGTTACGCGAGATGGTGGACACCTCCTGCTCGCGGCTGCCAAACTTCATGCCAGAGGCGTTCATAAGCTGCAGATAGTCAATGATGATTATCTTCACACCATGTTCTCTCACCAGTCGGCGTGCTTTGGTGCGCAGCTCCGTGATGGAGAGACCCGGCGTTTCGTCAATAAACATCGGCGCGCCAAACAGGAACTTCACTCTGGCGTTGAGCTGCTCCCACTCGCGGTCTGAGAGGCGTCCGGAGCGTATGGTCTCACCCTTGATTTCACACACATTTGAAATCATACGGTTCACGAGCTGTATGTTGCTCATCTCCAGCGAGAAGACAGCCACAGGGATGTTATAGTCCACCGCCATATTCTTAGCCATCGAGAGCACGAAGGCGGTCTTACCCATCGCGGGGCGGGCGGCAATGATGATGAGGTCGGAATTCTGCCAGCCTGAGGTGAGCGCGTCGAGCTCGGAGTAGCCGGTGGAGAGGCCGCTCAAGCCGCTTTCGCGGTTGGCAGCAGCCTCTATCTGCTGCATGGCCTGAGTGATTACGGAGTCTACCTGAACCACCTCGCGCTTAAGCTGCGTCTGCGAGATTTCAAACAGTGAGCCCTCGGCGGCCTGCAGCAGGTCGTCGATGTCACCACTCTCGTCAAAGGCCTGTGTCTGAATGTCAGAGGCGAAGGCTATCAATCGGCGCGCCAGGTATTTCTGAGCTATGATTCGCGCATGAAACTCAATATGAGCTGCCGAGGTTACGCCGGCCGTGAGCTCAGTGATGCGCACGGCGCCCCCCACCTCTTCCAGTGTGCCGTCGGCGCGCAACTGCTCCACCACGGTGAGCATGTCGATGGGGCGCTGATTGGCTCCGAGAGTGCTGATGGCCTGATAGATTTTCTGATGACGGGGCTCATAGAAGCTGTCGGGCACCAGCAGGTCGCACACCTCGGTGTAAGCATCTTTCTCAAGCATCAATGCACCTAACACCATCTCCTCCAGCTCCAACGACTGGGGTTGCAGCTTGCCGGTAGAATCGGTAGCGGGTTGCGGATTATTTTGCGGACGCTTCAGAAAGCGCTGATTGTTGTCAGCCATATTAATTTCACTTATGTTACACCTGCAAAGTTAGCAAATTCCCTGCAATTCTATTAATTTTGCGGCGTGAAAATGTTTGCATCTATAGCTAAAATGTTGCGGTGGTGTCCTCGCTGGGGGGTGTCGGCCGCGGTCGTGGCCCTGATTTTGTGGCTCACTCTGGCGCCTCATCCGGTGGGTGACACGGAGCTTCCGCTCTTCCCCGGCGCCGACAAACTGGTGCATGCCATCATGTTTGGCGCCCTCACGCTCTGTCTCTGGTTTGACTCCGGGCGCCGCTCAGGCAGCTGGAATCCACCCTCCATGCCCACCACCCTCGGTTTTGCGCTCGCCTCGGCACTCTTCGGCCTGCTCATAGAGTGGCTGCAACTGCGCATGCAGATGGGGCGCGGATTCGAATGGGCTGACGCAGCGGCTGACCTGGCCGGGTGCCTTTTAGTGTGGATAATTACAGGATTGGTAAGGCGGTGAACTTATTAACGGTTTTTGACGTTTTTTATACATAAACATCAATCACCATTTCACACAATCCGGTAATGACTGACACCACACAAGATACCCCTCAGGTTCCCCCCAAGCCTAAGAAGCATCATCTGATTAAGAGCGCATGGCTCCGCCGTCCGCTCAAGGTGTTGCTCGGCATCTTCATCTTTATCCTTCTGCTGCCGGTGCTGATTTATATCCCCCCGGTGCAGACGCTGCTGAAAGATGTGGCTTGCTCCATGCTCTCGAAATCCACCGGGATGCAGGTGAGCATCGAGACCTTCCGCTTGCGCTATCCTCTTGATGTGCAGCTCGATGGAGTGCGCATCATTGAAGCCTCGGGCGACACCATGGTCACCGCTCGCTCGCTCACAGCCGATTTGAAAGTGCGTCCGCTCTTTAAACTCAATGCGGAAATCAACAAGCTTGTGCTTGAGGGTGCCTCTTATAATATGGTGTCGGCCGATTCATCCATGACCTTGAGGCTCAAGGCCGGATACCTGCGCACAGATGCAGGCTCCGACTTCAATCTGAAACAGATGCATCTCTCGCTGAAGAATCCCGAGCTGCGCGACGCGACCGTGCGCGTGGATATGGATGTCTGGAAACAGCAGAAGGACACCACTCAGACCCCCACACAATTTGTGATTGATGCCGACAGTCTGACTATCAGCAATGTGACGTTTGCCATGTCAATGCTCCCCACCATAGCCGACCTCAATGTAAATCTCGGCAAAGGCAAGGTAAAGGATGCTCACATCAATCTCACTGACAGCAAGATAGAGATAGCCTCGGTAGAGGCTTCCGGCTGCACCGGCACTTACCTCTCCCCTACTCCGGAATATGTCAAGGCCCATCCCGCACCTGTCGACACCACAGCCTCCGCCTCGGCGCCTATGACCATCTCCATAGGCAAGGCGAGCCTCAATTTCACCCATCTGCTCTACGCCACTCAGGGCGCCAAGCCCCTCCCCGGCTTCGACCCTTCTTACATAGAGGTGACCGACCTCAACATAGCCGCCGACGATTTCTACAATCAGGCAGCCCTGTTGCGCCTCCCCATCACCTCACTCACCGCCTCAGAGCGCTCTGGCCTGCAGATTACCTCTGCCTCCGGTCTGCTTGACATAAATGCCGACGGGCTGCGCCTCACTGACTTCGCGCTCACCACCCCGGCATCCTCTCTGAAGGCCTCGGCCAACCTCCCCTTTGAGTTGATGGCTATGGCTCCCAACGCCCCCGCCGGCACCGTTAACGCCTCGGGCACTCTGGCCTGGAGCGACATCTTTGCCTTCATGCCCGACTTGCGCTCCCTGGTGAGCAATTATCTGCCCTCCGGCGCCATGAGCCCTCTGCGCTTCACTCTCGAGGGGGACGGCTCACTGCAGCGCATAGTGATTGACCGCTTCAATCTGCTTATGGGGCGCTTCCTCTCGCTCGATGCCAAGGGCTATGTGGCCAATCCCACCAACCTTAAGAATCTCGACGCGAAGCTTACGCTCGACGGCTCCATGAAGGACCCCTCGCTCACTGCGCAGCTTCTTCAGAAACTCGCCGCCATCGGCTCGGGCTATCATATTCCCGCCTTCACTATCAAGGGAACCGCCTCTGCCCACGGCGACAACTACGCCGCCGACCTGAATCTGCTGACCTCTGCCGGCAACATCGGCGCCAAGGGTTCGCTGCAGATGAACAGCCAGCGTTACGACATAGACGCCACATTCTCTCACCTTAACGTAGGCGCGGTGATGCCCTCGCTCGGTGTCGGCATGGTAGACGGACATCTGCATGCCGCAGGCGCCGGTTTCGACCCCTCGCGCCCCGCCACCCACACTCAGGTGAAGGCTGATTTCTCTGCGCTTACCTACAACGGACAGGCTTACGCCCCCTTGCACCTCACCGGCTCCCTCACCAATGGTGACTACGACGTAAAGCTCGTGGCCCGCGCGCCGCAGTTTAATCTGGACTTCGACGGCACCGGCCATATCGCCGGCCAGACCTATTACGCCGACGCCTCTGCCAACATCAATTACATAGACCTCCATGCTCTCGGCTTCATGGATGAGGTGTGCCGCGGCTCGGGGCGCTTCACTCTGCGCGGCAACGCCAATCCCAATGCTATGCTCTTTGACCTGGACCTCAGCCTCGATGATGTGGACTGGGAATATGGCAAGGACTTCTACTCCCTGCGCCATGCTTTCGATGCCACGTTCCTGGCCGACACCGGCTCTACGCTGCTGCATATCTCGGGCGACGAACTTGACCTCGACTTCACTTCGGCCGCTCCGCTCACTACCATCATGGGCGATGTGATGGCGGCTATGCCCACCATTGAGCAGCAGATGGCCTCCATGCACTTCGACTTCGAGGCGCTGCAGCCCCTGCTCCCCCCCTTCAAGTTAGTGGTGGATGCGCGCGGCTCCGGACTGCTTCATGAGCTGCTGGATGGCAGCGGCTACTCCTTCAGCACCCTACAGGCCAACTTCTCTAACACCGACAAGATAGCCGGCAACGCGCGTCTGCTCGGCACCTCCACCGGCACTATGGTGCTTGACACCATCACCCTCGACCTCAATCAGCAGGGCAAAGCCATAGACTACCGTCTGCACATGGGCAACCGCCCGGGCAACCTGCCTGAATTTGCCAACGTCAATGCCACCGGCAGCGTGGGTGGCGACGGCGCGTCAATCTATCTGCGTCAGCAAAATGCCGCCGGCGAGATCGGCTACAAGCTCGGCCTCACCGCACAGATGGTGGACTCGGTGCTCTCGCTGCACTTAACCCCCGACGACACCCGCATAGCCTATAAGAGCTGGGAAATAAACCCCGACAACTACATCAAGCTCGGCCCCGGCAAACGCATAGGAGCCGACCTGGAAGCCTCTTCCGGCACTTCAAGCATAGCGCTCCACACCACTGAAGGCTCAGATTCGCTCCCCGGGCTGGATGTGGACATACGCAACCTACTCATTCAGGACTTCCTGCAGATGTCGCTGACCGCACCTCCCATCACAGGCGCCATCAACTCTAAGATGCACCTGGTCTATCGAGGCACGGCCGTGACCGGCAACGGTAACATAGGGGTGCAGAACCTCACCTATAACAAGACCCGCGTGGGTGATCTCGACTTCACTTTCAAAGCAGGCATGGGCTTCAAGGGCAATGTCGGTGCAAGCCTCGCTCTGCAGCTCAATAAGAAAGAGGTGCTGAAAGCCAACGGCTTCTTCCTGGCCTCAGACTCGACTGCATCAACCACAGCCGGCCTCAAGCAAAGAGCCATGCTCAATGTGAAGCTGCAAGAATTCCCGCTGAGCATAGCCAACCCTTTCCTGGGTGCCGATGTGGCCAAGCTCTCAGGCTTCCTCAACGGCTCAATGGCCCTGACAGGCACCATGACCGAGCCTCTGCTTAACGGGGAAATAACCTGCGACAGTGTGGCCGCTTACATTCCCATGACAGGCACGACCTATCGTTTCGACACGGAACACTCCATAAGCGTGAAAGACAACAATCTGAATTTCGACAACTTCAGCATCTACGCAGCCAATAACAACCCTCTCACCATCAACGGCTTCATTGATGCCCGCAAGATTTCGAACATACTCTTTGACATCACGCTTGCCGGCAGCAATGTGGCGCTCGTGAACAACTCCAAGAAGACCGGCTCCCAAATCTACGGACAGCTCTTCATTGACCTGAACGCTCACGCCGCGGGCTCCATGTCGCGCATGAACATTGACGGCAACCTCTCTATCCTGCCTGCCACTAACATATTCTATACACTTTCCCCTCTGGCCGCAGGAAATCTGAATCAGGCTCAGAGCACCACTGACCTGGTGAAGTTCGTGCAGTTCTCCGACACGCTGCAGATGGCCGACGCCGACTCTATCACCGACCCCACCACAGCCATACGCATCACCGCATCGCTCAATATTATTTCCGGCGCACAGGCCACTGTCAATCTCTCTGACAACGGCACCGACAAGGTGCAGCTCTCACCCTCGGGCAACCTCAGTTTCGTGCAGACCTACATGGGTGACCGCCGCCTCAACGGCACTCTGCAGCTCGGCGAGGGCATGGCGCGCTACTCCATTCAGTTCATCGGCGAGAAGACTTTCAACATCGAGCCCTCATCGACTGTGACATGGACAGGCGACATTATGAATCCGCGCCTCAGCATATCTGCTACCGACCACGTAAAGGCCAACGTGCAGCAGGAGGGTGCCAACTCCCGCCTGATTTACTTCGATGTCGGTCTGAACGTAGGTGGCACACTCTCAGCGCCCCAAGTCACCTTCGACCTCTCCACTGACGATGACATAACCGTGCAGAATGAGCTGCAGGGCATGACCGCCGACCAGCGCCAGGCCTCCGCCATCAATCTGCTCCTCTATAACACCTACACCGGCCCGGGTGTGAAAGCCAGCGCCAATCTCGGCGGCAATCCGCTCTATTCCCTGCTCGAAGGTCAGCTCAATTCCTTGGCGGCAAAATACATCACCGGTGTGGACCTATCGTTCGGCATCGACCAGTATGACAAGACTGTGGACGGACAGACCTCCGGTACCACCTCTTACTCCTATCAGGTGAGCAAGAGCCTGTTTGACAACCGCTTCAAAATCATAGTGGGAGGCAACTACTCCACCGATGCCAATGCCGACGAGAATTTTGCCCAGAACCTAATCTCAGACATCTCCTTTGAATACTCTCTGCGCCAGACGGCCACCTCAAGCATGTATCTGCGTCTGTTCCGCCACACGGGCTATGAGAGCATACTCGAAGGGGAAGTGACAGAGACCGGCGTCGGCTTCGCCATGAAGCGCAAACTCGCCAATCTGCGCAACCTCTTCCGCTTCGGCAGACGCAAGAAGGCCATCACTACCGATTCGCTCCCGACTGACACTCCGGATTCCGGAGCCCACCACTGGCAGAAAGTAAACCTTGACACCGTCACCACCCGATAGACCACCTTACTTAATATGAAAAAGTCATCACTGTCCATCATAATTCTCCTCGCCACCCTTGCGCTCCTCTCAGCCTGCTCCACCACTCGCAGACTTCAGGAGGGTGAGACCCTCTATACGGGCCTCAAGCACTTCAATGTCGATGCTCCCAAGGGGGTCAAACTCCCCTCGGCGCTCGTGAGCAGCGTAAAGGATGCGGGCAACGTGAAGCCCAACAACCCTATGCCTTTCCTGAGCCCCTACGTGCGCACACCCTTCCCCATCGGCCTTTGGGTCTACAACAACTGGAACGACTCCGCCGGCGGCCTGAAAGGGTGGCTTTACCGCAAACTCGTGAAGGAGCCGGTGCTCATCTCCGACGTGCGTCCCGATGCCCGCGTGGAGGTCATGAAGCGCCTCATGGACAATAATGGCTATTTCAATTCCTCGGCCACTTATGACGTGATGTATGACAAACACAATCCCCGAAAGGCACGCATAAACTATACCGTCAATTCCGGCAATCCTTACCTCATCGACTCCATAATACTCATCACCGACCCGGAGTGTAAGGTGAGCTGCACCATCGACTCGCTCGCCCCGCTCGACAAGTATCTGCACCCCGGTTCGCGCTTCTCCACCGACTCTCTATCGGTGGCCCGCACGCGCATAGTCAACCGCATGCGCAACATGGGTTATTACTATTTCCGCCCCGAGTACATAGAGTTTCTGGCCGACAGCACTATCACCCCCGGAGCCATAGCACTCAAGCTCACCCTGGCCGACAATGTGCCTGAGCCGGCCATGAGAAAATGGCGCACCGGCAACGTCACCGTCCATGTGCTGCGCCGCTCTACCCGCAACCCCGGCACCCCCGACACTATCCATGAGCCCAAGGCCGACGTAATCGTAATGCGCCCAGCTCATCTGCGAGACGGCCTCATAAATTCCTGCATCACCTTCCGCAAAGACCGGGCGTTCTCCGTGCGGCAGATGGACAACACGCAGACGCGCCTCTCGCGCCTCGGCATCTTCTCGGCTATAGACATGCAGGTATTCCCGGCTGACACCGCGGCCGATTGCGACCTGCTCAATGTGGATGTCAACTGCCGTTTCGACACACCAATGGAAGCCTCGGTAGAGGTCAACGTAGCCTCGAAGAGCAACTCCTATCTGGGGCCCGGTCTCACCCTCAGCCTCACTAACAAAAACATTTTCGGCGGAGGGGAAAAGCTCAGCATACAGCTCACCGGCTCATACGAGTGGCAGACGGGACGGGGCAAATCATCTGTTTTCAACAGCTATGAAGTGGGGCTCAACAGCACCCTCTCCTTCCCTCGACTTCTGGCACCTAAATTCGTGCCCCGCACTCAGCGTGACCTCAACTGGACTCACATATCACTCAACGCCTCGCTGCTCAATCGCCCGCACTATTTCAAGATGGCGCAGTTCGGCACCGGCATCTCCTACGAATGGCGAGCCACCCGCCACACCCTCCATCAGCTCACCCCGCTCAAAATCACTTACACCAAACTGATGCACACCACTCATGAGTTTGACTCCATCATGAGCGCCAACCCGGCCATAGCCGAGAGCTTCCGTTCGCAGTACATACCTATGCTGACCTACACCTACACTCTCGACAAATTCCTGGAGCGCGAGCAAAACAACGGCATAAACTTTCAGGTTACATTCACCGAAGCGGGCAACGTCTTCTCGGGCATCTACGCTCTGTGTGGCGTGAAGGGTGAAAAGAAACTCTTCGGCACCCCCTTCTCTCAGTTCGTCAAAGGGCAGGCACAGCTTGTCTACTCCCGCCGTCTGATTCCTCACACTGACCACTGGCTCGTCTCCCGTGTGCTCATCGGTGCCGCCCACGCCTACGGCAACTCCAAGGAGGTGCCCTACTCCGAACAGTTCTACATAGGAGGCGCCAACAGTATCCGCGCCTTCACCGTGCGGTCGCTCGGCCCCGGCTCCTACCGAGCTCCGGCCGACCAGATTAACGGCTACTTCGACCAGACAGGTACCTTTAAGCTGGAACTCAACACCGAATATCGATTCCCCATCTACGGCATATTCCACGGGGCTGTCTTCCTGGATGCCGGCAACATCTGGCTGCTTAAAAACGACCCTCTCCGCCCCGGCGGTCAACTTAAAGCCGATACCTTCCTGCGCGACATAGCGCTCGGCACCGGTGTAGGACTGCGAATAGACTTAGGCATGATAGTAATCCGCGGCGACCTCGGCTACGGCCTCCACGCCCCCTATAACACCGGCACCCCCCACTACTTCAACATCCGCTTCCGCGATGCCTTCGCCTTCCACCTCGCCATCGGCTACCCCTTCTAACTCCCCAAAGGGTACAACTTCTCCCCCCAAATGGCATCACGAAGCAGCATCTAAATAGCTCTTTCGGCAAACGCAAGGCGCGGAGCGCCATTAATCTCTATAGCCGGGGGCAGCGCCCCCGGGAAGTTCCGACAAAATATGTGCCCCGGAGGGGTACCACACTTAAGCACATGCCATATCCGGATGTCGTACCCCTCCGGGGCACTCTCCCTCTTGGAAACCACCGGGGGCGTTGCCCCCGGCTATAGAGATTAATGGCGCTCCGCGCCTTGCGTTTGCCGCTAAATGGAATAAGAAAGGCAGAAGCTAACGCTGAGTGTCGTAGACACGATGTTGTGGTGGTATGAGTGGGGGGCTTCCGCATCGGGCGAGCGCAGCGAGAACGCCTGTTCCGCGAGATTCCGCTCCCATCCGCGCCGCACAAGCTCGCAGGGCGCGTGCATATAGTCCCGTTCCCTTAATTTCTGTTATGTTCAGCAAAACCACCGGAGGCCTACACCAATCCCTCCGGGATGGAATTACAACGTAACGCTACCGGGGGCGAAATCTCTACGCGATTTCACCCCCGGCTAACCATAACGAATCGCTCCGCGATTCCCGACCGCAGCGCATGGAGACGGGGTTAGAAGTTGACGGTGCCCCCTATGCCGATGGAGATGAATTGGCCGGTTTGGGGGTCGGTCATGGCGGCGGGGGCTATTTGCGCGTTTTTCATGAAGGGTTTGGTGCAGAGCAGACCTATGGCACTGCCTATGGCGGCGCCGGCCAGCACATCCCACGTGTCGTGCTTCTTGCCGTAGACTCGCCCCCAGGCCACGTAGCCGGCAAGGGCGTAGGCCGGTACTCCGAATTTCCAGCCGTAGCGACGCATCACAAATGAGGCGTCGGTGAAGACAAGGCTGGAGTGGGCCGAGGGGAATGAATGATTGTCGCTGCCGTCAGGGCGACGTTTGTGTATGGCATATTTCAATCCGTAAGTCACGGCCATGGTGCCGGCTGCTTCCGCCACACCTATCCCTATTCCCTTCCAGTCCTTTTTACCTATAGCTATGCCGAGGGTAGCCACGGGCATAGCTACAAGCAGTACGTCGGTGGAGGTGCGCACACCTTTCTGCGAGCGCGTAAGCTCTATCTGAGGTTCGCCGGCCAGGGCTGTGTGTGGCAAAGCCAGAAGCAAGATAAGTATCAGCGTAAGCAGTCGGGTCTTCATAGAAGCGCTATTATTTTAGGTATGAAAATTATCCCCCCGGCCAGGGCTGCGGCTACCGCCATGAGCAGTACGGCGCCGGCGGCTATATCCTTGGCGCGCCCTATGAGGGGGTGACGCTCCGGGCTGACCATGTCGCACACGGCCTCTATGGCGGAGTTGAAGCCTTCGGCCATCAGCACCGCGCCTATGCAGAGCACCACAGCCACCCATTCACCGGCGGAAATGCGGAGCACCCACCCTGCGGCAAGCGCCATAAGGGCTGCCACACAGTGAATGCGTGCGTTGTGTTCGGTAAGCACAAGCGCCTTGATGCCGCGCCATGCGTAGACAAATCCGCGGGCACGTTTTCGCCATGAGAAGGGACCACTATTCATACTTAGTAATCGTAATCGAGCCGGTAGTCATCTATAAGCAGCACGGAGCCGGTGCCACCGGTGAAGTAGTCACCATACTTGGACGCGGCCGAAACAATCAACAGATATTTGGGCACACGCGAAGTGTCGCGATACTTGAATTCCACTTCGAAACTCTCCCATCCGGAGGTGCTTGAGCCGCGGCAGAGCTCCCCGTAGGCTATCACAAACGATGCGTTCTTGTCAAACAGCTGACGGTTCTTGGGGTTTGTGCGAATCTCAAAAGGAGTATCGAGATCGGTCAGAGCCACCCAAATCTGGCAGGTGTCGGGGCGACCTATGAGTGACTTAAATTCATCGGAAGCATAATTGATGTTGGCCGAAGTGTAGTTGTAATAACCGCGCAGGCGCGTGGGGCGCGCTGTCCACTTGCGTCCGAAGTCCAGGATACCGTTGGTGCCGTCCACCTTCTTGAATGTGCCGGCATAGAGGGAACCGGCAGCCAGTTTGCCTATGGCGCCGATGCCCACGAAGCGGGTCTCCAGGCGAGCGCTTCTGCCGGTGCCGCTCGGGGTATCGTCGCTCGGGGTCACATTGCTCTGACCAAGCGTGGCGGCCCCGGTGTTGCCGGTGTCCCACCAGGATTCGCCACCCTCGGCCCACGGACACCAGATCTTGTTGTTTAGCCACCAGTTGTCGAAACTTGCGTTGGGGATGAGCTCTGCAGCGCCGGTTGTCACCGTCATCTCGTTGCCCTTGTTTTCATCGGAGGTGGCTCGCACCTCGTAGTCGGTGAGTGCCTTCACGTGAGGGATGAAGCAGGAGAAGGCGCCCCCGTTGTGAGTAATCTGACTTTCGGGCACAGTGAGCCACTGTTCCGTACCCTTCTCGCGATACTCAAATCCGTTTTGAGCATCCTCGGGAGCCGCGCCATACACCCACAGCACATTCACCCAGGCGTCGGCCTGAGTAGTTGTCACTATGGCTTCGGTCACATCGACATAGAGCGTCCAGGTGTGAGTTTCACCCCACACCTCTACGCGAAACTCCACGGGGTCCTCGGCATCAAGATGATCGCCGGCGGCTATGCCGGGAGTAATGGTGGTGTGCCCCTCAGGGCCGAGCTTCACGGAGGCCACGGTCACATCCTTGCGGTTGAGAGTCTCCGGCACATAGAGCACAATTCGGCGCCCGGCCACGTCGATGGTGGTCTCACCAATCTGGCCGGCCACGGTGAAGTAGCGCTCTATCTGCTGCTCGGCAGTAATGGTCCACTCATAATCCTGAAAGCGGGAGAGCACCACGGTGAGCGGCTTGGTCATGTCGTAGGTGCCGTCAAGCAGATTAATCGATGAGTGGCCATACTCGCTGATGGTGTATTCGCTGAACGACACAGAGCGCGGATTCACCTGCTCGCCGAGCGTGAGGGTCACAGTCATCTCCTTGTCGTCGATAGCGGCCGGAGCGCTCTCCCCCACAGCGGCGATGGTGAGGATGTTCTGCTGAATACGGGGATAAGGTATGTCATTCTCTATGCACCCGGTCAGGAGGCCGGTGAGCAGCAGAGCCGGAAGAATCTTCTTCATCATAAGTATCAGAAATGTATGCCGAGGCCGAAATTGATGTTGAAAATATTGAAGCGGAATGAAGCGCCTGAGGTGAAGCGGTTGCCCGACTCATCCGGATACTTCTCGGCGTCTTCGGGATTGAGCATGTAGGAGCGCTGCTTTTCGTTGCGAAGATAGAAGCCGAAGACACCCAGCGAGATGTTGAAGCTCACATTGTCCATGATGAACACACACAAGCCCGGGGAGAAATTGAGTTTGGCGCTCATGAAGGTAGTGTGCGTAGCCTTGGGCGCGGAGTCATACATGCGCGTAAAATCGCTGTTGCCTGAGGAGAAGGCAAGCTCCATCTCGTTGAAGACACCGAAGCGTCCGGCGCGCGACAGACCTATATACTGGCGCACGAAGAAGGCGGAGGTGTAGGACTCGTTACGGTAGCTCACGTTCTGCAGATTGAAGTTGAGGTCTTCGTCGAAATCCACCTGCATGTTGTCGATGCTACCCTTCAGCGAGGTGTAGCCGAAACGCAGACCCACGGAGATGTTGTTGCGCACCGTGTAGCTGATGTAGGGATTCACGGAGAAGGCGGTGATGCCGAAGTCCATGTCTCCCACCAGGTCGAGAATCTGCAGGTCGGAGGCGGAGTATTTGCCATAGCTGGCCGTGATGCCCACCTGCCAGCTCCCTTTGGGGATAAACAGGTAATTGAACAGGCCACGGTCAAAGCGTCCGAGATTTCTATCGCGAAGCACTTGGCTGACGGTGTCGCCGTTTACCACCACGAGGTCCTTGTCGGGGTCGGGAGCATGGAATTTCACTTCTGCCTTACCCTCTATCACTCCTTTCACATCGCTCACGAGCGAATCGGGCACCCAGACATAGCGACCACCGGCGGGGAGCTTGGTTGCTGCGGGAGCAGCCACAGTGTCGGTCTGCGCATAAGCCTGCACAGCGAGCAGGGAGAGGGCGGCGAGCGCTGCTTTTCTCAGAATATTTTGCAGTGTCTTCATAAGTAGAAAGTCATGCCGAACATGATCGAGAAAAGGTTTATACGGAAGTTAGCACTCTCACTCTTGCGGTGACTCTCATAGATGCGGTCGTTAATCTGCTTGGTCTTGTTGAGGCCGAAGCCAAGCACACCCACATTCACCTCCATGGCCGAGTAATTGTTGAGGAAGATACACATGCCGGGAGCTATCCCCACATTGAAGTGGAAATTAGTCTCATAGGCACCGGTCAGGCTCTCATTCTTACCATTCATCAGCTTGCTCTGACCTCCCCCGAGTTCCAGCTGAAGCTCATTGAAGAAGCCGAATCGCTTGCTCTTGCCCAGGCTGAAATAGTTTCGCATTATCACCATGGCGGAGTAGTCATGGCTCAGTCTGTAGAGGTTCTCCACATTGTAGGAGGTCTCGGAGTCGAGTACGAAATCAGCCGACTCCAGCTTAGTCAGCGCGCGCGAATAGGCAAAGCGTCCGCCCAGACCCAAATCATCCTTCACGAAATAGACCACCATGGGGCTAATCTTAAAGGAGTAGGTGTCGCCATTCAGATGCTCGAGTATGAAGAATGTGTAGTCGTTCTGAGTAGTCTGCGAGTAATTCACGCTCACGCCGCAAGCCCACTGCCCTTTGGGGATGAACACCGTGGATTCAAGTTTACGCTTGAATTCCGGCACCACCGCAGGGAGGGAGTCGGCTGCCAGGGAGTCGGGCATCGCTACTATGCCCGCGGGGGGGACACCGGGTGTATGCTCCGACAGCCCCTGCGCTCCGCCGGGGAGTGCAAAGGCCGCCAGAAGTAGGGGTGTTATCAGTCTTGAAAGACGGGTCATATACATAAACTGTAGATCAATACACAAGCTCCAGGTCATCGAGATACATCATAGAGCCGTCGCCGCCGGTGAAGTAGTCACCGTAGCGCGAGGCTGAAGCGGTCAGCACTATGTGGCTGGCGCGAGCTGTACCCCAAGCCGGACCGGGCTTAAGCTCTATCTCAAATTTACGCATTTCGGAAGCAGAGCCGTAATCTTCTGTGAAAATCAACTCGCCGTAGGCCACAATATCCGCCCCCTGAGGGTCAAATAGCTGCTTGGTCTTTGTGAGAATCTGCGACGTTTTGCCGGTCAATGCCACATAGATGATACCTTGGTCCATATCACCCTTGTTGAGCTTGTTATTTGAATCCGTGTGAGTGACTGCTACGGGGTGATAATAGCACCAGCCTGTGAGTTTGGCGGGGCGCGAACCATTGAAAGGGCGTCCGAAGGTCAGAATACCATTAGTGCCATCCGTTCCATCGAACGTTCCGGCAAAGATATTACCGGCCGCAAAGGCACCGATAGAGCCTATACCTACAAACTGGCTACGCAAATAAGCAGAGTAATTGCCTGAGTGCTTCACATCAGCAGCCTTATTAGTCACTGTCTTGCTCATAGTGGCTGAACCGTGGTTGCCGGTGTCCCACCACTCTACATTGCCGCTACCTGAAGGGAGAACTATTTTGCTATTTGAGGTGAGTGTGCTCCACTGCTCGAAGTCGGCATTGGGTATCTCAAAGATTGATTCTGTGGTGAATTCCTTTGAAGAGGTGTTGACGGAAGTCGCGCTCTTGGCCTGATACTCGTAGGTAGTACCCGGCGTCAGACCGGTAATCGTGGCGGAATATTCAGAGCCGCTCGCAGTACCGGCTGCTTCCATCCACTCGGCAGTGCCTTTCACACGATAGCGGAAACCGGGAGCGGAAGCAGAGTCCTTCACCATAGCGCCATGAAGTGTGGCACGATAAGCATAAATATCCTGCCAGGGGGAGTCAAGCAGCTTCACATCAGCGTCAGAGACCTGAATCAATATAGTGCGCACTCGCTTCTTACCCTGAGAGTCGGTCACTGAGAGCTCAAGCGGATACTCGCCGTCGGGGAGCCGATTGAGCATTGCCGCCTCCAGGAAGATGCGGGCCGTGGAGTATTCATCCCCCTCAGCGTAGTCACAAGAAAGGCCGGCCGCGCTGAGCTGGGCACGCTGTTCGTCGGTCATGGCAGCGAAATCGAAGTCGCGGGCCGGGAGCCCCATCTCAGTATTCTTGTCGGCATGTACCTTTATGGAGGTGAGGGTGCCGAAAGCCTGCACATGCACGCTGCGACGCTCCCACTTCTGCGGCTCGCCGGTGAGGGGAGAATTGATGTCGAAGCCCACGCCGCTGATGGCCGGAGCGCCTGTGATAGTCACCACATCCTCCACCACGAGGCAACGGTCGTCGATGACCACATTGAGGAAAGCGCCACCGAAGGGCTCATTCTCGCCACCGGTGTACTGCATGTTTATCATATACTCATGTGCGCGCTGCACATTCTCTATCACGCCCTCCTTATGGAAAGAATTACCTGACATATCCTCGCCATCTATGCTCCAGCTCAGCGAGGTGTCGCTATTGGGCATCATGAAGTAGGCTCGGGTATCGGGGTCCATCTCAGAGGTTATTTCAAGTGATTCGCGGGAGTGGCCCACGGTCACCGTGTAGCTGCTGAGCAATTCGCCGAGCGAGGCATCGGCAGTGACACCGGCCACCACGTTGGCTATCGTGCAGTTTACAGTCACCTGCTTCTGCTCCCCCGTCTCCAGGTCAAAGGGCTCGTAGCCGCGATAGAACTTCTTGTCGAAGCTGGCGCTCACGGAGTCGCCGGCCCAGGCCTCAGCCACATAGTGGCCGGACATGAGGGGCATGCGGTCGGGCAGATTATCTGTGCCGGTACACTTGAATATAAGGCCTTTCGAGGAGCTGAGATAGATTGTGCAGCCATCGCGCAAATCATCGACATTATCCGGAGTGGAACGGGTAAGCGAAGTGCTTACCTCCATGCGGAGCTGCACCATGCCCTGGCCCTCACCAAGCTCATCGTTCTGGCAGGAGGTAAATGCGGAAGCACCCATAGCTCCAAGCAGGAGCAGCGAGGCGCTGCGAAGTGTTTGCTTGCTGTTCATGGGGCTTATTTAGTTACGAGTATTAGGGTTTTCTGTGTGGTGCCATAGCCGTCGGTCACGGTCACCTTAAACTTATGAGTACCGGCGCCGAGGGCGCTGAGCATGATGGTGAACTGGGAGATGTCCATCACGTCGGGGTCCTGCATGCCACCCACATTCACGGGGAAGCCGAGGCTCTTCAATCCCTCTTCAAACTTACCGGGAGTGACCAGGTCGAGGTGTGAAGCAAGACCTACCGTCTCCAGAGTATCGGCATCAAGCACGTCTGATTCAATGTCTACGGTGAACGCGGTGATACCGGCGCTGTGCTCGGAGTGAACGGTGACCTGCACTGTCATGCCGTCGGCCGGAACGTCGTTAGGTGTGTTCCACTTCACCGGCTCATTGAGGTCAACCGAAGGCGCATTGCCACCGGTAACGGGGGGTACAACAGGCTTATCACCCTCGGTGGGGCGGTCGGTGTCGGGGAGGATGGGGTCATCGGGAGTGATATTCACGGTCAAATCCTCGCGCGTCACGTTGGCGTCGACCGTCACACCATGATTGATGTAACCGGACTGGTCGGGCACATCGGGCTCTACGCCGTGCAGCGTGTAGGTTATGATGTAGTGATTGCCGGGAGCTACGGAGGTGTAGGTGCGGAAATTCTGCTCGAAGTTCTCATCGACAGTGCCTGTGAAGGTAGCCACGAGGGTAGCCTGGTCAGAGCCGTCTGCTTCATAGCGGAAGAATCCGGAGCGGGTCTCATCTTTCTTAAATATGAGCGAAGCGCCGTCGCCGGTCTCCACCTTCACCTGGCAGTCGCTCTCCATTAAGGGGAGCAGAGAGGAGTCAAACACCACGCTGACCTTGACGTTGGCAAGCGTGCAGACCACGGTGGGCACATCGGTCACCTCATTCTCCTTGACATCAAATTTGGCAGAGCCGGCATAGTAGGGGGTGTCCCAGGCGGCTGCCGGATTCTCAGGTGAATGTACGCTTACGCTGTAGCCCTCGCCCACGGGCATAGTCAGGATTTCGGGGAGCGCCTCGAAGGTGCCGTTGTAGTAAGTCTTACCGTTGGCACCGGTCACCTCCACTATGAAGGGATTCAGGTCCACCGCAGCGGCGGCACGCACTATTTTCTCGCCGGTGTTGACCTCGGCGCCCTGCTTGAAGCGTGCGAATGACACCTCCTGCATGAGCTTGCCCTCATCGTCGTTGCCAAAGATGTTTTCTTTCTCGCAACCGGGCAGAATCATCACTGTCAGCAGCAGGGCTATTAATGAATATATTTTGTTCATTTCTGATTCTTGATTAATAATTAAACTCTACGTCGTCAATGAAGAGGCGGGAACCCGAATACTCACCCTTACCCCAGTTACCACCAAAGGGGGGAGCATTCATCCATGCGCTATTCTTGGTGAGGGCATCGGGCTTGTCGGTAGACATGAAGCGCACATAAATTTTGCCGGCTTGAGGAGCTCCTGCGGGATAATTCAGCAGGAGTTCCTTCTTAGTGTAGGCATCGGCTTTTGTCAGCTCCATCTGGTCCTGCACAATAAGTTTGCCGCTCTTGTCGAAAATCTGCACGAGGGCATGGCCGCAATCGTCGGAATTCTTGGGAGAATACTTGTACCAGAAGGTCACCTTTGAGGGGCGAGAGTTGATGGGCATGCCGCAATTCAGGTCATCGGTGTTGAGCGGGCCTGTCACCCCGGTCACGCCTGAGGGGCGCACACTGCGGTTGGCGCCGAGGTGAAGCAAGCCGGCATCGATATAGTGACACACGGCGGCGCTGCCGATATTGCCGATTGCTGTATTGCCTGAGCCCCAGCCCTGAGTAGAGATTTGAGCCGCCATGCCTGTTCCGCCGTGGGCATCGGTCACACCTTTTGTGCCGGATATACGCACATACGCATAGTTGCCACCTTCAGAGGTGGTCATGGGATTGTTGGTGCCCCACACGCTGTTTACGTCTGTGCCGCAGTAGACTGTGCTCCAGTTTGAGCCGCTGCTGCCGGATGTGCTCCAGAGTTCCATGTCGCCGTTGTAGAGCTTCTCGCGCGGCTCGGTAGTGAATGAGCAGACGGCCAGGGCGGCGTCAGCGGAGTTTTCATCGGCCACAGCGTAGTATTTCACGCCGGCACCGCCGATGGCGCCGGGGGTAAGGTTGGTGAAGGTCACGCGGGAGTTGGCTGCATCCACGCTCACTGTTGCGGGGGTATAGGTGCCGTCACCTTTGCCAATGTAGTATTTAAGTCCGGCGGGGCCCACCTTGGGGTTGCAGGTCACTTTGAAGGTGGCCTTGGTGGCAAACACGTAGTTGTCACCCTCAAGCGTGAGGATTGCGCCATGCTTGGGAATCGAGCCGGTGGCCTTCACCTGGCCGTGATACTTCACACGCACCTGCTGGTCGGCGGCATCTACGGGTATGGCGAAGCTCACGGTGTAGTCCTTGTTCACGCCGGGAGCTCTGTGGCGGGCAGAAGCTGCGGGGGCCGCGCTGAGTATGCGGGCTTCGCTCCACGCACCGAAATTATAGGTTTCTATCTGCATACCTGCAGCGATATCCTCGGCATCGCTCTCTATGATGAGTGTAGCGCGGTCGGCGTTTACGGCCACCGAGGGGGTGCTCTTCAGCGCAAGGCCCGCAGCAGTGCTCTTGGCCTCGAGGATTACGGGGAGGTTGACTTTGCCGAGCTTATCCTTGACCACGAGCGCGAATGAGTGTTCGCCGGCGCCCTCTATCTGCTTGAAGACATCGGTCAGGTCAATCACAGCCATCTTGTCGGGATTCTTCCAGAGACCTTTGGTCTGCACGCCGAGAGTCTGGAGCAGAGCCTGTTGCGAGGCGTTGGCAGAGAGCAGGTCTATCTCGGCGGGGAAGCCCTTGGAGTTGAGCGCGGGGCTCTGGGTAGTGAGGGTTACACTGCGCAGACCGCCGGGGGCTGTCACTGTCATTACTGTGGGGGTGGAGGGGGAGTTGAACTCCTGCACCGTCAGAGTCTCGCCGGGAGTGAAGCCTGAGGGGATAACGACGGGCTCGGGAACTGAGAGGACATCGTCGGATAGGTCCACGGTCACATCCTCGCTCACCACGGAGTCGTCAAACTTCACTGCCAGCTCGGCCTCGCCGGTAGCGCCATTGTTCACATCCAGAATTATGTGGTAGTGATGGCGGGCCACTGCCTGAAAATCAGCGGGTTGAATATTGGCCGACACACCGTTGGCCTTGGTAATCGAGAGGGTCAGATTGATGTTGCCCGGGCGCAGATAAGCGGGGCGCTCTTCGTCGCTCAGAAAGGTTATGAAGTCGCCACCTTCGCTGTGGAGCTGCGAGGAGTATTGCGTGAAATAGTTGCGAAAGGCTTCGGTATAGCTTATGCTCACCATGCAGTTGGCCAGCGAGGCTGTGAGGTTCACCTCTTTAGCAGCCCCCTCTTCCACAGTGATTTGCTCTTCGCCGTAATAATACGGCTTCTCAAAACCCTCGTCGTCGGGATTGCCCCACGAGGCCTGCATCACATAGGAACCTACGGAAAATGGTTGGTCAGAAGGGAAATCAGAAACTTTATCCCACGATTTTGAATAAGAGCCGTCAGACTTTGTGAGCTTAAGAGCCAGGTCTGAGGCATCGGGCACCAATGTGGCCTGCGAGGCGCGTGTGAGCGGAACAGCGTCAGTCACATTTCCGTCAGCAGCTACATGGAGAGCTATCAAGCCCTCCCCCTGCCCTACTGCCGGGCCCTGCTCACTGGCACATGAACCGAGCAGAAGCAGCGCGGCCGGCACCAGGAGAGTAACCGTTTTTTTCATATAGTTAATTAGTAGTTGTTATCAAAAAAATCAATGCTATCTTTGTGGGAATCAGGACGTACAAATCAGGACGCAGCTATAAACCCGACATAATTTCAAGCGTAATATTTGGGGACAAAGGTAGTAAAAGATTTCCATTTATCCATAAGTTTTCGCAACTTTGTCTTCATCGGGCGGATACCTGCCTCTTGCTTGGTCTTTTGGTTTTTCGGCTAAGTTTTACTAACTTTGCACTGGATTATCACCGTTATCCGCTATCCCACCTTTGCACTTATCGCTAAATGTTGCACGCATGACACGCAGAATCATTGAACAAATCTCTACTCTCCGAGCTTTCAAGCTTTTCCAGAAGGGACCCACTCCCCGCTGGATTATATTCTCGATTGACACCGCTATAATAGCTTTGGTGGCCTCTCTTCTTTTCATTTTCCCTCCGGAATATTTCGCGGGGAGCCCCGCACTGCGTCAGCTCTGCTACGTGCTGGTGGTGCTTATCTATGCCATGACAAATATCGCCACCGGCTGCTACCGCTGCATTGTGCGCTTCTCCGTGCCTTACGATTTGTTCAAAGTGTTCTGGTGCGTGGTGCTCGCATCGCTCATCATCGGGATGATAAGCGGAGTCTACTCGGTGTTTACCCACAAGCTGCTGATTGGGGTGATTCCGGTGATTCTGGTAGCGGGCGTCACGCTCTCGCTCATGATGTCGCTGCGCATTATTGTGAAGTATCTCTTCAGCGAGATAACCACGGTCATTGAGCGCCGCGAGCCGGTGATTCTGCTCGGCTCGTCGATAAATTCCGCCGCGCTTGCCAATACGCTGAAGGAGGAGGTCGAGGGTCATTACCGCCCTGTGGCGCTTCTCTCGCTCAACGAAAACAATAAGATTCGGACCCTCAACGGCATGCCGGTGGAGAACTTCTCGCCTGACCGCGTGCAGGAGATTTTCGAGAAATATGATGCCTCTACGCTGGTGGTGCTCAAGACTCACATGGAGCTGATGCGCAGCGGCTTTGCCGACAATTTCATACCTCACCGCATCAAGCTCATGGTGCTCAATCAGATTGAGGAGGTGGACCTGGATGCCTCCACTCAGGCCCCTAATTATTCGGCCCACGTCAATGCCATTAAGATTGAGGATCTGCTGAGCCGCCCCGTAATCAAAAGCAAGAATCCGCAGATACGCAGCCAGATAAAGGGCTCCACGGTGCTCATAACCGGCGCTGCCGGCTCCATCGGCAGCGAGATTGTGCGTCAGGTAGCCGAGTTTGAGGCGGGGTGCATTGTGCTGCTCGACCAGGCGGAGACACCTATGCACGACATGCAGCTGCAGATGCAGGAGCTCTATCCCGACATTCACATAGAGCTCTATGTGGCCGACGTGACCAACCACGACCGTCTGGAGCATGTGTTCCGCACCTTCCGCCCGCAGTTCGTGTACCACGCAGCGGCTTACAAGCATGTGCCCATGATGGAGCGCAACCCGACCGAAGCGTTGCTCACTAATGTGATGGGCACCCGAAATCTGGCCGACCTGGCGCTGCAATATGGCGTAAAGAAGTTTGTGATGGTCAGCACCGACAAGGCTGTGAACCCCACCAATATCATGGGCGCCACAAAGCGCATAGCCGAGATTTATGTGCAAAGTCTCTTCCTGCGCACTCAGGCACAGGCCGGACGCGAAGAGGCCGAGATTCCCCAGTTCATCACTACCCGCTTCGGCAATGTGCTGGGCTCCAACGGCTCAGTAATTCCCCTGTTCCGCCGCCAGATTGAGCAGGGTGGTCCCGTCACCCTCACCCACCGCGACATCATCCGCTACTTCATGACGATCCAGGAGGCGTGCTCTTTGGTGCTTGAAGCCGGGTGCATGGGCCACGGCGGCGAGATATTCCTATTTGACATGGGGCAGCCGGTGAAAATCTATGACCTGGCGCGCCGCATGATTCTGCTGGCCGGCCTCAAGCCTGACGTGGACATCAAGATTATTGAGACCGGTCTGCGCCCCGGCGAGAAGCTCTATGAGGAGCTGCTCAACGACAAGGAGAAGACCATACCCACCCCCAACGATAAGATTATGATAGCCAAGGTGCGTCAGTATAATTTCGATGCTGTCAACGCCCACATCTCCGAAATCATACGCCTCGCCCGCGAAAACAAGGTGCACGACATGGTGATGGCCATGAAGAGCCTTGTACCTGAGTTTATCAGCCGCAACTCTGTGTTTGAACAGATTGACAAGGAGCTGACCACCTCTGACAAACAGGGTTAACGAACAATTCCGAGTCCACGGGGTTATAAGAGTATACTTCTCTCAAAATCCAGAAATTATGAAAAAATCATCAGTAAGAATTCTCGTGGCGCTCGGCGCCCTTATCTTCTCCTGCCTCCCCTCAAAGGCCTGGAATCTGCAGGACCTGCTCGGCAAGACTCAGGAAGCCCTCGGCAACGCCGGTAGCGGCGTGACCAATCTCATAGATGGTTTCTTCTCTAACTCAGACTTCGATGTGGCCCAGCTTGAGGGCACATGGGTAGTGGAGGGTGCCGCCGTGGATTTCGGTAGCGACGATGCCCTGAGCCAGATTGGCGGCAAGGCTGCCAAGCTTGCTATCCAGAACAAGATTGACCCCTATTATGAGAAATATGGGCTCACCGGCTCCACCATCACCTTTGACAAAGAGGGCAACTTCACGCTCGAAATCAAGAAGATGAAGATTTCCGGCACGGTGACTAAGACGGACAAGAGCAAGTACGTGACCACCTTCACCGCGTTTGGCAAAACAAAGTTAGCGGACATGGCCACATTCTTTGAAAAGGGTGCTACGGGCCAGACCCTCAGCATCATGTGGGACGCTAAGAAGGCCCTCAACATGCTGCAAGGCGTGGCCTCGCTGCTGAAGATGCAGTCAGCCTCGGCCCTCTCCTCGCTCCTCAACCAGTATGAGGACATGTATATAGGCTTCCGCCTCAACAAAACACAAAAATAATTCCAATTTTTAAACAAATTAATAATCCCGGCGCTAATTATTTGTCAGTGTCGGGATTATGTTGTAAATTTGCCGAACAGAATACGCAACACTACAATAATATTATCATAACTCAACATAACTAACTATGGCACAATGGTATATACTTTATAACGGTCAGCAGGTAGGCCCTATGGCAGAGGACCAGCTCTTAGCCTATGACCTCAACCCCGACTCTCAGGTATGGAGCGAGGGTATGCCTCAGTGGGCAGCCGCTTACACTATCCCGGCGCTCATGACCCTTATCAACGAAAACAAGACTAAGAACGGTGCCTACGTGCAGCAGCCCGGTTGCCCCCCTATGGCCGATAGCTATCAGGCCCCCACAGGATACAAGAACAAGACCACCGCGGGCATCCTCGCCCTGCTGCTCGGCGGCCTGGGCATTCAGTATTTCTATCTCGGCAAAGTTGGTGGCGGCTTCATCACCATTCTGCTTACGATCGTGACCTGCGGTCTGTGGGAAATCATCACCTTCGTGCAGGGGATCCTCATGCTCACCATGAGCGAACAGGATTTCTATCGCAAATACGTCTACAATCAGTCTACCTTCCCGCTCTTCTGATGAGCAGGCAGTCTGAGACTCACGCATCCCCGCCGGGCAGTGCCCCACGGGGATGCTCGCGTTACTCGGCAAACCTGCGCCGGGCGCTCTCTCAGCACCGGTATCTCTATCTGGGATGGACCCTCACCTACCTGCTCTGCCTGGTCTATGTGGCTTCCGCCCGCTATTTTCCGGAGGTAACCGGCAAGATAGTGCGCTGTCCGCTACTCACCCTCACCGGCATCCGCTGCCCCTCCTGCGGCCTTACGCGCGCCGCCATGGCGCTGCTGCAGGGTGACTGGCAGGGGGCTGCCGCACTCAATCCGCTCATATTCCCCGTGCTGGGGCTAACGTTGATTTTCCCCGTCGTGCTCCTCTCTGACCTGCTCCTTGGCACACGCCTGCTTCTGCTGCGGTTGCCGCGCAGATGAGCGCGTGGCACGAGCGCGGGCAGAAAAAATTTGCACACCTGCGGATTTATTCTTATTTTTGCAGTTCATTAGGAGGCCCTCGGACTCTCCTGAAGTAATTCTATGGTTACCAAGTCCTTACACTTCCTGTGGATAATGCTGGCGGTGGCCGCAGCAGCATGTTCTCACTCAGCAGACAAGAGCGAGACTTCCGCTGCGCCTGCATCAGAGGTGCTGATTCAGGTGGGCGACTCGGCGCTGACGCGCGCCGACGTGCTCGCCAAGATACCGGGAGGCATCTCCGCAGTGGACAGCGCGCGACTCTTTGACGCAATAGTGGAGGAATGGCTCGAGCGCAATATGCTGGTGGCTGTGGCCGAACAGAATCTTCCCGACCTGGACCGCATAGACCGCCTCGTGGAGCAGTATCGCCGGCAGTTGCTGACCGAGGAATACCGGCGCCTGATGGTGGCCGAACACTCCGACAAAGCCTCCCAGCAGGCCCTGCGCGGCGAGTATGAGGCCCACCCGGAACGCTACATACTCAACCAACCGGTAATCAAGGGTATATATGTAAAAATGTCGTCGACCGCTCCGCAGCTCGGCGAGGTGCGCGAGTGGGTGGCCAAGGGTACTCCCGAAGCCATCGACGAACTGGAGTCCTACGGTCTGCGCGGCGCCATGGAATATGACTTCTTCGGCGACCAGTGGGTGGCCTGGGAGGAGATAGCCAAACGCATTCCCCACCGCTTCACAGCACCCGTGACCCCGGCCACTCAGAGTGGCGGCAACTTCGAGACCGAGGTGGGAGGCATCACCTATCTGCTTCATGTGACCGAAGCCACTGACTCCGGCGAGAGAATGCCCTTTGAATTTGCAGCCCCACGCATTGAGCAAGCTCTCATGGAGCAGCAACGCGAGGACTACGACCGGCGCCTCATGCGCAGTGTCTACAAAAAGGAGGTGGAGGCCCACCGGGTGAAACCCGGCACCTACATCCCCCTGCGCTACCGCGACATTAAATAGCCCCGCTTTTGCGGATACAAACAACCATCGACAGCAAATAATCGCTAAAATTTGAACACTATCTTAATGAAAAAACTGAAATATTTCATCCCCGCACTGGCCCTTACCGGTGCCCTCGCTTCTGCGCTGGCCGACCCCACGGGCAATGTGATTGACGAGGTGGCATGGGTGGTAGGCGACGAGCCTATCTACAAGAGTGAAATCGAAGAGATGTACCAGCAGGCGCAATATGACGGCATGACCTTCAAGGGCTCCCCCTACTGCGCCATTCCGGAGCAGATAGCCGTGGAGAAGCTCTATCTGCATCAGGCTAAGGTCGACACCATCGAGCCCTCCGAAAGCGCGGTGCAGAGCTCTGTGGACCAGCGTCTGAACTTCTTCATCAACAACATGGGCTCTCGCGAGAGGGTGGAGCAGCAGTTCCGCAAACCCCTGCCGCAAATCAGAGAGCAGCTCGTGGAGCTCATGCGCAATCAATACACCATCCAGCAGGTGCAGCAGTCGCTCACCAAGGATGTGAAAGCCACTCCCGCCGAAGTGCGTAAATATTACGCTTCGCTCCCTGCCGACAGTGTGCCTATGGTGCCTCAGCAGGTGGAGGTGCAGATCATAACCCTCTCACCCCCGGTGCCACAGCAGGAGATTGACGATGTCAAGGCGCGCCTGCGCGACTACGCCGAGCGTGTAAACAGCGGCGAGGCCGAATTCTCCACCCTGGCATTCTTCTACAGCGAGGACCCCGGCACCCGCACTCAGGGTGGCGAGCTCGGTTTCCGCAACAAGAGCGACTTCGTGCCCGAATTCTCTGCCGTGGCCTTCAACCTTTCCGAACCCGGCAAAGTGTCCAAAATCGTGGAGACGGAGTATGGCTACCACATCATTCAGCTCATCGAGAAGCGCGGCGAGCAGGCCAATCTGCGCCACATTCTGCTGCGCCCGAAGGTGCGCCAGGCCGACCTGGACTCCTCGGTGGTGCGCCTCGACTCCCTCCGTGCCGAGATTGTGCGCGGCCACATCAACTTCGACGAGGCCGCCCGCTACGTCAGCCAGGATAAGGACACCCGCAATAACAAGGGTATCATGACCAACAACTCCACCGGCTCCTCACGCTTCGAGATGCAGGACCTGCCCGCCTCCGTGGCTCGCCGCGTTGAGACTATGCAGCCCGGCGACATCTCCCAGGCTTTCATCATGATGGATGAGCGCAAGAACCGCGAGGTGGTGGCAATCGTGCGCCTCACCAACCGTATCCCGGCCCACCGCGCAAATCTGGCCGATGACTATGCACTGCTCAAAAACATGTATGAGGGAAAGGCCCGCGAAGATATACTTAAGCGCTGGGTGGAACAGAAAATCAAGGACACCTACGTGCGCATAGAACCGGGCTGGAGCTCTTGCGAATTTCAGTATCAGGGCTGGATAAAGTAGGTCGGCCATGAATCCACTGACGCGCATAAAGCTGCCGCTACTGGTAATCCTTGCGCTCGCGGCATCCATAGCATTAGGTCAGAAGAGCACTCAGAAGCAGCCGCAATCCACGCGGCCGCAGAGCTACACTCGCCCCAAGCCCACGCAGCCGGTGAAGCCCACCGTGCCCGACATGTCGCGAAACAACCCCACCAAATTCTTCCTGGAGAGGGCCGACGAGCTCACCAGCGATGAGGCCGTGGACTCCGGACGTCAGGTGGTGAAGGGCAATGTGATGTTTCGCCGACAGGGGGTGGTGCTCTACTGCGACTCGGCCTACTACTTCCCCAACTCAGTGAGCCTCGACGCCTTCGGCCATGTGCGCATGCTGCAGGGTGACTCGCTCGAGGTGCGTGCCGACATGATTAATTACGACGGCTTCAGCCAGATGGCACGTCTGCGCAAGCGCCCCGGCGGCACTGAGGTCACTCTGGAGCATCTGTCGAAGTCTGACAAGAGCCGAAAGTATCTGTACACCGACAGCCTGGACTACTCGCTGCGCGACCAGCTTGCCAGCTACGGCTGCGGCGGTCGCATGTATAACGTATCCCTCACCACCGGCCAGCGCGACACACTCACCTCCCGCCTGGGCCAGTATGACGCACGCGACCGCACGGCGCAGGTGAGCGACGATGTCTACCTGCGCAATGGCCGCAGCCGCCTGCGCACCTCGCGTCTGGTCTATCACACGGACTCCCGCGTGGTCGACATTGTGGAGCCCACTGCCATCCGTTCCGGCCAGGACTCCATAAATACCTCTTCCGGATTCTACAACACCGTGACCGGCAACGCGCAGCTCCACTCCCGCTCCCTCATAGTGCACAGGGACAGCGCCGGCGCCGAGACCACGCTGGAGGGTGACAGCATAGTCTATGACCGCCGTCTGCGCCGCAGCGAGGCCTTTATGTTCAGCGACCCCATGCGCCACCCGCTCCCTATGATTATCACCGACACGGCCCGCCACGCCGTGCTGATAGGCGGCTACGGATATTACGACGACTCTACTCGTACGGCCTACGCCGAGCGCTATCCCCTGCTGAAGGAATACTCCCGTCCGGACACGACCTTCCTGCGCGCCGACCGCATTTTCCTGGAGACCCTGCCTGACACTCTCCACCGCGACTCGGTGACCGGGGCGCCCGGGGAGTACCACATAGCTAAGGCCTTCAACCGCGCGCGCTTCTTCCGCAGCGATGTGCAGGGCATAGCTGACTCCATCACCTTCTGCACGCTCGACTCCATGCTCTATCTGGACCGAAAGCCGATAATCTGGAGCGGCGAGCGCCTCGTGGCCGGCAGCCGTATCATAATACACATGGCCGACTCCACCCCCGACTACACCCTGCTCCCCAACCCCGGCGTGATGGCCGAGGATCTCGGCGAGGGTTTCTTCAATCAGCTTCGCGCCGGCAGGCTCAAGGCGCTGTTTGATGAGAAGGGGGAGCTCAGCCACATTGATGCCGACACCGATGTGCAGGCCATTCTGCTCCCGATGGAGAATGACTCCACCTACAACAAGCTCATTCAGACGCAGGGTGACACTCTGCGCATGGACATGGCTGACCGCGAGATGCAGCACCTGAGCCTCATCTCCCGCAAAGGGGGCGAGATTACCGGCACCGTCATCCCGCTGCTGATTCTCACCAAGTCGCAATACTATCTGCCCGACTTCATCCGCCTCACCGGCGCTTCACGCTTCGCCGAGATGGACCACGCACTCGAGGTGCTCGCCGGTGTCCGCCCCCGCTACGCCTGGTATGGCGGCGGATGGGAAGACTCCCTCGGTGAGCTTTCATTTGACCTTGAGGAATACTTCACCAACCCGGCCATGGGTATCCCGGAACCGGAACCGGTGCCGGATTTCAACATCCCTTAAGAGAGTGTTTGAATTTAAATGATTTTATCTCAAAGAGAGATTTTGGGATGATTTTTCAAAGTTGAAGAGGGAGCGATGCGGGCATCGCGACCGATGAAATCTTTGGAAAAGCGCCCAAAAGATCCTTTGAGATAAAATCAAAAATTTCTAAAACTCTCTGAATATTAAATTTGGTTTAAATTCAAACACTCTCTAAGAGATTTACGATGAACGATATTATACGTCTACTTCCCGATTCGGTGGCCAATCAGATTGCTGCCGGAGAGGTTATTCAGCGTCCGGCGGCTGTCGTTAAGGAGCTGGTGGAAAACGCTGTCGATGCCGGCGCTACTGAAATAAAGATTATCATAAAGGATGCCGGGCGCACTCTCATCCAGGTCGTGGACAACGGCAAGGGGATGTCGCCCACCGACGCGCTCATGGCTTTTGAGCGCCACGCCACCTCCAAAATCACCTCCGCCTCCGACCTGTTCGCACTGCGCACTATGGGTTTCCGTGGCGAGGCGTTGCCCTCAATCAGTGCTATCGCTCACGTGGAGCTCCGCACCATGACGGCTGCCGACACTCTGGGCACACGCATCGTGATCAGCGGCTCGCAGAAGGAGCTGCAGGAGTCATGCGTCTGCACCCGCGGCTCTAATTTCATGGTGCGTGACCTCTTCTACAACACCCCCGCGCGCCGCAAATTCCTGAAGAGCGACGCCGTGGAGCTCAGCAACATCATGCGTGAATTTGAGCGCATGGCCCTGGTGAACGAACATATCCACCTCAGCATCGAAACCGGCACCCGCACCTTAGACCTGCGCCCCGGCTCATTCAAGGAGCGCATCTGCAGCCTCTGGAAAAACGCCGGGCTCTCCAAGCAGCTCATTCCGATAGAGGTGGACACGCAGGTGGTGAAGATTTCCGGATTCATCAGCCACCCTCAGTATGCCAAACGGCGAGGCGCCCTGCAATACCTCATTGCCAACGGCCGCAACATGTATCACCCCTACTTCCGCAAGGCTATACTTAACTGCTACGAAGGAATCATCGCGCGCGACACACAGCCCTGCTTCTTCCTCCGCTTCGAGGTGGACCCCTCTACCATCGACGTCAATATCTCCCCCACCAAACATGAGATTAAGTTTGAGCAGGAGACCACCATCCGCCCCATTCTGGAGGCTGCCGTGAGGGGCGCGCTCGGCAAGTTTGCACAAGCCCCCTCCATAGATTTCAACCAGGATGTGATGCCCCTCGACCCGGCCCGCGACGGCGAATTTGTGGAGGCACCATCCACCGATGTGGACACCTCCTACAACCCTTTCGCGCAATTCTCCGACTACTCCCCCCTCCCCTCCTCCCCCGCTCCGCGCCGCACCGGCTCAGGCCATTCTGATTTCCCGCAGCGCCCAAAGTCAAATCCCGTGAAAAACTGGGAGAGCCTCTACTCCGGTTTTATGAACGACGGAGCATCGCTGAGCGAAGTGCCCGAGGCCCCCGCCGAGCCACCCACGCTTCCCGGCACTCCCACCCCCTCCACTCCGGGAGCCATCTGCCTGCAGGCGGCCGACAAGTATATCATAACCCGCTCCAAGCAGGGCATCAGCGTGATTGACCAGCACCGCGCCCACGTAAAGGTGCTCTACGCGCGCTTCATGCGCGAGCTCTCCAACTCATCTGAGGCACTCGCCATGCAGAAAGTGGCCTTCCCCGAGACCCTCACCCTCACGCCGGCGCAGTCGCTGCTACTGGAAAGTGTGGAAGACGAAGTGAGCCGCCTCGGCTTCCTGATAGCGCCGACGGGCGAGCCCGGCACATGGCGCATAGAGGGCGTGCCCGCATCGTTAGGCAATGAATCAGCAGGCGAACTGCTGCGCAAGGTAGTGGAATCGGTGGCCGACGACGGCAGCGGCTCAACCGTGAGCGAACCCATAGCCGGCGACATGCTCAGCCGCGTAGCCCTGATAATGGCCCGTGCCGGTGCCATACGCCGCGGCCAGCGACTCACCGACGCCGAGATGGAGCAGCTGCTCAGCGATCTCTACAGCCTCCCCGACCCCGTCTACACCCCCGGCGGCAACCCCATAATAATAGAGCTACCCACCAGCCGCCTCGACGCTCTCTTCTCCTGACCCCCACCCCGAAATCAGAAAAACTGTGCCCCGGGAGGGAACTGCTTGGACCGATGGGGGTCGGCAGTTACCCTTCCGGGGCACTCCGTCAATTATGGTTATGCGTTTTGTTTTACGCGGGGAGGTTTAAGTAAGTATCAAAAATTAAACGATATCCGATTCTGAAGTAAGTGTTATATCTTGAACATATAATTCTTGTTCTTTTCGGTCGCTTTCACCTTGTAGTTCAGTCGCATAGCTCGCTATGCTCCTTCGCTCCGCGGCGAAATCGCCTCGAAAATAACTGCGCCTTATATGTCCATTAATTTTTGACACTTACTTACTTCAGGATTACCTTGCGGCCATTCACTATGTAGAGGCCGGCGGGCAGTGTCTTCAGCGTGGGAGCGTCGGCGCCCTTGAGGAGCTGCATGCCCTGCAGGTTGTAGACATCATAGAGCTCTGAGCCGTCGATGATGCTGTCCACTGCAAGCACGGTGCCTGAGGGGTTCCACTTGAAGTCGTCTATGTAGTAGGTGGCGGGCTGCTCCTTGCTGCGGTGTGACTGCAGGCGGAAGGCTATGTGGAAGGTGGCGGGCATGTCTTCCACCACGCTCATGTCAACATCGTAGGGTATCCATTCGCCGGCTTCGTCGGCGGTGGCGGGTATGCCGAAGCCATCCATCAAGTAGAAGTCAGGCTGCTCGGTGTCGTTGGGTATGCCGAGCAATATGTCGAGCGTGCTCTCCTGGCCTTCGCTGAGATAGTCGCCGCGGAGGCGGAAGGTGAGATGGCGGTCGCCGGCATCCTTGAAGTTGAGCGCGGGTGAGATGAGGAGCATCTCCACGTCGTGGCCATTCTCATAAGAGAGCTTGCTATCGTAAGCAGTGATTTTGGCAGCAGTGAAGCGGTCATTGTCATCAGAGCTCTCGTAGCCCCACCAAGCGCGAGTACCCTTGGCAGCCACGTTAGTCCAGCCTTCGAGCTTCAGGGGCTCATTGTGAGAGGCTGAGTCGAAGTCCTGGCTGTAAGTCACAAACGGGTTTGCTGAGTTAACCACGAAGGGATCACCCTGCGGGTCCTCGGGGATAACCTCACCTTCGCACACACCGCGCAGGTTCAGGATGGCGTTCTCCTTGCCGAGGGTGGTCTTGTAGGTAGCCACGGCTGCATATTCGCCCTCCTCCGAGGGATTGAAAGTAATGGTGAGAGTCACATTCTTGGAGTCGGGGAGCAGGTAGGTGTTGTCGATGGTGAAGGCGCTGCCGGAAGTGTTGCTGAGCTGGCCCTGGATGTAGTCGAAACAGTTTTCGGCATTGAGCGTCACAGTCTTCTTCACAGGCTTGTTGGGGATGGTCTCAAACACGAGTTCAGCCGGGTCTATGGTGATTACCGGGAGGTTCCGGGGGTGGTAAGCCTTTGCGCTCAGGCTGCGGGTGAAGTTGAATTCGGGGTTCACGCCATCGGCATTGATGCTGAACGAGGCTGAGTGGCGACCGATAGCCGCAGGGTTGTAGGTCACGGTGATTACGTGGGTGCCGGAGCCGGCGGGCACGGCATCGATGTTAGCCGAGAAGTAAGCAGCGTCTGCGCCACCGAATTCTATGGGAAGTGCCTGGGGCAGATTCTCAGCCACCACGGTGTAGGCCATCACGGGGGTAGCCTCGCCTACGGGAGCTGCGTTGGTAGAGAAGTCAAACAGACGCTCCTGCGTCACATTAAGCGAGGGCTCGCCCGCCACGATGTCGTCCTCTCCGCGCAGGAAGAGTGAGAGCTGGGCGGCTGAGTTGCTTATGCCTGTGAGCGACACGGTGCCGGTGGGCACATCCTTGCCGGCCAGGCCGGAGGTGGAGAACACGCGCAGTGTGCCGCGGGTGCCGTCGGCGTCGGTGAAGTAGAAATTCTTGGCGTTGGCAAAGGTTGCCTGATTTTCTGAGGTAAAGGTAGCATCCTTCACGGTCACGAGTTTCCAGAGATAGTCAGCGGCGGTGGCAGCTGTCACATCGGCCACACGAATCTCGGTGGGGGTCTTGAACTTGCCCTCCTGTGTCACTGTGAAGAGAGGGTCTTCCTCGTTGAGCACCAGCGGAGTCATGACGGGAAGTTTCTCTGACGCATCTTCGGTGAACATGAAGAGGAAGCCGGAAATCTCGTCGCCCACCTTGAAGTCATACTCGCTGAGCTGAAGCCACTGTGAGTCGAGCTTCATGGCGCCAAACATGTCTTGCAGATAAACCACGCGGCCGGCAGATTCCTCCTCGATGGCGGTGATTACGGCTTTGCCGGTGTACTGCATGAACTCATACATATTATCAACCTGCGCTTTGGCAGCCACTGAGGTGGGGGTCTTGACAGGTGCGATTACAGTGCCTGTGGCTCGGATCTCCACAAACTGTGCCTCGCCGCTGGTCAGGGTGATTATGCGTGAATAATTATCGTTGGCTGCGGTGGGGGTGATGGTAAAGGTTACATCTACGCCACCTTCGGCCATAGCATCCTCCTTAGCTACGGAAGCGGGGGAAGCTTTAATCTCGGAAGAGAGTGTGAAGGTTATATCATCCTCCAGGTTCTCGCCGGAAATGTTGGCGGTGAAGGAGTAAGACTCACCTACAAGCATCATGGGGAGCTCCTTCTCCACCACTGAGGTAAAGATGGCAGGCTTGTCGGCAGGCTGTGAGCTCAAATCAAAGAGGTCAGCCCAGGTGTCGGCCACGCGCAAACCGTCGATCTCCACCAGGGGAGCTGAGTTTGAAGCAGTGGCACCCTGACGGAATTCTATATATTTCAGGCCGCCGTTAGTTACGGCGAGATTGCTGCCTGTGTCCTCCGAAGAACGTGTCACTGTGGCTACAGGTTCCTGAGCACCAATCACGGGATTTACCCACATCTTGATAGCATCTTTGGAGCCTGAGTCAGCAGCTTTTTCCCAACGCATCACGATGAGGTAGGTGGTATTCAAATCGCAATCGTCGGATTTGTTGACAGAGGCTTTGTCGTAAGCGGCGCTGGAGTGGAACGCAAAGTTGAATTTATCCTCTGCTCCGGAGGGGAGAGCGTAGAGCTTCACATACTCACTGCCTGAGCCCTTGTCGTTAAGGCCATTTTTGGTGTTGGGCACCAGGCACATGAAATAGGCTTTTGAATCCCTTTCCCCTAAATCCTTAACATTAATAAGGAAGGAGTAATAAACGGGGCCGGCGTCAATGCCTTTCTCGTCAGTCACGGGAATCATCAGGTCCTGGCCCGATGCAGTCTGTCCGAGCGTAACTTTAGCGCCTACAGCATCATTGAGATAGCCGCTGTAAGTAAGGCCGGGAGTGGAGACAGTCACAGGATCGGCAGCATTAGTGGAATACTGAAGCCATGCCCCCTGCTGATAGAGCTGAGTTCCGTCGGGATACTCGAAATTTTCCGTTACAAGTCGGTCTGCATTCGCAGTCAGCGAGGTCATCAGCCCTCCTGCCGCTAACATCAAACTGGCCGACCACAGTTTACATTTTCGGGTGTGGGTTCCGGTCATATTGAATAGAATTAAAAATGAAAAATACGGTTTTGTCAGTTAATTTCAACAATAAATTGATTCAATAAATTGATTCAAAGAACTTTCAACGGGGCAAAGATAAAACAAATTCCGCACATTAGCAATATGCGGAATAACTTTTTTAATATTTTATTTTTCTTTGGCAGATTCAGTACTGTGTTTCTTGGCGAGTGATTAGATTCAAACACTCTCTTAACTTCTGGTCACCTCTTTCACACCTTTCACTGCTGAGATTTTGCGAATCAACGAGGGGAGCGAGGTGCGGTCAGGCACTCCGATTATGAGGTAGCCACGGAAGATGCCGTCGTGGCTGTCTATGGAGATGTTGCGCAGCTGCACTCCCGGTTCTTTGCTGATGATTGAGGTGATGTTGGTCACGATTCCTATGTCATCCTGCCCCAGCACTTTGAGCGTGACGGGCATCAGAGCTCCGGCGGCGCCGCTCCACTCCACGTTTATGAGGCGGTAGGGGTAGCGCTCGCGTATGTTGCGGGCATTGGGGCAGTCGGTGCGGTGAATCTTCACCACGCCGTCGGCGCTGATGAAGCCAAACACCTTATCGCCATAGATTGGGTTGCAGCAGCGGGCCATCTTGTAGGCAAGGCCGCGGATATTCTTGTCGCCTATCACGAGCACATCGCTGCCGGTGGTCTCAGTCTGCTCATCGTGGCGCAGAGTGAACTCTTCGGCACCCACGCGGTTCTCGTCGTCGGGCTTGTTGTCGTGGCTCTCAATCTCGAGGCAGCCGCTTATCACCTTGTTGGGGTCAAGTTGTTCGGCGCCTATCGCAGCGAAAAAGTCGGTATTGAATTTGTATCCCTCGCGCTTCATGTAGCGGGCCAGGATGGCCTCGTCGAGTTCCAGCTTGCGGTTTTTCAGGCGGCGCTCCAGCATCTCCTTGCCGAGCTGCGCGGTCTGGGCCTTGGCCTCGTTGAGCGCCTGACGGATTTTATTCTTGGCGCGCGTGGAGACCACAATAGAGAGCCAGTCCTGCTTGGGGACCTGATTGGCCGAGGTGAGAATCTCCACCGTGTCGCCATTCTTAATCTTATAGGTGATTTTTTCGTGGCGGTCATTGACTATGGCACCCGAGCAGCGGCACCCTACATTGCTGTGTATGTGGAAAGCGAAGTCGAGCACGGTGCCCCCTGCCGGCAGGCGAAACAGGTCACCCTTGGGAGTGAAGGCAAACACCTCGCGCCCGTAGGCATCCATCTTCATGGAGCGCATGAGCTGCATGGGGCCGGAGTCGGCGCTCTCCAGAATGTCGCGTATGTTATTCATCCATTGGTCGGTGGAGTCGCCGTGGCCCCCCTTATATCGCCAGTGGGCGGCCAGACCCTTTTCGGCCACGAGGTCCATGCGCACGGTGCGGAACTGCACCTCCACCCATTTCGACTCGGGTCCCATGACGGTGGCGTGCAGGCTCTCGTAGCCATTGCTTTTGGGCAGAGAAATCCAGTCCTTCATGCGCGCGGGGTTAGCGCGATACATGTCGGCAAGTATGCCGTAAGCCAGCCAGCAGTCGCTCTTCTCGCGTTCACGCGGAGTGTCGATAATCACGCGTATGGCGAAGAGGTCGTAGATGTGGTTCATGTCCACTTTCTGCTTTCTGATTTTCGCCCAGATTGAGGAGATGGATTTCGTGCGCCCCTTGATGGTAAACTTCAGGCCGGCCTTTTCCAGCTCACGCTTCACCGGCGCTATGAACGCGGCTATGTAGGCATCGCGCTCACGCTTGGTGGCCTCGAGCTGACGGGCTATGGAGGTGTAGATCTCGCGGTTGGTGTATTTCAGGCTCAGGTCCTCCAGCTCACCTTTGATTTTATAGAGGCCCAGGCGGTGGGCCAGCTGGGCGTAGAGGCAGTTGGCCTCAAAAGCTACGTTGCGCACCCAGGCCTGGTCGGGGTGATGATTGATGGCGCGCATGAGTACCAGCGAGCGGGCTATCATTATGATTATCACGCGAATGTCCTGCGCAAGCGAGAGGAGCAGACCGCGGAAATTGTCCTGGTCCACGGCGGTGCCTCGGCCCGCATACTCGCTCACCCTCATCAGTCCGCTGCAGAGTTCGGCCACATCGGCGCCCCAACGCTCGCTCACCTGCTCGGTGCTCAACTCCCCCCCACGCACACGAGGCATCATGAGGATGGTGATGAGGATGTTGCGGTCCGGCTCAATCATGGAGGCAAACAGCTGGGCGGTGCGCACGCTCATGAGGGCCGTGTGCATCGCGTGCTCATCGCGCAACGGGACATTGCCGCCGTCGGTGGGATTAGCCATATCAAAGAGCTCGCGGCGCTCGGCGGGGGTGAAGACATGGCCGGTGCTCCGGATAAGGTTGCGTAGAGACTCGCGAATCTCGCGAGTCTCAGTATCTGAAACCGGAGCCTCGGGGCTCACAGGGTATTTATATTTGCTGGATTCTTTCATAATCTACATACAGATGCGCAAATTTAATCATAAAAACGCATATAAGCAAGTGTTCAAATTTAAACGATAGTAATCTGAATAAGTCTGTTTTCAATCTTTTATACAATATGCGGCTTCTTTTTTGTCGTTTTCACTTTGTCGCTCAGTCGCTTAGCTCGCTAAGCTCCTTCGCTCCGCAGCGAAACCGCCTAAAAAATAAGCCGCATATTGTATAAATTAAATTTAAACACTTGCTTATGCAAAATATTTTTAACGAGTACGCTCTATGAAATCGAAAATCACGCGGTAGGCCTGCTCACGCACGGGAAGCTCTGAGAGAATCAGGTCATGGATGCCACTGTCAATAGCCACTACCTCGGCCTGCTTGCCGAGTTTCACACCGCGCGAGGCTATCATCTGCGGGTCGAGCACTATGTCGGCGCTCTGGCAAGCCTCGGTCCAGCCACATTCGTGCAGCCCGCGCGAGGAGTGCATCACGAGCACCGGCACGGTGATGTGGGAGGCATTCTTCATCAGCCGGCTCTGCGCGCGAGAGATGCTGCGTATCCAGGAAGCCGTGACGGGGGGCGAGTAAATCATCTTCCAGGCCGTGTCATACTCCCACTCGCCGTGGTATTGCTTCAGCAGCGAGTGAGAATAGGCATCGCAGTGCCCCTGGTCGATTTTTGTGTCGGGGCTCAGCGCACCCCATGCGCCCACGGAGGGGATGAGCAGGTGGCGATAGAGCGACGAGAAGTTCCACTCCAGGAAGGGGCTGTCGGTGACCAGACGCACCACTCCGCAGCGTGCGCCGCGCATAGCCACATAGAGCGCCGTAGTCAGTCCGCCGGTGGAGTGGCCGGCCAGGGTGATTTCCGTGTTGCCATCGCGGCGAATCTGATTGAGGGCGGAGTCGATGTCTACGAAATATTCCTCGGCATCGCGCACATTGAAGGGGTATTGCCAGGGGCGCAGGCTGCGACCGTAGCGGCGCAGGTCCACGGCGTAGAAGTTTATCCCCTCGGCGTTAAATTTCTTGCCCATTTCTGTCTGAAAGAAATAGTCGTTGAAGCCATGCACATAGAGCACGGCGCGCCCCGAGTGGCCGGGGGCTTTGCGCCGCACGATGGTGCTCACCACCGGGCCGTCGAAGGCTGTCCCTTCATTGACTGTGCGGGCCTCGTAGCCCTCGCCCAGTATGTCCTTATGCCAGAGAGTGTCGGTGGCCGCACTGCGCGGACCCTTGTAATCCTGCGGCGCAAGCTCACGCTGCACTATCAGCTGCACACTGTCCTCAAACGCGGCAAGCTGCGAGTCGGAGAGCTTAGCTGCACTGACCGAACCGGGCGCCACGAAACTTACCACCATAAGCAGAGCAGCCACCAGAGCCATCCCTGCAGAGGCATTCTTAATGTTTACAAATCGAGTCTGTTTCATACATCTATGAAACACGACCGAGGGCCCGAATGTTTGCACAAAGAAAAAAAGAACCGCCTCATCCTCACGATGCGGCGGTTATATGTTTATCTCACAGACATCGGTACGACAGACTTCCGAGCATCTCCTGTGAAAAGCGACATCAAAGACGCTTACATTTGAAAAAGCATACTTCTGAAATCAATTTTCACCACTGGAAATTGCTTATTGATTTCATTACTTCATAAGCCTTGCGAGCACGCTCCTTCTCCTCTTTTGACACAGGTTGCGGGGTAGCGATAAGGGTCTCAAATCTTACTGCATCCGGACCTCGGAGTTCGGGGGTTTCTTTAATCGGTCGTGCCATAATCGGGAATTTATTTATTTAATACTTTACAAAGGTACAGATTTATAACAAATTACACAAGTGTTTGACCCATAAATACTCATAATTTTTTCAGCCTCCAACAGATAGCGGCTGAAGTCACCATGTTTTCGCTCAGCAAATATATTTACTGGCTGTTAAAGATGGTCCACTCTGCAGAATTATTCTCATGTTTGCACAAAGAAAAAAAAGAACCGCCTCATCCTCACGATGCGGCGGTTCTTACCACTAAATCCAGTAATATATGAATTTCATCATCAGATGCTAATTCCATATTTGTGTGTGTTCATAACGCCCGCTGAGGCGGACGGCAGAGGTGAGAGCTGATTACTTGCCCTCGAAGAAACGCTTCCAGAGGCCATAGAAGCCCTGGCCGTGACGAGCCTCGTCCTTAGCCATCTCGTGAACAGTGTCGTGGATAGCATCGAGGTTCATCTTCTTAGCGTTAGCGGCGATACGCATCTTGTCAGCGTTGGCGCCGGCCTCAGCCTGCATACGCTTCTCAAGGTTAGTGCGGGTGTCCCACACCATGTCGCCGAGGAGTTCAGCGAACTTGGCAGCGTGTTCAGCCTCCTCCCAAGCGTAGCGCTTGAAAGCGTCAGCCACTTCGGGATAGCCCTCGCGGTCAGCCTGACGGCTCATAGCGAGATACATGCCTACTTCAGTACATTCGCCCATGAAGTGGTTGTTGAGGTCCTTTATCATCTCTTCGTCAGCGCCTTCCTTTGCTACGCCGAGCTGGTGCTCAGTCACAAACTGAAGGAGTGCCTTCTGATCGAGTTCGTTAAATTTTGAACGGGGAGCGCCACACTGGGGGCACTTCTCGGGAGCTTCATCACCGGTAGCTACGTAGCCACATACGGTGCAGATCCATTCTTTTGCCATAATCGTTATTTCTGTTTTTTAATTGTTATTTTGGGTTTGGGGCCGGAGACACAGCAGGGCGCAATGCTTCCAACTACATGTTAAACAACATAGGCATCAAAAATGTTGCCCTGAATTGAAAAAATTTTTAATTTTGCACCGACAATCTTTGACCCGGGTCAAGAGAACGGGGTGAAAAGCCCCGGCAGACCCGCTGCCGTAAGAAGCGCAGCCTGCTCGCAATGCAGGCATAATCAGACCGTTGCCACTGAGCCCGCAGGCTTGGGAAGGGGTGCTGACGATGCTTTGAGCCGGAACACCTGCCCGGGCCATTATATTCCTTAAACCTACGCGGACTTAGGTTGGAATGTAGGCTCCGGCCCCCTCACCGGCCATCTTTGCCCTCATTTCACGCGCCCGCAGTTAAACCACTTTTTAATTGCATGAAGAATCGCGCACTTCTTTCCCTGCTTTCTTTAGCCGCTCCGGTGGCTGCTTTCGCCGTCAGCCCTTATATCAATAAGGTCTATGACTTTCGTCCCGCTCCCGGCCAGTTCGTCAACGTGATTCCGGAATATGAACCGGGCGATGACTACAATTCCATGCTTGCCAAGGCCCAGGAAGCGCTGGCTTTCGACCGCATGCCGGGCGCCGTGTCGCTCGGTGCTTTCGGCGGATTTGTTGTGTTTGGCTTTGACCACACGGTGGCTAATGTGGCCGGCGAGTATGACTTCAAAATCTATGGCAACGCCATAATCAGCGACAAAAGCGCCCAAGGGGGCAGCTGCGAACCGGGCGTTGTCTGGGTAGCCGCCGACACTAACGGCAACGGCCTCCCCGACGATGAATGGTATGAGCTTTTAGGCTCAGAGGCTGACCGCGCAATCCACGGCTTCAGTGTGACTTACCGCAGACCGGACCCCAACCACAAGCCCACGCCGGACCCCTCTGACAAGCATCTGATCGACACAACCTATCTACCCTTCACAGCCTCTGACGGCACCGCGGGCTATCTGGCCGCCAACGACTATCATCTGCAGAGCTACTGGCCGGAATGGCTCGACTCCGAGGAGCTGACATTCACCGGCGTGCGTCTGCCGGACAACGCTATGGACGTAAGCGGCAACGGCTCCTATTTCGTGCTGAAGATGTTCCCCTACGGCTACGCCGACAACTGCCCCAACAGCCAGGACCCGGGCTTCAAGATAGATTGGGCAGTGGATGCCGAGGGTAATCCCGCGCACCTCCCGGGCATAGATTTCGTGAAGGTAGTGACCGGCAGCCACCAGCAGGCAGGGAGTCTGGGCGAGACCAGCACCGAGGTGTGTGGTGCCGAGGACCTGCACCCCGAGGTGGCCGGCGTGTCGGCAGCCGAGATACCCACATGGCAGGTCTACGCTACCGGCGACATACTCCACTCCGTGAACCCCGCCGACGGCATAACGCTGCCTCTCTACGACACCCGCGGCATAAAGGTAGCCGACATTCACCTCCCGTCCGGAGCCACGGCAATCTCCCTGAAGCAACTTGCCCCCGGCCTCTACCTCCTCCCCCTCCCCGACGCCCGAACCCTGCGCATCCGCCTCTAATAATAAAGTAAGAAATTATGGGAGCAATTCTGATGATGGCTTTGCTTTGCACAATAGCTATAAGCAGCCTTATTTATTTTGAAATCAAGGCAAAGAAGCAAACAAAATCGAACAGCGAAAAAATCAAATAACACTGCTAACGATTTTATGCGCAACGTCTGAGAGGCCCTTTATTTATGAAGCGGCCTCTCTCGGCGATGCTCTTAAGCCTATTTTTGGTTTGCAACGAAAGTTTTGCTAACTTTGTGGGAAATTATGGGCAGAATTCTCTGTATCGACTACGGACGCAAGCGCTGCGGCATTGCTGTCACCGACCCGCTGGGCATCGCGGCCAACGGGCTTCCCACTGTGCCTACTCATCAGCTCATGGATTTCCTTAAGGACTATTGCAGCCGGGAGAACGTGGACCTGATAGTGATGGGCAAACCCACTCAGCTCAATGGGCAGCCCAGTGAATCGATGCGCTACATCACCCCCTTTCTCGGACGCCTGCACAAGGAGATGCCGGAGATGAAGGTGGTGATGCACGACGAACGCTTCACCTCCACCATAGCCCACCGGGAAATGATAGCCGCCGGCCTCCCCAAGCACAGACGCCGGGACAAAGGCCTGGCCGACAAGACAGCTGCAGTGCTAATCCTCACCGGATACCTGGAATCTCGCTCGTAACCCGCAACCCCTAACCCCTAACCCGTAACCCCATATGTTACTACCGATATACCTTTACGGCCACCCCGTGCTCCGCAAGATTGCCGAGCCGCTTGAGGCCACCGACAACAACGAAGAGACTCAGAAACTTATAGCCGACATGTGGGAGACCATGTACAACTCCGACGGTGTCGGGCTGGCTGCACCCCAGATTGGCAAATCCATTCAGCTCGTAGTGATCGACGGCTCACCCATGGCCGAGCGTTTCCCCGAATGTGCCGACGCCAAGATGTGCCTCATCAACCCCGAAATAACGGAGGCCGACGATGCCGAACTCGTAGCTTTCGAGGAGGGTTGCCTCTCAGTGCCCGGACTCTCAGAGACCGTTAAGCGTCCCGACAAAATCCACATGACCTGGCTCGACGAGAACTTCCAGCCTCACGAGGCCGACTTCTCCGGATTTCTGGCACGCATAATCCAGCATGAGTGCGACCACCTCATCGGCAAGGTCTACACCGACCGCATCTCCCCTATCCGCAAACAATTCATCAAAAGCAAACTCACTAACATAGCAAAGGGCAAAGTAGCCTGCGACTATCGCACCAAGGCTGCCGTAAACCGCCGCTAACCTACAAGCAACCCTATGGCTGACGACAAGAAAATCATATTCTCCATGGTGGGGGTAAGCAAGGTCATCCCCCCTCAGCGACAGATTCTTAAAAACATCTACCTCTCATTCTTCTACGGCGCCAAGATCGGCATAATCGGTCTGAACGGCTCAGGTAAGTCCACGCTCATGAAAATCATAGCCGGACTTGACAAGAGCTATCAGGGCGAGGTGGTGTTCTCACCCGGCTACTCCGTGGGCTATCTGGAACAGGACCCGAAACTCGACCCCGACAAGACGGTGCGCGAGGTGGTGCAGGAGGGCATGCAGCCCACCCTCGACCTGCTCGCCGAGTTCGACAAGGTGAACGAGGCTTTCGCCGACCCCGACGTGCTCGAGGACCCCGAGAAGATGGACAAACTCATAGAGCGTCAGGCAGAGCTGCAAGATAAGCTCGACGCCTGCGATGCCTGGAACATAGACAACCGCCTGGAGCGCGCCATGGATGCCCTGCGCTGTCCCCCCGACGACCAGCCCATTCGCGAGCTCTCCGGTGGCGAACGCCGCCGCGTGGCCCTCTGCCGCCTGCTGCTGCAGGAGCCCGACGTTCTGCTGCTTGACGAGCCCACCAACCACCTCGACGCCGAGAGCATAGACTGGCTCGAACAGCATCTGCAGCAGTATAAGGGTACCGTGATAGCCGTAACCCACGACCGCTACTTCCTGGACCATGTGGCCGGATGGATTCTCGAGCTCGACCGCGGCGAGGGAATACCCTGGAAAGGCAATTACACCTCTTGGCTCGACCAGAAGACCAAGCGCATGGCGCAGGAGGAGAAGACCGCCTCAAAGCGCCGCAAGACCCTGGAGCGCGAGTTGGAATGGGTGCGCATGGCTCCCAAAGCACGTCAGGCAAAGGGCAAAGCCCGCCTTAACAACTACGACTCCCTGCTCAATCAAGACCAGAAGGAGAGGGAGGAGAAGCTGGAGATTTTCATCCCCAACGGTCCGCGACTGGGCAACAAGGTGATAGAAGCCAACGGCCTGAGCAAAGCCTTCGGACAGAAGGTGCTCTTCGACGGGCTCGACTTCATGCTTCCCCCCAACGGCATCGTGGGTGTGATTGGCCCTAACGGTGCAGGCAAGACCACCCTGTTCCGCCTCATCATGGGCCAGGAGAAGGCCGACGCAGGCACATTTGATGTGGGCGACACCGTGAAGATAGCCTACGTGGACCAGAACCACAAGGACCTCTCGCCGGACAAGAGCGTCTACGACGTAATCTCACAGGGCGTGGAGAGTTTCCGCATGGGTGGCCGCGACATGAATGCCCGCGCCTATCTCTCAAAATTCAACTTCACCGGCGCCGACCAGGAGAAGAAAATCGGAGTGCTCTCAGGCGGTGAGCGTAACCGCCTGCATCTGGCCATGGCTCTGAAAGAGGAGGGCAACGTGCTGCTGCTCGACGAGCCCACCAACGATATCGACGTCAACACTCTGCGAGCTCTCGAAGAGGGTCTGGAGAACTTTGCCGGCTGCGCCGTGGTGGTAAGCCACGACCGCTGGTTCCTGGACCGCATAGCCACACACATCCTCTCCTTCGAAGGAGACGGCAAAGTAGTGTTCTATCAGGGCAGCTACTCCGACTACGAGGCCTACAAAAAGGCCCACGACCCCAACCCGGCCCCCAAGCGCGTACGCTACCGCTCCCTGACCTAATGAACAATTCGGGATTGGTGGTGTTTATATGGTAGATAAACATCTTGATTTATAAACTATAAAACACTACTGATTATGAAAAAGTACATTTGCAGAGTTTGTGACTGGGTTTATGATCCCGCTGAAGGTGACCCTCAGGGTGGAATTGCTCCCGGAACCGCATTTGAAGACATCCCCGAAGGTTGGGTGTGCCCCGTTTGTGGCGTAGGCAAGGAGGATTTCGATGAACTCCCCGACGAAAGCCCGGCATAAACATTTACAAACTGAATATTAAAACCGACCCCGGCAAGTCATCACGACTTACCGGGGTCGACGGTATTAATGAAAAGTGTTTACTCTACTGTTACTGACTTGGCAAGGTTGCGGGGCATGTCCACATTCTTGCCCTTGTTGATTGCTATGTAGTAGCTCAACAGCTGCAGCGGTATGCTGGTGATGAGCGGTGTCAGACACTCGGGCACCTCGGGCACCTCGAGCACGTGGTTGGCCAGCTCCTTGATTACGGAGTCACCGCGGGTCACGATGGCTATGATGGAACCGCCGCGGCTCTTCACCTGCTGCACATTGCTCACAATCTTCTCGTAAAGGTGATCCTTGGGAGCGATAATCACGGTGGGCATCTCGGAGTCGATGAGGGCGATGGGGCCATGTTTCATCTCGGCTGCCGGGTAACCCTCGGCGTGAATGTAGCTGATCTCCTTAAGCTTCAGCGCACCCTCCAGGGCGGTGGGATAGGAGTAGCCACGACCCAGATAGAGGAAGTTGCGGGCGTAAGTGTAGATGAGTGACAGGCGCTGAATCTCATCATTGAGGCGCAGAGTCTCCTTCACCAGGTCAGGGATGCGGAGCAGGCAGCCGGCCACGGCATCAATTTCAGCCTGAGGCATTGAGCCCTTAAGCTGAGCAATCGCCAGAGCCATCATGGTGAACACGAGCACCTGGCCGGTGAATGCCTTTGTGGAAGCCACACCGATCTCGGGGCCTACGTGGATGTAAGTGCCGGAGTGAGTCTCGCGGGGGATGGAGGCGCCCACGACATTACTGATGCCATAGACGAAGGCACCCTTGCTCTTGGCTATCTGAATAGCTGCGAGAGTATCGGCAGTCTCACCGCTCTGGCTCACGGCTATCACTATGTCGCGGTCGGTGATTACGGGATTTGAGTAGCGGAATTCGCTGGCGTATTCCACCTCTACCGGTATGCCGCACATGTCCTGAAGCAGCTGCTTGCCGAGCAGAGACGCGTGCCACGAAGTGCCGCACGCCACGATTATGATTCGGTTGGCATTAAGGAATTTCTCCTTATTATTCATCACGCCGTTGAGAATCACGCGATGTCCACCCTCTATGACACGACCGCGGATGCAATCGGTCATAGTGTTGGGCTGCTCGAAAATCTCCTTAAGCATGAAGTGGGGATAGCCACCCTTTTCCAGCTGAGCTATTGAGAGCTCGAGTTTCTTAACGTCTACCTTCACCTCGGAGCCTTTCAGGGAGATAAGCTTCAGCGGTTGGCCACGACGAATCACAGCTATTTCATCGTCGTTCACATATACGACCTTGTTGGTATATTCTATGAAGGGAGTGCCGTCAGAACCTATGAACGTTTCATCATCACCTATGCCCACCACCAGCGGAGAGCTCTTGCGGGCCGCGATTATGGTGTCGGGGTTACCCTTCTCCACCACAGCCATAGCGTAAGCGCCCACCACCTGATTGAGAGCCTCGCGCACAGCATCTATGAGAGAACAATTATTGGTAGTGCGAATATACTCTATGAGCTGCACCAACACCTCGGTGTCGGTCTCCGTACGGAATTTGCAGCCATGCTGCGAAAGGGCATCTTTCAGCAACTGATAATTCTCGATAGTGCCGTTGTGCACGATAGCGAGCTTGCCATCCTCACTGAAATGGGGATGCGCATTGTGGTCAGAAGGCTCGCCGTGAGTGGCCCAACGGGTGTGGGCTATGCCGGCCACAGCGTTCAGATTCTTATCAGAGCAGAAATCTTCAAGATTCGATACCTTTCCCTTCGCTTTATAGATACGCAGGTCTCCATCCGGGTCCACGAGCGCAATACCTGCGCTGTCGTAGCCACGATACTCCAGACGTTTAAGACCATTGATGAGTACATTATATACGGAACCATTTCCAATGTAACCTACTATTCCACACATATATATTCTTAATCTTTATTGATACTAAGTTACTTAATTCTAAATTTCAGAAATATTATCCACAAACGGGGACAAACCCCATAAATTGCAAAAAATATTCCCGCAAAGTTAGTAAAAAATCCCGGTTTTTCAGCAATCTCCCCCGGTTAAATAATGTTTTCTTAGAAACAGTTTAAATTTATGTGCCAATGATTTTGAGAATATTTTTGGATGATTTTTGCGAGTTGAAGAGGGAGCAATGCGGGCATTGTGACCGATGAGACTCGGCGAAAAGCGCCAAAAAGATTAT
>JAAVFJ010000052.1 GCA_014800845.1 Bacteroidales bacterium | reverse complement strand
GCTATTGAAAATGCCAAGATTGACTGCGCCTCACAACTGTTCAACGAAATGTCAACCGATAATGTCAAGTATCATAAAGTCACCTGCTATCAGGACTTGATAGATGCAATGACCGCAACCAAATGACAACATGGACGAATTAGATAATTTAGACTACTACAACAGTGAGCCGGTGCATGATATGGAAGTCGATTACGACTACCATATCAACACCGGGGAACTTCCCGACGAATTCGGAGATTCCGACCTCGATGACTTTATTGCCAATCTCAATGACTGGGATTAAAGTCTAACCTCCAGATTCCGACGATTTCTTATTTAAGTTAATAATAGACCGAATAATGATGGCTCTGAACTATGAATATTTACTTACGCTCCAACTACTGGATGGTATTGGCAACAAAACAATATTTAAAATTATTGAGCAAATTTCAGTTCCTATTGATTCAGTAGAACAGCTGTGTGAGTTTTGGGTCTCCCTTAAAGGGAAAAAGTTTCAGAATATTACTCCTGAAGAGATTATTAGAGCCAATAAATTAGCTAAACATCTCATATCTGAAGCTGAAGAAAATGAGGTTGGTATAATTTCGTTCTTTGACGCAAATTTTCCTGATCAACTTAGACAATGTAAGGATGAGAAAGGTAAACTCGATCCTCCTTTAATTCTGTTCTATAGAGGAAACCTTAAGGTAATGGGAAAAAAAGGTCTTGCTATAATTGGAACTCGTGAACCTACTGAAAACGGAAAGAATGCCGGGCTATTCTTTTCCGAAGAATTTGCAAAACGTGGATTCAATATAATTTCCGGTCTTGCAGTCGGATGTGATACTACCGCACATTTTGGTGCGTTAAATGTTAATGGTGCCACCACCGCGTTCCTTGCAACTGGACTTGACTGGGAATCCATTTATCCTAAGGAAAATTTAGACTTAGCCAAAGAAATTGTATCAAATGGTGGATTGCTACTAAGTGAGTATCCAGTTGGTTCTCGGTGTGGCGTTTATTCTTTAGTAGCGCGTGACCGTTTACAGGCTGGATTAGCTAATGCAACACTTGTTATTCAAACGGGGGTAAATGGTGGTACAATGCATGCTGTTAATGCTACCATTGCCTCTGATAAACCTTTATTTTCTGTTCATTTTAAGAATGACGAGGATAGAACGCATGAAAAGGTACAAGGTAATCTATTTCTAATACAGGAAAAGGGAGCATTTCCATTACGCTCGAATGGAATAGATTCTGCTATTTCGATTATCAATAATGCTTGTGTTCAAAAAGTTAAACTATCTCAACCTTCTTTATTTGATTGATAATGAAAAGTATTATTTTCGACTTGGACTTAACTCTTATCGATACCTCTTGTTTGGAACAGTTGCGAAAGGAACGCAATTGGCAGGAAGTGTACCTAAAGATCCCTGAAACCAAGCTTTACGAGGGTATGGCAGGAGTGTTAGATATTATTCGGACTCATAAAATTCCTTGTGCGATTGTAAGCACGTCTCCAAGAACATATATTGAGAAACTTATTGCGTATTACAATCTCCCGGTTAATTATATTGTCTCATATCATGACGCAAAACCTATTAAACCGCATCCTGCTCAGATGTTAAAGGCTCTCGAACTGATGGGATTACATTCTAACAAGGTTATCTCTTTTGGAGATCGAGTTATTGATATTGAAGCTTCCAATGCCGCCGGCATTGAAAGTGTTGCTTGCTTTTGGGGAACCAAGGAGCGAAAAGAACTTATCGCATCCAACTATTCTCATGCAATAATTAAACCCGAAGAAATCATTACTCTCATTAGATAAGTTATGCTTTCACCCGCTTCTCCAATTTATATCGATGGTGTGAAACAATTACACCAACAATTGGATTCAGCTTACATAAAAGCGTTTCACATTGCGTCTAAATTCCTTCCACTTCCTATTAGTGAATTTAATAGAACAATAGACAATCACAGTTTTCGTATTTTTGTCGAAACCTCTCAAAATGAAATGGATTCAAAAGTCAAAGGTTTCTTTATTTTTGGTCATTTTATATGTAGATTTCTTCCTATTTTAATAGAGCCTGCTGCATTATTTCCTGTAGTAGATTTCTCTGGTTGGGATGACAAATCTAAGAGATTAGGTATTGAATTGGGTGATATACGTTTGGGATTCATTGATAATTCTGTCCTGTTCTTTTCTTCTAAAAAGGATTCGCGTGTTTCATTCCCATTATTTAATATATCAATTCAAGATTCACATTTTTCAAAGGATGAAGAACCTTTCAAAAAATTTGATGATGTTGGTTTACCTTTTTATATCAACGATGTTACTTGCTTAAATACATCGGAACTTCCTAATAAGTTCTTATGTGCAAAATATTCTTTAATCGGTAAAGATAAATTCGCGCCCTATGCTAATTTCAAACGTAATCAATTCTGCGTTCTGTATGCAGAATTGATTAATGCAGATAATAAATTTCCTATCAAAGTGCTACGTTGGTTTCCTCAGACTAAAACTGAGGTTTTCAAGTTCACTTCGGAAGCATATAAAGCCGATACTTCATTACTTAGGGTTAGACGTTCAATCATAAAACTAACAGATTTAATGATTGACCTTACCGGTAAAATAGATCATTCCGACCCGGCCTTATTATCATATAAGGAAAAAGAGAAAAGTCTTATTAAGACTCTTAACAAGTCTTTGTTTAAAGGAGATACATTTTTTGAGTTGGGTTATATTGCAGAGTCCCAATCCAAGGAGCTTTATCAATATATGGTCAATAATGATTCAAGATTACTTTTCGCCAAAATCGTTGACGATTCTATATCAATCATTGGAAATGCCACTATATTTTTTAATAGTGAGTATATGTTCCCTTTAAGTCTTAAAAATATAAGGTTTATTTGAAATGAGTGCCTTTATAGATTTCTTCTTTAAGCATAAATTCTATAATAACGTTCTTGCTACTTATGAGCAAGCTGTTACTCAGTATGCCAAAGCTTTTGATATATGGAATCAACACTTTGGTTTAATAAACTCCGATTCCTATTCTGATAAAAAAAAGGTGTTTACTCACTTCGCTGAAATCATAAATGTAAATAATTGGGTATCATTTTCAGATAGGTACTTGCGTACAAATAAGGAGGCTATTGTTTGGTTATTTTATGATAAACAACAGACCTCGACCTTACCTTCTAATCTATCTTATTCTGATTATCATTTCATCGCCTCTAATGAGAAGGACTTAAATCAATATATCGTATCTTTGAATAAGTTTGATTCTTTATTACTTAATCATAAGGATGCGGTATTTTACTTCTTAGCTACACCATCTTGCAACTTTTCTTTTGATATTAAACATAAGGTTGTCAGTAACGAAGAAATAATATTAGAAATTTCTAAATTTATTTCCTTTGCAAAAGAAGTTTCCTCTCTTTTCCCTAAAGCATGGGCTCTTTTTTCTGGTAACTGTCCCGTTTCTTCTCTATCCCTTGAAAAATTAAAATCGGTAGGCAAGTATCAGTTCTCTATTAAAGAAAAGTTCCTTGAACTCTATGATAAATCTCCGAAACTTGTTGCTCTGATATATGGGGCACCATTGCTTTCAATTTCATCTTTCAATTCAGATGAAATTGAAAAGGAAGCTGTTGTAACTAAATTATTTACTGATAATACTCCATCAGAACCAAATACTAACTTCGTTATAGGTCTTGATAACTCAGATTCTCTAAAACGAGCGATACTTGGCACTTTACATTACGGCAGTGAATGTAAATTTGCTGACTCAGTCGCCATTAGTCAATTTTATTATATAAAGTTCCAGTTAGAAACTATTGATGCTACTTTTGATGATGCTATAAAGAAAGTAAATGAAAATGCAGAAGCAATCAAAGCTTATAACTCAATACATTATTCAAAGGAGTGCATTTTCGTAGGGAATTATGTTGATTCTATTGACCCTGATGATCCTTTATATTCTTTCATCGAATCCTTCAATAGACTCAAGTTAATTCGTGATAAGGTTTCAGTACTTAAGGAATCATTTCCTTTGGCTTTCAATGAACAGTTCCCAGGTGTTAATACTGCATCCTGTTCAGAAGAAACCTTAAACTTAATAATCAGCTCCTCGGATTCCCTTAAATCAAGAAATAACACTCTTAAACAGATAGAATCAGATCGTCTTGAAGCCGAGCGCAAAAAGATTGAGCATCAAAAATTATTATCCGATTATAACTCTCTTAAATTATGTACTACGGACTGGTATTTTCCTAACCGCTCATCTTTACCTTGTTTTTCTCTTTACTATTATTATCCTGTTTCTTGCGACTGGGAGGCAACCGATAAAGAATGGGATATCCGTAATTGTATATGGGATTTTAAGGGTAATAAGCATACAAATCTACCAGACTTTGAACTTAAGAAACGTAGATTAAAAGCTTTAAACTACTTCTTTCATGATTTCCAACACGTGTTGTCACATTTCTTTGGAAACCAAATTTCAAAACTTACTTTTGTTACTCTTCCAGCGTCTACCAAGATGGATACAGATAGAAGATTTGAATCTTTCTCAAAATTTATTTGTTCTGAATTGAATATGACAAATGGGTTTGATCATATTCACATAATCAAAGATGGATTATCTAAGAATAGTCCTAATAACACTTCTGGACGTTCTATTCCGGCGGAATTAACGCTTGATGAGGAATTTTTCAAAAACAAATTTGTTATACTTTTTGATGATGTGATTACATCTGGGGCTACTTTAGAAAGATTTCGTAAACGTCTTGAAGCAGCAGGGGCATTTGTTATCGGTGCTATTTCTTTAGGTAAAACTAAGCATACCCGGCAAAATGGGCAACCGATGGATAGATTATGATAATATCATAGAGGCGTTTACTATATACATTGAATCAGTTTATCTATAAACCGATATATGATGATTTATAATGGAGTTGCGGCATAGCCGCCGCGCTTTCGTGAACGGAGCCTAAGGTCTCCGCCGTTCGGCTTCAATCGCTAACTCACAACGGCAAAGAGTTGCCGTTGTTACGTTTTGATTATGAGCAACACTGTCTTGTTACCCGAATAGGTCAAGACCGTACCCGTGGCATCATCAAAACGCCTTTCGTATGAACCGCTCATCGCGTGGTTCTTTATGAGTCTCAGCGCCGACACCCTCGGATCTGAGGCTCATTTCTTTTTCTCGAAAGCGGAGTCTGCATATCTTCACCGCCCACTGAGGAATAAACCCTGCATCATGTTTCTCAAACGCTGTGACGAGTGCCGACTTGCGACCATTTGAGATGTCTCCGGCTTAGGTGTGTGAACCTGCGCGAGAACCTATCGGCAGTCTGCTTCGCTATGACTTCGCGTTGTCGCCTTCTGCATTTCTGAGCATATTGCTTTGCCGGGAACGCACTTCATATCGTCTTAACGCTTTTGATGTTGATATGTGCAAACCGAGTCACATTCATTTTCCTGTTGCAAAGTTAGCATCCAAAATCCACGCTCGTCAAGGGCAAGCAAGTCTGCTTCTGAAAATCTTCCTCCTGCGGAGAGTATTTTCAAGCAGACCCTTGTCGGCTGACGTGCCTGTGGCACTGATTTATTGGACGCTTTAACAGCAACGTAAAATAAACGCGCCCCGGCGCACATCATTTAACAACATCAAAATCTAACGAATATGAAGTACGTTTTATGCCCCGACAAAGCAAAGAAAATGCTCGAAATGTGTGAAGAAGGCAACAACATCTACGAAGTCACTAAACGCTTCTCAGACGGCTCGATAGGTCATTCTCTCGCTCAGGCTCCCACCCCTGAGGAAGCCGAAGCCATTGCCCTCAAATGGCCCTGGTGCAAGTCGGCTGTCGCTCGTCTCATCGTTGTTGATTGAGAAACACGACGCAAGGGCGAACATCCCCTCCGGGGGCTGTTCGTTCCTTTGTGCGCGATATGCAGGATTTGTATATCGGCTCTCCGCTACCGCTCTAAGCCGAAGCTCCGCCTCCGATGACTCCGCCACTCACATTCGTTCTCATCCGTTCAACGAGTTATCTGATTTGTCGCGCAGTTCATTCGCGTATTATCCAAGTTTACCGCTCAACGCTTCTGTGGTCGCAGAGTTCTTCATCTGTCGCTTCGATGAACGAGGCATTTCGTACATCATTGCTTCGAAGAGGGATCGTATTGATTTTTGTCCGCGCGGAGAGTGTGCAGGAGTACTTGCCGAGAAGTTCTTTCATCTCCTCACCGTCGCGCCAACAATAAGTCAAGACGCATCGCATATCGTTGTCTGAAGGTCTTGGTCGTGCCTGTTTTGTGTCAGACGGAATCATCGTGTAATCAGGTTTGAAAAAGAAGAGAGCCGACCGGGCAATCCTCTGCGGATTGTGCCCCGAACCGCCGGCGTTCTAATATTCTGTGGTCGCTCTGCGCACCATACTTTGAGCGCATGTAGAGGGCGCATCCGCTTCGGGCTTCATCCACAGCCGATTGTTCTTTTCCTTGCCACTCACTTGAAAGACGTAATTTCCAACGTCCGAACTTGCAGCCACAATGAGTGCGGAGTGATAGCCGGGCTCAACAGCGGGGCGGTTTGGCTGATTGTTCCTGCGGTTAGTTCCCTTTGCCGTGAAGTGTTGGGGGTGTGATCCGAGGTCTATTTTTCCATCTGCAAAGTTAGGTCGCCAACTCAACTTCCCTACGGCTCACTAAAACCGCTCCGCTATTTACACGACAATTTCACGAAAAATGGTACAAG
>JAAVFJ010000051.1 GCA_014800845.1 Bacteroidales bacterium | reverse complement strand
TTAAGAGCAGCGGCATTGGAAGCAGCCTCTACAGCAGGCTGCGACAGAAACGCCTGCATCGCTTTGAGCTCTGATTTTACGGGCTTTTGCGCAAACGCGGTTACACTTAAAAGAGAGACGAGAAGAAGAAGAATGTGCTTTTTCATAATATGTAGTGTTAAAATTTTCTATTTTATCTTGATAACAATCACTTGTTCTAAAATGTTTTTTCAGCGCAAAAAAATTATTATGACCACTAAAATAGCACAAGGCCCAACCTCTTGAGTTGAGCCTTGCGTGTATATTATTTCGTTTATGTATTTGTTGATTTGTGTCGTACGGGAGCGGGGTTACTTTTCCATGGCATGATGCAGAAATTCCGCACGAAGCTCGGGAGAAGTAGCAAACTGACCGGTATATTCCAGGGTGCGAGTCTCAGACATCTGCTTCTCCACACCGCGCATCTGCATGCAGAGGTGACGCGCCTGACAAGAGACAATCACACCCTTATTAGGTATGGCATCCGTGAGGAAATCACACAGCTGCTTGGTCAGGCGCTCCTGCACCTGCAGGCGACGCGCGAAAGCATCGGCAATGCGTCCCAACTTTGACAGGCCAATAATCCTACCGTCAGGGATGTAAGCTACTGTAATCGAGCCGAAGAAAGGCAGAATGTGGTGCTCGCAAAGACTGTAGATTTCAATGCCGCGTACCATCACCATGCCGGAGCCATCATGCTCAAAGATAGCCTTCTGCGACAGCTCCTTAAGGTCAGCCTTATAGCCGCAAGTGGCGTCAAGCAGCGCTTTTGCGGCTCTCTCGGGCGTTTTCAGCAATCCTTCACGTTCGGGATTCTCGCCAATCAATCGGAGAATCTCACGATAATGGGCGGCTATTTCAGCCACCAGAGCGGGGTCATGTGACTTAGGTGTACTCATGGTCATTTAGTAGGTACGATAGCGCTTTGCACTACGCGCATTTCTGACGCAAACGCCGGAAAAGCCCTGCGCAACTCCGCCAAGGCGGAATTAGCTTCCTCACGGGTGCGGAAGTTGCCTACCCGAGAATACCAGTTGGGGGCCTGCGAAAAAGTGTAAATCTGGCCGCGATACTTTGGGAACCGCGCTGCCACGGCATTTGCACGAGCGTTTGCTCGGCTGCGAAGTGTGCTTTGATTGCGTCCATCGCTGAATATCTGCACTCGGAAACCCTTGTTAGTCACCCGCTCATGGCGAGTGCCGGTGCCCTGCTGACGCCCGGAACCGGTGGGGGCCGGACGCTGGGCCGGTTCTTCCAATATCTCCTTGAGCATCTCGGCAGGTATGTCTATGATAACCTCACCGTTGCTCCCCTCTTCAATCTTCTCCACGATGGTCTGTTGAGCAGGCTGTTGAGTAGCGGCAGATTGCGCCTTTACCACTACCGGTGATAAAAGTATGAGGGTTATAAATATTGTCAGAATCCGTTGCATAATCTGGCTGGATTTCGCGCTGGGCTGTTAATGCTCGGACGCGCTATTTCTTACTTAATAAAAGGTTCAGGGGAACAAAAGTAGCAGTGATTTCATCCTCGGAAATCAAGGGCTCGCTACCCTTGTTCCCCCTTATTTCAAGATAAAGTGTTCAAATTAGTTGAAAGCCTCAACGATGCCCATGAAGTCAGCGGCCTTAAGAGCAGCGCCACCGATCAGACCACCGTCCACGTCGGGCTTGGCGAAAAGCTCACGAGCGTTAGAGGGCTTGCAAGAACCACCGTAGAGGATTGAAGTGTTCTCAGCGATTTCCTTTCCATACTTCTCTTCGATTACGCGGCGGATGTGAGCGTGCATGTCCTGAGCCTGATCAGCAGTAGCAGTCTTGCCGGTACCGATAGCCCACACGGGTTCGTAAGCGATTACAATCTTAGCGAAATCCTCAGCGGGAAGATCAAACAGAGCTTCAACCTGACCCTTTACAACATCGTTGTAACTGCCGTTTTCGCGCTCTTCAAGCACCTCGCCCACGCAGAAGATGGGGGTAAGATTGTTGTCGAGAGCCAGACGGGTCTTAGTCTTGAGAGTTTCGTTGGTCTCACCGTAATACTGACGGCGCTCGCTGTGACCGAGGATTACGTAGTTGGCACCGGTAGAAGCCACCATGGGAGCGCTAACCTCGCCGGTATAAGCGCCTGACAGGTGGTCAGCGCAGTTCTCGGCGCCGAGGCCCAGAATATTCTGATCAATCACACCGGCTACGGGTACGAGGTGAGTAAAGGGGGTGCAGATTACAACATCGCAGTTGTGGGCGGTATTCTTGAGTGCGTCCATCACTTCTGTGGCAAGAGCCACACCTTCGGGCACTGTAGTATTCATCTTCCAGTTGCCTGCTACTATGTTTTTTCTCATCTTTGAATAATGTAAAATTTAATTGCTCCAATAAAGAGCATAATATACGCCGCAAAATTACTAAAATAATTTGAATCTGAGGCCACTCAGGCCCTTTATTTATATATTAAGGTGTAAAATGAGGGAAGATATAGAACAGTAATTTAAAATTATGTTATGTAACATAATAAAATTTTATTGCTCACTCAATTTATTTTACTAATTTGCGGCAAAATTAATTTTACCTTTAAAATCTCGAATGCGATGAAACTTTACAAGACTAACGAAATCAAGAATATCGCCCTTCTTGGAGGCAAGGGCTCGGGTAAAACCACACTCGCCGAGGCCATGTTGCTGGAGTGTGGAGTGATTAAGCGCCGCGGCAATGTGGAGGCCGGCAATACAGTTAGCGACTATTTCCCCGTGGAAAAGGAATATGGCTACTCAGTTTTCTCAACCGTATTTTATGCAGAATTTCTCGGCAAAAAGCTCAATGTGATTGACTGTCCGGGTTCTGACGATTTCGTTGGAAATGCTTACACCGCCCTTGGCGTGGCAGACACAGGCGTCATCGTAGTCGATGCTCAATATGGTGTGGAGGTAGGCACTCAAAATATTTTCCGCACCACTGCCAAGCTTAAAAAGCCAGTGCTCTTTGCCATGAACCAGCTCGATGCCGACAAGGCCGACTATGACAATGCTCTTGAAAGCCTCCGCGAGCATTATGGCAACAAGGTGACCGTAATCCAGTATCCTCTGGCAAGCGGCCCCGGCTTCAACGCTATGATTGACGTGCTCCTCATGAAGAAATACGAATGGGGCCCCGACGGCGGTGTGCCCACCATCAGCGACATTCCCGAGGACCAGATGGAACGCGCCAACGAGCTGCACAATGCGCTCGTGGAGGCTGCCGCTGAGAACGATGAGACCCTCATGGACAAGTATTTCGAAGAGGGACACCTCACTGAAGACGAGATGCGCAACGGTATCCGCAAGGGCCTGATTGACCGCTCCATCTTCCCGGTTTTCTGCGTGAGCGCCGCCAAGGATATGGGTGTGCGCCGCATGATGGAAATCCTCGGCAACGTCTGCCCCTTCGTAGATGACATGCCCGCGCCCACTACCATCTCCGGCGAAGAGGTTAAGCCCGACGCAGAGGGCCCGGTGAGCATCTTCGTATTCAAGACTTCCGTAGAGCCCCACATCGGCGAAGTGAGCTATTTCAAGGTTATGAGCGGCACGCTGAAAGCCGGCGCTGACCTTGAGAACATGAACCGCGGCAGCAAAGAGCGTTTCGCACAGCTCTTCACCGTCTGCGGCCAGATGCGTACTGCCGTCGACGCTCTTCAGGCAGGCGACATAGGTGCATCCGTAAAACTTAAGGATGTGCGCACCGGCAACACTCTCAACGAAAAGGGTTGCGACTATGTGTTTGACTTCATCAAATATCCCAAGCCCAAATTTCAACGCGCCATTAAGCCTGTAAATGAGGCCGATTCAGAGAAGCTGAGCGCTATCCTCACCCGTATGCGCGAGGAGGACCCCACCTGGCTCGTAGAGCAAAGCAAGGAGCTCAAGCAGCTGATAGTCAGCGGTCAGGGTGAATTCCACCTCCGCACTCTCAAGTGGCGTATTGAAAACAACGAGAAGCTCCCCATAGAATATATCGAACCCCGCATCCCCTATCGCGAGACTATCACTAAGGCAGCCCGCGCCGACTATCGCCACAAAAAGCAGTCAGGCGGCAGCGGCCAGTTTGGCGAGGTGCATCTCATAGTAGAGCCTTACACCGAGGGCATGCCCGAACCGGACACCTATCGCTTCGGCAATCAGGAATTCAAGCTCAACGTGCGCGACAAGCAGGAGATACCTCTGGAATGGGGCGGCAAGCTGATTGTCTACAACTGCATAGTAGGCGGCGCCATCGACGCTCGTTTCATCCCGGCCATCGTAAAGGGTCTCATGGACCGCATGGAGCAGGGTCCGCTGACCGGCTCTTATGCCCGCGACGTGCGTGTGATGATTTATGACGGCAAGATGCATCCGGTTGATTCCAACGAAATCTCCTTCCGTCTGGCCGGTCGCAACGCATTCAGCGAGGCATTCCGCAATGCCGGTCCTAAGATTCTGGAGCCCGTCTACGACGTTGAGGTACTCACCCCCGCCGACAGCATGGGCGATGTGATGAGCGACCTGCAGGGACGCCGCGCCATTATAATGGGAATGGAGAGCGACAACGGTATTGAAAAGCTCAAAGCCAAAGTGCCTCTGAAGGAGATGAGCAGCTACAGCACATCACTCAGCTCCCTCTCCGGCGGCCGTAGCTCATTCACCATGGACTTCAGCTCTTACGAGCTCGTGCCCGGCGACGTGCAGGACAAGCTCCTCAAAGCATACGCCGAGACCAACCAGGAAGACTAATACTTCAATCTTATAGAGTGTGGGGCCTGTCGTCAGCGGCAGCCCCCTTTTTATTTCCTTAAACTGCGATTAACGCTTAAACCTATAATATTTTCGCCGCCGGTGAAACAATTACTCACTCGGTGCGTTATATTAAGAAAAGGTTAAATTTACTGAAAAAAGATATGATTAATAAAAAGATTGAAGATGCTCTTAATGAGCAGATTAACGCTGAGATGTGGTCAGCTTACTTGTATCTCTCCATGTCCTTGCATTTCGAACACGAAGGCCGTCCCGGCATGGCTAATTGGTATCGTGTGCAGTTTCAGGAGGAACAGGCTCACGCTCTCGCACTGATGGATTACCTGAACGCCCGCGACGGCAAGGTGGTGCTTGCCCCTATCGCTGCCGTTCCCGAGACTTGGGAATCACCCAAGGATGCTTTCCTCGCCACACTGGAGCATGAGCAGAAGGTGACTGCGCTCATCAACAACCTCTACGCACTGGCCGAAGAGGAAAAAGACTTCGCTACCCGCCAGAAGCTCAACACATTCGTAGCTGAGCAGGTAGAGGAGGAGGACAATGTGCGTCAGATCCTTGATGACCTCAACCTCATCGGCAACGACGGCACCGGCCTCTACCAGCTTGACCGCGAACTGGGCGCCCGCACTTTTGTAGCCCCCACCCTCTGATATCGTTAAACCGTATTATAGATTAAGCGAGACTGCTCCCCCGCGGGCAGCCTCGCTCTTTTTATATGCTTAGAATATAGATAGAGGCTGCGCCTTATGGACACAGCCTCTTTGGGAATATTTTCGTTTGGATTATTCTACTACGGGGAGGTTTGCGGGTGCTACCTCTGCTGCAGGCACCTCTGCGCGGTACTTGGCTTCCCAGCCGAGTGCTGAGGCACCGAGCACTGCTGCATCGCTCTCTTTAAGCTCTGAGAGGATGACCTTGGTCTTGCCGCGGAAAATGCTCATTACGTTGCTTTCCATAGCATCCACGAGGGGCTTCATCAGCAGGTCGCCACTCTTTGAGAGACCACCGAAGAGGATGATAGCCTGAGGGCTTGAGAAGGCAATCATATCAGCAAAGGCCTCGCCGAGAATCTTTCCGGTAAATTCGAAGATTTCCTTAGCAAGCTTGTCGCCGGTGATGGCTGCGTCATAGACATCTTTACTTGTGATGGAGTCAATGTCAATTGCACGCAGTGTTGAGGGATCTGAGCGTGTTTCAAGGAACTCGCGGGCGGTGCGGGCTACGCCGGTGGCTGAAGCATAAGTCTCAAGACAACCTGTGCGGCCACATCCGCAAACGCGACCATTGTTGCGCTTCACGATTACGTGGCCGAGCTCGCCTGCGAAACCGTCATGACCATATACTACCTGACCGTTGATTACGATGCCTGAGCCTACGCCGGTGCCGAGGGTAATCATGATGAAGTCCTTCATACCGCGTGCTGCGCCATAGGTCATCTCGCCGATAGCAGCGGCGTTAGCGTCGTTAGTTACAGCTACGGGGATACCGCCAAAGGCACGGCTCACCTTCTCGGCAAGGGCTACATTGTTACCCCAAGGGAGATTGATACCGTTCTCGATGGTGCCGGTATAGTAATTAGCGTTGGGGGCACCGATACCTATGCCTTGAATCTTATCCTCGGCATCGTTGGCTTTAAGCAGACGCATCACTTCGGTGTGAAGCTCGTCCACATACTTATCGAATTCACTGTGTTTGCGAGTCTTAATGCTGTCAGAAGCCACTACCTGGCCGCGGGCATCAACGATGCCGAAGACAGTGTTGGTACCGCCTATATCGATACCTAATACATAAGGTTTGCTCATAGCGTGTAGATTTATTTTGTTAACAATTGATTTTCAATGTTTTGCCGCCGGCCGGATGTAAGAAGCCCGACTCATTCGGATTATTGCGACACAAAGTTAACAAATCTACATGAATTTGCCTAATAATTATTGAAGAAACTAACTATGTTAATTTCTAACTATGATTGAGACGCCTTTGCATCAGTAGGTGTGGACGTCACAGTGCCTTTTGATTCGGGCACGCCGTCAATGCCGGGCATGAAGGGGTAAGGCAGGCCGTAAAGCTTAGCCGGATTGCCATTGGCCTCCAGATAGCCGTTATTGATTTCATCTCTGCCGGAGGCGTTCTCAAATACATATAGACCGAAGCGGGGCAGAATGGCAGCTATGTGCTCGAATATCTCTGACTGAATACCCTCGTAAGGTATCCACGCCGAGGTGTTGGTGAAGCAGTAAATCTGAAACGGTATGCCCCCCTGCGTCTGCTGGAGTGTATTGACAAAGCATGTGTCATCGTGGGAGATGCTGCCGTTGGCGTCGAGATACATCTTCACATAAGCGCGGAACAGTCCCAGGTTCGTGTCAATGGTGCCATCTACCAGGCCCTCGGAGTTATTGACATTCTCTACCTTTCCGGCCTGCTGCTGAGCGAGTTTTCGAGTTATGTAGTCCTTCATAAAAGGAATTGACTCAAACTCGCGGAGCATGTCGGGAGTAAGGAAGCGCACCGTATCGGCATCTATAAGATATGTACGCGAGATACGGCGCGTGCCGCTCTCCTGCATGGTGCGATAATTCTGGAAACTGCCGGACACCAGCGAATAAGGGGGAAGAGTAGTTGTGGTCTTATCCCAGTTGAGCACCTTTACTGAAGTAAGGGAAACCTCCGTAACATTACCATTGGCCGATGTACCGTCAACCGCGATCCAGTCCCCTACTCGGAGCATGTCGTTTTCAGATAGCTGCACTCCGGCCACCACGCCGAGAATCGTATCCTTGAACACCAACATCAGCACGGCCGCAAAGGCACCGAGGCCTGCCAGTAGCGCGCCGGGAGATTTATTTACGAGAATTGCTATTATGATTATGGCTACAATGAACCATACTATAACTCTGGCTACCTGAGCGATACCCTTAAGCGGCAGACGCTTTTTGTTGTCGCGACTATCCACATGCATCCATATCACATCTATAATGGTGCTTATAGATGAGCCGACACAGAATGTGATGTAAATCCAGAGGATTTTTTCAAATATGACCATACCGGGAGTGTCAGCCGACAACGCGAACTGAACGAGTATAATCACCACAACCGGAGGTATAATTCTGGTTATCTTATTGAAAAAGCGGCTGCGGTTGAGCAGAACCATAAATGAATATTGCCGGTGTTTAGTAACAAAATTCACCATCTTAACCACACACCACTGTATAGACGCACCTATTGCGATTGCGATTCCCACCACAAGAGCCGTGTAGAGAATACTCACCACAGCATCTTCGTTGGAAAGCCCGAAGATGCGTGTAATGAATTTCACTATATCCATCAGCACGGAGGCTATGAAGTGAGTACCTTCATTAGCAACTTTAGGAAGCTTTATTCCGGCATCGAAATTGCCCGTTGCGCCATTTTCAGCAGCGACAAAAGTAAGTATTTGAAGTAAATTCATATTTGGACAGTAGTTTTTATGAGAGCGTATATTATAGTTACAATCAGCCGCTGCAAAATGTTCTTAAAGCCAGGGAAAAGCCGCAAGCTTCACGACCAGATTATCTAATCTTCTGATTATAGCACAGATAGATTTGCATTAAATAATTTTAACAATTAAAAATCCGTAATCTTGCACACTCAAAAAGCATGTGTGCAATTGTTCAAAAATATGTTGTAAAACATAATTTACGCACAACCTCCTTACTTTCATCTACTTGAGCCAACAATTTCAGACTCTTTAAAAACACTTAAAGAATTTTTCACGCCCAAAAATTTGCACATTTCAGCGATAAACGGTAGCTTTGTGGAGATGGAACGAAAAGTCTTAAAATAATTTAACAAAATCGTTTCCCTAATTAATAAACTAATAAATCAGCATATTACAATGGAGCAGACCCTCGTCATCCTCAAGCCCTCGGCCATCGCACGCGGCCTCGTAGGTGAAATTCTTACCCGCATTGAGCGCAAAGGCTTTATCATTACTGGCATGAAGATGATGCAACTTGATGAGCAAATACTGCGAGAGCACTACGCTCACCTTGTAGACCGCCCCTTTTTCCCCGGCATAGTTAAGAGCATGACCGCCACCCCGGTGATTGTCATGGCCCTCAAGGGAGTAGAGGCTGTGGAAGTCTTCCGCAAAATGACAGGCGTGACCAACGGGCGCAAAGCTGAGCCCGGCACACTGCGCGGCGATTTCTGCATGAGCGGTCAGGCCAACATAGTCCATGCTTCTGACTCCGTGGAGAATGCTCAGATTGAGCTTCGCCGATTCTTCAAGCCCGGTGAAATCCTGGATTACACCCCGGAGAATCTCGAATTTCTCTACGCCGACGACGAACGCTGATTTATTGACCACCTCTAACCTCGTTTTTTTAAAAAGATTATGAAGTTACTTAAGAACATACTGGCCGCCGCCCTCGTTGCTACAGGCATACTTGGTGCTTCGGCTCAGAATCCCCACGCAGCAGTTCACAGCAAGCTGATTGCCAAGCAGACCACCCCCACTGAAAAGGTTAACCTCCGCAAGCAGGCCGAGTTCATAGACTTCGGTCGCGACGAGGAGATGCCCGAAATCGACATTTACACCGAGGGTTGGAACAGCAAGCGAGTAAACCCCTTCACTGAAGCTCAGGTGCCCAACGCCGCTATGATTGATATCCGCGGCTTCGTTATGCCCACCAAGTCTAACCGCGTGACCTCCCCCTATGGCTATCGTGCCCGCTTCGGACGCATGCACAAGGGTGTGGACATAGGCATCAAAAACAACGACACCATCTACGCAGCTTTCGACGGCAAGGTGCGTCTGACCAACTATGAGGCTAAGGGCTACGGCAACTACGTGATTCTCCGCCACACCAACGGCCTGGAGACCGTTTACGGCCACCTCAACAAGTTCCTCGTAAAGCCCGACCAGGTAGTACGCGCCGGCGACCCGATCGCGCTTGGCGGCAGCACAGGCCGCAGCACCGGTCCTCACCTGCACTGGGAAACCCGCTACATGGGCTACGCTATTAATCCTCAGGCTATTGCCGACATACCCAACCGTCGCACCCACGGCAACACCTACGCATTCTCCAAGAGTACTTATACTCAGGCAGGTGGTGGCCGCACCTACACAGCGTCTACTGCAGCCTCAAGCTATATTGTCCGTCAGGGCGACACTCTCAACAGCATTGCCCGCTCCAACGGTCTTGCGCTTCGCACTCTTCTCAACCTCAACGGTCTGAAGGAGTCTGACGCGATCCATCCGGGGCAGACCCTTAAGCTTAAATAATCCTGATTCCTCGCAGCGAATCTTGAAAAATATTTGCGGCACGTTGCATCAATCCATGCAGCTTGCCGCATAACCATTTATATGGCTGACATTTACCTATTTAATCCCTCCACAGAGATTGCGCTTGCTGCCGACTCGCCGTCATTTACACCCACCAAGGCTGTCAGGAAGTTTGAGCGCGAGTTGTGTTTGCTTCCTGCCCTCTACGCCCCCGCCGGTAGCGCTATACTCCTGCCGCCTGGCTGCTTGACTGCAGACGAGTGCGAGGCACTCCCCTATTTTCAGACAGCCTCTGAGCGAGGATTTACATTGGTGACGACTGATGACATACCTGCCGGCTCTCGTCTGATTCCGTGGGGATGGAACAGAGCCGTAGCCCACTATGCCCGTCGCAAGGGCTTCGCTACCGAATCTATCCCCTCCTGCGAGTACATCTCCGAACTGCGGGCTTGCGCCAACCGAGCGCTGACCCTTAAGCTCTGGCAAGAGATTGTAAAATCCCCGGATTTTGCCGGCTCCCCTCTCCCTGTGCAATTAATGGACGCGAAGAGCCTGGACACCGTTCTGACCGGGTTGGGTTGCGACTGCATAGGCAAAGCCCCTTGGAGCAGCTCGGGACGCGGGGTATTTCCCCTGACTCTGCCCCTTCCTCAAATTGGCCGTCAGCGGGTGGCTGACACTATCGCTAAATATGGCAGCATAATGGTGGAGCCGCGCTGGAACAAGGTGCTCGACTTTGCCTCGGAATGGGTGTATGCCGCCGGTGAGCTTACCTTTCTCGGCTATTCTGTCTTTGAATCCTCTGAGTCAGGCAGATACAGCGGAAACTTAGTAGCATCTCAAACTGAGTTGCTAAGCAAAATCTCAGCAGCTTCTCGCCCCGGATTACCGGAAAAGGCGGTAGAAGCTCAGAGAGGCGCGATATTTTCAGCACTGCAAAAACTCATGCAACTACATGATAATCAACCCAATTTACCGCCACTACACTTTGGCATAGACATGCTCACCGACGCCAACGGGGCCATCAATCCCTGTGTGGAGCTGAATCTGCGGCGCACTATGGGGCATGTGGCTATTGATCTGTATCAACTTACGGAGCAAACATTTACTTTCACACCCGGCTCCCCTCTCTCCTTTTGAAGTTAGCACAACTTTTACTAATTTTGCGCTATGAAAAGTATCACCATCATCGGCACCGGAAACGTGGCCACTCATCTGTGCATAGCGTTGGCAGGCACTGTGGAGGAGCTGATTAACATTCCCTCCCGCTCCCTCGAAGATCTCCCCACAGACTCCGATCTCTACATCCTTTCGGTCAGCGACGATGCCATAGAGACCGTAGCGTCGCAGCTCCCCCCGCTCAAAGGGATACTGACACACACCTCCGGCTCCAAGCCCATGGACATTCTTGCCCCCTACGCCGAGCGCTACGGTGTGTTCTACCCGCTGCAGACCTTCACAAAAGGCTCCGACCTTAACTACTCCGAAATACCGGTATTCATAGAGGGGAGCTCACCTGAGGTAGCAGCCACGCTGTCGGGGGTAGCCGCACTTTTCACTTCCCGGATATATCCGGCTGACTCGGCCCGCAGGAAAGTGCTCCACGTAGCGTCGGTGTTCGCCTGCAACTATGTGAACCACCTGTGGAGCATAGCCGACAGGATTCTGAGAGACAACGGCATGGGGCTCGATGTGCTCTACCCGCTGATGAACGCCACTCTGGAGAAGGCCATGCGCATCCCCCCTCACGAGGGACAGACCGGCCCCGCTATCAGAGATGACAAGCAAGTGCTGCTGTCTCACCTGCAGATGCTCGGTGCCTCGGCAGATGCTGATATCTACCGGCTGCTGGGCAACTCGATACTTAAAGAATATAACCACGAAACCCTCCCCGAATTATGAGCGCTATAGATTATGACCTGCGGAAAATCCGCGCGGTAGCTTTTGACGTAGACGGCGTGCTGTCACCCTCCACCATTCCCCTCTCACCCGAAGGTGAGCCGCTGCGGATGGTCAGCATCAAGGATGGCTACGCCATTCAGCTTGCCGTTAAGTGCGGGCTGCATCTGGCCATCATCACCGGCGGCAACACCAAAGCCGTAAAAGTGCGTTTCGAAGGGCTCGGCATGACAGACATTTTCATGGGCGCGGCTCACAAACTCCCCGTACTCCAGGAGTGGATGGAGCGGTTGAACCTCACCCCCGATGAGGTGGCCTACGTGGGCGATGACATACCTGACCTGCGCCCGCTGCGCCACGTGGGACTCTCCTGCTGCCCTTACGATGCCGCGGCTGAGGTGAGAGCCATATGCCGCTACGTTTCGCGCTTCACCGGCGGCTACGGCGTAGGTCGTGATATTCTTGAACAAATACTTAAGGCCCGCGGCCAGTGGATGCATGAGCATCAGGCCTTTGGCTGGTAAACCTGATTTTTATTATGTTAGATAATCTCAAGAAATATAATCTGCTGCTCGCCAGCAAGTCCCCTCGTCGCCGCGAACTGCTCGGCATGCTCGATGTACCCTTTGGAATAGCCCCTGCAATTGAGGTCGATGAGGTGTACCCCTCAACGCTTCCCGCCCACGAGATTCCAGAATATCTGGCAAAACTCAAGGCCTCGGCTTATCAGAAACTCATCAAAGATAACGAGCTGATAATCACTGCTGATACCGTGGTAATCCTCGGCGACAGGGTGCTTGGCAAACCTGAGAACGCAGCTAGTGCCAAACGCATGCTGCAGGAGCTTTCCGGCAGAGAGCACACCGTAGTGACCGGTGTGGCGCTCAGCACCGCCTACGGCCAGAGGAGCTTCAGCGTGGATAGCCGGGTGAAATTTGCCGAAATATCTGAGACGGAAGCGGAGTATTATGTAGACCGTTACAACCCGCTTGACAAGGCCGGTTCCTACGGGATTCAGGAGTGGATAGGCGCGGTGGCCGTAGAGGCTATCAGCGGAAGCTTCTATAATGTGATGGGTCTGCCGGTGCATCAGCTCTACAAGGTGCTCAAAGAAATGTAATAAACCCCTGAATTTCACGTTTTACTTACGTGAAAAAGCTATTACTTTTAATAATCTCCATAATCTGCATCTCGGCCTCGCTCCCTGCGTGGGCCGAAAATGTAGTGATCAGCGGCAAGGTCACCGACCGCGAGGGGAAGCCGGTAGAGTTTGCCACCGTTAAGGTTTCAGGCACAGCTATCGGTGGCTTCACCGAGCTCAATGGCACCTACAAACTCACTGTAGCCCAAGCTGATACCATACCCATGCAGTTCAGCTGCATAGGCTATCGCGACGTGCGCAAGAACCTCATCAACCCGCAAGGTGAGGTTACGCTCAACGTCACTCTCCAGCCCGACGATATTATGCTTCAGGAGGTGGAGATCACCGCATACCGCTCAAGCACCGGCGGCATGCAGCAGTTTGACCGCGACGCCCTCAAGCTGTCGCCCGATGTGTCAGGCGGCTCCGTGGAGTCACTGCTCACCACCATGGCCGGCGTGAACTCCAGCAACGAGATGAGCTCGCAGTACTCCGTGAGAGGCGGCTCATTTGATGAAAACTCTGTCTACATCAACGGCACGGAAATCTACCGTCCTCAGCTCATCCGCTCAGGACAGCAGGAGGGATTGAGCATCATCAACCCCGATATGGTGGGTAACATACAATTCTCCACCGGCGGCTTCCCGGCGCGTTACTCCGACAAAATGTCGTCAGCACTCGACATCACCTACCGCGAGCCGGAGGCTTTTGAAGCCGGCATATCAGGCTCCCTTATGGGTGTAACCGGCTATCTGGGCACCAACTCCGGCAAGTTCTCACAGCTCCACGGCCTGCGCTACAAGCGCAATAACTCCCTGCTATCATCGCTGGAAACGAAGGGTGAGTATGACCCTCAATACTTTGATTATCAGACCAATCTCACGTGGACTCCCTCAAAAAGGTTTTCAGTTAATTTCCTGGGCAACATCTCTCTTAACAATTATAACTTCAAGCCCGCCGACCGCGAGACATCGTTTGGCACAAGCTCCGACACCAAGCAATTCAAGGTCTACTTTGACGGCGAAGAAAAGGATAAGTTTGAGACCTATCTGGGTGCGCTCAGCCTCAACTATCGCCTATCGAAATCCACCGACTTCACCCTCGGCATCTCCGGCTTCCTCACCAATGAGTTAGTAAGCTACGATATCTCCGGCGAATATTGGCTTGACCAAGCAGGCACTTCCGGTTCCGAAGGTGGCCCCGCCGTGGGTGGTGAGCTGGGCGTCGGCAAATACATGGAGCACTCGCGCAACCGCCTGAAAGCCTCCGTGATGCAATTTGCACTCAAGGGGCGCACCGTACTGAAAAACAACCATATAAACTACGGTCTGCTGCTGCAGAGCGAGAAGTTCTATGACCGCACCCGCGAGTGGGAATGGCGCGATTCTGCCGGTTATTCTCTTCCCACAGCTCCCGAGGGTGTACACCTCATCTACAATCTCTCCTCACGTCAGGACCTGACCTCCACGCGCTTTGCCTTCTACGCTGAAGATGCCCTCTATTTTGACAATGCTGCCGGCTTCTTCACCCTCAACGCCGGCATACGCCTCTCCTACTGGGGATTCAACAAGGAGTTCCTGGCCTCTCCGCGCGTGAACCTCTCCTTCTCCCCTGCGGCGTCCAATCGCTGGGCATTCCGCTTCGCACTCGGCATGCACTATCAGAGCCCCTTCTATAAGGAGTATCGCATGGCGGTGACCGATGAATTAGGCAACACATCCATTCATCTGAACCACGACATAAAATCGCCGCGAGCTATTCAGGTGCTCTTTGGTGCCGACTATAATTTCCGCTCAATGAACCGCCCCTTCAAAATCACGGCGGAGGCTTACTACAAGAATCTCGCAAACCTGATAAGCTACGAGTATGACAATCTGAAGGTACAATACACCGGCGTGAATGACTCAAAAGGTTACATCATGGGTCTCGACTTCAAGCTCTACGGCCAGTTTGTGCCCGGCTCCGACTCCTGGATTTCATTCTCACTGATGAAGACTCAGCAGGATCTCGACGGCGTGAAGTGTCCCCTCCCCTCCGATCAGCGCTATGCTTTCTCTCTCTTCTTCACCGACTATTTTCCCAAATTCCCGAAGCTGAAATTCTCGCTGCGTGGCATCTTCTCCGACGGTCTCACGATGGTGGCACCCCGCGTCAAGCGTCAGGTTTCCTGGTTCCGAGCTCCCGCATACAAACGTGTGGACATCGGCTTGAGCTATCAGATTCTCGGCTCGCCTGACCAGGAGCGCCCTGAGTCCGGCTTTTTCAAACATTTCAAGGAGATAAGCGTAGGCCTCGATGTCTTCAACCTCTTCGACATCAGCAACGTAAGTTCTTACTATTGGGTAACCGATGTAAACGGAATCCAATACGCAGTTCCTAACTATCTGACCCGCCGCCAGCTGAACGCTCGCCTCACGCTGAGATTTTAATTAGGTTTTAGGTCTGAGGTCTTAGAGCTACACATGTAGAGGAGGATTCCATCCTCCGACCACACAACAGACTTTAGATTTTTGAAGGTGATGCGCAAGATTGTCATTGCTATTGACTCCTTTAAGGGTACGCTCACAAGCCGGCAGGCGGGTGAGGCGGCTGCTCATGGTGTGGCAGATGCTATGCCCGCTGTCGAGCTGTCGGTGGTGCCTGTTGCCGATGGCGGTGAGGGTACTGTACAGGCTGTTATTACCGGTTTGGGTGGAGAGATGGTGGAGTGTAATGTGCAGGGACCGCTGGGTGAAACTGTAAAGTCCTCGTATGGCTTGTGCGGTGACATGGCCGTGATTGAGATAGCGGCAGCCAGCGGCCTCACACTTATTAAGGCAGAGCAACGGAATCCGTGGCTCACGAGTAGTTACGGTACCGGGGAACTGATAAGAGATGCTCTGCTGCGTGGCTGCCGAAACATCCTTATCGGACTGGGTGGAAGCGCCACAAACGATGCCGGGTTCGGTATGCTGAGCGCTCTCGGCTATCGTTTTCTTGATGCCAACGGTTGCGAACTGACCGCTTCGGGTGGAGCCTGCGCACGCGTGGCGAGCATTGATGACTCCGCCGTGTTGCCACAGTTGAAAGAAGCCCGGTTTACGGTGGCTTGCGATGTAAACAATCCTCTCACCGGTCCCTACGGAGCATCGCATGTGTTTGGTCCGCAGAAGGGTGCGGATGCCGCTATGATTGCAAAGCTTGATGGGGCACTGAGTTATTTCGCAAATGTAACAGCCTCTTATCTTGGGCACGACTTCTCTAACGAAAAGGGTGCAGGAGCTGCCGGAGGACTCGGTTTTGCAATTAAAGCTTACCTTCGTGGATCGCTCACTTCAGGCGTAGATATGGTGCTCGACGCGTTGAGATTCAATGAGATAATCCGGGATGCTGATCTAATCATAACCGGAGAAGGGAGAATAGACGGCCAGACCTGCATGGGTAAAACTCCCGGCGGCGTGCTCAGACGGGGTATTGCACGTAATATACCTGTGATAGCTGTCGGGGGTTCAGTAGATGAAACCGCAATTGAGGAGCTCATGAACGCGGGCTTCAGCGCAGTGTTTCCAATAGTGGCAGGCCCGCTCACTCTGCAAGAAGCCATGAAGCCGGAAGTAGCCTCACGCAACCTTCAACGCACTGTGGCCCAGCTGCTTCGCGCAATCAGTCTGCGGATTTAATTTCGAAAATTTCGTCTGACTTCGGTTTAATCACAAGCATTGCAAGTGCCCACAAAGCGCAGAGAAGTGGCGCAGCATACCACCATTTTGAGCCCGGCCTGAGGGTAAGGATACTCAGCACATAGAGGGCTGTGATTGAGGTAATGTCTGCTACATACTTATTGATTACCACCCGGTCCGGCTTTCGGAACCATAGCCAACATGAGTAGCACAAGAACAAAATAAAGGCGATCCCGGCGCACGTAAGCGGTATTAGATTGCTCACGATAAGCCCCATACTGCTAAGGCTCGCTACAATAAGCATCTCCAAGACGTTGAGCACCTTGCAATGATAAAAAGCATAGAGCCGGCGGTGTCTTATTTCATTTCTCATGGCGCAAAATTAACAAAAATGGCTGAAAACGCAATGCCAAACACCCTTCTCGCACCACTTAATACGCAGGAATAGCCCCCGTTGGTTTGGAGGCCTGGCATTAATTTAGTAATTTTGTAGAAAATAAGCACGGCATCCCACAAGAATTTTCCTTTGCTGAGGGCTTGCTTATTCTAAATTCAGTACAACGACATCATTCCCTCGGAAACTTCCCCGGGATGGGGTCGCAGCTTCAGCCTTTCCCCAACGACGAATGAAAGTAGGAATATTTACACAGCCGCTCGGCATGAATTATGGTGGAATGCTCCAAAACTGGGCGCTCCAGCAGGTACTTCGTAAGCTTTCAGCAGAACCTGTTACGATTTTTTACAAGCGTAGCTCACGCCTGTTCAAACTATATCGGTTTTGTCGCAAGACGGCTGTGGTGAGTCTGAAGAAACTCCTCAAGCGTCATAAGTATGCACACCTCCGCTTCCCATGGGAGCTCTCTTCGCATCATCTGATGAAGCAATTCGCAATCAAGAACATAGCCTTCACACCCTATATGCCGCAGCCCTCTGACGAGACCATAACAGCCGAGGGGATAGAGGCGGTAGTTATCGGGAGCGATCAGGTTTGGCGTCCCCCGTTTAACAAGCAGTGGCTGCCGCTCATGTTCTGCGATTTCCTGAAAGCTGACTCACAGGTGAAAGCTGCGTCGTTTGCAGCCTCGTTTGGCACCACGGAGTGGGAATACCCCCCCCGGCAGGAGGCTATGGCGAAGCGCAATATCGGCAAATTCCGGGCAATCTCGGTGAGGGAGGATTTCGGCATTGACCTTGTGCGCGAGCATTTCGGGCGCGAAGCAGTGCAAACCTTAGACCCCTCTATGCTCGTGGATGAAGCCGAGTATCTGACTACTATACCCGATGAGGTCATGGCAAACGTGCCCGCCGGGCGCGTGGGGGTGTTTATTCTTGATCTCACCGACTCAAAACGTCGCGTGGTGGAAACCGTCTGCCGCACGCTGGGGAAAGAGCCCCTTTATTTCGGAAGAATTGACCCCGAAACCCGCTTCTTTGACCCCGTGGAGCGTTGGCTGGCGGCCTACAGCAAGTGCGATTTCATAATTACCGACTCCTTCCATGGCACAGCATTTGCCATAAACTTCGGCAAGCCCTTTATTTCGCTTGTTAATTTGGCACGCGGAGGGGGCCGCTTCCATTCCTTGCTGTCAATGTTTAACCTCTCTGACAGACTCATGGAGGAGAACAGCTACGACAAGACCGAAGCAATTGTGAAGGCAGAGATAAATTGGACCGAGGTGGACGACAAACTCTCGGAAATGCGCCGACGTTCGGTTGATTTCTTGCAGCAGTTCCTTAACTCTTGAATGATTTCTCTGAGAGGGCTTATGATTTACGCTATAATCTTTTTACTGCTGTGGGCGATTGAGCGCCGTTACTTTCGCTTCGCTGAGCATTACAACATCGTCACGAAGCAGTCTTCGAGGTCCTCGCATACAGGCACAGGTATCCAGGGAGGGGGTATCATCTTCCTCTTTGGCGCTCTATTATATTACTTCCTTTTCCCTGAATGTAACTACAACTCGTGGGCTATGGCCGGACTGCTACTCATCGGGGTGGTCAGCTATATCGACGATGTGCGGCCGCTGTCTATCAAAATCAGACTGATAGCTCAGTTCCTTGCCGTTTTGCTTATGTTCATGCAGTTAGGATTGATTGGCCACGCCTCCTGGTGGGTGATAGCTCTTGCGCTAATAGGCTGTGTGGGCATGATTAATGCTTACAATTTCATGGATGGCATCAACGGTATAACAGGCGGCTATTCGCTGGCGGTGCTATTACCACTTATCTATCTGAATTTCAGGGAGGAATACATCTGCATGCCTTATCTCTATGTGGCGGGAATAAGCCTCCTCGTCTTCTGCTTTTTCAATTTCAGAAAGAGGGCCCTTTGTTTTGCCGGCGATGTCGGAGCCATCTCCATGTCGTTTATACTGCTGTTTGCACTGGGGATGCTCATCATTTCAACTCGGGGTTATTATTATGTCACGTTCCTGGCCCTCTACGGCGTGGATGCTGTAATGACCATTTTCCATCGCATGCTCCTGCATGAGAACCTCGGGGAAGCGCACCGGAAACATGCCTATCAGCTTATGGCCAATGAGCTGCGGCTGCCCCACCTTGTCGTGGCTACGTTCTACATGGGCTGCCAACTGCTGATTTCAGCCGGATTGCTTTTTCTGCCCGTGAATCCTTACCTCTACATGGGTATCGTAGTCGGCGCGCTCGCAATAGCCTATATTCTTTTCATGAAGAGATACTATCATCTTCACGCCGAGTATCTTAAAAGCCTCGAAACAAAAAAGAAGTGAAGCCGAATATACTTCAGCTTCACCTCTCCATCTCATCTATTTTATTTATCCTTCTGTATGCTTTCAGCCAGTTTCTCAAACGGCGGCTTAAGCATACCATTCAGCTCTTTGTAAGTCAACACTACCTGCGGAGTACCTGCGAATCCGGGCGCCACCGTGTATTTCGGATAAACCATCACTACGCCATAAGGGGTGAAGGCCGGTTCCATTAGCGGGAAATCAGTAGCCTTTATGTCGCGCGTAGAACAAACGTCAGGACCACCCTCGCCGGCAGGCAGGCAACGGCGCCAGTTATTGAGGCTGTCAAGATAGCTCTGCAGCGTGGGAGTCTTCATATTGTCGAAGATATTCTGACCTGCAAGATGACGCGCTACAAGCTCACTTACTTTTTTATAGGCATCTGCCTTAAACGCATCCTGGAAGGAGACGGGCTTGCCGGTGTAGCAATTAAACGTAATCAACTGATTATCCGTCTGGTCATGACCGCCACCTATGAATGAGGAGCCGCGCATGGCGTAGGTAACATAATCATCCTTCACCCAGATGGGGTAAATGTCGAAGCGGGCGTTATATTCCATGCGGTTGCCCACGGTAGGACCGAGGCTATAGATGTGCTGAAGGTTGGAATTGAAAGCCTTCTGCGCGTCGTCAATGAGGATGTTCATCACCTCTACATCGCGGTAGAATGATGAGTCGAAATGGCGGTTATTATTGAAAGCGCTGGAGTCAGTGCGCGATATGAAGTCCCACTTCATCAAATCAGCTCGGGTGAGCGAGAAGAGTTCATGCGCTATATTGACATCGAGGTCAAGCAGAGTGACATTATAGTCCACATAAATTCCCAACGAGTCGCTCTCGAAGCGGCGGCTGAAGCACCAACCCTCCACACCATCAAACACGAACAGGTTGCCTACGCGTCCTTCGGGCATCTTAACTTTCCAGATATTTATGGAATCCGATTTGGACGGGACTATATTATCCGCTGCGCCGCCGGGCTTTGTGCCGGAATCGGTGCATGCACCTACTGCCAAAAGGCCCAAAGCGCTGATAAAGCAAAGTATTTTCTTCATTGTAAATCCATTATTTTAGTTAGACGTTTTCCGGGATTCTGCACCCCTTTACTTGGAAACGTCAGGCGCATTGTAATGTTCGGCGCTTGCTTCGGATTTTTACAAGAAGTATGGTTATGGCCGGCGATAACCAGCAGAATAGCGCAAAGGGAGCGTAAACCAACGCACTCACATCAAGTACGGCAGCGTGAGCCAATCCGCAAGATGACCAAGGGAGAAGCGGGCTCGTGACTGTCACTCCAGACTCAAGCGTGCTACTGAGCAGGCAAGGGGGCATGTCGTGTTTCTCGTAGTGACGTTTGTACATGTTGCCACCTACAATCAGCGACAGATACTGATCAGAAGTGCAAGCCACCAAAAGCAAGCCGCTTCCCGTAGTGGCGCTTACTGTTGTAATGGGCCCTTTTATCCGGCGAGTCAATGCCTTGGTGATGGTTTCGAGCATACCGGTGCCAAGCATTAAACCACCAAATATCATGGCACTGAGAACAAGGGATATTGTAGGCAACATACCGATAAAACCGGAAGTGGAGGTCAGTGCCTGCAATTGTGCCGAGCCGGCTTCTATCTCTGCGCCTGACCACAACACCTTAAACACCGCGCCTACGCCCCCGAGCATCTCTGCTATCTGGGGCTGGAACAGGAAGATGCTCACCAGACCTATCAGCACACTGAGTCCCAGAGTGATAATTGTCTTAATGCGGAGTGCTATCATTATGCCGGTGATGAGGGGAATTATCAGCAGCCATCCGCTTATACCGAACACACTATTGAGAGCTCCGCGTATCTCCTCTACAGAATCGTCTGTCATTCCTCCGTCATGCAGAAGGCCTACAGCTATATAAACAATTGCAGTTATCACTATGGCCGGCCACGTCAGTCCCAGCATGTAGCGCACATGTTTCAGTGTATCAACCCCGCATGAGGAGGCGGCCACCACGGTGGTGTCAGACAGCGGCGACACCTTGTCGCCCAGATATGCCCCGGAGATGATAGCCCCGGCTGTCCAGCCCATGCCGTAACCTAACGCACCACCGATGCCGATGAACGCCACGCCAATGGTGCCGATAGTGGTCCACGATGAGCCTGACACCATGGACACACCTGCGCAAATAGCAAATGCCAGCACGGGGAACATGCTCGGGCTTATGATACTCAGTCCATAATGTATCATAGCCGGCACAACCCCGCTCAGCATCCATACTGATGAGATAAGCGCTATGAGAATCAACAGCGGGACAGCAGGAAGCACCTGCGAAGCGCTCTTGCGTATACCCCCGGCAATAGCTCCGCGGCTAAAGCGACCGCTAAGCGCGCTGACAGCCACACACATCAGTGCTGAGGCAAGCAACGCTACGCTGCTGAAGACGGCTATGTAATCCATTCCCCACACGGAGAGAATCACACCAAAACTGATGCTGAGGAATACCAAAGGAAGCAGAGAGAGCCAAAGAGGAGGAGGGCTATGCTGTTTCTTATTCGTCATTTTGAACTGAGTATTAATGCAAATGATTATAATTACTGTTTCTACATAAACGATAAATATGCAGTGATATTCCATTAGGATTGTATTTTTAACTTTATTGTGAAATATTTAAGCAAACATCACATTTTCTATCACTTCTCACGAACTAATACCGGCTTAGCATGGTTGTAATTAAAGAAATATATGGGCATAAAAACGAAGCGAGCACAGTGTTGAGTGTTTGAAATGTGCGTAAGTTGCTGATATTTTGGGGGTTGCTGGGTTTGGGTGGGATGGGCGCTGCAAAAACGAAGCGTGCATTTAGTTGAATTTGGTTGAATTGGGGTTTAATTTTTTGGGGGATCCGTTTAATGTGCGTTTAATACTGCTTTAATTCCTTTTGAATTGGCTTTAATATCCAGTGGCTGCATGGCCGGTTTTCGCCGGCTGTGTGGCCGCTTTTGTTGTGTGGCTTGACCAACGGCCCAGAACGGCGTAGAGAGCGCGAATTTCAGACGTTTACGGTGGTTGTGGGGCTTTGGTGTCGGTAGGCTGAGTGGGTGGCGGAGCTGAGCGCAGGCCGTCTAAGCGCAGGGATGAGTAAAGGGGATGGGCAGGTGTTTAACGGTGTTTACAGACCCTTTAAATGGCAATGACTCCGGGGTGGTCCAGAGGGCTAAAAGCAGGGGTCCAAGAGGGCTCAAAATTGTGCACGTTTCGTTCTAAAATCGGGGTTGGGGATACAGTTGGGGATACAGTTGGGGGTACATTGGCGGTATGGTCCACACCCCCGTAGGGACAAAAAAGGCCGCAAAAATGGCGTTTCTTGAGCGATAAGCCCCCCTTTAATACCAAAATTTGGCCGTTAATTAACGGCCTCAAATAGTTGTTAAATTACTTATAATCAAAGTTTAATGTGTCTAAGGGCGCAAAAAATGAGTAAAAAACAGTGTAAACTCCCCTATTTTTACCTATTTTAGAGACATATTAGGATACCATGTTAGACACGGATGTAAGTTCATTATTGATACATTCGGCATACTTTAGCTGATCAGTGGATTGGAGGTGTTCAAGAACTAAATTTGCGAGATCCTCTGCCTGTTTCACTCGTCGCTGCTTAGCTGTTGCCATTTTAAGAGTGTTTATTTCATATTTTAACTTTGCGCATGATCGCAAATAAAAAGCTGTGTATGCTTCATCTCTGAATTTGAGAGAAGCCGCAATATCGGGCTGATTAAGAATATGGCGGATAGTCGGAGAAATATGGACAGCTGGATATTTTTGAGAATAGACGTGCAACGCCTCTTCAATACATTTGCTTGTGTTGACATTTTTAGGGAGATTTCGAGCCAGTTCTCTAAGAAAATCAAGACGTTGAATAAATACATCTAATTTCACCGTAGTATCAATGATATGGAAGCTCTCCAGCATTTGAAACATCTTTCCAGTTGCTGATCGGTTAGCCGGGTTAGGAGTGAGTTTCCACATAAGGAGGCAGATCGCCAATATGATGATAAAAGTAATCATGGAAAAATTAATTAATATACACGTTGGGAAATTACACGAATCACCTCGAAGATGCAGCGTATATTGCCGAGATATGCCTTTTCTGTGCCGGGATATTCGGGGTTGTCTGAACTCAAAAGGATGTAGTTATTTCCGATATGGTCTAAGCAATTTTTTTCAACTCGTTTGATTACGAACCTATCATCATACACGATAGCAATTACTCCTTTACTTACATAATGCCATCGAGATGGGATTACCTCACGGCACAATACCTTTGCTCCGTTCTGGATTTGAGGTGCCATTGAGTCTCCCGAAACCTTGAATACGCAACTCAGTTCATCGATTTGATCAGATTGTTCGGGTATAATGTTGATTGTTTCAGGCGATTCATTCACGCCTTCACAAAATTCTTTAAAGGTTGCAGAGGGTTCAGGTTCATAAAAACGTACTGGAACGGTTGCCTCAGCAATCGCCGGAACCGCGATGCCTAACAGCTCCGCATTAGCTACTGATGATAATTCCTCATTGCTCTTACTATCCTCGCCAGTTAACAGCCAATCAATATTGATTTGTTCACAAACTGAAAACACACGTTCTAAGTCAATAGAGTTGCGTTTTCTCCAATTAGATACAGCTGCCTTACTAATACCTAGTGTGTTAGCCAATTCTTTATCATTCGGAAGTTGTAACGCTTCTTTTAGACGATCCAATATAGCATCTGATGAAAAAGTTTTCATTGTGTGAATTTTTTATTGCTTAAAATTTTGTAGTTAACAAAATGTGTACTACTTTTGCACCGTGTTACCACAGTAATCGGCCTCAAAGATACAAAAAAATGAGCTGATGCACAATGATAACACGGATAAACTCAAAGTAAAAGGATATGAAAACAACATCAGCGCGTTACATTGACGCAACGGAGGAAACGACTGCGAAGCTCGCAAAGTCGTTCAAATGCACGCCAAAGTTTGTGTATTTGGCTCTAACTTACAGATCTGACACCGCAACAGCCCGAAAAATCCGCTTTACAGCGGTTGAAAACTATGGTGCAACTCCCATGTGCCATTACCCTGAATGCGAGACGCTGCACAACGTAACCAAGGACGGGCGCGAGCTCATGGTGCAGAACTTCAACAACGGTGTGCATCTTGAAATTGATAAGCAAACCGGTGAGGTGGTTGTGTATGACCGCAAAGGGCGAGTGCTGGAAAGTCACCAGATTGAGGCAATCCCTGAGCTGACGAAAATTCAAATTTACGCTGAAAGCCTTTGACTATGGAGACAGTAAACGGAACAATTTGCATAAGCCACGCGGAGCTCACCGGGCGGATAATCACCACAGCCAACCTTAAAGCCCTGGTGAGAAAAGGCCAGGTTAAGCAGGTGCAAAAGGGTGGCAACGGGCGTGAGGCTCTATTTGCCGTCGAGAGCTTGCCGATGAAGTGGCGCACGGAGATTTACAAACGATTTCCCGATTTGCAGGAGCAGGCCGAGAGCAAGGAGTTTTTAGACACGATCCAGCCCGACGGGGCAGCCCTGATTTTTTTTGAGAATTACGAGCTTGCAGACGGTAGAAAATTACCTCAAAATAAAATTAGAGAGTATTCGGCAAATGCTGCTGTTATGAACGCTTTCCGTGCGTGCTGGGAGGCTCATGTGAGCAAACGGCAGAGAAGCGGCAAAAAGGTGCTGGCGGCAAAAGAATTTTGGGCGCGTGCGGCTGCTTCGCTTCCGCGACTGGCAGACCGCTGGCCTCATTCACTGCCCGGAAGTGCGCGCCGTCTGCAAATGAAGATGGCTGAATATGTGGAGCAAGGTTATTCGTGCTTTATATCCGGCAAGTATCTTAACGGCAACGCCGGCAAGGTTCTGACCGAAGAGCAAATCGGGTATCTCGCTACTTCGATAAACAACCCCAACAATGTAGATGATACAGCTGTAGCAAGAGCCTATAATGTTAAGGCGCGCATATTGGGATGGAAAGAAATCACCGCCGGATCTGTGGGCGTATGGCGTGAAAAGCTGCAATTAGAGGCCTCCGCCGGGCGTTTAGGAGTTACCAACTTCCGCAACACCCGGGCAATGCAGGTGAAGCGCCGACGACCTAGCACACCGTTGCTGATGTGGTCGCTTGACGGCTGGACTGTGGAGCTGCTCTATCAGATGACCAAAACCGACAAAAAGGGGCACAACGTAACGACCTACACCAACCGCCTGACTATGGTTGTAGTTCTGGACGTTTTCAACAATTACCCGATAGGCTACGCCGTCGGCACCCATGAGAGCCCGGCGCTTATAAAAGAGGCTTTGAGGAACGCAGCAAGGCACACCTCAGAGCTCACAGGGCAAATGCTCCGGGCTAATCAGGTGCAGAGCGACCGCTACGCCATAAAGACGATGGCGGATCTTTATGCAGTGATGGGCGACAAGGTGACACCTGCCCAGGCTCACAACGCTAAGACTAAGCCGGTAGAACCATACTTTAAGCACTTAAACGTAACATATTGCCAGCTGTGTCCGAACTGGTCCGGCTTCGGCATAACGACAAACCCGAAGCGGCAACCCAACAGCGAGGCGCTGAACAAAAGGCGACACAGTTTCCCCGATGAGGCCGGACTGCGCGCCCAGATTGATGAAATGATGCGCTTGGAACGTATGGGAAAGCATGAGGCGTTTATGGCCGGTCTGGATAAGTTGAAGCCGGAACACCGCCTGCCTCTGAGCCGTGAAAGTTATCTGCTGAATTTCGGTGCTGAAACAGGCTTTAAAAATGTGCTGGAGGGTCAGGGACTCCGCCCCACCATCTTAGGCACCAAACGAGATTATGACTGTTTCGACCTGACGTTCAGAGACCATGCCTCAGAGCGTTGGACGGTGAAATATGATCCGGATGACCTGCACACGGTTCTGGCTGTGAATGAAGCAGGCACACGCCGCTACATTATGGAAGAGAAGTATGTGCAGCCGATGGCGTTGGCCGACCGCAAGCCGGGTGATGTTGAAGAGCTCCAGAGGGTACGCGACTACAACAGGGCACTGGAAGCGGAGGCAGCGCGACGCATGGGTTACCATTTGGAGGAGGCGCGCAAAGTGATAGAGCGTGCAGCAGAATTTCCGATTTGCGGCACTCCGGCGCTGGGGTCCTGCCTTGAGGACCGGCTTCTGATAACAGACAGCCGGGGACAGCATAAGGACCGCAGGAGCGCAAAGCGACTGACCGCCGCGGACATTAAAGCCTTAGATGTGGAAGCCGTTGAGGTGCCGATTATGCAGCCGGGCGATGATTATAAATTCGATTACAATAACTTCTAAAAGTAAAAGGACATGATAACAGAAGTAGAGAAAAAACAGATAAGCGAGCAGCTCCGCGCATACTGCGATCAAAAAGGGAGCCAGAACAAAGCAGCCGCCAGCCTTAACGGTGTGAGTAGCGCGACCATCAGCAAAATACTTTCGGGCCAGTGGACTACGATAGCCGACGACATGTGGCGAAGCATAGCCGGACAGATTGGCGCCGGCAAGACTGCGGAGGGGTGGCAGTTGGTGCCGACCCGAGCTTACCAGGCTATGACATTTACGCTGGAGAACGCTCAGCGTGACAGTTTGGTGATTGCTGTAATTGGTGAGGCCGGAAGCGGCAAGACCGAAGCGATCAAGGCTTACACTGCCGGGGGGCGAAATGTGTATCATCTGGTCTGCTCTGAATACTGGAATAGGCGCACATTCATGGCGAAAGTGTTGCAGAGCATGGGGGTGACTTACAGCGGTAACACCGTGGCTGACATGATGGACACGATTGTGGACACATTGAAGCGCAAGGAGGTCCCGTTGATAGTGCTGGATGAGGCGGACAAACTGAGCGACCAGGTGCTCTATTTTTTCATTAGTCTGTATAACCAGCTTGAAGAGCGTTGCGGCATTATTATGACAGCTACGCGCTACCTGAAAGCGCGGATCGAAAAGGGGCTGCGCTTGAACCGCAAGGGCTATGCCGAAATTTACAGCCGTATAGGCCGCAAGTTTGTGGAGCTCCCTCTGCACAATAGCGAGGATGTGGCAGCTGTATGCGCCGCAAACGGTGTTACAGACGCCAAGACCATTAACTGCATAGTGGACGAGGCAGACGGCGATCTGCGGCGTGTTAAGCGCAGTGTGTGGGCTAAGGTGAAAGGAGGTGCGAAATGAGCAAGAGCACAAAGGCCCTGACAGACGACCAACTGGCAGACCTCAGTTGGGAAATGCAAAAAATCGTAAGCCAGTGTAATACAATAGGTGAGGCGATGAAACTATGGGTTAGCTCACTGGCGGCTTTTGTTGACTTCCATGTGAGTGACAAGCCCACGCGCGGTGTAATTATGGATGCTTGTATTAAGGAGCTACGCAAATTTAAAAAGCAAATGCAGAAATGAAGTATAAAAGCCAAATTCAACTTATAACCGGGTGGGTGCCTCAGATGCTTCAAGAGTGGATAAATGAGAGCCTACCGGTTGATCTAACCGTAAAAGCCGGAAAATGGCATGGGGCGCGTGTGCTGATAGTATCAATCGAGGCAAACAGTGCTGAGGACTTAGAGGCCAAACGTCGGGCATTTAATGCGATGATAGAGGCGAAAGGTTACGGACCGGGAGCCAATAAAAAGTAACGAAACATGAGCAGAGCGATAAGCAATAAAAACGTGCTGGCAGCGCAGTTTGAGACGGCAGAATTTACAGGCGCATATCTCGCCAGCTTCGGCCGGCCTGAGCTTCGCGGGGCGTGGATAGTCTGGGGCGGCAGTGGTTCCGGCAAAACCACATTTACGCTCATGCTCTGCAAGTATCTGGCGGGGTTCCGGCGGGTGGCTTACAATTCACTGGAGCAGGGGTTGAGCCTGTCGCTTCAAAAGGCATGGGAGCGCGTTGATATGGCCGAGGCGGGCAGCAATATTATTCTGCTGAATAAGGAGGAACTCCCGGAGCTTCGCACCCGACTGGCTAAACGTAGGAGCCCGGATATAATTGTAATTGACAGTCTCCAGTATTTGGACGGCTTCACAAAAAAGCAATATAAAGACCTAAAGGATGATTATCCCGACAAACTATTCATTTTTATTTGTCAAGACAAGAACGGCAATCCCAAAGGAACCATGGGCGACCACATCCGTTATGACGCTGACATAAAAATCAGGGTTGAGGGTTACAAAGCCTTTGTAACGACCCGATATGAGGACTCTGAGCGCGGCGAGGGTGGCGCAGACTTCATAATCTGGGAAAAGGGAGCCGCCGACTACTGGGCACAACAAATTAAATAAAGCCGGGGTCCGGCAGACAAATTAACACTAAATACTGAAAGCATGGCAAAAAAGGAAAATAAAACTATGGATCAAATACAACGCGGACTCCTGAAAAAGTTCCACACCCTTTGCACGGTGCTGGGGCTTGATGATGAAGCGAAGCACGCGATCCTGGCAAGCTGGGGCGTTGAGAGCAGCCGCGACCTGAGCCAACACCAGCTCATAGATATTTGCGCGAAACTGAGCGAACAGGTGGACCACAAGCAGGGCACTGCGAGGCTGGACAAACTGCGTAAGCAGGTAATTGCGGCAATAGGTCGCTGGCTCCGGGAAACCAAGCAGACCGAGAGCCTGAGCATAATAAAAGGCATCGCAATGCGCGCCAGCGGTTACAGTGACTTCAACAAGATACCGAGGGAGCGGCTGCGTAACCTCATAGCGACATTTAACAACAAGGTCAAGGACGCCCGGGCGGTCGATGCGCTGACTGATGCGCTTCTGATGCAACAGTTTTCCGCCGGTGGTGAAATTGACCCAACACTAAATTAATGATGATAACAACAGAACTAACAACAGGCGGTCACCACTGGATTAAAACAAATATAGTGACGCAAGGGAAAAACAAACTGCATGACAGTTACCGCTGTGAGCTGTGCGGTATAACCGGCAAAAGCTATGCTTTAGGCTCTATCACAGTACCCGAACAATACAGGAATAAACTAAACCGCTGCCCTGGTCTGAAACCTATTAAAAGGATAAAAGTAACAGTGTGTCGCGCTGTTGGTCCCCAGTTCCAGAACTTGACACCGGGAAGCGTTCACGATGTGATAACACCACCCGCAGGAGAGAACTCTAAAAATGGTGTGTGGGTGCAAGGGGTAGGTGAGCCAGTAAAGCTATTATTTGGCGAATTTGAACATCTGAAGCAATGAGCAAGGAACTTGAAAAGATAACAGCCATGATCCTGGAGCAGACGGAGGGAATGGCAGAAAATGCCAAAATCGAACTGCTGGACGCTCTGGCATGGTGGGCTTCTGAGGAAGCAGGATCATTAAACTTTGACTCCCCTGACGCCGAGAATTACGATGAATAACGCTGGGCGGTGTAAAAGGACAGACACCGAAACAGTTAAATACAATTTAATAACCGCTTAAACAGTATTAAAACATGAGCGAACAAAGACAAGTAACCATGACGGCAGAACAACTCGCCAAGTGGGAAGCCTTTCAGGAGGCGGAAGCAAAAAAAGAAGCTGCGGAACTCCGCAAGCAGCAGCGCGAGACTTACGCGCAGATGGTCGACGAGGAACTGGCGGCAGCCATTCCGGAACTTGTAACCCTGAGTGCAGGGATAAAAACCGTAAAAGATACGGTGTTCGGCAATTTCGCGGCCATTATAGACATGAAAGCCGAGTTATTCGGAACTAAGGACGGCGGCCAGTATAGCCACACATTCACCAACAGCGACAGCACCCTGCGCCTCACACTGGGGGTTAATACCGTGGACGGCTACCGTGACACGGTGGAAGATGGTATTACGATGGTGCGCGGTTATATTGAGAGCCTGGCGACCGATGATAAGACGCAGGCGCTTGTGTCGGCAGTGCTCCGGCTTTTGAGCCGTGACGGTCAGGGCAACCTCAAGGCCAGCCGTGTGCTCCAGCTCCGTAAAATGGCAGAGGAAAGCGGTAACGAGCAATTTCTGGAGGGTGTGAAGATAATCGAGGAAAGTTATCAGCCAAGTATTACCCGGCGTTATATCCGCGCCCAGTGCAAAGACCCCAAGACCGGGGCATGGCGTAATATTCCGCTGGGGATAACAGACGTTGACCTCTTGCCAGAAAATGAAACAGCCCCGGCTCCTGATGCAGAAGCGGAGGGAACCGAGACCGAGGCAGCCGAATAAAAACAAAGCCGCGCCAACGTAAGCCGAAGCCGCCGCCAGCGCTGAGCCTGTGTAAAAGGACGGTGCAAATTTAAATAAAAATCGCGAGATTTTTACACCGGCAGGATAAAAAATCAAGGCTGGCGCCTTGATTCCCGTCCCCTCCTGTGTGCTCTTTGTCAC
>JAAVFJ010000050.1 GCA_014800845.1 Bacteroidales bacterium | reverse complement strand
TAAATTCACAAAAAAAGAATCTGATTTTAAACACTAACTTGCTTAAAATCAGATTCTTAAAATTTGTGGTCCCACTTGGGCTTGAACCAAGGACTCCCTGATTATGAGTCAGGTGCTCTAACCAACTGAGCTATAGGACCCGTTTTCTGGATGCAAAGTTAGGCATTTTTTTTGACTCTGCAAAATTTATTGGCGGTTTCTTTTTCTCGTTTCTTAATCTGTTGGGTTTCAGTTAGTTTGCGTTGTCGTATGCTTCGAGCGGTTTCTGCCTTCTTTCCGCATTGTATGCAGGGGACGGTGCGGGGGCTGAAAATAGTGAGAGCACACCTTTGGGGTGTGCTCTCTATTGGGGTTGGATCTTGTCTCTTTTGGAGGGGGTGATCCCTTTCAGATTGCTTTATTACTTAGCGATCTTAGTGGCCTTAACAGTGCCGTCAGCCTTGATTTCGCGCTGGATGAAGATGCCCTGCTGGGGAGCTACATTCAGGCGCTGGCCCTGGAGATTGAAGTACTGGGTGCCTACTACGGGAGAGTCAGAAACTACAGTCTCAACTGAAAGGGGATCGTAGTCGATAGCGTTAGCGTTGGCCTTACCTACTGAGGGACGTTCCTCCATCTTGTTGAAGTCAGAGGGGTCGTAGTGGAAGATGAGGGGAAGAGTGGTAGAACCAAGCACAGCGTTCTCACCCCAGCCGGGGATAGTGTACTTGTAGTTGAAACCATAAGAAGCGTCAGCAGCACCGATTGCAGTGTTCTCGGGGATGGGGTTCACATAAACAGCGTCAACGAGGCCGTAGAAACCATCCTGCTCAGCTACGCCCACGTTGTAAGCGGGGATAAGCGCACCGGGGGTGGGAACAGAGAGCCACTTGTCGAGACCGCCATTAGCGGTAACAGTATATTCGGGCTCGGGCATGTACCACATACCTTCGAGATCAGCACCGGCCTTAGCATACATAGTTGCATTGAAGCAAGTCAGGTGGTAGTCTTCAGTGTTGTAGAAGATGGGGGTTACAGGGTAGGGACGCTCCTGGGCGAGGTTAGCGATGGTGTACTGATCCCAAGCGTAACGCATCTGGCCGTCCTGAGTCTGACCGAAGAACATCATGGTGGGGTCACACCACATTACGAAGTAACGCTGTACGGGTTCGAATGACAGGTCGTAGTTTATACCCCACATAGAATCTTTATCTACGAGACCGCAGTCGAATACGTGGAGCTCGAAGTCCTCAGTCTGGATAGTAGCGAAGCCTACTACTGAAGGAGTGCCGGAAAGAACGAAGTTAGCAGTGATAGTAGAGCCTACAACTTCGCCGTTGGCGTTGGCAGTGCCGAGGAGGTAGTAACCTTCCATAGACATCTCATGATAGTCGGGGTCATAATCCTTCAGAAGGATGTAAGAGTTGGTAGTCAGGCCATTGTCTGTCAGAACAGAAGTCTTGGGAGCGTAGGCCACACCTTTCCATTTGTAACCACCCTGACCGCGAGTGTACGCGTAGTAGTTAAGGGTAGTGGGAACGTAAGCGTAGAAACCGTCAACTACGGGAATCAGAGCGTCAGTACGAGTCCAGATGCGCTTAGTGTAAGTAATCATCTCGTCTATTGACATAGGCATTTGAGCAGCCTCTTTTGAACCGAAGATCTGAGCAGCCTTGTTCCAGTCAATATTATTTTCTGAGTCATATGCGCCATCTTCACCTACTGCGCGGCAGGGCCACAGGATGAGGTTTACGAAGCTATTTTTGCCATCGCTAGTGCTGATGAGATTCTGAACTACATACATGGGGAAGTCATCAAGTGTAGCCATTACGTCTTCGCCATTGACGGTGTAGTAGAGGCCGAAGTAGTTAGGAGCATCACCTTTAAGTACAATAGAGTTATCCCATGCATTCTGCTGACCGTCAACCATAGTACGCTGAGGAGCAGTAATAGCGCCTTTCACGGGCTGGAGATTAAAGTCAGCGAGAGCTGATTCAGTAGCGATAGGCATGCGAGAAGCTTTGAGGTTAGTTTCCTTCATCTGAGGAAGAGCCAAAGCAGAACCCGCTACCATTGCGCTTACAATAAAAGTAAAGATCTTTTTCATTGTAAAGGGGTTTGTTTGTTAGTATTATTAATTGTTTAAAGTTTCTTTAAGAGCAGGCACTTGACAGGTCAATTGCCGGGTTTAGTTATAATGATTATTCATCGAGTTCGGAAGAGCAATGGAATATCCGGGCGATTATCGCTAAGTATTCATCAGCGTCGGTTCACCATTTACTATCCGAGGAGTCAGCAACAGAAGATATATTACAACCGCAAATGTAGGGAGTTTTTTTCAATGTCACAAATTTTTCAACAACTTTTTTCGCAGAAATTCAGTAACCGGGGTAATTTGCATCGCGACCGCGCTCCGAGAGGGGCAGGCAAACGCTTGGAGAGGAGGGTCTCGGGGCACCGACAAGCGGCTGTTCAGCGTCTGCTTGGGCGAGTTTCGTTATGGTCAGCAGAGCTACCGGAGGTCTACATTAATCCCGCCGGGATTGAATTACAACGCCAACGCTACCGGGGGTGAAATCTCATCGCGATTTCTCCCAATGAAGTTAAAATAAGCCTTCTGTATGGTTTTAACAATAAGAACTGAAGGATTATAAGGATACGGAACTTTTTACACGCGCCCTTCGGGCTGTGTGGCGCGGATGGGAGCGGAACCCGCGGAACTGTTGCTGTTAAAAGGCGCCTGTACGGATCTCGCTGAACTGGCGGCGTTCTCGCTGCGCTCGCCCGACGCGGAAGGCCCGCCACTGATTAGGTTTTAGGTGATGGCTGTTGTGAGTGGTGTATGCTGGTTATTTTAATTGCATTGGATTTCACCCCCGGCTAACCAAAACGAATCGCTCCGCGATTCCCGCCCGCTGTCCGCTGCGCATCGAGAGGGTGTTTCCAACTAGTAATGTTAACTTATTCCAATTAGCGGCGGACACAAGGCGCGGAGCGCCGTTAATCTCGATAGCCGGGGGCAGCGCCCCCGGAAAGTTCCGACAAAATATGTGCCCCGGAGGGGTACTACACTTAAGCACTTACCCTATACCGGATATCGTACCCCTCCGGGGCACTTTTCCTCTCGGAAGCTACCGGGGGTGCGGCCCCCGGCTATCGAGATTTGAGGCGCTCCGCGCCTTGCATCTACGCTATTTTCACACGACCTCTATGTCAGGGTCTGGGTGGTCGGAGGGTCGGAAGGAGTTCTTTTCAGGGGGGTAAAAACGGAGGCAGGCCCCGGGATGCGGGGCCTGCCTGGTCGGGTTTATTCGCGGGGAATTAATTGTCGGAGGTTACGTCGTTCTTACCGCCGGGCACGGGGGTGAGAATGAGGTTGTTGTAGCTGAGCTCTGAACGGGGGATGCCGTAGCGCCAGCCCTGGTTAGCTGAGGGATCAACCTCTACTGCGAGACCTGCGGGGATGTTACCGGAGTTGACGTTGCCGGATACCCATGCTGTACGCTTCATGGGGAGGTTCCAGCGCTTCAGGTCAAACCAGTTGAAGCCTTCGCCCCAGAGTTCTACACGACGGTAGAGGCGAACCTCGTCGATGAGGGCCTGACCGGTGAGTGAGCAGGTGTAGTTGGCATTGAAATTCTTGTTGATTTCCTCAAGGAGCTTCTGAGCCTCAGAGCTGCGGCCGAGCTCTGCGAGAGCTTCAGCTTCGTAGAGATACATCTCGGTGGCACGCATGTAGGGAACCTGACAGAGAGTAGTCTGGCCGGTTTCGCCGTTACACCAGAACTTGATCTGAGCGCCGTCGCGGATGATTGAGGTTGACTGGTCGGAGGTAGTAGCGCCGGCATAGGCATCGGCGCCGGTGATGGTTGAGGGCTTGTGCTCCTTCATCCAGTTCTGAGCGGCAGAGAGCATACGGTTGTTCTTGAATGCGCCGGTCTCAGGGTTAACTGTGGTGGGCATGTAGAACATGGCAGGGGTGAGACCTACGGCCTTCTCGTAGGTGAACCACCAGTCGCAACGGAGGTCCTCAGCGGGAATCTGACGATAGAGGTCGCGGTTGATTGAGTTGGTGTAGCGAGCGTTGTTAGCAGCGTAGGCGTTGCAGGCGAAGAATGTGCAGAAGTTACCGTAGATGAAGTTGTCGATCTGGTCAAATGAGGGAGCCCACATCCATTCGCTGTTGTTGTAGGAGGTGTAACCGTTGAATGCTTCAGCCACAGTAGCGAGGCGCTTGCCCTGACGAGCCTTGTTAGCCATGGTGGCTACAGTCTGCCAGTCGTTGCGGAGAGCGGCTACACGAGCGTATACACCGTAAGCCACATTCTTATCGATCTCATAGTTGAGAGTGCGGAAGCTCTGAGTATTTTCAAAGAGGGCAGTAGCCTGGTCGAGGTCAGAGTAGCACTGATTGAGGACATTGATCATCTTAGTGACAGCCATGTCCTGAGGATCGTTGGGAGAAAGGCGGAGCACCACGCTCAGAGTTTCGCCATTGTTGGAGTCAACCCAACGGGGGGCGTAAACCTGCAGCAGACGCCAGTAGCAGTGAGCACGCATGGTGAGAGCCTGCGCTTTGGTGAAGTCGCGGAGAGCAACCGCAGTTTCGCCGCCTGCCACATTAGCTTCATCGATGGAAGCGAGGATCTCGTTAACCTGAGCGAGCATGGCGTAAGCGTAGTACCAGATAGTGGTGTTCCACACATAGCCGCCGGTGGTCAGAGCGCCCTCATCCTGATTGTAGAGGAGCGCCCAGGAGGGAGCCTCGTTGTAGATGAAGTTTACATAGTTGTCAGAGCCGGCGATTTCGCCCATGTAGTAGGAGTAGCCGGTTTCACCCTGCATGAGAGCCTGAGAGGGAGCCATAGAGGTGCTGCTCCAGGGTGCAGCCATGCCGCGACCCATCACGCCAAGCATGGCCATTCGTGCAGATTCGGGAGTAGCACAAATCTTGTCAGCCGGAATAGAACCGTGGGTGGGGGTGTCAAGGTAATCGCTTGCGCAAGAGGAGAGCGTGAGAGCGCTCACAGCAATGGCGAAACCTTTGATATATTTATTGATTGACATAATTGTGAATCTATTTAATTTGGTTTGAGTTTTGCTTCAGACCTTAGGGCTCAGACTGCTCCGAGCCCCGAGGCCGGGAAACTGATTAGAAACGAGCTGTGAGCTGGAAAGAGAACACGCGGGTTGTTACGAAGCCACCATTGTCATCCTGCACACCTGAGAAAGTCTGCTGGGGGTTGAGACCCTTACGGGCAGTCACGGTGAAGAGGTTGTCGATAGTGAAGCCGAGGTTGATGTTCTGGAGCTGGAGCTTGCTTACCCAGTTGCGGGGAAGATCATAAGAGATCATGATGTTCTTGAGCACGAGGTAAGAAGCGCTGGTGAGGAAGCGGGTGGAGGTAGCATTGTTGTCCTGAGTCTGGAGACCGTTGTTCACGGGCACACCGTTGGGGTCAATGCGATAGGGGCTATCCTCAGTCATGCCGGCGGGAGCCTCCTGCCAAGCCTTAAGAGCGTCGATGTGATAGTTAGAAGTCATATCGTTAACGCTCATGAGGCGCTGGTAAGAAGAGTCCATAACCTTGCCGCCGAGAGAGTAAGTGAAGAGCAGGCCGAAGTTGATGCCCTTCCAAGAGAGCTGAGTGCCGAATGAACCGTAAACGGTGGGAACAGCAGAACCGCGCCAGCCCTTAGTTGCATAAGTAGCAGAAGTGGTGTAAGTCTTACCATTGATGGTTACGAGCTCACCTGCATCAGCAGCGTTGTTCACCTCAGTCTGCCACATCTCTTTAAGCTGATCGTCGGTGTAGTTACCTGTGCCGCTTGCGTAATAGTACTTGTATTCCTGTTCGTCGAAAGCGTAGAGAGACTTACCGGTGAGCTGGTCCACACCGATGAATTCGGGAGCGTACCACTCGTAGAGTGACTTGCCTACAGAAAAACGCTGGTAGCCATTGTTCATGTCAGCGTTGTTGTAGGGGAGCTTGTTGATGCGGTTAGTCAGGAAAGTAGCGTCGATAGAAGCAGTCCAGAGCAGATCCTTGTTGCGCATGATGGTGCCGTTGAATGAAAGCTCCCAACCGCGGTTTGCAAGTTCGCCAAGGTTGATGGGGGTTTTCATTGAAGAGCCGGAACCGATGATGTAACCCATAGAGGGAGCGGTGGGCAACGAGAAGATCATGTCAGAAGAACGCTTGTCGAAGTAGCCGATAGTGAAGTTCAGGCGGTTGCCGAAGAGAGAGCCTTCGAGGCCGAGGTCAAGAGTTTTGTTGGCCTCCCACTTCAGGTTGGGGTTACCGGAGGTGGCACGCAGAAGCATAGCCTGATTTGAGAGAGCAGTGATGTAAGCATACTGTGAAGCCCATGAACGGGTGGGGGCTGAAAGATAGTTACCTACAGCACCGTAAGCGAAGCGGAACTTCAGGTAGTTGAGCCAGTCGAGGCTGTGAGTGAATGACTCCTTAGTGATAATCCAAGAAGCACCTACGCTCCAGAAAGTACCCCAACGGTTGTCTTTAGAGAAACGGTCAGAGCCGTCGCGACGCAGAGAAGCCTCGAAGAAGTATTTGTCCCAGTAGTTGTAGCGGGCGCGACCGAGGTAAGACTCCATGCGAGACTCGCCATAGCCGCCGCTGGGGAGAGCCGTGATGTCAACGAAGTTATCGGGAGCATAATAGTCATCTTCAACCTGACCGGTCATGCTGATATTTTCGTATGAAGAGTATGAGGTGGTGTTCTCGTGGGCGAGAAGCACGTCGATGTGATGCTCCTGGTCCTTACCGTAATTGTGCCCCCAGGTGAGGTTCTGAATGAAGGTGTGATAACGATACTGGTCATCCTCCACAATCAGACGTCCATCGGGATAAGCGTCGCCGAGCAGGTTGTTCTGATACTGAGATAAGCGGGTGAAGTTGCGAGACATCTGACCGCGCACGGTGAGCTCGAAACCGTAAGGTATCACAGCAGTAGCGTAAGCACCGCCATCTACCACGAGGTTGTGGTAGTCATTCTTATCGTGACGGAGAGTGAAGGCTACGTTGCGGTTATCGTTGCGGCCACGGAGGTTCCATGCGGGAGCGCCGTTCTCATAGATGATGTTACCCTCGGCGTCGTGAGCGTAGTAGGGGAAGATGGGCGCATAGTACATGGTGGCGAAGGGGTTCTCCATGCTGGTTGAGTTAGCATTGGCATTAGTGTTGCCGGAAGTAGCAGAACCACGGAGATCCATGCCGAGGCGCAGGTAAGAGGTGGGGTTGGCATTGAGGTTGAAGCGGCCGTTGAAGCGCTCGAAGTCAGTGCGCAGCAGATAACCCTGCTCCTTGAGGTAGCCGATAGAACCGAACACGTTGTACTTTTCGGTAGCGCCGGCTACGTTGAGGTTATATTCCTGACGGAAACCGGTGTGGTGCACAGCATCCCACCAGTTGAGGTCGGTGTATCCGGGGAGCACGTTGCCTACTACCTTGCCATCGGCATTGAAGAGCTGATCGCCGGGGAGGTCGTAAACGTTCTGGCCCTGGAGCTGACCTGAAACGAAGTTAGACTGGAGATAAGCGTAGGCGTCCTGGCGGGTGGGGTAAGCACCGGGGTTCACCTCCATGAGCTGGTTAGCGTAAGAGTTGAACATGGTTTCCATCCAGGGAGTGGTAGAGAGACGCTTGTATTCTGAGAGGCCGCGGGTCACGGAGCCTTCACGCACTGTGAGAGTTACGTCGACCTTGCCTACGTTTTTAGCACGCTTGGTAGTGATGAGGATCACACCGTTGGCACCACGCACACCGTAGAGAGCACAAGAAGCGGCGTCCTTGAGCACGGTGAGGCTCTCGATGTCAGCGGGGTTGATGTCGGCCAGGTCACCTTCGAAGGGCATTCCGTCCACTACATAAGTAGGAGCCTGAGTGCCGGTGATAGAGCCGAAACCACGAATACGGATTGAGGGAGAAGAACCGGGCTGGCCGGTAGTGTTGTTAACCTGCACACCGGGGGCATTACCCTCGAGAGCAGCAGTCACAGAGGTCACGGGGCGGTCTTCGATCTCCTTGGCGCCTACTACAGAAACGGAGCCGGTGAGAGATTCTTTGGTGGCAGTACCGTAAGCCACAACCACCACCTCATCGAGGTTAGAGGTAGATGAGGCGAGGTGCACCACCATGCCGTCAGAGAGGTCCACGGTCTGCTCCTTGTAGCCAACATAGCTCACCTTTGCCTTTTTCACATTGTCGGGCACGTTGAGCGTGAAGTGGCCGTCAAGGTCAGCGGCGACACCCTGTCCGCCACCGATAGGCATCACTGTTGCACCGATGAGAGGTTCATTGGTGCCTGCTTCAACGATGGTGCCGCGAATGGTGCGTGCCTGCGTCTCCGCAGCCCATGCAACAGCCACAACAGCCATTGAGGTTAAAAACAGTTTTCTCATACTTTAGTTAGTTTAGTGATTATGAATGTTAAATTATTTCAAATACAGTAGAGAGCGCCGTGGCAATCTCCTCATTTTCTTATGATTACAACCTCCATATATAAGTTGATCTACTAAGCCCTAATGAAGCCCGGAGCCAGTGGCTGCCTTGCGACTTTCTTTGATTAAGAGCTGACAGTCAGCACATTAGATTTGTGTTTCGTGGTAGTAGATAAATTAGTGGAGTGTGTCAAAGAAAACTTATGAGCTGCAAAATTAACATAATTTTTTGAACGTCCAACATTTTTCATGGAATTTAACATAATTTACTAATTGGACTTGCCGCCGCAGCGCCGGCCGAGGCGCGCGGTGAGGGGCGCGCGGTGAGGGGTCAGCGCAGTATGTTTTCGTCTACCTTGCCCTCGATGCCGGGCACGCGACCGGAGTGGGAGTATTGCCAGAAGGTCCACTGCGGTGCATCCTCTATGGGGTTATCGTTGGTGAAGGAGCATATCCAGAGGGGGTAGTCTGAAAATTCTTCGGCCAGATATTCGTAATAGCCGTCTTTGTTGGAGTAGAGAGTCACGGGGTAGCCGCGTAGATTGAGGTAGTCAAGCATCACGCCGAGGCGCGCCACTATGACATCGGTGGGTATGCCGGTGGCGTTACCCTCCTCCTCTACGTCTATGGCTATCCCCATGGGGGGCATGCGGCCGTCGAGAGCCTGGGTGAGATTCATGGCCTGCAGCAGGCCGTCGCAGTCGAAGCGGAAATAGTGGTAAGCACCGGTGCGGAGGCCGGCGGAATCGGCGGCTTCTATGTTGGCGGCGAAGCGGGAGTCGCGGAAGGTCTCCCCCTCGCTGGCTTTCACCCACACGAAGCTGTAGCCGGCCTCGCGCACGCGGTCGAAATCAATCTCGCCATTGTGTGCCGAGATGTCTATCCCCTTCACAGGGTATTTGTCGAAGTCCACGCGGGCGGGCAGGGTGCGGTAGACGCGCATGACCATCCAGCCTGCAAAGATGAGCAGAGCGCAGATGAGCAGGAAGATGATGGATGCGAATATGTCGTGGCGTGTGGGTCGAATCATAAGCAGAACCCGCCGAGCACTGCGTGGTGCTGACGGGTCAGGGTTTGTAGATTAATGCCGAGGCCAGGGAGGCTATGCCTTCGCGGCGGCCGGTGAAGCCGAGGGTTTCAGTGGTGGTGGCCTTTATTGACACGGCGTCGGGGGTGATTTTCATGATGGCAGCCAGAAGCTGCTGCATGGCGGGTATGTGGGGATTGATTTTGGGAGCTTCGGCCATGATGGTTATGTCCACATTGCCTATGGCGTAGCCCTTGTCGGCAAGCAACTCCACGACGCGTGCCAGCAGGATTTTGGAGTCGGCGCCGGAGTAAGCGGGGTCGGTGTCGGGGAAGTGGTAGCCTATGTCGCGCAGGGCGGCAGCTCCGAGCAGCGCATCGCAGAGGGAGTGGATGGCTACGTCGGCGTCGGAGTGGCCGAGCAGTCCGTGGGTGTGGGGTAGCTTAAGGCCGCAGAGCCAGAGCTCTCGGCCGGGCACGAGTCGATGCACATCGAAGCCGGTACCGGTGCGGAAGTGTGGTATCATTTGCGTCGTTTTCCGAGGAGGTCGCGCAGACCGTCCATGTCAAATGAAAGGGTGAAACGCAGGGTCTGGTCGAGCGGCGAGCTCTGAGCAGTGGCTATCATGTAGGAGGCGTCGAGGCGCACTACGTTGAGCGAGAAGCCGGCACCGAGGCCGAAGTAGGAGCGGCCACCCTTGTTGGCGTTCTCGTAATAGTAACCGAGGCGGGCGAAGAATTGCTGGTTATAGGCATACTCAGCGCCGATTGAGAGGTTGATTTCCTGCAATTCCTCCTTAAAGCCGCCGGGGGCGTCGGAGAAGCTCTTGAAGATACCGGTGATGGGGGACATGTTCTCCCAGTCGTCAAGGGCTTTTTCAAATTCCTCCTGCCCCTCCATGGAGTCCATGTCGTAGTCCTTGGCGCGGGGTTTGGTAGGCACGAGCAGCTTGTTGAGGTCGAGGCCGAAAGCCAGGGTGTTGTAGTCGGCCAGGGGGAACATGAAGTTGGCACCGAGGCGCAGGTTGGTGGGGAGGAAGGCGTTGTTGGTGCCGTGGTTGTAGCTCACCTTTGAACCTATGTTGCTGATGTTGAAGCCCCAGGCAAACTGACACTCGTTGCGTCCCACCATGGGGTAGGTCACATAGTAACCGGAGATGTCGGCGGCGAATGCGGAGGCGGCAGTGGTCTGCTCGCCGCTGTAGGCATCATTGTAGCTGAGGTCGGAAAGGATGTAGCGCAGCACTACGCCCATAGAGAATTTCTCAGAGAGTTTGCGGGAGTAACCCACGTCGAAGGCGAGCTCGTAGGGGTTGATGGTCTGGATGACGTTGCCGACATCGTCGTTGCTGGTCACCTCGCCGAGCGAGAAGTAGCGGAATGAGGCTGAGAGCGCCTGGTTATCGCCGGAGCCGAGCTTCATGTAGCCGGAGAGGTCAGCGAGGAAGATGTCGTTTACGAGTTTGCGCAACCAGGGGGTGTAGCTTATGCCGAGACCTCCGGAGGAGTAGGCAAACGCATATTTCGAGGGGTTCCAGAACTGCGCGTTGATGTCGGGATCGGTGGCTGCGCCGAGGTTACCCATGGCGGAACCGCGGGCATCGGGGGTGATGCCGAGGGTGGTCACACCGGTGTTAACGGGGTTGAACTCATTGTCCTTGATGTCGTTTTCCGCCCGCAGCGTCAGAGCGCTCAGCAGCAGGGCAGCCAGAAGGGATATGTTTAGATATTTCTTCATTGCAAGATAGATTTTGGGAGAGTTGCTTCTTATATAACTCTCTTTGCGGCGATTTATTGCCACGAAGGGTTGCATACTTCGGTTGCGGTTGCTATATTTGCATGATTAAACCGAGGTATATGGATAAACTCATTTTATTTTTAACATTGCTAATAGGTATGACAGCAGCGCATGCCGAGGGGTTCGGGCTTGTCAGAATCCCGGTGGCTCCGCTGCGTGAGGCACCGGCGCATGAGACTGAGATGGGCTCACAGGTCACTCTGGGCACTCCGCTCAGGCTTGACTCGCTCGTGGATGACTCCTGGTGGGCGCTACAGACCCCTTGCGGCTATCGCGGGTATATCCACAAAAGCTCCATCGAGGTGCTTTCGGAGGCGGAGGCTCACCGATGGCGCGAGACACCACGCCTGGTGAGCGATGTAGACATTGCGCGTCTGTCCGATCCGGGCACTCTTTCACCTGCAGGGTATGTGCCCTATGGCGGGGTCGTGGAGCTGATTGATACTATTATGCCGGGAATTATTGAGGTGCGACTTCCTTCGGGAATCAGAGCAACGGCTAATGCTGCTCTGTTCATATCTTTAGATGAGAAGGGCGCCCGTAAGGTGAATAATGAAACGGTAGAGCAGGTTATTGCCCGTGGCTACGAAATGCTTGGAGCCCCCTATCTGTGGGGAGGGACCACGATGCTCGGCCCGGACTGCTCGGGCTTTACACAGCTCTGCTGGCAGGAGGCGGGGATTCTGCTCCCGCGCAATGCCTCTCAGCAGGCTAAGGTTGGGGTGGAGGTGCCCTCTATGAAAGAGGCCCGTCGCGGCGATTTGCTTTTTTACACGTCGCCCACCGGCCGCGTAGACCATGTGGCGCTCTATCTGGGCGACGGGAAGATGCTGCAGAGCAGCGGCTATGTGTTTGAGGGCACAATGAATAAGGCTGACGCCACTCCTACCTGCCCCTATTATGCACGCAAACCGGCGCTGATACGCCGGCTTGCGGGAGTTGTTCCCCCCTATTCTTTCGCTGACAATTCGCTGTATTTCAACGAATAAACGCAGCCAAGATTATCAGTATCAGACACGCACCGATGCCACCGGCCATCTTGGCACGGCGCGCCGCTGCGTGGGCAACCTCATTTTTGTGCTGCTCCCAGGCGCGGTGCATCTGCCGGTTGGAGATGAGCGCCACTATGCCCAGGGGGAGGCAGCCTATGAAGGCAAGAATCACGAGCCACGCCGGGCAGGGAGTGGGTGGCGCGGCGGTATCATCGGCCGGCGGGGTACTGATTATCTGCGAGCTGATTTCCCTCAACTGCGCAAAGCCACCCGATGCTTTTTCGGGAGCTGCCGGGAGGGTTTCCACGGGTGCGAGCTGCGGGTGCATGCGGTCGTGAAGACGGCGGCGGAAGAAGCGGCAGATGTCGGCCACTTCGCGCGCCTGCTGCCAATCGGCCATACCCTTACACCACACATACGTGTCTGGGCGCAAGCCATCGTTCACAAGAGTCTCTATCTCAGCGGGGCCGCGGCGCTCCCCGTCAATCATTGCAAAATACTTCATTTCTCCTACTTAAGTAATTGTTCCATCAACAGCCAGTCGAGCGGGGTGTCGAGGTCAAGCGAACGGTTGCGGGGCATGGGGAGGGGTATGCGGCGGGGGAAGCTGCCCAGGGGCATGTGGCGCAGTGAGTCGGGGTTGATTACGTAGACCGCGCCATTGTATTCCCACACCTTCGGGGCATCCTGACGGCGCGTGTAGAGGCCGTCACCCTTGCTGATGTGCAGGGTGCCGTCGGGTGCAGTTTCAAAGGCGTTGTAGTAGGGGTTGGTGGCCGCTTCCGTCACACTCACCACCATGTCTATTTCGGGGGAGTAGAGCTCGCGGGCCTTTATAATATCCTCGGCGGTGCGTAGCGGGGAGGTAGGCTGCAGCAGCACTATGGCGTCGTACTTACCGCGCAGCTGCTCGTAGAAGTCGAGGGCGTGGAGCATCACTTCTCGCGAACCGGCGGTGTCGGTGGAGAGTTCCGCAGGACGCAGAAAGGGCACGGTCAGGCCATACTCCTCCCCTACGCGGCGCACCTGCTGGGAGTCGGTGGTGAGGCAGATGTCGGCGGGGTCGGCGCCGGCGGCGAGGGCGTGGTCCACGGAGTGGCAAAGCAGCGGCTTGCCGGCGAGCGGCTTTATGTTCTTGCCGGGGATACCTTTTGAGCCTCCGCGGGCCGGGATTATATATAAGTATCTCATCAGCTGAAGGTGCTAAGGATTACACCGGTCATTATTTGCAGGGTGTCGCGACGCGCATAGGGATTCTCGCGCTTGGCGGCGAGTTCCTGCAGTTCGGGAGTGAAGAGGCGGTCTATGCCGAGCGCTATCTGCTCGCTGTCGCACTCGCAGTGAATCACCGAAGCGGCTCTCATGCGCCCCTGCTGGCGTATGCCTATATCGAGCACGGGCTTGCCGAGCGACGCCACCTCCACTATGCCGCTCGAGGAGTTGCCAATCATGCCGCCGGCATATTGCAGTGCCGAGAGGTAGCGCTTCATGCCGAGCGAGGGAACGGTCAGCACACGCTCGGGATGCATCTCGCGGAAGGCTTCGAGTTTGGCTATGAGGGGCGTGGGGTCTACGTCGTTGTTGGGGTAGGTGAAGAGTATCTTCAGGCGCGGATGGGTGCTGAAGGCTTTCTCTATGCCCAGAAGCAGGGTGTTATATTGCTCTTCGGGGGTCATGCTCATATCGAGCGTGGCGGAGTGCATGGTGCAGAGCAGTGTGTCGCCATCTACTTCAAACCCGAGGTCCTCATTCAGCTGCTGAGAGGGGATGGGGCTGAGGTTGAGTATGTTGTGTATGCCTATGGCGCCGGTGTTAATAACCAGGTGCGGGTCTTCGTTCATGCAGATTACGCGGTGACGATACTCCTCGCACTCGGTAAGGTGAAGAGAGGAAAGCTTGGTGATGGCATGTCGGAACATGTCGTCAGTAGCACCCTCGCTCACGGCTCCTCCGGCAATGTGGACCACGGGGACACCCTCCATGACAGCCGCCTGGGCTATGGAGAGCATCTCGTAGCGGTCGCCCAGACAGATGATGCAGGCCGGGCGCTCGCGCTCCAGAGCATCGGCGAAGTCTACAAGGCAGGCCGCGGCTATCTCAGCCGGCGAGCCCTGAGTCTTGCACTCCAGCACGGGGGTGAAACCGTCGGCCTCAATCTCTCGGATAGTCATGCCCAGAGCGGGATTGTAGTGCATGTTGGCAGCCATGACCTGCACCTCGGCACCTCTGTCTCTAAGTTCGCGGGCCAGGGGGCTGAGCAGTCCCCAGTCGGCTCGTGTGGTGGTTGCTACTGCTATTTTCATATCTCTATAAGTTCGTCAGCCACGAAGCTGCGGCAGGCACGCTTGCCTATCACTTCATCCCAACGCATGGGTGAGATTCCGTTGCCCGGGCGTTTCACTGTAATGTTTTCCTCCGTAAGTATCTCACCCTCAGCTATGTCACGCGCCGCCACTATGCTCTTGCGGGCTACGGTCATGTTCTTGCGTTCGCTCTCGCTCACCTGCTTGATGCCGCTGCCGAGCGCCTCATCAATGTTTCGAATGGCGCGCACCATTGCTTTCAGCTCAGCCGGCTCCAGCGACGCACGGTGGTCGGGGCCGGGCAGATTGCGGTCGAGGGTGAAGTGCTTCTCTATCACCCGGGCGCCGAGGGCCGTGGCAGCCACGGGCACCTCTATGCCCACAGTGTGGTCTGAGTAGCCGGTACGCACATGAAGCCTCTCCCCTATCTCGTTCATAGCCAGGAGGTTTACGTCACGCATGGGGGTGGGGTACTCAGTGTTGCAATGCAGCACTATTATATCATCGCGCTTCATGCCCCCCTGCTCCAGCACCTCGATGGCGCGTTCTATCTCCTCAATCACTGACATGCCGGTGCTGAGAATTACTTTCTGGCCGGTCTTTGCCACTGCGCGGAGATATGGTAGGTTGGTGATTTCGCCCGAGGGCACCTTCATGTAGTCCTGGCCGAGGTCGGCAAGGAGCTTCACGGAAACGAGGTCGAAGGGGGTGGACATGAATCCTACTCCCACGCGCTCGCACTCCTGCTTCAGAGTGGCGTAAGCCTCCAGCGGTAGGTGGATGGCTTTGCACATTTCGAGCTGCGAGCGCCCTTCGCCGTCAGTGTCTTTCTGGTACTCGGCTTTGGGAGCGAAAGTGGAGATTACGAGCTCGGGCACAGCGGTCTGGAACTTCACGTAGTCCACGCCACACTCGGCGGCCACGCGCACCATCTCCATGGCGCGCTCCATGCTGCCGTTGTGGTTAACTCCGGCTTCGGCTATTATTATTGTCTTTTTAGCGGTCATAGAAAATCACCTCCTTCTGATAACGGGCCATCAGGGTGTTTGGCATCCAGTCGTCGCACCTGTTAAGTTTCTGGCCCATAGACTCTTTAAGTATATAGTCGGCTATCGGGGCGCCGGCATAGATGGAGCAGACCACTCCACCCCCCAGACGGGGATTGACCTCCATGAGCAGGAAGCGGTCGCGGGTGGTGTCGTGAAGGAATTGCAGCGTAACGGGTCCGCGCAACTCAAAGGCCTCCAGCACTTTGCGGCTCATCTCCTCCACCACGGGGAGCTTGCAGGTGCGTGTGCGGGTCACCTCGCCACCCATCACCTCCTCGCGCAGACGGGGAACGGTACAGAGTATGTCACCGCCGGCGGTGACGTAGCAATCCACGGTGTATTCCTCGCGTTGGTCAATGTATTCCTGCACCAGATAGTCGGAGATTCCCTCAAGGTGCATGAGGTCCTCGATGTTGTGAAACACCTTTATGCCTCGCGAAGCGGAGCCGTGGCGGGGTTTGGCTATGGCGGGCATCTCAGCTGTGAGCGCGGAATAGGTTGTCGGAATGGGTATCTCGGCATCTTTAAAGGCTTTGGCAGCCGCGATTTTGTCGAACATGGTGGCAGCCACATCATCGGGGCTCACGGGCACAAACACGTGAGGGAGGCGAATGGCGCAGCGGGCGGCAATCTCAATGGCGCCGTCCACGAAGGGGAGGATAATGTCTACCTTCTCCCGCTCGGCCAGGGCCACGAGGTCGTCGACCACATCGGCGTCAGACCACTTTTTGCCGACAATGACATCGGCCACTGCAGCGATGGGCACTTGAGGCTGAAGCTCGTAGCTGAGTATGCGGACATGGTGGCCCAGCTGCTTGCCGCTCTGCATGAGGAGTTCGGCCATCGACACGCGACGCGCGCCGCCGAGCATAAGTACGGTGATGAGTTTGTCGGAGGTCATTGATTGTAGATATTTGTCTTGTAACGTTTCAGGTTATCGGGGTTGGTGAACCAGTCGATGGTGCGCTGCAGGCCCTGCTCGAGAGTGAACTCGGACTTCCAGCCGGTGAGTTCGCGGAGCTTGTTGGAGCAGCCGAGCAGGCGTCGCACCTCGCTGTTCGAGGGGCGCAGACGCGCCGGGTCGGTCACCCATTCCACGTCGGCGTTCATCAAGCGCGCTATGGTGTGGAGAGTGCGCTCCATGCTCACCTCCTTGCCGGTGGCTATGTTGATTTCCTGGCCCACCACCTTGTCGCGTTCGGCGCGGGCTATGGCGAGGAAGCCGCGGCAGGTGTCCTCCACGAAATTAAAGTCGCGCGTGGGGGTAAGGTCTCCCACCTTAATCTCCCGGGCGCCGGCAGCTATCTGCGTGATTATCGTGGGGATGATGGCGCGTGCGCTCTGGCGAGGTCCGTAGGTGTTGAAGGGGCGGACGATGGTCACCGGCAGGTCAAAGGCGTTGTAGAAGCTCATGGCTATCGCGTCGGCGCCTATCTTGGTGGCGGAGTAGGGGCTCTGCGGCTGCTTGGGGTGAGTCTCCCTGATGGGGACCTCCAGGGCGGTGCCGTAGACCTCGGAGGTGGAGGTCACCAGCAGGCGCTGCAGCCCCATATCGCGGGCAGCCTGACACATGTTGAGTGTGCCCTTGATGTTGGTGTCCACATAGCTGTCAGGGGCCACGTAGCTGTAAGGGATGGCTATGAGCGCAGCCAGATGGAAAGCCATGTCCATGTCGCGGCAGATATGGCGGCAGTAGTCCGGGTCGCGCACATCACCGCAGACCACCTCCAGCCCGGGGTGGTCTATACCTTCGAGCCAGCCCCAGTTGTTGAATGAATTATACTGACTGAGCGCTCGCACTTCAAAGCCTTCGCGCAGAAGCAGTTGAGTCAGATGAGAACCTATGAAGCCGTCGGCTCCGGTAACGAGAACTTTACTCATTTCACCATTTCTTAAAGTAATACAAAGTAGCCGGGTAGCCGGCGGAGAGCACCATTTCATCCCCTTTCAGGCGCACCACCTGCAGCTCTGTGTCGCGGTCGAAGCCGAGCAGCGGGGGCATGTCGTCGTCAGGGAAGGAGAGAAAAAGGGTCTGGTCAGCCAGGCGATAATTGCCAAATCGGTTTATGGCCGTGTGCATGTCGCCGAGCTGCTGCATCTCTATGGTCTTGTTCTGGAATTTCCAGAAGATGTTTCCCTCATAGTCGGCATCCGTTTGGCCACCGCGCACTATGCGCTGCAGCTTCCAGGTGCCGTAGAGCTGAGCTTCGCCACCGTCGTTGCGCGTGCAGGAGATGAGCGAGAGGAAAATCAGCCCGAGACTTATTATTAAAACGTAGCGTGTCATAATGCTCCGGAGTAAGATATTGTCAGCATGGCGCCGAAGTTATTGCCGAGCAGTTTGCCGGCATCCCAGGCTATCGCGCCCCTCAGTCCCACGCCGGGAAGCATGGGGGGCTGCCAGGTGGCCTCCATGAGCATGGAGGTGCAGGAGGTGCGCTCGGGCTTCGGGAGGAGCGGTGTGCCCCATGAGGTGCGATAGCCGAGCAGGGCGCGCCAGGTCAGAGTGTCGTCGATATGCCCCTCGGCGCCGAGGCGGAAACCGCGCACTCGGTTGTCGGTGATGCGCAGGAAGCCATCGGTGTTATAGATGGTGCCGGGCACGAACGGAGTGCCGAGCATCTGTCCGTAGTTAGTCCAACCGTTATACATGTAGTTATTGAAGTAGTCGTCGGCACCGGTAGCCTGCGAGGGGATCTGAGTGCCGGGCTTGTCGCCGGGAGCCCAGTGCATGGGGCCGCTCTGGTTGGTGAAGTCTATGTATTCCACCACGGCGCCGGTCAAGATAGCGTCGCGGTCGGCAGCACGATACTCCACACCCCACACGGCATCGAAGCCGTTGAGCTTGCCCACGCCGCTGCCATCCTCCCAGGGGCTCTGCATGTAGGCGGTGAGCTCATCGCCGCCACGCAGACGGTAACGCAGGCGCAGGTCCCAGGAACCGAGGTGGTTGCCGTCATAGTAGGCCACGTCGCCCGCATTGGTGGAGCTGCCCCCCGCCCAGGGGAACAGGGCGTTGATAAAGTCTTTGAACCGGACCGGGGATTTGTAGGTGCTGTAGACCTCGCCGTCGCGATACCAGGCGGCGCTCCCCCCGAACTGGGTGGCCGACTGCATGCCGACCGTCACGGAGAAGGGTTGTGAGGGATTGGTGCGGAAGTGGCAGGAGGCAAACCCCATCCACACTCCTGTGGTGAGAAAGGAGTTGTAGTAATTGAAGTGGTTTTCATTCCACTTTGAATCGGTCATTTTTCCCCATGACACCTCGCCGCAAATCTGCACCCAGCCGCGGGTGAAGGGTATGTTCTGAAAATCAATAAACCCGGCTGACAGGCGCGGCACAGGGCGGGCATTGTCGCTCAGCACTATGTCGCCTACACCCAGACGACTGTTAAACAGACTGTTATCTCTGTTCCACATACCTGCTTTCAGATACACACCTCGGTATTTCACTCCGGCCCAGAGCTGCTGAAGCCATAGGGCCGAGGGTGATTGAGGATTGACGGTAAACGCATTATTCTCAGCATCGTAGCGAAGATAGTCCACCTCGCGTTGCCAACCCACGAGCGCCTCCATGCCGAAGCCATACTCGAAGCGGTTCTTGCGGGCGAGGGTTCGCTCGGCGCCGAGGTCGAGCATGATGCCGTCACCCTGAGTGAAGCGGCCGCCGTTATTCTCCATCAGCATGGAGGGGGCCAACCTGCCCGTACCACCCCAGATGTCGAGGCTCGCGCCGTAGCGCATCAGCTCGCGGCGGGGGAGACTGTCAGTCGTCTCCTGCGCATGCGCCGGCAGAAGAGAGGCTATGCCCAGCGCCAGGGGGAGCAGGCGGGAAAGAGGTTTGTTAGCCATGGTAGGTGCCGATGTGACGGTTCTTTTTACTTTCGAATATCTCGGAGATGGCAAAGAAGATACCGCTCTCCTCAACCTCGCCGAATTCGTGGTTGATGGCTGTGCCAAACATCCGCATCGTGGGAGAAAGGCTCATGTAGGCGTTCACCAGCGGGGGGATGTTCACTCCGTGGGAACGGATTTCGTGGTTGAGTATCTTGTAATCCTCCTTGAAGTCTTTGCCGCTGAAGAGCTCCCGGAGCTCGGGGGAATCAGCACCGCACTGCAGAGGTTCGATGGGGCGCACAAGCTCCTCGGAGTCAGGGAAATGCTTGTGCATGAAGGTCAGAAGCATGTCGCGACACTCGCGGTTGTAGTCGGGATACATGGTGACCTTGCCAAACAGGTACTTTATGGAGGGGTGGACCACGGTAAGGGCGCCCAGACCGTCCCAGAGATTATCGAGTGCGTAGAGGGCCTTTGTGCCGGCTTTGCTGCTCTGATAAGGCAGGGCTACGAAACTGCGCCCGAGCTCAAGAGTGCTGGGGAGATAATCTTTCAAGAACTTGTCTGAGAAACGAAACATGTGGCTTGTGGCGATGCGGGGTGTGCCGTCGGCCTGCATCCTGATGTCTTCGCCGAGAATGAAGCGGTAGCCCCCCACAATCTCGTCGGCGTGCGGGTCCCACACAATCAGCTGCCTGCAGGGAGGGTCCATGGTGTCAAACTCGTCGATGTCACATTCCAGGCCTGTGCCCCCGCCGGCATCGCGAAACGCAATCTCGCGCAGGCGACCTATTTCGCGCATAGTGTTGGGGCAACTGTGGGCGTCAATTACATATATTTCGTTGTCCCCCTTATTTGTATGGCGAAGCAGGCGGTCAGCTGTAAGCTCACTCTTCAGCACGTCTCTACTCACGGGGGGTATTATCTCCTTCATCTTTTATGCGTGTATAATATGTCGCAAAAATACAAAAAAACTCTCAATATTGAAAATTCCCGCGCCCTGCACCCGCAAATAAATAGTAATTACCCCTCCCGGCGGCAGTCTAATCTATTGACTGCAAGCGCAGAAGGGGTAATAATTACGGGAGCACGCAGCTCTACATAGCTATGGAGGGGGCAGCGCTTTGCGAGCCGCTTGAAGCATCTACGGCATCGCTGTCGAGCAGTGTGCGCTGGTCTATGCGGCTCTTCAGAGATCCGAGGCGATAGGACACTGATACTTGCACCATGCGCAGATTCATGTGGCCGGTGGTGCGGGTATAGAAGTCGCGGCCACGCTCCCACTGGTGCAGGTTCAGGCGACCATAGAAGGGGTCCAGAGCAGTGAGGGTCACATTGAGTCTGTCTTCTTTCAGGAAAGCGCGGCCCAGAGTTATGACGTGAATGAACTGCGACATGGCGCGCCCCTGCAGGGTGACTTGCGGAGTGGAGGCGAAGATGTTCACGCCCAGATTCAGCTGCCAGGGGAGCTTCTGCTGCAAGCCGCAGAAGGCGGTGAGTTGCCAGCCGTGATTCCTGTAATCCGGGGTACGTAGGTTCTGATACATCGGAGTGATATTGGCCATCAGGGTTGTTTTCGTGCCGAGGCGATAATTGGCAAAGAGCTGCATGTTCACCTGCTTCTTGTGAAGCGAATTGGCGTAGGTGGTGTATTGCACATTATTATTGAGCAGCGAGATAACCGGTGTCAACCCGTCGTTGCAGAAAGTGTAGTCAAGGCGTGCGGAGAGCATAAGTGAGCCATACATTCCGTTATAGGCAGCAGCAATGGAGTTGTAGCGCTCCGGCTTAAGATAAGGATTACCCTGCTGCACGGCCAACGGGTTGGTGTCATCGAAATATGGATTGAGGTAATTGATGCCCGGGCGGGAGAGACGCATGGAGTAAGATGCGCTCAGAGAGCTCACGGGGGTGAGGTTCCAGCCGGCAGTAAGGGAGGGGACAAGATTAGAATAATTCGCCTTAAAATCCTCGCCATTGCCTTTATGGAAGCGAGCATGCTGACCGGTGTATTCATAACGCAATCCGGCCTTTGTATTGAATTTCTCAAGCGTGAGTGCGTATGAAGCGTAAGCGGCCGCTATCGTGGTGTTATGAGTGTAATCGAGCTCCAGGGCTTCGGAATCGGCGTTGCGACGGGTAAGCTTCACGCCGGTCTCCACGAGCTGCATCTCCCCTATCGGCTGCGAATAATCGACCTGTGCGATGTGCTCGGGCATGTTGGAATGGTTGTGGCTCGCGGCAGCGTCAGGCAGCGGAAGCGCTGTCTGCCCATCGGCATAGTAGCTCACCTCGTTATCATTGTCAGTGGGCTGTGTGCTGAACTGATAGGCTGCGTGGAGCTTATGGCGGGCATCGGCAGTAAACAGGTGGGTGTAGTCCACCCCGGCATTGAAGAAATTAGTGTGCCCTTTGCTGTTGTTCACCATGTCGTAGAGGAAGGGGAGTTCACCCACACCCATGTATGTAGCGGCTCGGTAACGCGCCGTCCAATTGTTGCCGTTCCATCCGGCGGAGAGGGTGAGCTTGTCGGCATCGGTCAGCGCGATTGAGGCGTCGAGGCGCGTATTGATGAAGTTAAAAGTGTTCTTCATCCTGCCGGCCAGCAGCTGCTCCGGACCGTCGGCCTGTCCGCGCATCATGTCCATGGCCATCTCGGGCATGCTCCCGTGATTGCCATTGACGCTCAGCGTGAGGCCCAGGCGCCCCTTCTGCATCATGCCGTAGATGTTTCCGCCGGCGGAGTTGGTGCCACCCTCGCCGGTAAAGGTCACTGAGTAGCCATCCATATTCTCACCTGCGCTCTTCATTACGATGTTAATGACGCCACCCACACCCTCGGCATCATAGCTCGCTCCGGGTGCGTTGATTACCTCCACGCGCTGCACCATTGATGCGGGTATGGATTTGAAAATCTTGCCTGCATCCTGATTGAACATAGGGTTGTCGCGGCCATCTACCTGCACCTTGAAGCTACCGGCACCGTTGAGCGTGACATTATCTTGCGCATCAACCACCACGCCGGGCACTTTCCTGAGCAGGTCAAGCAGTGTCATAGCTTTTGCATCGGGGTCGGCGGAAGCATCGTACACAGTCTTGTCGGCAGTAGAGGTTATTACGGGGCGCGTGGCTGTTACTACAATTTCGTCAAGCATCTCATCCCCAGGAAGGGAGTCTGCCGGCTCTTGGGCTAATGCACCAAGTGCCGACATGAGACTCACAGCCGTCAACGACAAATATTTACCATTCATATTCACTATTTCTTAAACTTTTATCTTATGCGAAAACGAGAAGTAGAAACTATTTTGGGTTGTTTTACCGATACAAAATTAATACGGACCACAACCCTGCGCAAATAAAAAAGATAAAATACCCTTAATCGCCGACAAAATGCCTGAATGGCCGGATATAATAAACCACCCCGAACTATGAAGTCCGGGGTGGCAATATGGAGATTTCGATTGATTACTTAACGAGGCACTTCACTGTAGCACCCTGAGGGGTAACTACCAGGTAGATGCCGGCGGGCAGAGCGCCTGAGCTCACTTCCATACCTTGGAGATTGAAGATACGGCTTCCGGCGGGGGTGGTGATGCAGCCGTCAGTCACACTCACGCCTTCGGCATAGATGGCCTTGACACTTGTCTGAATCTGATAGCTGGTGGGCACGAGCACGTAGCTGTCGCCCTCCTTGTCGAGCACGCCCATGATGTTGGCAGGTTCCCCGTTGTCAGTGAGGTTTATGCCCAGGTCGTTGCGGAGAAGAATCTTAGTCATATCTTCAGCAACTATGCGGGCGGGAGCCTCTTCTTCACCGGTCTCGGGTAGCTCGTGGGTGTAGATGGCATTTTCATCGGCATCATAGCGCACGAGGTTTATGATCACGAATGAGTGCATGTGGCTGGTGGGATCAGCTTCCATGTCGGCAGCGAGGTTAGCCAGAGAGATTTCCTGGGGAACGGGCTGAGATGCCTCTTCGTGGTTGATGTGTGACACATAGACCAGGTGGTTCATGCCGGTGTTCCGGTTCTCCATGACGTAGGCATGAATCTCGGCTATGGCGAGAGCAGCTGTCATGTCGGTGTCGGCAGGCACACCCTCCAGGCGTATGTCGGTGCCATGCTCATCCTGCAGGTGAGCTACGCCATCGCCGACATAAATCACATGGAGCTTGCCGGTAATCACCACGGGGATGGTGCTCACCACATTGCCCTCGGCGTCATCCTGAGCCAGGCCGGCGGCCTTGAGGCTCTCCATCACATCAGAAGCCTCAACGAAGTCTACGGCTGCTACCTCTTCAGGCATACCCTCAACTTCAAAGGTTATTGACTTGATAAACGAGTTCTTACCATCGGAAGGTTCGCTCAGGATTACTTTGCCGTCGGCGTACACTACATCTATGTCGCAATTGCTGCTTGCAGAATTGAAGACTATGTCAGCTGACTTAATAGTCTTGCCGGGGGCAGAGAAGGTGATTGAGTTGCCCTTATAGACACGCAGCGTGAAGCTGTTATTTGAGTTCCACCATTTAACGCCGGTACCCACCTTCGCGCCTACGCTCATCAGGATGCCGTCATTCTCGAAGACTTCATCGTTGAGCCAGCAATCAGCACTTTTTTCCGGAGCTTCGGGGAAATCGTAAGTGGCGCATGCTTCAACGCTGGTGAAGTCGAAGGTCACGTTGGTAACCACGGGCTTCAGGCCCTCTTTCACCACGAAGTAAGCTTCGGCTTCAGGACCGTTCAGGTCCTCGATGCTGTCATAAATCCAAGCCTGCACAGTGTATTCACCTGCGGGCAGCAAAACGGCGTTTCCGAAGTATTCCTCACAATCAGCACTATTGATGCGGTAGCGGATAGTGTACTTCTCGTTGTCCAGATTCTCATTGCCTTGGCCGAGAGCGATGGTCACAGGCAGATAGTCGGTAACGCGATAAGTGCCTGATTCGGGAGTAATCACGGGAGCAACGAGCTCGGCGGGATGATAAGCTGTCACAATGAAAGTCTCGGAGCTCATGGGGCTCCAAGTCCAACCGGTGTCGCTTGCGCCATACTCCTTGAAGTAGTACACGCGGGCGTTGACAGTCCAGTTGCCTTCGCCGAGATATATTCCCCGGGGACCTTCGTCCATGAGGTTATATGACTGGGCGGTGGGAGAGTCCATCGGGTCAGAGCCGTCGGTGGTGTAGATTATGCTGTAAGCGTCATGATGATCTATCAACTCGGCGTTTCCGAACGCGAGTGTTACCACAACCTCGTCAGTAAATTCGCCACCCTCGGGTGAGATGATAGGAGCGTAAACCTCAACAGGGCGAGGAGCATTTATGCGGATTGTCTGCACACTTACTTCGGAGTCCTCAAAGATAAGGAGGTTCTTTGATGCGGCATAAGCATAGACAGTGTAGTCGCCCTCCTGATTCGGGAAGTCGAAGAAATCCTCGGTGGTGCAGGGAGCAAAGCGCTCCATATCCGGTTTGGGTTCTGCGGAGGAGCCTTCCTGAATATAGGTGTATAATGTTATGTTATCTTCGTCATTGCCTGAGTATGAATACTCCAGGTGGTAGTTGCGGGCCAGCTCATCGATAACTATACCGGGAGCTTCCAGCTTACGCGCGACAGTGGGGCAGTCAGTATAAATCACTGTGATCTTGTCCAGGTACAATGCGCCGCTGTTAGAGCGCAGGCCCATATACAAGTAGTCATCTTCCGCGGAAATTAAAGTCTCGTCTTTCTTGAGGCTGCCAATCTTAGTGCCCTGCCCGGTATTGCCGGTAGTGGCATAGAGCTCAGCAGGCGAAGTATAGGGAGTGTTCTTACCATATAAGTCTACAACGCGGGTGGAACCTGTACCTGAATTCCAATCCAACTCAATCTTCTGCACAAGATAATGGCTGGGATTCTCCTTGATCACGAGACCGGATTCGCTGGTAGAACGCAGCTGAATATAGCCGTTAGGAGCCATCTGAGCCTCGTAGGTTATACCGGTACGAGAAGAAGTGTAGGTATATTTAGCGTAAACGCTTTTCGGATCTCCTTGATAGAAATCGGTCCAGGTCAGTTCATCGACATATCCGGGCAACACCTTGAACTGCTTAAGAGTATGGGGGCCCTCAGCGCCCGTCTGAATATTATATACATAGGCGTCAAGAGTATACTCACCCTCCTGAAGCACAATGGGACCATCATATTCTCTGTCATAAACGCGCTCAATATCTTTCTGAATGAAACAGCGCAGCACATAGTCTTCAGCAGCCGCAAGGTCCTGATTCTCTTCAGCAAAATCAAGGTTGATGGTTACCTCGCCATAGAATGTGCCACCATCGGGAGTAACAATCGGAGCAACCGGCTCAGAAAGCTCAACGGGGTCCGGGTCGGTAGGAGGATCAATCTCTCCCTCACTTTCGTAATATACGGTAATACTCTTTACGTACAGAACATTCTTACTGGTACCTACTGAGGAAAATTTCAAAGATTTAAGCTCTTCTGAAACTTCATATATATAATCCTCGCAACCGGAAGTGTTACGTACGGTAGTTGAAATTGATGATGTTGAACCATTAACATACAGATTCAAATCAGTATTCTTCGTCTTTGCATAGGCACTTACTACAATTTTGGTTGGTGTGACCTGACCTGCAGCAGATAAATTTAAAGTAAAGGATCCGGCAGCTGAATTAGATGCCATTTTAAGCCCGACAGTTCCTTTGTAACATTTGGTTATGTCCGCAAAAGATGAAACATAATCTGAGCCATCGGACAAATACGCCAATAGATCTGCCGGCTTTACGTCAGTGGAGCCATCTGATCCATTGTCATTAAACGCGATAGTAAAGGACTGCTCGGCGGCTACAGCCGGTAGCAGAAATCCTATACACATCAGCAAGATTAGTAAAGATTTTCTCATAGATATTATAATTAGTTAGTCGTTAAAATACGGAAAAAATTGTGACGGTAAAATTAGCCCATTTTTCGCAAACAGCCAAGCATTTCCCCTACAAATTAACCCACCCGCACCGCATGTTCTCAGTAATTAGTTACGAACCACGGATAATGGCACTGCAAGAATCCCGCAAGCCCTGCACAAATGCGAATAATCACCAACCCTTAATGTTAACTTATTTCCTTTAGCGGCACACGCATGGCGCGGAGCGCCATTAATCTCGATAGCCGGGGGCAGCGCCCCCGGAAAGTGCCGGCAAATAATGTGCCCCGGAGGAGTACTACACTTAAGCCATGCCCTGTCTCGGATGTCGTACCCCTCCGGGGCACTTTTTCTCTCGGCAGCTACCGGGGGCGCTGCCCCCGGCTATCGAGATTAACGGCGCTCCGCGCCTTGCGTTTTGCCACTAAAGGTAATAAGTTTACATTGCCGGTTGTCAACGCAACTCACCCCGCACTGCGCGCGGTTGCTTGCGTTTGTGCGGGGTGGTCAGACGGATTGTTTCACCGAAGCGGGTTGCTCGGGCGAGGGGTCGCGAACAGTCGCGGGCGCTGTTAGTAGCTTTCCGATTCGTTGGGGAAATCGGATGATTTTACGTCGGCTATGTAGTTTTTCACCGCGCCGTCTATTATTTCGGCGAGGTTGGCGTAGCGACGCAGGAAGCGGGGGGAGAAGCCGGTGTTTATGCCGAGCATGTCGTGCATCACAAGTACCTGCCCGTCAACACCTCCGCCGGCGCCGATGCCTATGATGGGGATGCTGACGCTTTCGGCTACCTTTCGGGCAAGTTCTGCCGGCACTTTCTCTATGACTATGGCGAAGCAGCCTATCTCTTCCAGCATCTTGGCGTCTTCTATGAGTTTGGCAGCCTCGGCCTCTTCGCGGGCGCGCACGGTGTAAGTACCAAATTTATTGATGCTCTGCGGCGTAAGGCCGAGGTGGCCGCACACGGGGATGCCGGCGCAGAGTATGCGTTCTATGCTTTCGCGTATCTCGGAGCCGCCTTCTATCTTCACAGCCTCGGCATGGCTCTCTTTCATTATGCGTATGGCCGAGGCGAGTGCTTCTTTGGAGTTGCCCTGATATGTACCGAAAGGCATGTCGACTATTACGAGTGCGCGGTTCACGGCTTTCATCACCGACTTGCCGTGATATATCATCTGGTCGAGGGTTATGGGGAGGGTAGTCACGTTGCCGGCCATCACATTGGAGGCGGAGTCACCCACGAGGATTACGTCGATTCCGGCCTCGTCGAGCAGGCGTGCGGATGAGTAGTCGTAGGCCGTGAGCATTGAAATCTTTTCGCCGCGGCGCTTCATCTCGCTGAGGCGGCGGGTAGTAACTTTGCGTTTGTTGTCAACTGTATTTGTGGACATGCTAATATCTATTTTTAGGCTGCAAAAGTACTAATAATATTCGAATAATAAAAAACAGTAGGCGAAATCTCAAGGAATTTCGCCTACTGCTATAATTGATTTAAAAGTTATTCTTACTTCACGAGCACCTTGGCGGCGTGGCCGTCGACCACTACAATGTAGAGGCCGGGAGCCACTGCAGTGTGAGCGCTGCGGGAGATGAGTGCGCCGGCAGTGTTGAAGATGCAGATGTCCTGACCCTCAGCCACATTGATAGTGCCGTCAGCCACGCTGATGCCACCTGCGGCAATCACTGACTCTACGCTGTCCTGATAGGCCACTACGATAGTTGAGGGGATTGATGAATCCTTTTCGTCAGAACCCTCTACGAGTGTGAAGGTGATGGTGGTGTCGTTGTTAGTAGAGATAGTGAAGTTGCCACCGTCGAACCATGCCTCACAGGTCTCGTTAGCAGCCTGAGTAGCGCCGCAACCGAAGTTGTAGTCCCAAGTGCCGTCCCAGATTTTCCATTCGCCTGAGAGGGGGCCGGTAATGAGAGTGTAGACATTGTCGGTGCGTTCAAACTTGTAATCCTCGTTGAGAGTCCAACCGGTCATTTCGCCTACGAGGTAGAGGTCCTTATACTCAACAGTAATGGGGGGCTCTACAGTGGTCTTCTCTACAGAGAGAGCTGAAGTCTCGGGATCAAAAGTGAATTTATAGGTAGCTTCGGGGTCGAGGTTGTATTTGAGGTTACCGGCACCGGCGCTTACAGTCACAGAAGAATTCTCTTCGCTGATTGTAGCATCGGCATTGCCCATGTAGTCAGTAGCAGTACCATCGAGAGTCTTGACTACCTGCATTTCACCTTCGGCCTGAGCGGGGGTCACTACGTAGATGTATTTGCCATCTTCTTCAGTCATATCTTCCATGCTCCAAGTAGCTACAGTGAGGTCGCTGTTGATCTTATAGCCAACGGCGGGGTCAAAAGGAGTGCCGGCTACTGTGAGCTTCATTGTGTTGAAGTCAAAAGTAACGGTCACGTCAGTGGCAGCGCCGGCTATAGCCATATTGCCACCCATAGCGGGAGCTACGTCCATGTCATAGGCAGTGCCGAGCTCCATTGCGGAGTTAGAGGTGGTGTAGGCTTCAGCCCATTCCTCATCGGCAATCTTGAAGTCGCCTGAGAGTTTGTCAAGAGTGATGGTGTAAACGCCGTTGGTCTCGGTCATGAGGGAAGCTTCGGTAGCGCCCCAATCATTAACTGCACCGCGCAGATAGAGCACAGGGTATTCGGTAACGGGAGCGGTGATCTTCTCTACAGAGAGAGCTGAAGTCTCGGGATCAAAAGTGAATTTATAGGTAGCTTCGGGGTCGAGGTTGTACTTGAGGTTGCCTGCACCTGCACTCACGGTCACGGTAGTGTTTTCTTCGCTGATTGTAGCCTCGGCATTGCCCATGTAGTCGGTGTTAGAGCCGTCAAGGGTTTTTACAACCTGCATTTCGCCTTCTGCCTGAAGAGGTGTTACTTGATAGATATATTTACCCTCTTCTTCGGTCATTTCCGCCATGCTCCACTCTTCAGCGGTGAGATCGCTGTTGATTCTGTAGCCTACCACGGGGTTGTATTCAGTGCCGGCGATGGTGAGCTTCATGTTCTCGTAATCGAAGGTAACGGTTACGTCTGAAGCAGACACGGCGAGACCCATATTGCCACCATCGGAGGGGGCAATTTCCATATCGTAGGCTGTGCCTAACTCCATTGCAGTGTTGGAGGTAGTGTATGCTACACTCCAGTCAGCATTGGCAATCTTGAAAGAACCTGTGAGTTTATCGAGGGCTATGGTGTAGACACCGTCGGCTTCTGTCATCATGGTAGCTTCAGTTGCACTCCAGCTGTTGATATCGCCGCGGAAATACAATTCGGGGTAAGTGGGATCTACGCCTGCAGAGGTTACGGTCAGCTTACCGCTTTCAGCGTTCTTGTTGAGGATAAATGTCACGTTGTAGGAACCGATGCCAATCTTATAGGCGTTCCCTGTCATTGCAGGTGTGTATTCGGTGTCTAACGCTACGGTGACATCGACACCTCCGGTGCCGTAGATGTTGTTGCCGGCACGCATCTTGAAGTAGCTGGTAGAGGTGATATTCAGAGAGCCTACCCATTCGTTTTCAGTACCCTCTCTGAGTGTAAGGGGATAGGTAGTGATGTCTTCATTCCAGCCACCACCGTTGATGTCGCCTACTATGTAAATAGTGTTGTAATCGTTTTCCTGGCTCTGACCGGTGATTTTGATTATACCGGTGCTTACGTTGGCTGTGATCACACCGTTAGTGAATGTGCCTTCGCAAGTGATGTTACCGCCGTTGCGACCACAAGAGTAATCTGTGCCTTCAGTGATTTTTTGACCATTGCCGCTCAATGCTGTGTTCCATGTACCGGCCTCTTTGATTTTAAACTCACCGGCAAGGGTTTCAAATTCAAGAGTATAGACATTGGCATTGTCAGCAGACTGAGTGAATTTTGTCTCAGCATTGTCACTCCACATGTTGGAGTACTGCTTGCCGTTAAGCTTGAAGTTTGCACCTACCAGATACCAGTCGGCGGCATTGGCGGCTACGGCCACAAGCATGGCCATGAGAAAAAGGTATAGCTTTTTCATGTTGATTAATTAATAGTTAACAGGATATATTATGTAAGAATTATTAAGTATCTCGGTGTTCTGCGGAATGGATAGCTGTTCTTTTCAAAATCCTCCTTTCAAACGCACGGGTTTTTTCCGCTGCAAAATTACTTAATAATCAACACCTTTACACAATTTTTTTATATGTTTCACAACATATTTAGCCCGTTTTCAGCAAAATAATTGCTGAAAACGGGCTACAAGGGAGCGAAAATCGGTATTTATCGCCGGCGTAAAGCCTCCACGGGTGGGGTAAACTGATACGCGCCAATTGTGGGAGCACCGTCGATGAGTCGGTCCACACCGTCCATATCGTAGCGGCAGAGCGCGGTGACGTAGCCGGGATTGCCTGCCCCTATGGCGGGTGAGTCGGGCTGCACGCGGTAGTTGAAGTAATAGTCTTCGCGCACGGTGTAGAAGAACGGGTTGGCATCCCACACACAGTCTATGAAGTTAGCGTCGTCGGTGCCGGCGGCACCAAGCAGCACATTGCGCATAAACACCTGTGAGCCTGTCAGATCCCCTTCGTTAAGTCCGGAGGTCATACCGTAGATTATGCAGTTTGAGAAATCCGCAGTCATAAGGGGCTGATCGGAGCTCTCCGGTTGGTCGGGAAGCAGGTGGTAGAGGCCGAGAATGGACTGCCAGGTAGCCGAGAAGAGATAATAGTTAGCGAGCGTGCACTGCACGAAGTTATGCTTGCCACCCACGAGGTCCACCACGTGGCCGGCAGCCTCGGAGAACACGCACCCTTCGGCGTCTACCCAAGCGTATTTGCTGCTGAGGGCGCTCCCCTGGGAATTATGCAGCCAGCTGTTGACCAGCAGCAGTTTGCGCACGGAGAGGTTGGCGGTACTGTCCACCACGAGTCCCTGCACGGTGGAGCGCATGTTGACATACTCCATGCGGTTACCCATGCTTTCGGGGGCTATGGTGATTCCGTGCCATTGGCCGGCCATTATGTCGTAGCTCACGTCGGGGAGCACATTGTCAAGACGGTCGCCGCGCATGTCAATCATCTTGTCTTGCGCGCCGATGGCCTCCAGGCGCCCGCGCACCGTCATGCGCGCCTTGTCGTGGAAAAGCACCTGCGTGCCGGGGTCTATGCGCAGCGTCGCGCCGCGGTCCACCACTATTGAGTCGAAGATTACGTAGATGCGGTCGCTCTCCAGTCGCGTGTCTTCAGTGATGGTCACGCCGCGCAGGCGGGTCACATCCTGCCCCCAGGCTTCAAGCACTACCTCCTGCTGCACTCCGTTGGTATTGAAGACTATAGCGTCCTCCACCCTCACCGGGTTCTTGCTGTCGTTCTCCGGCAGACGGCACTCCACGAAGATGAAGATTGAGTCGCCGCCGCGTATCTCCACGTCCTGAAAGCGGGTGCCGCTCACGCCGTCTACATTCATGGCAAACATGCTTCCGGGCTCCTTCATGGATATTGAGGAGATGCTCACGGATTTCTTTGCGCGGTTGAAGACTTTGAGTCGCGCCGTGGGGGTGCCCAGGTCAGTGAAGATGGTGTCGAAATTCAGTGTGTCGGTGCTGAATGTCAGCACATCGGAGGGGGAAGTGGTGAAGCCGTCCTCTATGCAGGAGGGGATGGCACAAAGCATTATCGCGCCCAGAATGAGGGTAAATATATGTCGCATTGCGGTTTTCTCTAAAGTAAGTGTAATTTAAACGTATCACGCGCGTTATTTAGTATATGAAGTACATGGTTATAGCCGGCGAGGTAAGCGGCGATCTGCATGCCTCCGGACTCATAAGAAACATTCGCCTGAGGGATCCGCAGGCTGAGTTCCGATTTTTCGGAGGCGACAGAATGGCCGCTGAGGCGGGACATGCACCTGAAGTGCATTGCAATGAGATGAATGTCATGGGGTTCAGCGCCGTTATCCGTTCGCTGCCGCGCATAGCCGGACATCTGCGCAAGGCCGCGGCTCTCCTGCAGAGCTTCAGGCCTGATGCCGTGATACTTGTGGACTATCCGAGCTTCAATCTGCGCATAGCTGAGAAGGCACGCAAACTCGGGATACCGGTGCACTGGTTTATCTCGCCGAAGATTTGGGCATGGAAGGAATGGCGCATTAAGGCCATACGCAAATATGTCAATTACATGTACAGTATTCTCCCCTTTGAGGTGGAGTATTTCCGCGGCAAGAATTATGAGGTGACCTATGTGGGCAACCCCTCGGTAGCCGAGATGGATGCGGAGATGAAGCATCTGCCCCCTCTGCAGCATTTCCTTGAGCGTCAGGGAATTGAAGACAAACGCCCGATCATAGCCCTCATTCCCGGCTCGCGCCGCGGGGAGGTGAAAAACAATCTGCCGCTGATGATTAAGGCGGCCAAGCAGTTTCCCGAGTGCCAGATTATAGTAGGTGGTGCCGACTCCATTCCGCTGAAATTCTACCGTGAGGTGGCTGAGGAGCCGGGGCTGCCGGTGGTGTTCGGCGCCACTCACACGCTGATGAAGCATGCCAAGGCGGCTCTCGTCACCAGCGGCACGGCCACGCTGGAGACGGCTCTTCTCGGCACTCCGCAGGTGGTCTGCTACCGAGCCAATGGCTCCCGCCTCTCCTATAAGATTATGTCGAAGCTGCTGAAGGTGAGACACGTGAGTCTGCCTAACCTGATAGTAGACAAGCAGATAGTGCCGGAGCTGCTACTGCATCTCTGCACCCCGGAATCCATAGCGCAGCATCTTGATTCTCTGCTTCTGCCCAGCCCTGCGCGCGAACGCATGCTGAAAGGTTACCGCCAGATGCGCCGCCGCCTCGGCACCTCCATAGCAACCGACGAAACCGCGCGCCTAATTGTGGAACGCACCCAAAAGCAGCAGTAACCACCCGGGGAAAAGCAAAGACATGCCCATACCCGGGGGTAGAGACATGTCAATATAGAGGGGGCCACGGGTTGGCGCGTGCCCCGGCGTGTCATGACTGCGCTGTTTACACAGTGAGGATTTCTTTCTCTTTGGCAGCGAAGAGGTCGTCGATCTGCTTCATGAACTTGTCATGAATCTTCTGCACCTTTGCTTCGGCGTCTTTTTCCACATCCTCGCTCAGGCCCTGCTTGATTTCCTTCTTAAGGCCGTCGATGGCTTCACGGCGGGCGTTGCGCACGCTCACTTTGGCGTTCTCAGCCTCAGCCTTACACTGCTTCACGAGCTGCTTACGGCGATCCTCGGTGAGAGGGGGGATGCAGATGCGTATCACTTCACCGTTGTTTTCGGGAGTCACACCCAGCTCGGAGTTGATAATAGCCTTTTCAATCTCCTTAAACATAGCTTTCTCCCAGGGGGTTATAGCTATTGTGCGTGCGTCGGGCACACTGATGTTGGCCACATTGCTGATGGGGGCGAGTGAGCCATAATACTCCACTTTGATACCGTCGAGCAGGCGGCCGCTTGCTTTGCCGGCGCGGATGTGGCTCAGTGAGTCATCAAGATACTCGGTAGCGAGGGACATGTTGTCCTCGGCATTCTGCAGATATTCTGATACTTCCATATTGTTATTTGATTTTATTATCACGGGTGTACAAGGGTGCCGATTTCCTCGCCATTCATCATTTTCGCGAGGTTGCCGGGCACATCCATATTAAATACGTAGATCGGCATACCGTTCTCCTTACAGAGCGCTGTGGCAGTGAGGTCCATCACCTTCAGGCCACGTGAGAGCACCTCATCGTAGCTGATTTCAGAGAAGCGGGTAGCAGTGGGATCCTTCTCGGGGTCGGCAGTGTAGACTCCATCCACACGGGTGCCCTTAAGCATAACGTCGGCCTCAATCTCCACGGCACGCAGAGCGGAGCCGGTGTCGGTGGTGAAGAAGGGGTTGCCGGTGCCGCAGGAGATGATTGCCACCTTTCCCTGCTTCATAGCCTCTATGGCGCGCCACTTGCTGTAGTGCTCCCCTATCGGGTGCATGTCTATGGCTGTAAGCACGCGGGTGGGCTGGCCGATAGCCTCTAGAGCGCTTGAGAGCGCCAGCGAATTTATCACTGTGGCGAGCATACCCATCTGGTCCCCCTTCACGCGGTCGAAACCTTTGGAGGCACCCGAGAGACCACGGAAGATGTTGCCTCCACCTATTACTATGCCTATCTGCACACCCCCCTGAGCTATCTCTTTGATTTGCTCAGCGTAAGCCTGCAGACGCTCTGTGTCGATACCGGTACCTTTGCCGGCGCCCAGCGACTCGCCGGAAAGCTTAAGAAGAATACGGTTATATTTCATGGATCGTCTTATTTCACGGGTTGTTTTGCAAAGGTAGTGCAAAAATTCAACTTATGAAAATAATCACGCACAAAACTCTTTCCTTATGCTGAAAAGCAACGTTCTCGGAGGCTGAGCGTGAGTTAAAACTTGTTAAATTCAGAGGCTATTTTTCCATTTTGGTTGTTGAGACCGGATTTTTTACTAATTTTGCACCGTGTTTTTCATAGTATTAAATTAAGATTAAGGTTAAGCCGGTCTCCTTGTGAAAGGGGACCGGCTTCATTTTTTGTGAGCGGAAAAATCTTATGCCACTTTTTACTTCATGGAGAATTTGCGGGTAGCGAGACACTGGCCGTCGGTGAAGATACGCACGGTGTATTCGCCCGGCGTCAGGCTGGTGTTGACATCCCAATAGACTGAGGTAGAGAGCTCCTCGTTGGCATACTCCACGCTGCGGCGCGCGGTGGCCTGCAGGGTGGTGCCCTCAGCCGAGAAGCTGCCTCCGCCGGTCAGTGTCTGACCCTCGGGGGTCTTGATGGTGATATAGAAGTCCTTCATGCCCGGCTTGGCAGTGTTGTTGGGGGTGATGGTGAAGCTCACGCCGAGTTTGCGGGCTTTCGTTATGTTCTTCTCAGTCTTGTCCTTCTTGTTGTAGGCATGCAGAGAAATGCCGGTCAAAGTGAGGCGCTCGGCCACAGCCACCTTGTTGCTCAGCTCCTTGTTGGTGGCCTGAGTCTGACCCACGGTCTCGCTGAGCACGCGGTTCTGCTCGCTGAGCTGCGTGTTGATTTGCACCTGCTGCTCATACTTCTCGTTGAGGTCATGGAGGCGCTGAAGCAGATCCTTGCAGTAGGCCTTCAGCTCCCCTATCTGCCCCTCGAGCTGACGGATTTTAGCCTGCGATTCGGCAGAGAGGCGCTTGTTGGCAGCGCGTTCACTCTTCACCTCATTCATGAGCTTTTCTATCTGGGCGCGGGCATCGTTATACTTGCCGAGGAGCTCCTCCTGGTCAGCGGCCAGAGTCAACCCCTCGGTTTCTATAACGGGTATGGAGTCGAGCGAACGCTGCAGGTTTTCAAGCTGCATGGCTTCGTTGGCAGCGCGCAGGGAGTCGAGCTCCGCCTGCACGGCGTCGTCGCGCGAAGCCTCGCCGCTACTGTCAACCACGAGCAGCTTGATGAGAATTACTATGAGGATTACAACTACTCCGAGGCCGGAGAACAGGACTATCTTTTGTTGCTTATTCATATCGTGAGTGTCGTGAGGGTCAGAACATGTTGCTTACGCGAGTTACGGCCTTGATAAATTCATCGACCTCCTCGCGGGTGTTGTAGACAGCAAATGAGGCGCGGACAGTGCCGGGGATTCCGAGACGCTCCATGAGGGGCTGCGCGCAGTGATGGCCCGTGCGCACGGCTATGCCGAGGCGGTCGAGCAGCATGCCCATATCATAAGGGTGTATGTCGCGCACAAGGAAGCTGATTACGGGCTCTTTCCCCTCAGTGGTGCCGAATATTCTCATCCCCTTGATTTCCATGAGCCGCGCGGTGGCATACTCCAGCAACTCATGCTCGTGGGCCGCGATGGCCTCTATGCCTGTCTGCTCCATGAAGTCAAGTGCTGCGGCGAAGGCGGCGATACCGACATAATCGGGAGTGCCGGCCTCAAATTTAAAGGGGAGCGCGGCAAAGGTGGTGCCTTCGGGCAGACGCACGTGGCCAATCATCTCACCGCCACCCTGATAAGGGGGCATCTCTTCAAGCAGCTCACGGCGACCGTAGAGCACACCCACGCCGGTGGGGCCGTACATCTTGTGGGAGGAGAAAGCATAAAAGTCGCAACCTATCTCCTGCACATCTATGCGCATGTGGGGGGAAGCCTGGGCGCCGTCTACCAACGCGGGCACGCCGTGGCTGTGAGCTATAGCCACCATCTCCTTGACGGGGTTGACGGTGCCGAGCACGTTGCTGACATGACAGAAAGCGGCCGTCACGGTGCGGTCGCTGAAGAGGTCGCGATACATTTCCATATCCAGCGCACCGGCGTCACTGATGTTCACCACCTTGATAACCAGTCCGTTGCGCTCTGCAAGCAGTTGCCAGGGCACAATGTTGGCGTGGTGCTCCATCACTGTCAGTATAATCTCGCCACCGCGGAGGAAACGGCTTCCGAAACTTGCTGCCACGAGGTTGATAGCTTCGGTGGTGCCGCGCGTAAAGATGATTTCCTCGTGGGAGGCGGCGTTGATGTAGGCGGCGACGCGGCGGCGCGTGTGCTCCACCTTGTCGGTCGCCTCCTGCGAGAGAGTGTGCACCCCGCGGTGCACATTGGCCTTGGTGTGCTCATAGCCGTCCACTATCGCCTCCACCACGGAGTGAGGAGTCTGGGAAGTGGCCGTGTTATCCAAATACACCAGGGGGCGCCCATCGGCCACGGTGCGTTTCAGTATGGGGAATTGTTCGCGTATTTTACTGATGTCAAGCATCTTGCTCAGGTATTGATGATGCGCAGGCGGCGCAGTCATGTTCTGAATTGTCAGAGGCGAAGCGCATATCCACAAGCATGCGCAGGCGGTCACGGAGCGGAGTGAGACGCACGGCATCAATTACATCGGCCATAAACGCCTGCTTCAGCAATGTGTGAGCCACGGGAAGGCTCAGGCCGCGCTGCTGCATGTAGAAGAGCTGCTTCTCATCCATCTGCCCCACTGCGGTGCCGTGGGAGCATTTCACATCGTCGTTGTAGATTTCGAGCTGAGGCTTGGAATACATGCGCGCTCCCTCGGAGGTCACCATGTTGCGGTTTGACTGGTAAGCCTCAGTCTTGACAGCTCCGGGCGCCACATATATTCTGCCGGAGAAGGCGCCGGTGGCGGCATCCTCCACTACATATTTCATCAGCTCATTGCTGTGGCAATGCGGGGCATCGTGGCGAATGAGTGTGTAATTGTCGAGTCGGCGGGTATCATCCTCTATACCCATGCCGAGCAGATGCAGTTCGGCGTCGGGTTCGGTGAAGGTGGTACGATACTCATTGCGTGTGTTGCCGTTGAAGAGCGTGATGCCGTCGAGCAGCACATTGGAGCCGCGCCCCTGAGTGAGATACAGAGAGCTGAGGCGCGTAGTGCGGGCTGATGACTCCTCAAGGTCGTAGAAATCAAAACGGGCGCCGGGAGCCGCAAATATCTCAATGGTCTGCAGGTTCAGGAAATCTGTGTCGCTGTTCTGCGTGTGGTCACAACAGAGCAGCTTGGCCTCGGCCCCCTCTTCAAGCACTATGAGCAGACGGCGGATGGCCATCATGGGGGTTTCATGGCGCAGTATGTTTACGAGCTGCAGCGGCTTTTCCACCTTTACCCCTTTGGGGACGTAGAGGAAGAAGCCATCCTGACAGAGCAGATTGTTGAGAGCCACAAGGGGATTTTCCGTATTTGCCAGCGCGCCGTAATATTTCTTCACGAGCTCCGGATGCTTTACGGCAGCCGCTGCCAACGAGCTGACTATCACCCCCTCGGGCAAGCCGTTATAGGAGCGGTCTGTCGAGGCAAACGTGTCGCCCATCAGGAAGAAGAGCGCGGTGCTCATGGAGGGCACGCGGCAGGAGAATGTGCGGGAGGGGTCTATCTCCAGCGGCTTGCGACCCAGATTAATTCCGAAGTCTGGGGCAAGCAGAGCCTCGAGGTCGGTCTGCTCATAATCCTCGCTACCCTTGCGCGGGAGTGCGGCCTTCTGCAGACACTCGAAAGCCTCGGCTCTGCGCGCATTGATTACCGGAGCGGAGCCGGCATCAATGAGGTCGCGGGCGGTGACGTAAAGGTCTATATATTGATTCAGCGCACTCATAGCTTGCCTTCGTTTTCAGCCTCCTTAATGATGTGGTCGAAGCCGCGTTCCTCGATTTCGAGAGCGAGCTCCGGGCCGGCGGTCTTTATGATGCGACCCTTGTAGAGCACGTGGATAATCTGCGGCTTGATGTAGTCAAGCAGGCGCTGATAGTGAGTAATCACGATAGTGGCATTCTCGGGGGTGCGAAGCTTGTTGACACCTTCGGCCACGATGCGGAGTGCATCCACGTCGAGACCGGAATCGGTTTCGTCGAGTATGGCGAGCTTAGGTTCGAGCATGGCCATCTGAAAGATTTCGTTGCGCTTCTTCTCACCGCCTGAGAAACCCTCGTTCACGGAGCGGGAGGCGAGCTTGCTGTCGAGGTCCACTATGGCGCGCTTTTCGCGCATAAGCTTCAGGAAATCAGTGGCGGAGATAGGCTCCTCGCCCAGATATTTACGCTTCTCGTTGATGGCGGCGCGCATGAAGTTGACCATGGACACACCGGGAATCTCTACCGGATACTGGAAGCCGAGAAACAGACCCTCGTGGCTGCGCACGTCAGGGGTCATTTCAAGCAAATTCTTACCTGCGAAGGTAGCCTCACCGTGGGTCACCTCGTAAGCCGGATTGCCGGCAAGCACCATGGAGAGCGTGCTTTTACCGGAACCGTTGGGGCCCATTATAGCGTGTACCTCACCGGCGCGAACATCAAGATTGATGCCGCGTAATATCTCTTTGCCATCGATTGTGGCATGTAAATCTTTTACACTAAGCATATTGCAGTCAGCCCCTGGGGCTTCGGTTTGTTTTTCGATATAGATTTTGCCTCTTCCATGCGGCGCATGTGCTCCAGGTCATCGGGGCCGCAAGTATCCATCAGGGCGGGCGCGGCGCTCATCACGACTTCCACGAGGTTGCCATCGCCGTCGTCGCAGTAGTTGGCAAGCGTGCCCTGCGGCGAAAGAGCGAGTATCAGGTTGTAGACCACGCTCATAATCATCACCCACTTCAGCAGGGAGAAAGCAGCCCCGGCCATGGAGTTGAAGACACCCACATGAAGCACCGACATGGCCGACTTCAGCACACCGGCTATCAGCTTGAAAGCAAGATAGACACCAGCGAAAATCAGCGCGGATGCCAGGATATGCAACCGGTATTCAGCGGCAAAGCCCTCGGCGAGTTTCGGCGAATGTGCTACAATCCACTGACTTACGGGGTCACAAAAGATGCGGGCACACACAATGCCGAACGCTATGCCGAGCACCCCGGAAAGCTGATGCACCAGGCCGGTGCGCCATCCGCGCCACACGGCATAGAGCAAGACGAGTATGAGTATAAGCATGTATCCCATCGGACTGCAAAATTAATAAATTTCACTGATAATCACACAATGGGACACAACTTATCTTTTGAACTCATTTTAAACTATGTTTTCGTAAAAAGTTCAAATGAGTTCATTCTAATTTCAGAGCAGTCAATCAGGATTAACCGATGATTCCTCTTCCCAGAATTCGTCATTCCAGTCCTCATCAGTTATCAGTTCGCGCTCATTCTCATCCTCGTCCTCCTGATGGAAAATAAATTCATCCTCTTCGGGCACACGGTGGCGCACATCGAGCGGACGGTGAGTGATGGTGAGTGTCTGGTCGCGTTCGTCGCTGGTGACCTCGCGCCAAAGCAGGTCCTTAAGCTCTGTAAGTCCCTGGCCTGTAACGGCTGAGATAAACATCGTGGGCACCCCTTCGGGGAGCTCGGCCTGCAGTGCTTCGCGGAGCTCGTCGTCGAGCATATCGCTCTTGCTGATGGCGAGCACACGGCTCTTGTCGGCCAGTTCGGGATTGAATTCCTTAAGCTCATTGAGCAGTACCTCGTAGTCCTTGCGTATGTCGGAGCTGTCAGCCGGTACCATAAACAGGAGCACGGCGTTGCGCTCTATGTGGCGCAGGAAGCGGAGTCCCAGACCTTTACCCTCGCTCGCGCCCTCTATGATACCGGGTATGTCCGCCATGACAAATGACTTGCCGCCACGGTAGTCCACGATGCCGAGGCTCGGCTCCATGGTGGTGAAGGGGTAATCGGCTATCTTGGGGCGCGCGGCAGAGATTGAGGAGAGCAGTGTGCTCTTGCCGGCATTCGGAAAGCCTACGAGGCCCACGTCTGCCAGAAGCTTAAGCTCGAGCACTACCGACTTCTCGATGGCCGGCTGTCCGGGCTGCGCATAGCGTGGAGCACGGTTGGTGGGGGTGGCGAAGTGCCAGTTGCCCAAGCCACCTTTGCCGCCGCGCAGCAGCTTTATCTCCTCCCCGTCGCGTGTGATTTCCGCCAGAAACTCACCGGTCTCGGCATCAAACACCGCTGTGCCGATGGGCACCTCAATGATTCTGTCCTCGCCATCCTTGCCAAATGAGCGACCGGCACCACCGCTCTCGCCGTCGGTGGCGAAGATGTGGCGCTGATAGCGCAGGTGAAGCAGGGTCCAGAGATTTCTGTTGCCACGCAGGATTATGTGACCGCCACGACCGCCGTCACCGCCGTCAGGGCCACCTTTAGGCACATATTTAGCGCGATGATAATGGCGCGAACCGGCGCCACCTTTGCCCGAGCGGCAAAGTATCTTTACGTAATCTATAAAATTTGAGTCTGCCATAACGCAATGTATAATTTCTATCAATAAGTAAGCTGCCGGCTCCACCGGGCCCGGGGTCAATGAAAGCGCTCGCAAGCCGCGCGGTAATCGGACGGAGAGCCTATGTCAATCCATGTACCCTCGATGGGGAATGTCACGACTTTTGCGCCGGGGCGTGCCAGCAGATTTTCTATGAAATCAGTAGCATCCACACGCTCCTCGCCGTTAAGTTCTTCAAGCAAGCTGCGTTTCACAATATAAACACCTGCGTTGGCCAAATAGTTGTAAGTAGGCTTTTCGCGTAGAGAGGTGCAGCAGCCATTTTCGGTCTCAAGTATGGCATAGGGCACACTGACAATGTAGGGCACCGCCGCCACGGTCAGGTCGGCATGATTCTCCGTGTGATGGCGATACATCTTCGCGAAATCAAGGTCGGTGAGCAGATCGGAGTTCATGACCAGCACATCGTCAGTCTTAAGCGTCTTAATCAGTCCGATGGAGCCGAAGGTGCCGAGCGGTCGGGGCTCCAGCACGCAGGTCACTGTGGTCTTCTCCGGGTGGCGGGCGGCAAAGTGCGCCTCAATCTGCTCATGCATGTAATTGACCGTGACATAAATATTTCGCACGCCACACTCCGCCAGCGCGTCTACATTATGGTCTATGATGGCTTTTTCTCCCACCGGTAGCAGCGGCTTCGGGGTGGTCAGCGTCAGGGGGCGGAGCCGCTCGCCACGGCCGCCGGCCATAAGCACCGAATCGACGGGGAGTAACGCCCTGCGCCTGCGCACATCTATCACATCCTGAATCCTCCCCTCGGCGTCCACCTCCGGGAGCAGGGCTATGCCTAAGGCGCGCGCCTCCTCGAGTATCGCTTCAGCATCGGCACCCGGCGAGAGGCGGCGGAAATGGCGCATCATCACTCGCTCCACGCTGTCGCCGAGCGAGGCACCGGCTATCAGGCCGCGGCGTATGTCGCCGTCGGTAAGCGTGCCTGCCACACATTCTTGCTCATCTACCACCAGCAGGGTCAGCGGCACACCTTTCAGCGAATTAAGACGTTCAAGGGCCTCCCTCACGGTGAGAGTGGCAGGGATAATGCACTGTATGTATTCTGAAGAAATGCTCATCGTTTTACTATTCTATCCGGGTTTTTAGCTAAAAATTCCGCCCAATTCTTCGGGCCGGCTGCGATTTTGGGTTTGCCTGTCTCATAGAAATGAGTGAGCGCGGCTGCCAGAGCGTCGGTGGCGTCGAGCAGCGCCGGCATCTTCTCGTCCGGAATCTTCAGCAGATGCTTCAGCATGTTTGCCACCTGCTCCTTGCTTGCCCCTCCGGAGCCGGTTATGCTCTGCTTTATGCTGAGGGGAGCATATTCCGTAATGGGTATGTCGCGCATAAGAGCCGCGGCCATGGCCACCCCCTGCGCGCGCCCGAGTTTGAGCATGCTCTGCACATTTTTGCCAAAGAAGGGTGCTTCGATAGCCACCTCGTCGGGCAGATGCTGCGCCACGATGCCGCTGATGCGCTCATAGATGCGGCGCAGGCGCAGGTAGTGGTCCTCGAAGCGGCTGAGTTTTATCACACCCATCACGATGAGGTGGGGCTTCTTGTCCTTTATGCCCAAGAGTCCGTAGCCCATCACGTTTGTGCCGGGGTCAATACCTAATATGATGCGGTCAAAATCCATCAGCGTAGCGGGAGCACCTCAAGCATGGTGTCGAAATACATCAGTCTCTCCCCCCACTGTTCACTCATCCGGTTCAGGGCCGGTCGCATGCAGTCAGAGCGCCAGGCGCGCACGGAGTGCAGGTCGGGGAAATGCACCTCAAGTGCATAGCTCACGGCTTCGCCGGCAGCGTTGCGCACGCGGGTGAGTCTCAGCCCCTCGGCATTCTCATGCGTAAGCGCCGGGATGATTTCAGCACGTAAGTATTCGAGCGCCACGGCTGCGTCGGCCTCAGAGCAAACAAAGGTGATATTACAAATCTGAGTCATAATGGGAAAGACAGTCTGAAACTTAGAAACTATTTAAATTTATGTAAGTATTTTATTATTGGACTTATATGCCATGATTTTAATAATCTTTTTGGTGCTTTTCGCCGAGTCTCATCGGTCGCAATGCCCGCATTGCTCCCTCTTCAACTCGCAAAAATCATCCAAAAATATTCTCAAAAT
>JAAVFJ010000049.1 GCA_014800845.1 Bacteroidales bacterium | reverse complement strand
TAATTTTAAGTCTGTGAGAATCGAAAATTCGAAATAAAATTGATAAAACTAATTTTGGACCCAAATATTCAATTCTCAGCACGTTTTTTGAAGTGAGTTTTGCAACACCCTCCTCTCCAGGCGCTTGCTCCATAACCGAAACACTCATCGGCAATAATTCTAAAACCTAACGCCTAAAACCTAAAACCGGAATTAGTGGAGGTAGTATTGGATGGTGTTGATGGTGTTTTCTATGTCGGGGTCGTTGGGGAAGGATTCTTTGGCTTTTTCGGCGTAGTGGAGGGCCGGTTGCAGGTATTTGGTTCTTATGTTTTTGCGGCTTTCTCGGGCGCTTTTGCCGGTGCCTTTTATTTCTGAAATGATTTCTATGCCGTAGCGTGCTATGGTTTTGGCTGCGTCGCGCTGCGTCAGCGGGTCGGCTCCTTCGAGCGAGGCGGCTATGAGGTAGGCGTCGGCGGCCTCATGCAGTTTGCCGGCGTCGCGAAGCAGGGCGGCGCGCATGGAGTGGAGCAGTGGTGACACGGAATCGGTGCGCAGCGCGTTCTCCACTACAGACATGGCTGAGTCGTTGCGCTCCTCAAGCAGCAGTCCGGCTACATATTTCTTAATAAATACCGGTGTGGAGAGCCCGAACCGGCGGTGTCCTTCGGCAGCGAGCGCCGTAATTCTGTGGGTGAGCGAGTCGGTCAGATGTGCATCGGTTGAGGCTATTCTCGACAGGCAGGTCATTTCGTTGAGGAGCACCTCTTTTTTGGGATAGCCGAGCTTGTGGGCACGCGCAAAGGATTGAGCAGCAATGGAGTATTGCTCTGCATTGTAAGCCATCACGCCCGCGTAGAACCATGATGAGGCCTGAATGGAATCGGTGATGGCAAGCTGTGCCGGCTTATACCAGGAGTATTGCGGTGTCTCGGCATAGGCTCGGAAAGCGTTGTATCCCTGGGGGTAATAGATCCTCTTATTCATGTAGGCCACGCCGGCGTTGTAGAGCGAGGGGGTTATGCTGTTAAGAAATTCGGCTATGTGGGGGGAATATTTTGTCTGCAAGTTCCCTTTATTGTCGCGAATGGAGTCGAGAGGGAGGGCTTTGAGATAGTAATCGCGGGCGGCTAAGAGCGCGTCGGCCATCTGAGTGCGGTCTATGTTGGGGTCTGCCTGATTGATAGCCAGCTGTTTGTAATAATGACGGAAGGCACCCTCCTCAATCTTTCCTGCCACGAAATAGGTGCGGGCGTCGGGGGGGCAGAGGGAGTCGTGGAGCGCTGAATTTATTTTTTCTCTCGCTTCGTCCAGACGCGAAAAATTACCGGCCAATTTCTCAGCCTGTTTTACGGTTTTGGAGTTATTTGCGCCTGATATAGAAAAAGTTGCGAGCAGGAGAAGAATCAGATAAAAGCGCATCTTAGGGTTATTTTGTTTACAAGTATCACAAAGAGAAACGCTTCAAGGTGTCTGAAAGTTCACCTGAGGTCTTCGACTGTCTGAGGCAGTGACACGCTGTCTGTTTGCTCTTGCTGATGACTTGGGAGAGGGATGACTGACGCATGGTCGGTGCGTATTCCGGAGTTGCGGGGGCCTGCACCGGGGTCGGAGAGGGTCACGCAGCTGATGATGATGAACGCAAGCATGGCGGCGTAGCGCATGGCGCTGTGCACGAATTTGCGTGAGATCTGCAGGGTGTAAAATTTCTTGGATGCCTCCTCGGTAGTCTCTTCAGCCACGGGGGTGTCAGCCGGAAGGATTGACTTGACGGCGCCTGCTGAGAGGAAGGAGACAGCGGGCTGGAAGGTAAGAATGTCGTCTTCGTTAAGGCTGAGAGTGCCTATGCGCGGAAAGCAGAGCTCTCTGTCAGATTCAAGCGATGAGAGCAGGTCGCGAGTGGTCTCGGCCAGAGCTGTGCGGGCCTCGGTGAAGGAGATGCCCTCTCTGCGGCTTATGGAATTGGCCAGCAGAGCATCGTCGTTGCTGATTGACTGATTGAAGCACACCTGAGAAGTTGAGGGAGTCAGCTCACCTGTCACCGGATTCATTGCGGCTTCCTTGCGCATCTGCAGAAACGCACCAATGCCCGGTAGAATCACGCAGTCGTGGTAGCGCAGGAGGTATTCGATATGTAAGCTGAGATCTATCACTTCAGAAACTTGGTTTTTACGATGCAAAGTTAGGGAGATTTTTCGGGTTGTGCAAGTGGGGGAGTGGTCGTAAAATCCTTTCTCGTAGCGGAGGGGCGCGAAAGTGATTGTAACTCAAAGGTTAAGGGTGTAAATAAGTTTTGTAACTATTTTTTAATGATTCTTTTTCGCGGGGAAATCCGGGCGGGGCTCTGCGGCGTATATATACGACAATACCACCCTGCGGGTTTTGTAATCAATTGAATATTAACTACAAATGCGGGGTGGTATTGCTCTATAAATGAGAGAGTTACTCCTCTATGCTCAGTGTCAGGTGGTCATCGCCCTCCGTGTGAGTGGCTTTGATCACAGCCTGCGGGGCTTCGGTCTCCTCGCCCTCCTTGGCTACGCCCACAGTGCGGGTGAGCAGCAGCTCGGCCAGGTCATCTTCAAGATATTTCTGAATGGCTCGCTTAAGCGGACGGGCGCCGAATTGGCGGTCATAGCCCTTGTCGGCCAGGAAGTCTTTAGCCTCAGGGGAGAGCTCCAGTTTAAAGCCGAGCTTCTCGATGCGACGGGTGAATCCGGCCAGCTCTATGTCTATGATTTGGCCGATGGCCTCGCGAGACAGTTGTGAGAACATAATCACATTGTCTACACGGTTGAGGAACTCGGGTGAGAATGCACGGTTGAGCGCCTTGCTTATCACCTCGTCATTCTCGGCCTGAGTGGCGGCCTGACTGCGGAAGCCCACACCGGAGCCGAACTCCTTCAGCTGGCGAGAGCCTACGTTTGAGGTCATGATTATTATGGTGTTCTTGAAGTCAATGCGGCGTCCGAGCGAGTCGGTGAGGCGACCCTCGTCCATCACCTGCAGAAGCAGATTGAACACATCGGGGTGAGCCTTTTCTATTTCATCAAGGAGCACCACGGAGTAGGGGTGACGGCGTACCTTTTCGGTGAGCTGACCACCCTCCTCGTAACCTACGTAGCCCGGAGGAGCTCCGACCAGACGCGACACAGTGAATTTCTCCATGTATTCGCTCATGTCCATGCGAATCAGAGCATCGGAAGAGTCAAAGAGATATTCCGCCAACTTCTTGGCCAGATGGGTCTTACCTACGCCTGTGGGGCCGAGGAACATGAATACGCCTATGGGCTTGTTGGGGTCTTTCAGGCCTATTCTGTTGCGCTGAATGGCCTTTACGGTTTTGGCAATTGCATCATCCTGACCAATCACGGCGCCCTTCAGCGAGTCGCCCATCTTCAGCAGGCGTGTGCCTTCGGCCTGAGCTATGCGCTTGGTGGGCACACCGGTCATCATCGCTACAACTTCGGCCACCTGCTCGTCGTCCACAGTCTGACGCTGCGAGTCGAGGCTGTCTTCCCACTGCTTCTTGGCGCTGTCCAGAGCATCGCGCAGGCGAGTCTCCTCATCGCGCAGCTTGGCAGCCTGCTCAAAGTCCTGAGCCTTAGCCGCTTCGAGCTTGCGTGTAGAGGCGGCGTCGAGCTCCTGCTCCAGTTTCTCAATGGTTTCGGGCACCACTATATTAGTGATGTGCGCGCGGCTGCCGGCCTCATCGAGCGCGTCGAGCGCCTTGTCGGGGAAGTTGCGGTCAGAGACGTATCGCTCAGTCAGAGTGACACAAGCCTTGATGGCCTCAGGAGTGTAAGCCACATTGTGGTGAGCCTCATACTTATCCTTCACCTGCTGGAGGATAGCGAGGGTCTCATCGGCAGAGGTAGGCTCCACCATCACCTTCTGGAAGCGACGCTCGAGAGCGCCATCCTTCTCTATGTTCTGGCGGTATTCATCAAGAGTAGTGGCGCCTATGCACTGCAGCTCGCCGCGGGCAAGAGCGGGCTTGAGTATGTTGGCCGCATCCATACTGCCGGGAGCGCCGCCGGCACCTACTATATTATGAATCTCATCGATGAAGAGAATCACATCGGGGTTCTTGGAAAGCTCATCGAGCACCGCCTTGATGCGTTCTTCAAACTGGCCGCGATACTTAGTGCCCGCAACCATGCCGGTGAGGTCGAGCGAGATAACGCGCTTATTGAAGAGCAGGCGGCTGACCTTGCGCTGCACGATTCTCAGGGCCAGCCCCTCCACGATAGCGCTTTTGCCCACGCCGGGTTCACCTATGAGCACCGGATTGTTCTTCTTGCGGCGAGAGAGAATCTGAGCGAGACGCTCGATTTCACTGTCGCGGCCCACCACGGGGTCCAGTCTGCCATCGCGGGCGGCGCGCGTCATGTCGAAGCCGAACTTGTCAAGCGCCGGGGTGTCAGAGCTCTTCGCTTTGCTGCCTTTGCCGGACGATTGGTTCACTTTCGAAGAGCTGCGGGGAGCTTCATCCTCGTCATCATCCTCGCTGCCGGTAAAGTCGGAACCCGCTTTGGGTGACTCCGGTAGGGGGGCGTTGGCGATCTGAATGTCGAAGTTGAGGTATTCGCTCTTGATGCGCTGCAGCAGCTCGGAGTCAAGCCCGTCGGCATCGTGCATCAGGGCGAGCAGCAGGTGTTCGGGCATAAGCATGGGAGCCGAAAGCTTGCGGGCTTCAAGCAGGCCGAGACGCAGGTAGCGCACGGCGGAGTAAGACAGCTGATAGTCGCGGTCAGAGTTTATGACGGTGGCAACCTCCTGGCTGTCAGCCTTATGAAGCATCAGATGCTCTTCCATTTCTTCAGCTATAGAGTCGACGGGAACTTCCAGATGACGCAAAATCTTCACAGCGGTGCCGCTTGAGGCGCGGAACACCGAAAGGGCCAGATGCTCGCAAGTGATGACAGATGAGCCCGTCTTCTGAGCTTCATCGCCACCGAGCGACAGCATTTTGCCAAATTTCTTATAAGAGTCGTTTGCCATAGTTGTCTGTTTGAGTTGATTTCTAAGAAGTGAATCAGAGCAAGCGCAGTAGAAACGCAGCTCCTTGAAAATTACGTTGGCGGGGACTTTACAAAATCCGTGCCAGTTTTAAAAACGTAAAGTTAATGTCCAAAATTACTAAAGCGGAGTTAATAATAGTGTAGTAGAGTTAACGAATAGAGTGCATCATCATGCTGCTCATATTAAAAAAACAAGGAAAGAGGCGTAATGTTTGAGAAATTTTTAGTAATTTTGTGCTTAATTACGCAGGGTAGGCCGTGGGGCCGCCCTATTCGCGTAGAAGTCAATACTGACAAGTAAAGTAAAAGGAAAAGAATTAAGATAAAATGCAACAGGAAGACAGAATCATTCCCGTGAATATCGAGAGCGAAATGAAGACAGCCTACATTGACTATTCAATGTCGGTGATTGTCTCACGTGCGCTCCCCGATGTGCGCGACGGATTCAAACCCGTGCATCGCCGTGTCCTCTTCGGTATGGATGTGCTGGGCAACCACTTCAGCGGTGACACCAAGAAGAGTGCGCGTATCGTAGGTGAGGTTATGGGTAAGTATCACCCCCACGGCGACTCATCCATATACCTTACAATGGTGCGTATGGCCCAGGACTGGAGCTTGCGTTATCCGCTCGTGTTCGGACAGGGTAACTTCGGCTCTATCGACGGCGACTCCCCGGCAGCCATGCGTTATACTGAGGTGAAACTCGAGCGCATGGGTGAAGAGATGCTCCGCGACCTTGATGCCGATACTGTTGATTTTGTCCCCAACTTCGATAATACTCTGAGTGAGCCTGCTGTGCTCCCCACCCGCATACCTAACCTGCTCGTGAACGGCGCAAGCGGTATCGCTGTGGGTATGGCCACCAACATGCCCCCTCACAACCTCACCGAGTGTCTGGACGGCGCAATCGCGCTCATCGACAACCGCGACCTCACCATTGAGGACCTCATGCAATATGTGAAGGCTCCCGACTTCCCCACAGGTGGCGAGATATTCGGCCTGCAGGGTGTGAAGGATGCTTACGAGACAGGTCGCGGCCGCATTATCCTCCGAGCTAAGGCTGAGATTGAGAGCGACGGCAACCAAGACAAGATAGTAATCTCCGAGATACCTTACGGCGTTGTAAAGAAAGACCTGGTAGCTGCTATAGCCGACCTCGTTGTGGAGAAGAAAATCGATGGCATAGCCGACATAACCGACACCTCTGCCCGCGGCAAGATTGAAATCACCATCGACGTGAAGCGCGACGCCAACGCTTCGGTAGTGCTCAACAAGCTCTACAAGATGACGCAGCTGCAGACCTCGTTCTCTGTCAACAACGTAGCGCTCGTAAACGGTCGTCCGAAGACACTGAACCTCAAGCAGTTGCTCGAGGCCTTTATTGACCACCGCCATGAAGTAGTAATCCGCCGCACACGCTATGAGCTCCGTAAGGCCGAAGAGCGTGCACACATCGTGAAGGGCTTGATGATAGCTTGCGACAATATTGACGAGGTGATCCACATAATCCGCTCATCGCAGACCACTGACGAGGCCCGCGCACGACTGAGCGAGCGCTTCGAGCTCGACGACGTGCAGACCCGCGCGATTGTGGAGATGCGCCTGCGTCAGCTCACCGGTCTGGAAATCGACAAGTTGCGTGCTGAATATGATGAGCTGATGGCTCTCATAGCCCGACTGAACGAAATCCTGAGCAACGACGAGGTGTGTCGCGAGGTGATGAAGAAGGAGCTTGAAGAGGTGCGCGAACGCTATGGCGATGAACGACGCACTATAATCAACCCCTTCTCCGGCGATTTCAATGCTGAAGACTTCTATCCCGACGATGAGATGATTATCACAATCTCTCACCTCGGCTACATCAAGCGCACTCCGCTGGCTGAGTTCCGCGCTCAGGCGCGAGGCGGCGTCGGAGCCAAGGGAAGCAACACCCGCGACAAAGACTTCATAGAATACATCTATCCGGCCACTAACCACAACCACATGCTCTTTTTCACGCAGAAGGGGCGTTGCTACTGGCTGAAGGTCTACGAAATTCCCGAGGGTGCCAAGAACAGCAAGGGGCGTGCTATACAGAATATGCTTAATATAGAGGCTGACGATGCTGTCAACGCATTTATCCGCATCAAGCACCTCAACGATGAGGCTTACACCTCTTCCCACAACCTTATATTCTGCACCAAGAACGGTATCATCAAGAAGACACCTCTGCGCGCCTACGCCAATCCCCGTAAGATAGGTGTGAACGCAATCATCATCCGCGAAGATGACCGCGTAATTGACGTGTGCCTGACCGATGGTAATTCCGAAGTTATCATGGCTGACCGCGAAGGTAAGGCTATCCGCTTCCACGAGAGCCGTGTGCGCGAAATGGGGCGTATGTCAACCGGTGTACGCGGCATGACTCTCGGCGAACCCGGCGACGAAGTGGTAGGCATGATTACCATGAAGGAGGGCTCCGACCAGGATGTGATGGTAGTGTCGGCCAACGGCTATGGCAAGCGCTCAGCCCTGGATGATTACCGCATCACCAACCGTGGCGGCAAAGGTGTGAAGACCATCGCCGTGACAGAAAAGACCGGTGAACTCGTAGCCATCAAGGCCGTAACCGATGAAAATGACCTTGTAATCATCAACCGAAGCGGCATTACCCTGCGTCTGCCACTCGCTTCTATCCGTACTATGGGCCGTGCCACTCAGGGCGTGAAACTCATAGACCTCACAAAGCGTGGTGACTCAATTGCCTCTGTCTGCAAAGTTGACTCTGACCCTGAGGAGGAGGCAGAAACGGAAGCCGGTGAAGAGGGAGTACAGGAACAAGGATAATACAGTTAACCATAAATAAGATAAATATCATAAATTAACTCAGCTATGAAGAAGATATTCGTATTAGCGCTTGCTCTGGTGGCCGTGCTCACAGCCGGAGCCCAGGATGCAAAAACTCTCTTTGATCAGGCTAAAAAGCTCGACGATACCTTTAAGAAAGGTATACCCTCACCCATGAACCCCAACGCTACCCTCACTCCCGAGGCTGCAAAGGGTCTTCTCGAGGCTATGGATCTCTATCAGCAGGTGATGGAGCTCGACCAGAAGCCTAACGAAAAGGGTCAGGTTAAGCCTAAATACACCGATAAAATCATGAAGAGTGTAGCTCTTCACGCAGCCGGTGGCGATTTCGCACGCGCAGGTGGTGTGCTTTTTAATGCCGGCATGAAGTATCCCGAAGCCTATCAGGCATTCATGCTCAGTGGCTCTATGGCAGCCCAGTCAGGAGCGGTCGACAGCATTTATGCAGTAGATTTCTACAACGCCGGCAACTGCGCGTTCGGCACAGATTTCGAGGCGGCTCAGGTAGCTTATGAGGCTGCACGCAAAGCTAACATTCAGGACCCCCAGTGCTTCGTTTACGAGATAGCCTCTCTGCAGAATATTGCAAATCAGGATACTGCTAAGGCTTCCGAAGCTCAGAAGATGATTCGCGAGGTATCAGGCGAAGCAGTAAAACGCTTCGGTAACGAAAACGATTACATCTTCAACAACTACCTGCAGGGCTTCATCGACGACAATGATTACGAAGGTGCTATGGCTCTGATTGATAAGGCTATTGCTACTGATCCCAATCACGATAACTTCTACCGCCTCCGTGGCCTGATTCACTTCACCCGCCACGACTACAAGACTGCCGCCCAGGACTTCCTGAAGATGAGCGAGGTAAGCAATAACTACAATTATTTGCGCGAAGCTGCCGACTATCTGAATGACTGCGGCAAGCGTTACCTCGGCACTCTCGACACTGTGTCTGCTGCGCAGAAGGCTGAAATCCTTGACATGTACAACAAGGCACTTCAGGTTGCTGCCAAGGCTGCTCAGGCTCCCGATGCTCAGTCTATGGACGGCATTATCGAGGACATCAACTACAATATTGAGAACGCTAATAATCTCTGATTGAAGTTCTGATTGCAAAAATAATTGCCGTTGCTCCGGAAGAGCGACGGCAATCTTATTTTATAGGGAGAAGCTTATCCGCAGTGCCAATATTTGCGTACTGTCTCCATCATAGCTTTCGGAGAGCCGGAGAGCTCTTTGCGGAGATTGGTGTCGTTATAGGCCTCGAGGCGCTTGATGATGCCATCGATCATAGCCGGCGAGAAGATACCTGCCTTTTCATAAATCTCGCGCTGTTTGCGGAGAGCTTCGGCCGATGCCACGCAGCTGTCGGGAAGCGAGTTGAGAGCTTCAAGCTTCGCTTTGTTCTCCTCATTGTGGATGTTGACAGAGACATACATTTCCTCGGCACGCTGCAGGGCGTTCTCCATCTCGAATCCGTAACGAGCGGCTACCGCCATACCCGCCAGCAGCTGATAGATGTCTGCAGAACAGTCAGCGGAGCGCAACTCGGCAGTCTGCTTCTGGGGGGCGCTCATAATGTCGTCAGCCTCCAGAGGATTAGCTTGCGCGCACATATCCACCTTGCCGGTCCAGCCTAAGGGCACACGAACGAGCACCGAGCGGTTGCGGTCTCCCCAGCATACGTTTGTGGGAGCCTCCTGGTGGGGCACGAGACGCAGATAGGAGGTGGGCACTGTGTTGCCAAAAGCAGTGATTGAGGGTGCCAACTCCAAAATACCGGCTATGGCTTTACGGGCCTCGTCGCTAAGGCGTCCGTCGCGGGTCATGACATTCTGCTCGCCATCCATCAGCTTGAAGTGAATGTGCAGACCGCTGCCTGCCTTGCCGGCTGTGATTTTCGGGGCAAAGGTCACATCATAATTATTCTGAGCGGCGAGATTGCGTATCACCCACTTGGCAATCATCAGCTGGTCAGCTGCATCAGTAGCGGGCACAGGCAGGAACTCAATCTCGTTTTGCTCGTAGATGAGCCCATCGTGAGTGAAGTTACCCACTTCGTTGTGGCCATATTTAATCTCTCCACCGGCCTGAGCTATGTAAGCCATGCATTGAGTGCGGAATTCATTATGCTTAGCATAGGGGGCACTTTCGTGGTAACCCTTCTGGTCAGTGGCGGGATAGAGCCCGGTGTCAGGAGAAATTACGTAATACTCAAGCTCACCCATAGCGTAGAATTCCAGACCGGTCACGCGCTTAAACTCCTCGCAGGCTTTGCGCAGTGTGTATTCCGGCGATGACACCAGAGGTTTGCCATCCTTATTGAAGAAAGAGGCAAGCATAGTGAGTGTGGGCACTTCAGCAAAGGGGTCCACAAAAGCAGTGCGGTAGCGGGGCACCACGTAGAGGTCAGAACTTCCGGCTTCTATAAAGGGAAAGAGGCTTGAGCCGTCCACACGTTCGCCGAATGTCAGGATTGATTCCAGATACTCCTCGGAGTTGATTACAAAGTTGAGAGTCTTCAACCTGTTGTCAGCAGCCGGATACATGAAATTAATCATGCGGATGTCATTCTCCTTGACAAAGCGGATAATGTCGGCTTTGCGGAACATGTGAGGAGGCTTCTGAAGAAACTGCACCAACTTATTGGGGCAGAGATTGATTGAGGAATTCATAGGTAGTAGATTTTTTTATGTTAGATTTAAGGGTAGGATGGATGCAGACCGATTCTCCTGCCGGTAGCATCCTCGGAATTATGCGGCAAAGGTAATATTAAATTATTTCGGTGCAAAATATAGCGGGTGTTTTTTTGTGGCATAGCCGATTTTTCACTACTTTTGCACTATGAAGACCAACGAGCAGTTCGCACTCGTGAAGACCGAGTGCCTCGACATATATCTTAAGAAACTGAGTGACTACGGTACCTCTTGGCGCCTCATGCGTCCGGCCACCCTTACTGATCAGATTATGATTAAGGCGCGGCGCATACGCAGCATTGAGGAAAAAGGGGAGAGCCGTGTCAACGAGGGTATCCGTCCGGAGTTTGTAGGCATTGTCAACTACTCGGTGATGGAGCGCATTCAGCTGGCTATCGGTCCCGGCGATGACCTCAATCGCGAGCAGGCCCTGGAATGGTATAACGAATATTTCGATTCAGCCGTGCGCCTGATGCTCGACAAGAATCATGACTATGACGAGGCGTGGCGCGACATGCGTATCAGCAGCTTCACCGACATAATCCTCACCAAGCTCCACCGCATTAAGAGGATTGAGGACAACGATGGCCATACGCTGGCAAGCGAGGGGGTGGACTCCAACCTGATGGACATAATCAACTACTCTATTTTTGCTCTCATCAAGCTCGATGAAAAAGAGTCAGAGTGAACAATCAGCGGCCGGGCCGTCACTGACACCGACCTCACGGCAGTCTGCCTCCAAGTCCCCCTCCAAGCTCTCTTACAGAGAGAAGCTTGTGGGTCTTATTACCTACATATTCCGCATAGCTGTCGGTGTGGTTTTCATCTACTCCGGCTTTGTAAAAGGTGTTGACCCCTGGGGCACTATCTACAAGATGCGTGAGTATGTGACCACGATGCATGCCCCCTGGTTAGAATCGCAAATCACCGCCGGCACCTTCCTTCTGTTTAGCTTTGAGTTTCTGGTGGGTGTAATGCTTGTCACCGGTTCCTACCGAAGGTGGGCTCCGAGGCTGGCAATGCTTTTTATGTGCTTCATGCTGCCGCTGACATTGTGGATTGCAATTGCCGACCCGGTGGCAGATTGCGGATGCTTTGGCGATGCTCTGGTAATTTCAAACTGGACCACCTTCTGGAAAAACGTGGCAATTACCGCCATGTGCGGATGGCTCATGGCCTACAACGCTCGGATAAGGTGCATCATTATCCCCACCCTGCAGATTTGGAGCGTCTGTGCATCAATAGCATACATTCTGATTATCGGCTTGATAGGCTACATAGCTCAGCCCTTGGTCGACTACAGACCCTATCCCGTAGGGGGGACCCTTGTGGATTCCGACGATGATTCATCTGAATATCTGGCCGTCTGGAGCAATGGCGAGAAGACGGTTACGCTGCCTGTCGATAGTATTCCGGATGATGAGAGCTGGGAGTTTGTAGAGCGCAGGCAGATATCCGCCCCCTCTTCGCAAAAGAAATCAAAGGGTCTGACTATTTACAATGGCAATGAAGATGTGACTGAGGATTTGCTTGCCGCCGACGCCGGTCAGCAGGTGATAGTGTTTTTCCCTTCGCTCACCGAGGTGGGTATAGAGCATTACTATAAGCTCAACTCGCTTTATGATTACGCCGGCAAGCATGACATAGAAATGTTTGCTGTAGCTGCCGCCGACTCCCTGCAGCTGGCCACTTTCCGTGACTTCTCCCTTGCTCAGTATCCCATCTATACTGCCGAAGACACTGCCATTAAGGAGGTAGTCAGAGGAAATCCCGCCGTGGTGTACGTGGAAGATGGCAAAATAGTCTGGAAAGATTCCTTTCAGGCTATCCCTACCGATGATTTCATGAAAGATGATCCGCAGAGCCTGCTGGTGTATGACACTGACAATCCCTATCGCCTCCGCGCATTAACGACTACGTATGTAATCGTGATGCTCGCGCTGATATTCCTCAGCCACATCCCAATGTTCCTGCGCCGACTGAAAGGGCGCAGAAGCGGGAAGGCTGCTGCGGCAGTGCTGCTGCTCTCTCTCGGCTTCACATCCTGCCATCACAGCGATGAACCCTCGCCATTGAAGCGGAGCAAGCTCACTGTGCTGGTCTACATGGTCGCCTCCAATAACTTATCCACCTTTAGTCGGTTGGACCTGCAGGAGATGATTCAGGGAGTGGAAAACTGCAGCCCGGAGGAGCTCAATTTGCTGGTCTACTGCGTTTCCCGCACAGAGGCTCCGAAACTTTTTCAGGTCAGGAACAACGGGAATTTGCCAGCCACTCAAGTCACTCTGAAGACCTATGCCAACGACCGGACCTCGCTCACAGAGCAACGCATGTCGCAAGTCATAAATGACGCCTTGTCGCTGGCCCCTGCTGACAATTACGGACTTATCTTCTGGAGTCATGCCACCAACTGGATTCCTGCTTCTGCGCCGGCATACAGCTTCGGAAACGATTATGGCAAGGAGATGAATGTAACCGATATGGCATCGGCTGTCCCTGACGACACGTTCTCATTCGTTTGGATGGATTGCTGCCTGATGGGTAGCATTGAGATGGCTTATGAATTTCGCAATAAGTGCGATTATTTCGTAGCGTCCCCCACGGTGCTTCTCGCTGAGGGTTCACCCTATCAGATAATGCTTCCCGCTCTGGCAGCTACGCCCGGGCTTCCCCTTTCAGCCGCAAAGCAGTGTTATGAATACTTCGCTCTCAACGAGGACCCCGGCATGAGAAATGTTACCATCTCAGTGACCAGGACATCTGAGTTGGATGCGGTGGCTGCAAGTTGCAGAAGCATAGCTGCTGACCCCAAGCAACTCTCTACAATAGGGCTGCCAAGCTACGGCAAGCAGGGTGGCGTAAATTTCTTTGACTTTCGCCAGACTTTCATGCGCATGGCGCAGGACCCGCAGCTCTCCGCGGATGTCGCCGCTGCTATAGATAAGGCTGTAGTCTATAAAGCGGCTACCCCGCGGTGCGTGGACATCTACATCAATCAAGAAACTTATTCCGGTCTCTCCGTCACAACCCTAAATCAATTGACTAATTCTAACCAACTAAATCTTTACCATGAACTTGACTGGTATAAAGCGGTGTATGCTGAGTAGCGCACTGGCTCTCAGCGCTTTCTGTACACCTTATTCCGCATGGGCTTACACACCCACACCTGAGATTCTGCAGGCACGCGAGGACTTTCGCGACAACGGATTCGGCATCTTCATTCACTGGGGCATCTACTCCATGCTCGGTTCCGGCGAATGGGTACTCAACGACCCCAAAATTTATCATAACGAGTACAAGAACCTGGCTGCCGGCTTCTATCCCTCGAATTTTAACGCTCACGATTGGGTGAAAGCCATTAAGGATTCAGGTGCTAAATATCTGTGTATCACCACTCGTCACCATGACGGGTTCTCTATGTTTGACACAGAGTATTCACCCTATAATATTGTAGACGCCACCCCCTTCAAGCGCGACATACTCAAGGAGATAGCCGACGAGTGTGAGAAGCAGGGGATAGCTCTGCACCTGTACTACTCCCAGCTGGACTGGGGTCGCCCGGATTATAATCCCATAGGTCGCACCGGTCATGAGCCTAATCGCGACACCTCAGGCAACTGGCGTGATTACCTGGACTTCATGGACAATCAGCTCACCGAACTCCTCACCAACTACGGCAAAGTGGGCGCTATCTGGTATGACGGCATGTGGGATCGTGATGAAATTCCCGGCGGCCTTGACCCCGAATTATGGAATCTCGACGCTCAGTATGCTCTTATTCATAAGCTGCAACCCTCCTGCCTCGTGGGTAGTAACCACCACATGACCCCCTTCGCAGGCGAGGATATTCAGATATTTGAACGCGACAAACCGGGAGAGAATGAGGCCGGATTATCAGGTCAGGAAGTCAGCAAGCTCCCGTTGGAGACCTGCCAGACCATGAACAATTCCTGGGGTTACCGCATCCGCGACAATGAATATAAGAGTTCCGATGAGCTTATTCAGTACCTGGTAGGCACAGCCGGTCGTGACGCTAACCTGCTTCTCAACATAGGCCCTCGCCCCGATGGCTCCCTGCCTCCGCAAGCACTCGAGCGACTTGCTGCCATGGGTGAATGGATGAAAACTTATTCTCCCACCGTGCAGGGGGTAAGAGGCGGTGTTGTGCCTCCGCAGTCATGGGGTGTAACCACACGCAAGGATAACACGCTCTATGTGCATGTCCTTGACAACGACGCAGACCTCGTCTTCCTCCCTTATGCCGGCAACAAGATGCTGAGTGCTAAGGAATTTGCTACAGACAAGAAAGTAAAGTTTACTCAGACTCCCGAGGGAATAATCCTTACGCTTCCGAAGGACCGCAAGCCTTCGCCTGATTATGTTATTTCCTTAAACTTTAAGAATGCAGTCCCTGCACCACAGTCATGAAATACAGTTCTTTAATAGTTCCGGCAATAGCTTTTACCTGCGTAGCTGCTCCTCTGCATGCCGAAGAAACACGTCTCCTGGGCATCAACGGCAAGGTCTATAACCTTACTGCTGCTGAGGGGGATGCCATGGAGTTTCTGTATGGCGCCATGCCCATGAGTGACAGACTCATGATGGAACCCGAATACTTCCTCCGCAACGTGCGCTGCTCGCTGAAAGCCCGAGAGGAGCTGCCTTGGGGCAAGAATGTGCCCGATGATATCTGGCGCCATTTCGTGCTTCCGGTGCGTAGCAACAATGAGTATCTTGACAATTTCCGCACCGCCTATTATGCAGAGCTTCGTGACCGCGTCAAGAATCTTTCGATGAAGGATGCCGCTCTTGAGGTGAACCACTGGCTGCACGAGAAAGTGACTTATGAGCCGAGCGATGCACGCACATCAGCTCCTATGTCTACAATCAAATCCGCTAAAGGACGCTGCGGCGAGGAGTCGGTATTGGGTGTGGCGGCGTTTCGCGCTGTCGGTATTCCTGCCCGTCAGGTTTATACTCCGCGCTGGGCTCACACCGACGATAATCATGCCTGGGTGGAAGTCTGGGTCGACGGCAAGTGGTACTTCCTCGGTGCCTGTGAGCCGGAACCGGAGCTCAACCGCGCCTGGTTCAATGCGCCTGCTTCGCGAGGCATGTTGATGCACACAAGAGTATTCGGCCAATATCCCGGCCCCGAGCAGATTATAGGTGTGCGCGACGGCATCACCGAAATAAATGTCACTGACAACTATGTGCCCGTGCGCGAAGCAGTCGTTACTGTTGTTGACCGTCAGGGCAAGCCGGTGAAAGGGGTAAAGGTAGAGTATAAGATTTATAACTACGCTGAATTCTTCACGGCTGCCTCCATGGACACTGATGTCATGGGTCGCGCCATGCTCCGCACCGGTCAGGGCAACATGCTTGCCTGGGCTTCCGATGGCAACTATTTCGGCTTTACGCTCATTGATTCTCCTAACACCCGTGTGGTGCTTGACCACAAAATCGGCGAGGTCTTCTCTACTGAGCTTGACATAGTGCCCCCGGCTGAGAATCCCATCCCGACTCATGCCACCGATGCTCAGATAGCAGAAAACCAAATCAGATTTGATAGAGAAAACGCTATGCGTGCGGCCTATGAGGAGAGCTTCTTCGGAGGTCGTTTCTGCGAAAGGAATATCAATGACCTGCCCGATTTCCTCACTGATGAGCAGAGAGCTGAGGCAGATTATTATCTGAAGCATGCTCGCGGCAACTGGCTCTCGATCTACGATTTCATAAATGCCACCACCGAGGCCCGCATGCCTGAAGCACTTGCGCTGCTTGGTGCCATTTCTGAAAAAGACCTGCATGACACTCCCGCGCGAGTGCTTATCAACACACTGATGATGACCCCTCCGCAACCGGATAATGAGTTGTACGTGGACTATATCCTTAATCCGCGAGTAGCCAACGAGTTGCTGTCAGATTACCGTCTCACGCTTCGCATGCCCGGTAAAGAGAAGGGTCTCACCCCTGAAGAGGCCATAGATTATATCACCGCTAACGTGAAAGTCAACAATGCCGCTAATGCTTATCGCGTGCCTATCATTCCCGAAAAGGTTTGGAAAAACCGTGAGGCCGACAGCCGTTCGCGCGACATCTTCTTTGTGGCCCTTTGCCGAAATGGCGGCACGCCTGCCAGAATAGACCCAGTCACCGGTGCCTGCCAGTATCATGACGGCAAGAGCTGGATTACGGTTGACTTCGCTAAGGCTGTGAAAGAGTCAGTGCCCGAGGGTATAGTGAAAGCCTCTTATGAACCTACGCGCTACCTTTCCGATCCTCAGTACTACCGCCACTTCTCTATCTCCTCTATGAAGAGCGGCTCACCCCGCCAGCTTGAGTTTGGCGATGATATGGGTGAGAGCTATGCTACCATTCTTCGTGACGGCACTTCATTGCCCCAGGGTTACTATCTGTTGACCACCGGCATGCGTCAGGCTGACGGCAGCGTGAAAGCTACCCTTTCATTCTTTAATATAGAGGCCAACAAGACCACTGACCTGCCGCTCGTGATGCGTCACTCTCCCGGAAGCATCGAGGTGATTGGCGCTATTAACCCCGAGGCACCTTATCTCCCCGCAGGTGCTCATGAGCAGCAGTCTATCCTGTCCACCACCGGCCGCGGTTATTTCCTCATCGCAATGCTCGGTGACACTGACGAGCCCAGTAATCATGCTGTGACCGACATGGAATCAATCACATCGCTTCTCAATGACTGGGGGCGTCCGATAGTGGTTCTCGGTCGCGAACGCCGCGAGCTCAGCGGTTTGCGGAATTTGCATTACGGTTCTGACCCCTCCGGAGATATACGTGACATGCTTTCAGGTGCTGTGCAGACTCAGAATACTGAAGAACGCGCAACGCTTCCGCTCATAATGGTTGCCGACAGTTTCGGCCGCGTGGTCTTCTTTACCAATGGCTACGACACATCGCTCGCAGCAAAACTCCAAAACCTGCTGCCCGCGCTCTAATTAGTATAGTTTCATAGTCGAGGAGGCTTTCCTGTGCCGACCACCTTTACTCCGTACCGCTTCTTAAATGAATGTACGTGAGGGTCGGGAAAGGAAAGCCTCCTCTCCATTTATGATGTATTGATACATTCTTGGGGAAATGTTACAGTAGCGCAGGTGCGTTTTGCAGAAGCGCTTTTAGGGAGAGCAGTGGGGAAGCTGAGGGGTTGTTAGAGACCCAGAAGGGGGAGTGCTTCGGCCAGAAAATCGGATTCAGACAGATTGTAGGCGATAGGGTGAAGCGTAAAACCGCGACGTTCCATCCCTCGCCACCAGGTCATTTGCCTTTTTGCAAATTGATGAATTGCAGTTTCAAGCCCTCGGAACATCTCATCTTTGCTGAGCTGACCAAGTACATGTAGGGTGACAAACTTATATTCCAGTCCGTAATAAATCAGATTTTCGGCACTCACGCCCTGTTTCAGCAGAGCTTCCACTTCGTCAGTCATGCCGGCGTCAAGTCGGGCTTTTAAGCGCTCGGTGATTCTTCTGCGGCGCTCCTCGCGAGGTATATCTATAAGGAATATGACTGACTCGCGTGGAGTGGCTTTACTTCTGTCTGCAAGTTCGGAAGCTTCCGGATGTGCCTGATAATACCGCTCTATTTCTAATGCACGCACAGCACGCTGGTGGGTATCAACATCAGTCACATTATGCAGTTTCTTGAGTCTGGCTAATTCTTCATGCAGCTCAGTCAGAGTTTTGGATTGCATGGCGTCACGGAACTCTCTATCCTCCGGTACTTCCGGAAGAGCCAGACCTGCAAGCGCTGCTTCCACATACATGCCAGTGCCTCCGCAAAGGAGCACATTGTTGCCACGTTGGCGTATAACGTTCTCTGCTTCTTGAAAGTCTCTAAGGAAACGATGCAGGTTATATTTTTCTCCGGCCTCGCAGATATCCACAAGGTGTAAGCCGGGATACTGCATGTCGGTCAGGTGAGAATATTTGCTGAAGAGAGGGGCGTAGTCATCCAGATCCTTGCCTGTGCCTAAATCCATACCCCTATAGACCTGACGTGAGTCGCCACTGAGAATCTCCGAGTCCGTAGCCAAAGCCAGACTAACGGCTCGCTGAGTCTTGCCGGAGGCGGTAGGACCTACAATTGTTATCAGAGGCAGTCTGGACATATCAGTTACTTGATGGATTGTGGAAAATGATGCGGAATTAATCAGAGTGCCGGACTCTTATGAGGGCATTTTGTGAAATTGTCGATACTTAAACCAGCGTTTGATTTTGAAGAAGCGATGGTCACTGTTGAAGTTGGAGATATTAATCCAGAAATCATCGTGAAAATCAATGTCGCTATTTGACAGCTCATCAAAATTAAACGAAGGTCGGTATTGCATCAGCTTATTGCGACGTTCACCACGCTCGTTATATATCTTGCGGGTAACGAGAATCGTAGCGAGACGGCTCATGTCACCAAGCAGGTATGAAGACAATGTCATAGGTGATGTGTTATACGTAGTCTTAAACCTCTCGCTGCTTATCCAATTACCTTTTTTAGACAGCTCCGGGTAATCTTCCGGGGTACCCGGAAGCAGATAAAAGTAGCGAAGCATGCGATGCTCTCCGACTGTGTTGACGCGGCGCCCGTAAAAGAACTTCAGAACTCCGGTAGTCACTCCGCTAAGTCTTTTTATAACATCCTTAACCGCCCCCTCAGGAATTGATTTAGTGAGCTGGCGAGTCATGAAAGGTGTGTCTATTATGTCAGTTGTCAGGTCGCGGAGCTCATCACTCTTTCGCTTCGTGAGAAGTATGTAGTCACCACAGATTACATAGAATCTCAGGTAAGTGCGGGCGCTGATGTTTTTCAATTCCGCCGGTGATACCAATTCGTCGCTCTCCTTCAGGTCAAGGTAAAGATTGTAGTAGCGGATTGCGAAATAAAGCATGTCGCAAAGAATAACAGAACAGGTTATCCAGGTAAAAATGAATGAATCGCGGGCAGAGATGCCTGCATCGTTGAATGCTACGAAGTAGTAGGACCATTGAATAGTAGCAATGAGCGCAAATACCAACATAAGGTTCTTAATCTGCAATTCACTCTCACTGGAAAATATTACGCCGGAGCGACCGCGCTCTATAGGTGCTCCATTCTGCAGTCGACAGTCGCGGCATATGCTTAATTTATGTCGGCGGATATAAATTATTGTGCATATTAGCAGCCCGCTTGGCGCAAGCAATAGTCCGGGAATAAAGTAGCCGTCGAAGAATATTAGAGCGTCAGGGATATCCCACAGAAACCACACATTGAGCACGTTGAGCCCTATCGTGAGGAATGTGTAGGCCATGATCACATTGAATATTGTGAACGGGACAATGATGCATGTATCGGTATCTGACAATGAGGTGTGGTACACCATGATGTAGAGCCCGGCACAAGCAAATGTAGACACGAGAGGTGCAAATATCGACGGCACTAACTTAGTGAGCAAAAGCATGAAAATCACGGTTAGCATGGACGCCGCAAAGTTGCGCCATAAAATGAAGATATGGCGGCTATTTACTTTATATAAATTTCTGAGTGATTCAGTCATAGAGATGCGAATTTCTACAGATCAATCTTATCGAAGATTTGAGTTGAGGAAATCAAGGGTCTTACGGTAAAGCACGGTGCGTGAGCCGCATGGACGGAGAGAGTGATCAAAGGCTGTCCAGACCATCATGTCGCAGATTGTGCCCTCGGAGGTGAGCTTGGCTGTGTACTTGTAAGTATTGAAAATATGAACATTGTCATCACTTGTGCCACTCATTATGAGCAGCCTGGCCTTCAGATTTTCAGTGCGAGGCAGGGTGGAGGCGGCATCATAGCCGGTGCTGTTTTGTTTCGGAGTCAGCATGTAGCGCTCGGTGTAGATGGAATCATAGAAGCGCCAATCGGTGACGGGCGCCATCGATATACCCGCTTTGAAAGGAGTTCCCGGAGCTGTGAGCTCCATAAGCGTCATATACCCACCGTAGCTCCAACCGAAACATGCCATACGCGAAGCATCAGCCCATGGTTGTTTTGAGCTCCATGAGGCAGCGGTAAGCTGGTCTTCCGTCTCAAATTTGCCAAGAGACTTGTAGACTACATCGCACCAAGCTCTTCCGCGGAAGCCTGTGCCGCGGCCATCGGCACACACGATTACGTAGCCCTCAGATGCCAGATAGTTCATGCCACCCACTGACCAACGGTTTCTTACCTCCTGGCTCTCCGGACCGTTATACTGGTAGTGGAGCACGGGGTACTTACGTGAGTCGCTGAAATTAGCCGGCTTGATAATGTAGGCGTTCATTTTCTGCCCGTCGGGCATAGGGATTTCTACAAGTTCCGGTTTAGGCATCTCAGCATAACGTGCTGCGTATTCGGCGTTTAGCTCCAAGTCGGTGATTTTGCCCTTCAGCGAGTAAAGACCGTAAACAGGAGGAGTAGTTATGTTGCTGTAGGTGCGTACATAATATTGGAGGCCCTTACTGAAAGAGGCTGATTCCCATCCTTTCTGAGGGTTGAGCATCTGCACGCCGGCAGCCGTGGTGTGAGCCACGTTGCGTTCAGTGGAGCCATTCTGTGTGGTCTGGAAGTAATGCTCTCGAGTGGTGGGGTTATATCCGTAGTACTCAGTCACATAATAGTTGCCGGAAGTGAGCTGTTTGCGAAGATTGCCTGAGTAGTCATATTCATAAAGATGACGCCAACCGCTGCGGTCGCTACCTATTACGAAAGCATCCTTTCGGTAGTCTACCATCTGGTATGCCGACGGGCTAAGCCATGCCTGAGATGTTTCAGTAAGCAGCAATTTGGCAACAGTAGAGCCCGGATTTACGGAATATAGACGAAGGTTATTTTGGTCTCTGTTGAGAATCATCACCATCAGCCTGTCAGGTGCACCACCATATTCTACAGACGGAACATAGTCGGTTTCGGAAATAGGCAGATCCATAACTTTAGTGAGACGTGAGTCTATATTATACACACTCACTTTCACGATAGAATTATTGTCGCCGGCTAATGGATATTTATAGGTGTATTCGCCTGGATATAGGTCATATTTCGATGGTGTGTTGCAATAGTTGGGATAAATGTCGAAATGATATGAGGGGACCTCGCTCTCATTGAACGTTACGAAAGCAAGCGAAGAATCATCGGGAGCCCAACGCATGGTGTTAACAATGCCGAATTCCTCTTCATATCCCCAGTCAGGCACGCCATTAATAATGGCACCCTCTTTGCCGTTTTCGGTCACACGGCGCTCGGTATCGAAATCAAGATTGGTGATATAGATATCGTTGTCGCGGGTGAAGGCCACCATAGTGCCGTCGTGACTGATGATTGCTCCACGTTGACGTCCATTTTCCGAAACGCGCTTCATTGTGCCGCGCCCTATGTCATAGACATAGTATTGCGCGGTAAATGAATGGCGGTATATACCTTCAGAATCATTCCAAAGCAGAAGCATGCTGCCATTGTCGCTGACCTCAAAGCCATCGAATTCATCGATTTTCACGCTTCCTTTGATGGTTGAAACATCAAACACAGTTTCAAGCAGTTTACCTGTCTTGTAGCTGTAGCGCTCAATGGTGGCACCCTTTTTGCCAACGCAAAGGTATGACTCGCCATCAGGCATGGGAGTCATGTCTTTTACCGAAGCAGGTGCATTCTTCTCCGGGTCACAGTAGTCACCCGGGGTGAGCGCAGAAGCTGAAAATATTCCGCCTGACGCGAGCAACGCAGCGCTTAGAAACAGGGGCTTTAACATATATGGAATGATTTAAGGATTAGGTAATTAGTCTGTATTGGAAGTAGTCGCGTAGGTGATGCTTTGCTCTGCTGATTAGTAAGAGCGGGCTATGATTACACGGCGCTTTGAGGGCTTGCCGGTGACCATGCACACGCCCTCTTCATCTTCGCGATCCAAAGGTATGCAGCGTATGGTAGCCTTGGTTTCCTCTTTGATGCGAGCCTCTGTTTCGGGTGTGCCGTCCCAATGGCAGAGCATGAAGCCGCCGTTTTCAATCTTTTCCTTGAATTCATCGTAGGAGTTAACCTCATGGATGTTTTCATTCATGCGGCCAAGCGCCTTTTTGTAGATGTTGGCCTGAATGTCGTTGAGCAGGGATTCTATGTGGTCGGCAATGCCCTCGATAGGCATGGTTTCCTTCTCGAGAGTGTCACGACGCATGAGCTCGATGGTGCCGTTTTCGAGGTCGCGGGCACCCACTGCCAAACGCACGGGCACTCCCTTAAGCTCGTAGTCAGCAAACTTAAAGCCGGGACGACGGTTGTCAGCGTCATCATATTTCACGCTGATGCCTTTACCTTCAAGCTCGTTGATGATGGGCCGAATCTTATCGGAGATAGCCTTAAGTTGCTCATCATTCTTATAGATAGGCACAATCACAACCTGAATAGGAGCGAGGCGGGGGGGGAGCACAAGGCCGTTGTCGTCAGAGTGAGCCATGATGAGCGCGCCCATCAGACGTGTTGAAACTCCCCATGAAGAGGCCCACACATACTCAGCCTGATTCTCCTTATTGATGAATGTTACATCGAAAGCCTTTGCGAAGTTCTGACCCAGGAAGTGAGATGTGCCACTCTGGAGAGCCTTGCCATCCTGCATCATCGCTTCGATAGTGTAGGTGTTCAGCGCGCCAGCAAAACGCTCGGTCTCGCTCTTCACGCCTACTACAACGGGGAGAGCCATCTGTTCGCGGGCGAAATCGGCATAGAGATTAATCATCTGCACAGTGCGTGCTTCGGCTTCCTCAGCTGTGGCGTGAGCAGTGTGGCCCTCCTGCCAGAGGAATTCGGCAGTGCGCAGGAACATGCGGGTGCGCATTTCCCAACGCATTACGTTTGCCCACTGATTTACCAGCAGCGGGAGGTCGCGGTAAGAGTGAATCCAGTTTTTGAAGGTACCCCAAATGATAGTTTCGGAGGTGGGACGAACAATCAGTTCCTCCTCAAGACGAGCTTCGGGATCCACGACCACACCGTTGCCGTCAGGGTCATTCTTGAGGCGATAGTGAGTCACAACGGCACATTCTTTTGCGAAGCCTTCCACATGTTCTGCTTCGCGACAAAGAAATGATTTCGGAATAAGCAGGGGGAAATATGCATTCTGCACGCCGGTTTTCTTAAACATTTCGTCGAGGGTACGCTGCATTTTTTCCCATATAGCGTAGCCATAGGGTTTGATAACCATGCAACCGCGTACTGCGCTCTGTTCAGCCAAATCGGCTTTAACTACCAATTCATTGTACCATTGTGAGTAGTTCTCACTGCGTTTGGTAAGATTCTTCAGTTCCTTAGCCATCTTGATATTTAGTCATTATCAGCGCCTGTGTGTCAGGCCGCTGAAGCAGTAAATTTTTATTTAATAAAACTATTAAAAAATGCCCGAATGAGTGGACAAATTTCGTACAAAATTACCAATTATTCACCAAAAAAGCAAGCTCCCCACCAATTTTTTATGGTGAGGAGCCGAATGTTATATTCCAATCTTAAGGTTCGGTCGTCCCTGATTTATTCCGCAGTCTTGAATCAGAAGCATGAAGAGCCGTCGAAGCAGTGTGTGCACACCTTGCATTTGGGGAGGCCAATGGCTTCGATGAGATCTTCTATTGTGCTGAATTTCAGGGAGTCAATTCCGAATTGGTCAGCTATCTTCTGCACCATGGCATTATATTCCGGGGTGCCGGTAGTAGCATATTTCTCCAGGTTCTTGTTTGCATCTCCCTCCAGGTCTTTGATAATTCGGCGGGTGATGAGCTCCATGTCGCTTTTCGATGATGTGAAGCCTATGAAGGGGCAACCATAAATCAGCGGAGGACACGCAATGCGGATATGCACCTCTTTGGCGCCGTAGTTATAAAGCATCGAAACATTGTCTTTCAGCTGGGTGCCACGCACGATTGAGTCGTCGCAGAAAGCCACGCGATGGCCATCAAGCATAGCGCGGTTAGGTATCAGCTTCATTTTTGCCACGAGGTTTCGCAGTTCCTGACGCCCCGGGGTAAAGGAGCGGGGCCAAGTCGGGGTGTATTTTGCAACAGCACGGTGATAGGGGATACCCTTACCTTCAGCGTAGCCCAATGCCATGCCTACTCCGGAATCAGGTATGCCGCACACGCAGTCTACGGGGGTGTCATCTTTCTTACCCATCAGGTAACCGCTGTTGAAGCGCACCTCTTCCACGTTTCTGTTCTCATAAGTAGAGACGGGGAATCCGTAATACACCCACAGGAATGAGCAGATCTGCATCTCTTTGCGAGGTTCCACGAGAGTCTCAATTCCGTTGGCAGTAATTTTCACTACTTCGCCGGGGCCGAGGTCTCTCACCTCTTCAAAACCGAGGTTGGGAAGGGCTGCAGTTTCACTTACTGCTGCGTAGCCCTCTTCCTTTTTGCCGATTACTATTGGTGTGCGCCCCCATTTGTCGCGTGCGGCTATGATGCCATCGGTGGTCAGAAGGAGCATAGATGCACTGCCTTTAACCTTTTCCTGCACTTTCTTAAGGCCGTCAGTGAGATCTTTGCCTGAGGCAATTATGGTAGCAATCAGTTCGGTAGGATTAGTTTTGCCGCTGCTGAGCTCTGCGAAGTGCACCCCCTCGGCCAGTAATTCAGCCTCAAGCTCATCTATGTTGGCAATCTTGGCTACTGTTACGATAGCGAATTTGCCCACACGGGAATTTACTACAATAGGCTGAGAGTCGTTATCGCTTATCACACCTATGCCGGAGTTGCCGGAAAAGCGTGAGAGAGTCGGTTCAAACTTAGTGCGAAAATAGGAATTTTCGAGGCTGTGAATACTGCGCACAAAGCCATTTTCAGAATCGTAGGTTGCCATACCGCCTCTCTTGGTACCAAGATGAGAATGGTAGTCAGTACCGTAAAACAGGTCGGTCACTATGGTCTCTTTCTGCACAGTGCCAAAAAATCCACCCATAAACTTTATCTTTATTACATTAAGATTTTTGCAGCAGACTTGGAGCTATGCTGATTCGCGAAAGGAATAGCATATTGCCCGTGAAAGCCTTTCTGCATAAGGAAAAATCAGCACAAAGTTAAGGATTTTTTTAGAAAGGTAGCGCCGATTCCCTAAGAAAAATCTCGGGGAAGAATAACTCAAAATCTAAGTTTTTGAGGTAGGTCTTTGCGATTTTCACATTTAAATGTTAATTTTGCACTTAATTGTTAAATTTCAAGGTTCCGCCTGCAGAAATATTCCCGCTTCGGAAAACTAATAATGCCTTAGAATTGTTAATAATTTAAATTTTCCTCCCCCTGTAGGGGGACTACATAAAATGAAAAAGTCTACTATCTGGTTACTCACAATAGTCATGGCCATTACATTTGGTGGCTTGATCTACATACAGATTCTGTATATGGACAAAATGACCCGTATGCGTTCCGAGCAATTTGAGGAAAATGCACACAGGGCTCTGTATGGCGTTTCGGAGGAGCTGGAGAGGATGGAGACACTCCACTTTCTGGAACAGGACATTGAGGAAATGAAGGACATAGAAGCAGCTTTTTATTCCACTGCGGCTGATACTTCCGCCCACGCTTCCGCTGCTCCTGTTATTTCGAATTCCGGTGGCGGCCTGGGTCATCGTTACCGACTGATGCAGCAGACTATCCGCCGGCAGTATCTCTACCAGAGAGAGTTGATTAACGAGGTAATACTCACAATCTTGCGCGAGGGGGAACAGCGCCCGGTCATGGAGCGAGCCGATTCCACGGATGTAAGGCGTATCCTTAAGGATAATCTTGCAGAACAGGGAATCACGCTTCCATTCAGTTTCAGAATTACCAGCTCCGCAGGCGTCCCCTTTTATACGTCGGGTGATTTTGCCCCGCTTGCAGAGAGGGATATCTACCGTCAGGTACTCTTCCCCGGAAGCCGCACAAATTTTAACTTGGAAGTATTTTTCCCAACCAAGGGTGACTACATCTATCACTCGGTCCGCTGGCTTATTCCTACGCTGGCATTCTCGCTGATTCTGCTGCTGGTGTTCCTGTACACCATCATCATAGCGTTCAGACAAAAGAGATTGTCTGAGATGAAGACAGACTTCATCAATAATATGACGCATGAATATAAGACTCCTATTTCAACCATCTCGCTGGCGGGTCAGATGCTCGCAGACACCTCTGTGACCAAATCACCAGCTATGCTCGCGCACCTTGCAGGTATCATAACTGATGAATCGAAGCGTTTGCGTTTCCAGGTAGAGAAAGTGCTCCAGATGTCGATGTTCGACGGACAAGGTCCCAACATCAAGTTCACTGAAATCGATGCCAACGCTGTAGTGGCTCAGGTGGTAAATACCTTTAAGATTAAGGTGGAAAAATTCGGCGGACATATTGATATGGACCTTGAGGCGCTGAATGCTCTTATCTATGTCGATGAGATGCACTTCACCAATGTGCTCTTCAATCTTATGGACAATGCGGTAAAGTACAGACGTGACGATGTGGATCCTATTCTTAAGGTCAGAACACTTAATCCCGGCAATTCAAAACTGGAAATCCGGATAAGTGATAACGGCATAGGCATTAAGAAGGAGCACCTGAAGCGCATTTTCGACCGCTTCTACCGAGTGCCTACCGGCAACCGTCATGATGTAAAAGGTTTCGGACTCGGACTGGCATACGTTGGCAAGCTTATTGAGGCTTTCCACGGGTCGGTAAAGGCTGAGAGCGAACCCGGAGTGGGCACAACATTTATAATCACACTGCCTTTGGCGGTAACAGATACAGATAATAATAATTAAAAACTACACTGATATGAATGACAAATTAAGAATTCTGCTATGCGAGGATGATGAAAACCTCGGCATGCTGTTGCGCGAATTCCTTATGGCCAAGGGCTATAATGTGGACCTGATGACCGATGGTGATAAGGGTTACAAGGCGTTTCTGAAGGGTCGCTATGACTTGTGCGTGCTCGACGTGATGATGCCTAAGAAGGATGGCTTCACTCTCGCACAGGAAATACGAGCTGCCGGTGCTGAAGTGCCTATTATCTTCCTTACGGCCAAAAACCTGAAAGAGGATGTGCTTGAGGGCTTCAAACTCGGAGCTGATGACTACATCACCAAGCCCTTCTCAATGGAGGAGCTCGTAAGCCGTATCTCGGCTATCCTGCGTCGTGTGCGCGGCAAGAAGGATAAGGAGATTACTGTCTATAAACTCGGTAAATTTACTTTCGACACGCAGAAGCAGACACTTACTCTCGATGGGGGTCCGGCTAAGAAGCTGACTACTAAGGAGAGCGACCTGCTTACACTCCTTTGTCAGCACCTTAATGAAATTCTTGAGCGTAACTATGCGCTTAAGAGCATCTGGGTGGATGACAATTACTTCAACGCGCGCTCTATGGACGTTTACATCACTAAGCTCCGCAAGCTACTTAAGGATGACCCCGATATTGAAATCATCAACATTCACGGCAAAGGCTACAAACTCATTGCCCCGGCTGAGGATGAATAAAAATGATGTACGCTAAAAAGCAGGAGGCACTCGCGGTAATGAGTGCCTCCTGCTTTTTTTCAAGCTAAGAGAGTTAATTAGCAGTGGGGAGAACGGGCTGTGCTGGTTCGTCGGCGCAAAGCACTACGAGCAGGTTGCTTACGAGTTGCGCGCGGCGTTCGTCAGAGAGCTTGCACACATCGTCGGCCTCAAGCTTGCGCAGTGCGAGGTCAACCATTGTTACTGCGCCCTCCACAATCTTTTCGCGTGCAGAAATTATGGCGGCTGCCTGCTGACGGCGGAGCATCACCGCTGCGATTTCCGGTGCATAGGCCAGGTAATTGATGCGGGCTTCGATTACCTCCATGCCGGCCATGGCCAGACGTTCATTGATTTTGTTCTCCAGCAGCGTGCTCACTGCTTCTCCGCCGTCGCGCAGAGTGAGCTCGTTGTCGTGGGTGCCGGTGTTGTCATAAGCATAGTGGCCGGCCACCTCGCGCAGAGCAGCGTCACTCTGGATTCTTACGAAATGCTCCAGAGCGCGGGCGTTGACAGACGCATTGTTGGCGCCGACATTCAGGGAGGCGGAATCAATGTCGAAGACAGCGCGGTAAGTATCTTTGATTTTCCAGACAAGCACCATGCCTATCAGCACGGGGTTGCCCACTTTGTCGTTGACCTTAATAGGCTCAATGTCCATATTGCGCAGGCGCAGTGAGAGTTTGCGACGGGTCAGGAAAGGGTTAACCCAGAAATATCCTACACGGCGGCAGGTACCTACATATTTACCGAAGAAAATCATGACGCGAGCTTCACCGGGCTCCTGAGTGAAATATCCGCAGCAGCCAAGAATGAAGCAGATGAAAAGTGGTATGTTGCAGCCCACGGAGAGCCAAAGGTTTTCTTCGTTGCCGAGAACGCCGAAACATACCATCAACGCAGGAATCAGTATCCAGGTGAAGAAAATCATGGCGAAGCCATTGATAATCATTCCTTTGTACTCAAATTCGTGATTGTTGTCCATAATGTAAAAAGTTATTTGATTTTAAATTCTATATTGTTCTCTTTCAGATAATTAGTGAGAGCTCTGGTTATCCTAATCTTTTTCGCGGAGCGCACGGTGGCGGTTTGTCCGGCCTTTGTGTCTACGAATTTTATGAACAGGTCGCAGGCGTCCTCATCGGTTCTATCGGCGAGATATTCCTTCAGGGCATAGTAATGTGTAGGAGTGTCAAGCGCGTCGATATTAAAGGTTATGCCGATGGAGTTAAGCAGCTTTCCCTGAAGCTCGGAGAGCAGGGTGATGTCAGTGATATTGCAGTCAATGCTTTCAGGATTAAATCTGCCCTGAGTGAATGAAGCTTTGATTCTGATGGCTGTGCCCGGTATGCCGAAATGCTTGTATTGCAAGTAAGCCTGACCGAAAAGTCTGATTTCCGTGGAGCCTGAAAAATCCTCAATGGTGAGTATGCCCCACAGCGAGCCCTTCTTGGTTAGTCTTTCTTTCATGTCCACAACCAGACCACCTAAGGTTACCTGTTCACCGGGAATCTCATGGTTCTTGAAGTCAGCGCATGTAGTGGAACACCCATATTCAAGCTCAAGGAAGAAGGGATCAAGCGGATGCGCGGAGAGGTACATGCCCACCAGTCGCTTTTCCTCCTCCAGAAGCTGAACGGGAGCCCACTCCTCAAATTCCGGATAGGCCGGGCGCTCGGTCTCTATTTCTTCGAAGCCACCGAAAAGCGAGGTCTGCTGGGAATTTTTGTCAGCTTGGAAGCGCTGTCCATACTTAACAATTACGTCGGCCCATCCCGGCGTGCCAGCCTCCTGAGGGGCAAACATCTCGCGGCGTATGTTGGGGAGGCAGTCGAAAGCACCGGCAAACGCGAGGTTTTCAATCGCACTTTTATTACATGCGGAGAGATTGATGCGTTCCACCAGGTCAAAGATACTCTCGAAAGGTCCGTTCTTTTTGCGTTCGGCTATGATTGAAGACACTGCGTTGGTGCCCAAGCCCTTAACCGCACCGAGGCCGAAACGAATCTCACCATTCTTAGTCACACCGAATTTCTCTACCGATTCGTTGATGTCAGGGCCTTTCACCGGAATACCCATGGATTTACATTCATCCATGAAGACGGTGAGTTTACCCTGGTTGGTAAGGTTACGCGAAAGAACGCCGGCCATGTATTCCGCCGGGTAATTGGCTTTGAGGTAAGCTGTCTGGTAGGCTACCCAGGAGTAGCAGGTGGCGTGGCTCTTATTAAATGCGTAAGATGCGAACTTCTCCCAGTCAGCCCAGATTTTCTCAAGCACATTCGGGTCGTGGCCGTTGGCTTGGCCACCCTCCAGGAACTTAACTTTCAGCGCTGCCATTTTGTCAATGAGCTTCTTACCCATAGCCTTACGGAGCACGTCACTCTCACCGCGGGTGAAATTGGCCAGCAGACGCGAGAGAAGCATCACCTGTTCCTGATAGACCGTGATTCCGTAGGTGTCATGAAGATATTTCTCCATGATAGGGATGTCATAGACAATAGGCTCCACCCCATGCTTACGGGCAATAAACTGAGGAATATAATCCATAGGGCCCGGACGGTAGAGGGCGTTCATGGCGATAAGGTCTTCAAACTTCGATGGCTGCAGCTCTCTGAGATACTTCTGCATGCCGGCAGATTCAAACTGGAAAGTGCCGGTGGTGCGTCCGTCGCAGTACAGCTTGTAGGTCTTTTCATCATCGAGGGGAATTGCCTCAATGTCCACTATCTCGCCCGTACGGTTTTTTATGTTCTCAAGCGCCTCCTTAATGATGGAAAGGGTTTTCAGGCCCAGGAAGTCCATCTTAATCAGTCCGGTGTCCTCAATAACGGACCCTTCATATTGAGTCACGAGCATCTTTTCGCCATCAGCATCAGTGGCGATCGACACAGGCACCCAGTCAGTTATATCATCGCGGCCAATGATTACGCCGCATGCGTGCACACCGGTGTTTCTTACGTTGCCCTCCAGCTGCTGAGCATACTTCATAACCTCCCTGATTACAGGGTTAGGGCTGTTGGCTTCGGCGGCAAACTCACGCACCTGCTTCAGACAGTTGGCAAAATTGATTTTGCCATCGAGGCGGTCGGGCACCAGTTTGGCAAGGCGGTTGCTTTCAGGGAGCGGCAGGTCCATTACCTTAGCCACGTCTTTGATGGCAAGCTTGGTAGCCATGGTGCCATAAGTAATAATGTGAGCCACCTTCTCGGCACCATATTTGCGGGTCACGTAGTTGAGCACCTCATATCGACCGTCATCATCGAAGTCAACATCGATATCAGGGAGCGAGATGCGGTCAGGATTCAAGAAACGTTCGAACAGCAAGTCGTACTTGATAGGGTCAATCTGAGTGATACCCAGGCAGTAAGCCGCTGCAGAGCCCGCAGCCGAACCACGTCCGGGGCCTATGCTTACGCCAAGCTCATCGCGGCCTGTGTTTATGAAGTCCTGCACAATGAGGAAGTAGCCGGGAAAACCCATGGTCTTCATTATGTGAAGCTCGAAGCGCAGACGCTCCTCTACCTCCTTGGGCAGCGGGTCGCCGTAACGCTTCTTTGCTCCGTCGAAGGTGAGTTTATTAAGGTAGTCTGCCTCAAACTTTATTCGGTACAGTTTGTCGTAGCCTCCAAGTTTCTTTATTTTAGCCTCGGCATCTTCCTGCGACAGGACAACATTGCCGTTTTCATCGCGGGTAAATTCGTTGAACAGATCCTCTTCGGTGATTCTTTGGCGATATTCCTCTTCGCTGCCGAACTCTGCCGGAATCTCGAAGTTAGGCATGATAGGGGCATGGTCAATGGAATAGAACTCTACCTTGTCAAGAATCTCATTAGTGTTTTCCAGAGCCTCGGGGACATCAGGGAATATTGCAGCCATCTCCTCCTGACTCTTAAACCACTCCTGCTTAGTGTAGTGCAGACGTGTGGGGTCATGAAAGCGTTTGCCCATGGACACACAGATGAGGCGGTCATGAGCCTCGGCATCCTCTTCATTCACAAAATGGGAATCATTGGTGGCTATCAGCTTGATGTTATGCTTCTTCGCCATCTCTATAAGGAACGGATTCACTCGCTCCTGCTCCTCAAACACCTTGCGGTTGCCGTCGGGCTTGTCTGTCTGATGACGCTGCAGCTCAAGGTAGTAATCATCGCCGAACACACTTTTGTACCACAGAATACGCTTCTCGGCTTCCTCCAGATCCCCGCGCATGAAGAGCTGAGGTATCTCGCCGCCAAGACATGCCGAGGCTATGATGAGCCCCTCGCTGTATTTCTCCAGGTCTTTGTGGTCGGTGCGAGGCTTGTAGTAGTAGCCGTCGGTCCAGGCGCGGCTCACGAGTTTCACCAGATTGTGATAGCCTTTCAAGTTTTTCGCCAGCACAATAAGGTGCATGCCGTTGTCATGTTTATCGCCTGTGGTCTCCTTGTCACCCTTGGCCACATACATTTCACAGCCCAGAATTGGCTTGAATTTCTCGGCATCATCCTTTCCTTTGTTCTTTTTATTTACATAGTTGAAGAACTCTTTAATGCCAAACATGTTGCCATGATCGGTCAGTGCCATACCCCTCATGCCGAGGCCAATGGCTTTATCAACCAGTTTGTTAATAGCTGCCTGGCCGTCGAGCAGGGAGTATTGGGAATGTACGTGTAGGTGAGTGAAGTTAGTCATAAACGTTATTTTGCTGTTGCAAAAATAACAAATTATTAGTCGTGTCACAAACTTTTTTTGTACTTTTGCATTTATGAATTTCTCTTAACCGGACTAAGAGTATCATACATAGGCACTTCAGAATGAGTAAAATCATAGATTACAGAAAGGTAGAGATAGAACGCGCCGAAAGAATGGTGCTTCATGACGTTGATTTCAGTCTTGAGGCAGGCGAATTCTGTTACCTTGTGGGCTCAGTGGGCAGTGGCAAAAGCTCTCTGATGAAATCAATGTATGCCGAAGTACCCATAGCCGCGGGCAACGCCGAAGTTATGGGCTACGATATGAGTAACATAAAGCGTCGCGAGATTCCATTTTTGCGTCGCAAGATAGGCATTGTGTTCCAGGACTTTCAGCTGCTGCAGGGGCGCAGCGTTCACGCCAATCTTGAGTTTGTGCTTCGCGCCACCGGCATGAGGAACAAGTCTGACATAGAAGAAAGGGTGGAGCAGGTGCTCTCAGAGGTTGACATGGTGAGCAAAAGCTACAAGATGCCTCACGAGCTCTCCGGTGGTGAGCAGCAGCGAGTGGTGATAGCCCGCGCGTTGCTCAATAATCCTGACCTGATTCTGGCCGATGAGCCTACCGGTAATCTTGATCCCACCACAGGCTATATGATTGTCAATCTTCTGCATCAGCTGAGCCGGGAGGGGCACTCTGTGCTGATGGCCACTCACAACCTGCAGCTGGTGGAGGATTTCCCCGCGCGTGTGGTACGCTGCAAGGATAAACTTCTTCATGAGGAGAAATGACTCTGTTTCAGAAAATAATATTAGTGCTTTGCGTTCTGCTTTGGCTCGGGCTCTCTTATCTGATGCTTGACCGCGGCGGAGTTACGCTTTACAATATATTAGTAGCTGCTTTGGCAGGAGGTTTAATCATTATACCACTCTACAAAAAATTCAAGAATGGAAGGAATGAATGAAGCTGTCGATATGTCAGAAACGCAGAATCTGCTTGCGAAGGTAAAGTGGCCGGCCGATTTGCGCCAGCTCGATGAGGAACAGTTGCCAGCGCTTTGTCAGGACCTGCGCAATCGCATTATAGAAACGCTTAGCGAGAATCCCGGCCATTTTGCATCTTCTATGGGGGCTGTAGAACTCACTGTAGCTCTTCATTATGTCTTGAATACTCCCGAAGACCGCATAGTCTGGGACGTAGGCCATCAGGCTTATGCCCACAAACTCCTAACCGGGCGTGCTGACCGTTTCGACACTCTCAGAAAAGAGGGTGGCCTGAGTGGGTTCCCGAAGCCTTCGGAGAGTGAGTATGACACCTTCGTGGCCGGCCATGCTTCCAACAGTATTTCAGCCGCGTTGGGTATGGCAATCTCCGACCTGCTTACGCCCGGTCATGAAAACATAAAAACTGTAGCCGTGATTGGGGATGCCTCAATCTCAGGCGGCTTGGCTTTTGAGGGGCTTAACAATGCCTCGCAGCATGCCAACAATCTGTTGATTGTGCTCAATGACAATGATATGTCGATTGACCCCAATGTCGGGGCCCTCCATCGTTATCTGTCAAAACTTACTACCTCAGCGGGATATAACCGTATGCGCTACCGCGCTTACAATTTCCTGAAGCGCCACCGCGTAATCACCGACAAGGGTCGCGGTCAGCTCATACGTCTTACTAATGCTATAAAGAGCGCAATTTCCAAGAGACAAAACATATTTGAAGGTCTGAATATCCGCTATTTTGGTCCTATTGATGGCCACGATGTGCGTAATTTAGTTAAAGTATTACGTGATATAAAGGATATGAAGGGCCCGAAAATTCTGCATATTTGCACTCAGAAGGGTAAGGGCTATGCGCCGGCTGAGGCGAATCCGAGTGTATGGCACGCACCCGGCAAATTTGACCCCAAGACGGGTGAACGCGCCAAGCCTGAGGGCAAACAGCATCCCAAGTGGCAGGATGTGTTCGGCGATGCTCTGGTGGAGTTAGCCAAAAATCACGATGAAATCGTGGGTATTACTGCTGCAATGCCCTCGGGAACAAGCATTTCCAAGATGATGGATGTGTTCCCTGACAGGGTGTTTGATGTAGGTATTTCCGAGGGGCACGCCGTTACGTTTGCGGGCGGTTTGGCTGCTGCCGGCAAGCATCCGTTTGTGGCGATTTATTCATCATTCCTTCAGAGGGCCTATGACAATATCATTCATGATGTTGCTATTCAGGGTCTTCCAGTCACTTTCTGTATAGACCGTGCAGGTGTGGTGGGAGATGATGGCGTAACGCACCACGGATTGTTTGATTTGGCCTATCTCTCTGTAATTCCTGGACTTAAGATTGCCGCCCCCATGGATGAGAACACACTTAGAGACCTGATGTACACATCGCTGTCACTAAATGGTCCCATTGCTATTCGCTATCCGCGTGGCTCCGCACCCGGCTTTCCTCCCTATGCCCCTTTCAAAGAAATTAGCGTAGGAAAAGCCAGAATGGTCAGCTCTGGCGATTGCGGAGTTGCTATTCTGACTATCGGCGCTGTAGGTAATGATGCCGTTAAAGCCGTGGAATCCCTTAAAGCACAGGGTATTAATGCTACTCACTACGACATGATATGGCTTAAGCCGCTTGACACGCATGCTTTGGGGGAAATAGCTAAGACACATAAGGCTGTTGTCACAGTTGAAGATGCGAGTGTACGTGGAGGACTTGGTTCAGCCGTTCAGGAATGGTTCAGCGAGCACCATCCGGACGTGGTGGTGCGCAAGCTTGGTGTGCCCGATGAGAAATGGGTGGATCATGCTTCGGTAGAGCGCCAGAAGCAGGCATGCGGTTATGACGCAGATGCCATCATAAAGGCTGTATTAAAACTTAAAGATACATAATACAACGTACTGTATATGAAGATTATAATTGCAGGGGCAGGTGAGGTCGGAAGTCATTTGGCAAAGATGTTATCGAATGAAGACCAGGACATTATTCTGATTGATTCCGATCAGGATAGGCTTGACATGCTTGATGCCAACTATAATCTTATGACCTTTGCCGGCTCCCCGACCTCGTTTGCAACTTTGCGAAATGTGGGCGTGGAGGATGCTGATCTGTTCATAGCAGTTACTCCCTATGAAACTCAAAATATAGCCGCCTGCGCAATCGCTCGGCAGCTGGGGGCAGACAAGACAGTAGCGCGTATTGACAACTATGAGTCGCTCTCTCAGAAGAATAGAGATATTCTGGCAAATTTGGGAGTGGACCATCTGATATATCCTGAACATCTTGCAGCTCAGGAGATTATAGTGGCACTTCAGCATAGCTGGGCCCGACATTGGGCTGAGCTTGCAGGAGGTAAGCTGCTCCTGATAGGGGTAAAGCTCCACGGAAAAACTCAGCTGACCGATGTGCAAATCAAGAATCTGCCTGTCTCCGGCCACCTGTTTCACATAGCGGCTATCAAGCGTAACCACGAGACCATTATCCCGAATGGTAACGACACGATGCTTGACGGCGATACTATCTTCTTCGTGACCTTTGAGAAGAACGCTGATATTATCCGCGAACTTTGTGGTAAACAGGCCGTTACGATTAAGAGGGTTATGATAATGGGTGGCACGCGCATAGCCATGCGTTTCGCCATGGAGAGCAAAGGTCATTTCCACATAAAAATAATTGAGCCGGACAGAAAAGTCTGTGTGCATCTGGCTACGCGATTGCCTGACTGCGAAATTGAGCAGGGTGATGCGCGAGATGTTGATACGCTCAAGAATGGAAACATCCAGCAGTATGACGCATTTATGGCGTTCTCTGATTCTTCCGAGACAAATATCCTTTCATGCCTGACAGCCAAGGAGTTCGGCATAAGAAAGACAATAGCCGAGGTTGAGAATTTGCAGTTTATCTCACAAGCAGAGAACCTGAATATAGGCACTATTATCAATAAAAAGCTTATAGCCTCTTCGCGAATTTTCAAGCTGTTGCTTGATGCTGATGTTGATAATGTGAAGACCTTTGCTCTGGCCGATGCCGAGGTTGCCGAGCTGACTGTAAAACCCAAGGCAAAAATCACCCGTCACGCCGTGAAGGAGCTTAAACTACCTTATGGCATGACCCTTGCCGCAGTAAGAAAGGGTAGTAGTGTGGCTCTCGTGAGTGGTAACACCCGCATTGAGGAGGGGGACGGAGTAGTGGTATTCTGCCTTAACGGCACGATTCATAAGGTGGAGCGTTGGTTTAACTAATCGTTGTAAGATGTTCAGCACCAGGCAATATATCAACATAGTAATGCTACTGCGAGTGATAGGCTGGCTTCTGCTTATAGAGGCAGTCTTCATGAGCATACCCATGATAGCAGCTTTCATTTTTAAGGAGGACAGCTTTCAGGCGTTTCTGATTGGCTTGGGTATATGTGCGGGTGCCGGCCTCATGCTGATGAGCCTCAAACCGGCGAGTAGAGAGATGCGCAGACGTGAGGCTATGATGCTTACAGCGTTAGTGTGGGTGGTATTCTCGATATTCGGAATGGTGCCATATCTGGCAGGGGGTGTACATTTCAGTGTGACCGATGCGTTTTTCGACACAATGAGCAGCTTCACCACCACCGGCTTGTCTTCACTTTCTACCATTGACACGCTGCCGCACAGTTTCATACTCTGGCGCTGCGTGATGCAATGGATAGGGGGCATGGGAATTATACTATTCACACTCGCCGTGTTGCCCATGCTCAACTATCAGGGTGGCATGCAGATGTTTAATGCTGAGGTGACAGGCATAACGCATGACAAGTTGAGACCCCGAGTGTCATCCACAGCCAAAGCTTTGTGGTTGATTTACATTTCGTTGACTGTGCTTCTGACAGTGTTGCTCCGATTGGCAGACATGCCTATATTTGATGCAGTGTGCTATGGTCTCTCTACAATGTCAACGGGCGGTTTCGCCACTACCGATGCAGGTATCCAAAGCTTTAACTCTCTGAGCATTAAGATTATATTTTGTGTGTTTATGCTTCTTGGCAGTGTGAATTTCTCGCTGATTTTTCAGGCTGTCAGAGGAAATTTCTCGGTGATAAAGGGCAACACAGTGCTCAGATGGTTTCTGCTGTTGATAGTGATCAGCACCGCCATAATGTCGTTCAGCATCTGGCAGCAAGGATTGGCGGAGAACGTGGAAGATGTCACCATCGACCCACTTTTTCAGGCAATATCCGTGATTTCATCGACTGGATTGGTCGAGCCCGATTTCTTCACCTGGGGTGCGCCGGTACTCTGTATACTTGTGGTGCTGATGTTCGTGGGCGGATGTGCCGGAAGTACCAGCGGTGGTGCAAAGATTGACCGAATAGTCATTTGCTTTAAGAATATCCGCAATGAATTTTTTCGCATAATGCACCCAAACGCCGTGCTGACAGTGAGGATTAACAAACTGGGCACCAGCGAAGTAGTAGTTCAGAAAGCGATAGTTTTCCTCATTCTGTATGTGTTGGTGATTTTGTTTGCGGGCGTAATACTTCTGTTGCTCGGCATCCCCATAGAGCAAGCGTTTATTAACGCACTCGAATGTATCTCCAACACCGGGCTCGGGGTTTGTCTGGACGGCACTACTTCTGATTTATCAAGCTTCCCGGCGGCGGCTAAGTGGCTGCTATCCTTTGTGATGCTTGTAGGTCGTCTGGAGCTCTACACCGTGCTAATAATTTTCACCTCAACCTTCTGGAGAAGATAGAAAAAATTTTTAGAATTTTTACTTGTCAAAAAGCCACCGAATTGGCTGAATTATCCGAATTATTTTCGTAACTTTGCAAACCATTAGCCGATGATGGAAACCTATCGTATTCATCGATAAAAACGGTGATGATTATAGCATTACATGGAAAAGTTTGAGAGTTACAATCCCGATATAGATCTTACGTACGACTCCGATGAACCTTCACTTACCTATACCGGTACGGAGGATGTTGAGGTTCAGGAATCCCGCAAGGGCTCTAAGAGCAAGACAGCAGGCAAAGGGCGCAAGAAGCTGAGCAAAAAATCTCAGCGAAAGATTTCGCGTGCTGCCGTTAATACGCCTTCAGTCAATGAAGCGGTAGAGTCTGTTAAGTCTTTTATATCTGATGGTCGCACCCGCGCTGCCATCGGCATCACTGCTGTGCTGCTCGGGGCATATTTGCTTATTGCGTTCTTATCCTTCATAACCTCCGGTTTTAAAGACCAAAGTGCGGTAAATAATCTGCCTGTAGGGGCAACCGGCACTATTGATAATCTTGGCGGAGAGGGTGGAGCCCGCCTGTCGGAAGTGTTGATAAACGATTCTTTCGGCATTGCCTCAGCCGTGATAATAATTTGGCTGATAGGGGTTGCATTGAAGCAATTCGGATTGGTAAGATTCAAGATAGTTAATTTCACAATCAAGTGCATAGTGGCGCTCGTGACCACCTCACTAATAATCGGCTTGCTGACCATAGGGCTGGATTCCCATTTCATGTGGGGTGGAGCGCATGGTTACTATATCAATCAGACCATCATTCATTTTCTCGGCTGGTATGGAGCCGCGTTGCTCTGTATTCTGCTTGTTTCGCTGTTCTTCTTGATTTGTCTCTATGACATCTATAAATATTTCAAGCGAATCTACGACAGAAGAAGGGAGGAGCGCCTGGCGCGCCTTGAAGCCGAGGAAAAGCAGGCTGAACTTGAGCGCCGAATTGCTGAGCTTCAAGCCCTGGAGGATGAGCACAAGGAGCCCAGCGAAGTAGAGATTCTCAATGAATTTGAGGAGCAAGGTATGACTTTTGCTCCCTCAGATATGGAGCATGAAGATGCCGTAAGCAATGACCTCCTGAATGTTGAAGATTTTGAGGATGATAAGGTATCGGAGGACTCCACAGATGAATCGTTAACTTCAAAGCAGGAAGACGCGGAATCCCCCTCAGATATGGAGGATGATGAGCCTGCTGAGTCTTCGGATGAAAATAAAATGACGACTGACACTGATGCTCCCGAAAATGAAATAGCTATTGAGGGTGAGGATAGTGTTATGACGGTGAAAGTCAATGAGATAAGTCAGGTAGGGGAGGCTCCCCGTCAGCCTGAAATCAATGCTGAGTCCGGTGAATATGATCCTCGCGCTGAGCTTTCACACTATCAGTTTCCTCCCAGCGACCTGTTAGTGGCCAGTAACGCCAAGATTAGTGTTGACCAGGATGAACAGCTTGAAAATCAGGAGAAAATACGCAGCACCTTAGCTGATTTCGGTATTACAATCACCGAGATAAGCGCTACAGTAGGTCCTACCGTGACGCTCTATGAGATTAAGCTTGACTCCGGAGTCAGGATTAACAAGGTGCGCAACCTCGGCGATGATATAGCCTTGTCTCTTGCGGCCATTGGTGTGCGTATCATAGCGCCTATTCCCGGCAGAGGCACAGTGGGTATTGAGGTGGCAAACAAGGATCCTCAGACAGTGTCAATGCGCACTGTGATAGAGTCTAAAAAGTTTCATGAGTGCAAATATGAACTGCCCGTAGCCATCGGTTCCACTATTGATAATCAGGTGTTTATAGCCGACCTCGCCAAGATGCCTCACTTGCTCGTGGCGGGTGCTACCGGTCAGGGTAAGTCTGTGGGCCTCAACGCTATCATAGCTTCGCTGCTCTACAGAAAGCACCCTGCAGAGCTCAAGTTTGTGCTTGTCGACCCCAAGATGGTAGAGTTCAGCCTTTATCGCGCCATAGAGCGTCATTATCTGGCAAAGTTGGCTGATGAGGAAGATGCCGTGATTACCCGTCCGGAGAAAGTGGTAGCGACCCTTTCAAGTCTCTGCGTAGAGATGGATGAGCGTTATGAATTGCTTAAGGCGGCCGGAGTGCGCAATATAAAAGAATATAATGCCAAGTTCAAGAAGCGTATCCTCAATCCCGAGAAAGGGCATAAGTTCATGCCCTATATAGTGGTAATTGTCGATGAGTTTGCCGACCTCATTATGACTGCCGGCAAAGAGGTGGAGACACCTATCGCACGCTTGGCACAGAAGGCTCGCGCGGTTGGTATCCATGTAATACTGGCCACTCAGCGTCCGTCGGCAAATGTTATCACCGGTGTGATTAAGGCAAATTTCCCTGCGCGCATGGCTTTCAAGGTTGCCTCCGGTGTCGACTCCAAGACTATTCTTGACACAACCGGTGCTCAGCAGCTGATCGGTAGGGGTGACCTCTTGTTCTCTAACAATTCTGAGATGGAGCGCATACAGTGTGCGTTTATTGATACTCCTGAAGTTACGGCAATATGTAACCATATCGCCGGGCAGCCCGGTTATCCTCATCCGTTGATACTTCCCGAGCCTATACTTAACGGTGAGGGTGCAGAGGGTAGTGGTGACACAACCGCTATCACCGGTCGTGATTCACTGTTTGAGGAGGTGGCCCGATGGATAGTAAACTCCAACACCGCATCAACTTCTTCGCTTCAGAGACGTTACTCTATAGGATATGTTCGTGCAGGCAAAATCATGGACCAGCTTGAGAGCGCCGGCATCGTCGGGCCCTCCAAGGGTGGTAAGCCACGCTCCGTGCTTGTGGATGTAATTTCCCTTGAGTCTATGCTTGACAGCCTTTGAACACTGATATGTTGATAATATGAAAAGATTCGCTAAATCATATCTTCTGCTCTTCATGCTGCTGACTGCACTGGCGGCAAATGCCTTGACACCTGCTCAGGTGCTTGACAAGGCATATTCAGCCCTTACAAAGTCTAAGGGTGTCAGCGCATCATACACCCTTACCGTGTCAGGTCAGCGGCAGGCAGGCAAGATTGAATCGCTGGGCAATAAATTCCATATTAGTGCCGGCGGCCTTGAAACCTGGTATGACGGCAAAACGCAATGGAATTACAATTCCCGCAACAAGGAGGTTACTATCTCCACCCCGACGCCGTCTGAGGTAGCATCGGTAAGCCCGTATGCCATGATAAGTTCATACAAGACTCTTTACAGTCTCCAGTCACTTACCAGCAAAATCCCCGGGACTTATGCCATAAGATTGCTGCCGAAGAATGGGAAATCGCCTATAAAGTCGGCGATAATCTATGTTCGTTCATCTGATTTCCAGCCTTGCCGACTTGATGTCACGAGTCGAGACGGAGCCGTTTCAAGCGTCGCAATCACTTCAATAAAGACGGGCCAGAATTTCTCAAGCTCAGCATTTACTTTTCAGAAATCAAAATATCCTAATACAGAAGTAATCGATTTAAGATAACATCACTCTCCCCCCAAAATTAATAACTACCATAAAAATACACAGACTCACATGGACACAATCAAGACAAAATGCCTTATTATAGGCTCCGGCCCTGCCGGTTATACGGCGGCTATTTATGCTTCTCGAGCTAACCTCAATCCTGTTTTGTGCGAAGGTATGCAGCCCGGCGGGCAGCTTACTATCACTACGGAAATTGAGAATTTCCCCGGTTATCCCAATGGCATAACTGGTCCTGCTATGATGGATGAGTTCAAGCAGCAGGCTCTGCGTTTTGGCGCAGATGTGCGTCCCGATTCAGTTACCTCTATAGACTTGAGTGCTCGCCCTTTTATAGCCAATACTGACAACGATACTGTGATTGAAGCTGACACCGTAATCATTGCCACAGGTGCTTCAGCTAAATATCTCGGACTCCCCGATGAAGAGAAGTATCGCGGCATGGGAGTAAGTGCATGTGCCACCTGCGACGGATTCTTTTACCGTAAGAAACGTGTGGCAGTAGTGGGTGGTGGTGACACCGCATGCGAGGAAGCTCTCTATCTCAGCACGCTCGCCAAAGAGGTTTATCTGATTGTGCGCAAGGACAAGCTCCGCGCCTCAAAGGTAATGCAGCGCCGTGTGCTCGATACTGCTAATATTAAGGTGCTGTTTAACACAAACACCGTGGGCCTTTTCGGCGAAGATGGTGTGGAAGGTGCACACCTTGTAAAGCACCTCGGCACAGAAAAAGAGGAGAGATTCGACATAGAAATCGACGGTTTCTTCCTGGCTATCGGCCACACTCCCAACACCTCATTGTTTGAGCCGGCCATCACTCTGGATCACATGGGCTATATCAAGACCTATGATGACACCACCGCGACCAATATTCCCGGTGTGTTCGCTGCCGGCGACGTAGCCGATCCCCGTTATCGTCAGGCTATCACCGCCGCAGGCATGGGCTGTAAGGCTGCAATTGATGTAGAACGTTTCCTTCTGGAAGAAGAATAAAGACATGGGAGGGTGCGTAAGCTGTTTACGCATCCTCCCTGATTATACTTCCTGATTATCTCCCCCCTTGCTTATAAATGGAAGACAAGCAATATTTACTTGACACTCGATATCTGCGGATGGCATTTATCTGGGCCGAAAATTCTTACTGCCAACGCCGGCAAGTAGGCGCCATTCTCGTAAAAAACAATATGATTATCTCTGATGGTTTCAATGGCACACCGTCAGGGTTTCCTAATGTTTGCGAAGATGAATCAGGCACCACCCGCCCTTACGTGCTTCATGCCGAGGCAAATGCCATCACCAAGGTAGCGAGGAGCAATAATTCAAGCGAGGGGAGCACGCTTTATGTCACCACTTCTCCCTGCATGGAGTGCTCCAAATTAATCATTCAGGCCGGCATAAGACGTGTGGTTTATTCTGAGCATTACAGAATTACCGACGGTCTTGACCTGCTTAAGAGAGCTGGTATTGAAATCTTACATCTGCCGCTCAATAATGATAATGAGGGGTAATCTCCGGCATATATCTTTAACATTACCTTATTTGTGACATTTATCAAGGTCTATTGATGAATAAAAAGAAGATTTGGATTGCTTGTGGCGCCGCACTTACAGGTGTGGTTCTGCTGATATTGGGTATCGCTATTGGCCGCGGGCTTGGCAACGGCCTTAGCAGGACATCTCCTGCCGGTTACGACAAGCTCAATGCAGTCTTAAACATGATTGATGAGCAGTACGTCGATACTGTTAACAAGCAGGATTTAACTGAACTGACTATTAAAGCTCTGATGGAGAGCCTTGACCCCCATTCAGAATACATACCGAAGAGCCAGCTCACGGCTGTAAACGAGGACCTTGACGGCAGTTTCAGCGGTGTGGGCATATCCTTCCAGATTGTGCAGGACACGGTGACTGTCGTGGAAGTGATTACCGGAGGCCCGGCTGAAAAGTTAGGCATCTTGGCAGGTGACCGCATCATAAAGGCTGACAACAAGCCTCTGGCAGGCCCGGGTGTGACTAACGATGATGTCTTCAAAACGTTGAGAGGTAAGAAGGGCACTAAGGTAACTCTCTCGGTGCTCAGACGTGGTGCCTCCGAACCGTTACCGTTTACCTTGACGCGCGATGACATTCCGGTTAATTCGGTCGATGTGGCGTATATGCTTGATGATAAGAAGACAGGCTATCTGAAGCTGTCCAAGTTTACACGCAATACTTTCCAGGAATTCATTGACGCATTGGTAGAGCTTGACGCTCAGGGCGCCAAGGAGCTTATAATTGATCTGCGGAATAACCCTGGTGGCTATCTTGATCAGGCAGCGTTGATAGCTAATGAGCTGCTCCCGGAGGGCTCAATGATAGTCTACACGCGCTCTCGTACCCCCGAGAATGTACTTGAAATGAAAGCTGACGGAACCGGTTCTCACCAGAAAATCCCGGTGGCTGTTCTGATTAACGAATATTCGGCCTCCGCTTCAGAGATTATAGCCGGCGCCATCCAGGATAATGACCGCGGTGTAATTATAGGTCGCCGGTCATTTGGTAAGGGTCTTGTGCAGAATCAGACCACACTCCCCGACTCATCTGCCATACGTCTTACTGTGGCTCGCTACTTCACCCCCTCGGGCCGCAGCATACAGAAGGAATACAAAATAGGGGAAGGGTTGGAATATGACATGGACATTGTGCAGCGATATAACCGAGGTGAATTCTATCATCTCGATTCCATAAAGCTTGACAAGACGAAGCCTTTCCGTACCCTGCGCGGTCGCACTGTCTATGGCGGTGGGGGCATTATGCCTGACGTGTTTGTGCCGGAGGATACCACTCAGGTCACTTCCTGGTATATAGCCGTAAGCAATGCCGGCTTAATTCAGCAGTATGCTTTCGCTCTTGCTGAAAGCTACAGACGTATTTTGGGTGACAATAAGAATGTGGCTCAGATTCTGAAGATACTTCCCGCTGATGATCAGCTTGTGCATCAGTTTGCCGAATATGCTGAAAGCAAAGGTGTGCCGGCCCGATGGTATTACATAAATATCTCGGCACCTATGGTAGCCAATCAGTTGAAGGCATTTATAGTTCGCGATTTGGCCGGTTATGACCAGTTCTATAGAATTTTTAACTCTGATGACCGAACAATTAAGGCGGCTGTCGATGTTTTAAAATCGGGTAAGATTCCTGTAAAGACTCTTTCCCGCTGAGTTGAAATTACTATTCATAAGTGAGTGTCAACAGGGCGTGATACTTACTTATGAATTTGATATCGTTAAATTTTTGATACTTACTTTAGTACCATGGACCAATTTGATAAGACACATCTTAGACGCAAAATAAAAAATATGAGACTGATGCTTTCGGCCGAGGAGCGTGACTCCGCTTCCGATAGCATTTTCGAGCGCCTGGAGAAGACAGCACAGTTTCTGATGGCATCTCGAATCCTCATGTACCATTCACTTCCCGACGAGGTGGAGACTCGCAGATTTCTGAAAAAGTGGTCGGCGACAAAGAGTTTCTTTCTTCCGCGAGTTAATGGGGTTAACCTCGACATATTACCCTACGACAGGACTCGCCTTGAACTCGGCTCATTTCATATAGAGGAACCCGTGGGCGATGAATTTGCAGACCCCGAGACTATGGAGCTAATAGTGGTGCCTGCAGTTGCCTATGACCGCAGGGGCAATCGCCTGGGTCGCGGCAAAGGTTATTACGACAGGCTGCTGGCTACTACAAAGGCATCTAAAATAGGTGTGGCTTACGAATTTCAGGTAGTAGATGACATCCCCGCCGAGAGCCATGACGTGCCGGTTGATATTGTCATAACCGAGAACGGAATCTATTACACGCGAAAATAAGTTCCGGATAGATGAGGATAGCCCTGATAGGACTTGCGCCACTCCAATCTCTCGGACTGCGCGAAGTGATACGCGAAAAGTATCCGGCAGCCGAGGTGTTGATTTTCGACTGTGACAATGTGAGTGCGCCTGACGGGTGGCCCGAGGCCGATAAATATATTGTATCATCGGCAGCTATGGCCGCCTTTGCGCGACACCTTATGCCGCGTCTCTCTGCAGTGCTGTTGCTAACCTCATCACGACCTCTGACTGACGGCCGCAATTCTTTGCCGTGCCTTTCCCCATTAGCTACCGAGCAGGAGATTAGTAAGACTCTCGGAAGCTTTATTAATGGACAAATTGCAGTGGTGCATCATCCTCATCATCTGGCTGGAAAACCCGAAAAGGTAGATGACTTGAGGCTTACTGCTCGAGAGGTGGACGTGCTGAGGGAGACTGTGATGGGCTTATCTGTTAAGGAAATTGCCGTTAAATTGGGAATCTCGGTCAATACGGTGCTCACGCACCGAAAGAATTTGGCTGAAAAAACCGGTATGCACAGTGCCCCGGCACTCGTGTATTACGCCATGAAACATAGGCTGGTATAATAGGGTGGAGAAATCTTCGCGAAAATTATACGATCTTATCTCAACGGTTTTATAAAAAATTCGTAACTTTGCCTCAATCAAATGGCTTCGCCAACGGGCACCGGGCCTACTGCCCGACGTCCCCCTTTTGATTTTAGGCGAAGTTTTATTAACTTTGAAGTCTGAAAACTCCATAAAGAAAACCGAAACATATATATAAAAGCGAAAAATTATGGCATTACAATTCACTGATGCAACAGCAAAAGAAGCAATTGCTTCCGGCAAAGCTGTAGTAGTTGATCTGTGGGCAGAGTGGTGCGGTCCCTGCATCAAGCTCGGTCCTTCAGTAGAAAAACTTGCTGAAGAATTTGAAGGCAAGGCTGTGGTCGGCAAGCTCAATGTTGACGAAAACGATGAGCTCTCTGCCGAGAACCGTGTGCGTAACATCCCCACCGTACTCTTCTTCAAGGATGGCGAGCTTAAGGATCGCACCGTAGGCCTCGTGTCTTACGATGAGCTCCGTTCAAAGCTCGAAGCGCTGCTCTAAGAGAGTGTTTGAATTTAAACCAAATTAAAGATTAGAGAATAGTTTATTAATTTTTGATTTCATCACAAAGGATCTTTTGGGCGCTTTTCCAAAGATTTCATCGGTCGCGATGCCCGCATCGCTCTCTCTTCAACTTTGAAAAATCATCCCAAAATCTCTCTTTGTGCTAAAATCATTTAAATCCAAACATTCTCTAACGCAAGCCTAAAATCGACCACAAATAATTGCCTCGCGCTGACAGATTCATCTCAGCGCGAGGCAATATCTTTTTATAGCCACTTAATTTTTCGGAGCCATAGGCAGATTACTATGGACAAAAGGAAACCTACACTTACAATGGCTGTAAATGCCCAATGATTATCCATGGATATGCCGACATCTACGTTCATACCGTAGAAGCTTGCAATCAGTGTGGGAATCATCAGTATCAGGGAGATGCTTGTCAGGCGTTTCATTATGGCATTCACATTATTGGAAATCACAGAAGCGTAGGTTCCAAGTGTGCGATCTAGCATTTGGGTAGCTATAGTAACAGACATGTCGGCCTGGCGCAGCTCAATCCTCACGTCGTCAAACAGGTCACGGTCAAGCTCCGATCTATACAATATATTAATCCTCTCCAACAATATATTGTTGCCACTTATGGATGTGGCGAAGAGCACGAAAGATTTCTGAAGGTTCATCAGTCTGATTAATTCCTCATTTCGTATACTCTTCTGCAGGTCGCTTTCGGAGTCTGACACCAGGTTCCTTACCTCTTTCAGATACTGAAGGAACCAGTATGTTGAGCTGTTCAGCAATCTGAGAATAAAGTCAGGAGCAGTGTTTACCTCTGTGCTGCGTCTCTGGGTGTGGTCTATGAAATCAGAGATTACGTGGTTGGCAAAGTAACAGACCGTGATAACATATTCCCCATTGACGATTACGCCGACAGGTATAGTGATGAACGGGATATCCTCTTCTTTATAAGCCACCGGGATACGCAAAATAGTACAGATCCAGCCGTCAGTGCGTTCCACTCGGGGTCGCTCGTCAATATCCGAGATGTCATTCAGGAAATCTTCCGGAAGTCCGAATTTCGATTTCAGCGTATCAATCTCAGAATGGGTGGGCTGCTCTACATTTACCCAGCATCCGGGACGCCATTCGCCGATTTCGGAGAAACCGTTGTCGCATTTCAAATATGTTATCATGTTCGTCTGCTTTTTTAAGTGATAACTATTTTATCCTTCGATGCACTGAAGTAAATCAGGGAAGACATCGATAATATAGGTGGGGTACACAGCTTCAAGTTCTTTGGCATTACCGTTACCGTATGTCACGGCACAAGTTTCAGTACAGGCGGCTTGTCCCATAAGTATGTCGACTGCCGCATCGCCTACAGTTAGTGTCTCGCCTACATCCCACCCGAGTTTGTCAGTAATACTCAGGACCGGATCGGGGGCAGGTTTACCGTTGGCCACATCATTGCCCCCTACAAGCATCTCAAAACATTCCACGAGGTTGAATTGCTCTATGTATTCCTTGAGTGACGTGTGGCTGCGACTGCTTGCTATGGCCATATTTATGCCGCGGTCATGAAGCGCCCGCAGCGTCTCTATAACCCCGGCATACATCTTGACGTCGAAGGGGCGTTTGAGTTCATTGAACAGTGTGCGATACTTTTGAGCATACTCACTGCCAATGTCGCCGAGCTCCGGCCAAATTTTGGCAGGGACATCTTCAAGACGTAGACCTATAGTAGCCTGACATTCTTCATCTGTTTTGGGAGGTAGCTCCATCTGTCTGATGGTCTCCTGCATTGTCTTCACGATCAGCGAGGCAGTGTCGGCCAGAGTGCCGTCGAAATCAAAAATAATATTTTTAATCATGGCGATTTACTGTCTCTTCATCATAGATTCTCTCAAAAACTTCTCTGATGACCTCCGGATTAGAAATAACGCTCCGTAGCTCCTGAAGTCTTTGGGCATTGTCGCTGCAAGGCAACCACACTTTCAGGTATCCGTCCGGACCATACTTCTTGTTGAGATGATCCGTGGTGCGCAGGAACTGTTCCTCCTTGGTAAAATCAGGAAAGTTTCCGAGCCCATACTGAATAGTTCGGCGTATGATGGATTCACAATTAATGCACCTGTCGGCTTCGGCTACTATCAGTCCGTAAATACTACGTGGCTTGCCGCTCTTTGAGGCTCTGTGGTCCTCCACAGCTTCTCCCATCACGCGAATTTGCTCAGTGCTGAAATGACGCTTTAAAACAGGGTCATTCTCCAGAATTATCCTTGAATCCTTGTGGTGATTCTCTCGCCCGTTGATGAGGCCGAGATCATGATAAGCTGCTATTACGTAAGCCATGTTAGCATCTATGTCCTGCAAACGTGAGGCTAAATCCAAGCTTTGGGAGATTACCATATTAACATGGTCAGCCTGGTGAGCCTTGTCAAAAGCAGAGTACCGAGGTAATATTTCTGTCTCTATATATTCACGAATAGAAGCTTCAATCATAATTTAGAGTAGGGGATAGGGTTATACTTCAGCAGTGACCTCGGCAATCTCCGGATAGGTTGTCCTGATTCTTTTCGGTAGCTTCTTGACCACCTCGGAATAACTCTTGCGAATAAGATTCTTGATGTGGTCATCATGCAGATTTCCGTTTAGATTCAATTGAATCCAATATTTCTTGTTCCAGTGCCAAGCAGGCTCTATATCAGCAAATTGCTCACGCAGGCGAATTGCATCCTCGGGGTCAGATTTGACAGTCAGATAATCAGCCGTTTTTAATTCTGCACAAGCGAATATCTTCTCACATATTCTGAAGAGAAGATGATCCTCGCCGAAAGCCATATCTTCAGTAACCATCGGCAAACTCAGGCAATAGTCTCTAATGGATTCAAAATTCATATCGTCAACGGCACGTTTAATGTTTATTATTGAGCTTATTGATCTCTTCAACAAATGATTTCGGGAGTCTTATGTTATAAAGCTTTAGCGCTTCGGCAAAAAGAGGTGCTATCTGCGAGTCCTTGAAGCCGGCGATGCCGCAGCCAATGCGTGTAACATAGAAAGTGGTCTGATCCCACTCACGGGCCAACTCTATGAAATCGTCCACATAGGGCTTGATGGTTTCGACACCCCCTTGCATAGTAGGGATGGCATAGGATTGGCCTTGCATGCCTACTCCTTGCCCCATCTTCGCGCCAAAACGCTCAAAGGCCACACGGGCAGCGCCGCCACCGTGCATGCCGGCAAGGTTGCTGCCAAAGACAAACACCTCATCCGGGCCAAGCGAAGTGATATTCTCAGGTGTATACTGAAGATCTGTATTTTTTGAATTCATGTTCTTAAGTAAGTCTCAAAAATTAAACGATATCAAATTCTGAAGTAAGTGTTATATCTTGAACATATAATTCTTGACACTTACTTATTTTGAAATATTTAAAACCATGCTGATGTGAGGAAGCCCATCAATGAGATATTCCTCGGAAGTTTCGCGAAAACCGAGTGACCGGTAGAAGTCAACCAGATATGACTGAGCCTCTATCTCAATAGTATCAGAGAGCTTTTGTGCTACTGATATACCCTCAAGCATCAGCTTTCTGGCCAAACCATGACCGCGAAACTCATTCATGGTAAGGACGCGTCCGATAGATGCCGCCGGGAATTTCACTCCCGGGTCAATCACTCTAAGGTAAGCTAAGATAGAACCATCCTCTTCGAAATATATGTGTGTCGATGCTTTGTCCGCACCATCAATATCCTGATAGTTGCAGTGCTGGCCTACGATGAACACTTCAGCTCTGCAACGCAGAATTTCATATAATTCAGAAGTGGTGAGCTCTTCAAAACGTTTCACTTTAATCTTCATAACTCAGAATTTAAAAAAACGACCGAGGTCGCGTCTGCAAAACAATAACAAAAAAAGCCTGCTTTGAAGCAGGCTTAAGAAGCGGAGAGAGAGGGATTCGAACCCCCGGAGGTGTGACCCTCAACGGTTTTCAAGACCGCCGCAATCGACCACTCTGCCATCTCTCCAGTGCTTTTGTGGTGGGATGTTGTTTCCCGTTTGCGAGTGCAAAGTTACGAAGTTTTTTCGGTCTGTGCAAATTTTTCCGAGAATTTTTTCAATCTTTTTAAGCCTCTTTTTAGAAATACTTGATTGCCAAGATATTACTAAATATATTTTTTGAGGAGAAAACAGGCTATAAATATATTGGGAGTTGGAAAGAGTTTAACGGTGAGGTGAGAACCTTCGGATAAATTCGCTGCAGGCCCTCTGTGGCGTGGATGTTTGGATCGGTATGGCTAAACCTTATAAACCTGCCAATTTTAGGAATAAGAGAAAATGGATTGAACGAGAATTTTGTGTAGGGCCGCTGATATGTAATCGCGCACTGCGAGGCATTATACTTTGCAATAAATTGCTGAGGCTTCGAGAGACCGGACACTTCAACCTTTTTATAAAGAGTAAGCGACAGTTGAGTTGGATCTCCGGTGGTAGAGATGTAGCCGATTACCTGCCCGGGAGGATAGAGCAAGTTATCGCATTGTATACATACTATCTCGTAGGGGCCAAGCTTGGCATAGCCGCGGCCGACATTTCTTACAAGCACAACAGCCTGATACTTCGGATACCAGTAGATGCCTTCGGGATTTTTTATTGTCTGGGTATCGCACCATTTCTCGGCCTCTTTTATGGTAATGACTTTATGTCGCGGAGCCTTTTGAGGAATCTGTGCGGAGATTTCTGCTGCGCAACACAGAAGAACTACTATTAAGCAGACCTTAAAAAAATAACTAAGCGCATCGTTTCCCTTACGGTGGGGAAATGACGCGCTGAGTTTAATGGGGGAGATCCGAGCCATGAGATTAGGGGTTAAGCACCATGTCTTTGGAGGAGGCAATGCGGCGCATGTTCAGAATAGCGTAACGCATGCGACCAAGAGCGGTGTTGATGCTGACACCGGTGGCGTCGGCTATTTCTTTAAAGCTCATGTTTCGGTAGTATCTCATAACCAATACTTCTCGCTGTGCTTCAGGAAGTTCATCTATCAGGTAGCGAACATCTTCATGAATCTGTTCTGTAATGATCAGATCCTCGATGGTCTCTTCGCTGAGCTCTTTACGATTAAGGATGTCTACTTCCTCAGCATCGCTGCTTTGCACATTTTCGGCTTTCTCCTGACGATAGTAGTCTATAATCAGGTTGTGGGCTATACGCGAAATCCAAGCGGGAAACTTGCCATGCTCCGTGTATCGGCCTTGGCGTATAGTAGTGATAGCTTTTACGAAAGTATCCTGAAATATGTCATTTGCTATATCTTCATTCTTTACGATACGAATGATATAGTTGAAGATTCGGTCTTGATGCCTTTTGAGCAGGATGTCAAAAGCCTCATTGTTACCATTGCTGTAAGCTTTCACCAACTGTTCGTCGGTTTTGCTCATCATATTTACCATTCCTATTCCTTTGTTAATGTTGAAGTAGAATTTGATCTATAGGCTCAGGATTTGATGGGTTAAAATTTTAAATGATTAGCTGTAAGAGATTGGGTTTCTCTGATTTTGGAATACAAAGTTAAGACATTATTACGGCATTTCCAAAAATTATTGCGTAATAAGTGTTAAAAATCTGCGAAATATGGCTGATTCCGCAGATTTTATATCGTAAGCTCTATATATGAAGGCTACTTGAATGTATCAGGAAGGTCATTTTCATAGAGCACTGTGTCGCCTTTAGTCATACGGAGCTCTGAATTCAGCAGCTGCTGCGACTCCATAAAGGTGCTCACATAATATATGGAATCCTCGTTCAGCACATTTGATTCCTTGATACCGTCGGAGATGGCTTTGCGATTGTATTCGCCTACTATAATTGCTATGTCGACATTGCGGGCTATGTGCTTGCCGAACTCCTTGTTCAGTTCATATTGACGGTTGCCTAACTCAATCATGCCGGGAGTGATGATAATTCTGCGTCCATCTTTAAACTTGCCCAGAGCCTCTACAGCCATTCGCGAGCCTACCGGGTTGGAATTGTAAGCATCGTCAATGATAGTTACGCCAGCGGGTGTTTTCTTCATGCTCAGGCGGTGCTCTACCTGGTCAATGTGTTCTACAGACTTGCGTATCTGCTCATGGCTTACACCAAGCTTGAGAGCTATTATTACAGCAGCTGTGAGGTTTGAGAGATTGCTTTCACCGATAAGACGAGTGTGAAGATCAAGATGCAGGTCGTTAGGACCTATTACGGTAAAGTCGGTGCCTTCAGGTGTGCAGACTATGTTGTCTACGGTGTACGACACATTCTCAGTGTTGGAGATGCCGTAGCGAATGGCCTCCACATTCTCAACCTCGCGCGATGCCGAGTAGGGGAAGTCGTTGTTGATGACAACCAAGCCATCTGCAGGCAGAGCATCTGCGAGCTCAAACTTGGTGCGCTGCACATTCTCTATGCTCTTAAAGGTCTCGAGGTGCATCGGACCCACTGCGGTGATTATACCCATCTGTGGGTGCACAAGATCGCATATCTCTTTAATATCACCAGTCTGTTTAGCACCCATTTCGCAGATGAATATTTCGTGATATGGCTTGAGCATTTCGCGAACGGTTCTTATCACACCCATAGGAGTGTTAAAGGAGCCGGGGGTCATGAGCACTTCAAATTTTTCGCTCAATATTCTCTGTAAATAATGCTTGGTGCTTGTTTTGCCGTAGGAGCCGGTTATGCCTATGATTTTCATGTCGGGCATGCTGCGCAACATGCGTGCAGCATCGTTGTAGTAATGACGGTTGATGGCTGCTTCACAAGGACTGATAACGATTGCGCCCAGCATAACGAAAGCCCAGGAGAATGTGGTCATTAACAGCAGTATCACTACGGGTGCAAGAGAGTCAGTCTCATTAAAATAGGCGTTGAGATGCAAAGGGATGGTGCCTCTTACAATAAGTATTGTCAAGGCAGCGTAGAGAGCAGTCGCTATAATGCCGGTGCAACAGTACAGACGTATGACGCGCTTGGTGAAGGCCAATGGTTTTTTATACTTGGCCGTGAGAATCATTATAGATTTAACTATCAGCGTGATAGGCACAGCTATTAACCCCACCCACATGAAGGGGGTAAGCAATAAAAATATCAGCGCCACGTCTGTAAGTCTCCAAGCAGGCATGAGATTGCCATGGCGCAACCACCGCCAGTAACGCGAAATTCGGTAGGAATTCAGCTGAAACGCATGGATGTCACGCTTAAAATTGAGGAGCATGTATGCACCGCATATCACATAAAGAGTGATGAGAATAGCTGTCATAATCAGTTGTTGTTCAATTCTTTACTTAAGAAAGATGTAAGCACTGCTTTAAATCCGGCAGGATTGTCGAGGAAGCTGTAATGCCCGCAATCGGGAAACGAAACAAGACCGGCATCGGGAATAAGTTTTTCCATCTTTTTTGCGTCTGATAGGGGAGTTGCCGTATCATTTTCGCCCCAAATAAGCAGGGTAGGCGCCTTAATGTCGGGCATGACGTGGCAGAGGTCCTCGTTTACGCATTTGCTAAGAATAGCCCTCATCATAGGCGATGCCTGCTGATAATCGGCAGAACTTCGTCTGCGTCTTGCAGCCTCGATTCTCTTTTGAGCGCCGTTTTTGCCGAAGATTATGGGGTAAAGCTTCTTGATAAATTTATAGGAATAAACCTTCAAGTACCAACTTAGAGAATGGTGAGGCTTAACGCCCGCAGCATCCACCAAAATTATCTTATGAATGGGATTACGAGAGCCTATAAGCAGGCTGATGCGACCACCAAAAGAGTGGCCCAAGAGTGTGGGATTTTTGAGATTAAGCTGCTTTACAAACGCCTCAATCGCACGAGTATAGTCATCAACACCCCAGACCTCAGTAGGCTCAGGGCTGTCACCAAACCCGGGAAGGTCAACATTGATAACACGCATGTTTGACGCGACAATGCGTTCAATAGATGCGAGAGTTGAGTGATTGCAACCCCAACCATGCATCAGAAGAATTGGAGCACCATCAGGATTTCCGGTTTCGGTGTAATGTAATTCAATACCACCGGGCAATATAGCGGTCTTGTTCATAACGCTGCAAAATTACAAAAAAAAGCTATGACGCGCAATAAATTCGGATATTGATTCAATTCCGAGCTGTTGCAGAGTTGTCGCCCGGGTGTAGATTGCGGTAAGAACCGGCATAGTTAAATTTGTCTTCCGACCACATTACATTTGGCCGGGTTGCCCCTCTGTATAATTCCTGTTATGTCAAACAAAATGCGAGAGGCAACTAATCCCCTATGGACTGTGCTACGTTTAAGCCAATCTGTCGAGGCTATTTGTGTTTTGTCTGAATGTTTCTAATTTACTTCTCTTAACTTGATCATAACCTATTTTGCTATGAAACCTATTTATGTCATCAGAACGTTCATGATAAGCATCTCTGAAGTAATCTTAACTACTTTGCTATGAAGTCTATTTTTATTGTGTAAGTAAATACTTTCTGTAATCATCATTTGCTTTGCTATGATCTTGTAGCTACAGATTTAAGAGGTATGTATAGCAGCTTCTTAGTGGCGCTAAGATTGGGGTTCTGCGCTACATTCATTTGAGTACTTTAAATAATTCGCTTTTCACGCTTTGGGAACTGACGCGGTTTGCCGGTGGCGTCATTTAAGCACTGTTAAATTAAATCTCGGCTTAGTACCCTAACGAGAATTCACGTGCCTCACTAAAAGGATCGATTTAAGTTTAGCTCGATGCTTTCGTATGGCTCGGTCAAACGCGGAAATATTGTGTCCTTGTCAGGTTTGTATAGTTTGGTGCGTGTAGCATCAAGTTTTCGCTTTTTAAATTGCTCTTGAGTGTCGTATAGGCAGAAATGCATCGGAATAAAATACTCTACGTTGATTTCCTTAAGGAAAATTTTAGCGCCGGTCCAGTATTCTGAACCTATGCGAGAATCAACCGGAAAGAATACGACATTTATATCGGGATTGCACCCCTTTATAGAATTAATTATTACCTTATAATCTCCCAATGCCTTGTTAATTTCCTGCTCTGTTGACTCATCTTTCCATATCCATGCGTTTAGATCTCCGGCATGAAAGAACTTATATCCTTTATATTCAATAAGATAACTGTTCCCTATATCAGTGGAACCGTATGCCTGAACGGTGAGAATATCATCTGCGAATTCCATCCCGGATTTCAGGACTGTAACGCTGTTAATATCAATGGAATAGGCGCCGGAATATGTGGAGTTCGGGTTGAGCAGGTATTTGATAAATCGCGCAGTGTCTTTGCTAATAATATAGTGTACGCGCGAGAATTTACTAGCCCATTTGAATATCGATTTAGTGAAGTGGTCCTTATGGTGATGTGAAACTAACACATATAGGGGCATGTCAGGCGAGATATCCTCTAAAAACTTAGGGAGATCAGTTGCCGCGGGTACACCGTTGGGAGCGTCCACCCAATAATCTGAAACAATCACACATTCGGGCAAGGTGACCAAGAAGCAATCGTGCCAGATAAATTTTACGTTTATGTTCATGATGTGATAACAACAGAGCTCTCCCCTATGTTCTTTTCACCTGTGTCTTATGCCGTTGCGCCGTTCTGAAAAATCACTTTGAGTATTCGGCAAAAATTATTAACTTTGCAGAAAATTAATTTCAACACCATCACTTCGCAAAGCATGGTCACATTTTTCAAAAAAGGCAGTTCGCTTATTATTGCCGTTAAAAGTAAAGAAGCTTTATCAGCCGAATCGTTAGAGAAACTTACTTGGCTTTTTGATGGAGCCAAACCACTTAAGTCTCACCGAATCAGCGGCACATTCGTAGGTCCCCGTAAGGAGATGATTACTCCCTGGAGCACGAATGCAGTGGAAATCACCCAGAACATGGGTATAAGTGGCATAGAGCGAATAGAGGAGTATTTTAAGGCTAATTCCTCAGACCCTAAATTTGACCGCATGCTCCAACATGTGTATGATGGTCTTACCCCCGATGTATTCAACATTACCCGCCAACCTGAAGAGATTGTTTATATTTCTGATCTTGAGGAATATAACAAGAAGGAGGGCTTGGCTCTTTCTGCTGAGGAGATAGCCTATCTCAAGGGGTTGGAAGAGAAACTTGGCCGCAAACTCACGGATAGTGAGGTGTTCGGCTTCTCTCAGGTAAACTCAGAACATTGTCGCCACAAAATTTTCAATGGTACATTTATTATAGATGGTGAGGAGCGCCCCTCTTCATTATTTAAGCTCATCAAAAAGACATCGCAGGAAAATCCCAACGCCCTTGTCTCAGCTTATAAGGATAACGTGGCTTTCGTAAAAGGTCCTAAAGCCAAACAGTTTGCTCCTGTTAATCCCGAAAAGGCCGATTACTTTGAGGAACGCAACATCAATACTGTAATCTCCCTGAAAGCAGAGACTCATAACTTCCCTACCACCGTAGAGCCTTTTAACGGCGCGGCTACCGGTACAGGGGGTGAGATTCGTGACCGTCTTGGTGGTGGTAAGGCATCTCTCCCGATTGCCGGCACAGCTGTTTATATGACATCTTATCCGCGTCCCGACGAAGTGCGTGCATGGGAGAAGGGTGCTCCCCTCCCCCGTCCGTGGCTTTATCAGACTCCTGAAGAGATTCTGATTAAGGCATCAAATGGCGCAAGCGATTTCGGCAACAAATTCGGTCAGCCCCTCATCTGCGGCTCAGTGCTTACATTTGAGCATGCCGAGCATGATCGCAATCTGGCCTATGACAAGGTGATAATGCTTGCCGGCGGTGTAGGCTTCGGTACTCTTAAAGATGCTATCAAAGGTGAACCCGAACCGGGAATGAAGGTTGTAGTCATGGGTGGCGACAACTATCGTATCGGTATGGGTGGCGGTGCAGTGTCATCGGTAGAAACCGGTGAATATGACAACTCCATTGAGCTCAATGCTGTGCAGCGTGCTAACCCTGAGATGCAGAAGCGTGTGAGCAATGTTGTTCGCGCCCTTGCTGAGATGGAGCACAATCCCTGTGTAAGTATTCACGACCACGGCGCAGGTGGCCACCTCAACGCTCTCTCTGAGTTGGTAGAGGCAACCGGTGGTAAGATTGATATTGCAAGCCTCCCCGTAGGCGATCCTACCCTTTCTGCAAAAGAGATTATCGGCAACGAGAGCCAGGAGCGCATGGGCCTTGTTATGAAGGAAAAGGACACTGCCATAGTTCGCCAGATTGCAGCTCGCGAGCGCGCACCGTTCTACGTTGTGGGTGAAACTACCGGCGATGACCGCTTCGTATTTGAACAGAAGGATGGCGTTAAGCCCATAGACCTTGCCATGGCCGACATGTTCGGCAACTCTCCGAAGACTGTCATGCGCGACAATACTGTAGAGCGTCATTACGAAGATGTGGTGTATTCCGCTGATAAAATAGATGCATACCTTGAGCGTATGCTCCAGCTTGAAGCTGTGGCATGTAAGGACTGGCTAACTAATAAAGTGGACCGCTCTGTGACAGGTAAGATTGCCCGCCAGCAGTGTCAGGGTGAGCTTCAGCTGCCTCTGTCTGACTGTGGCGTAGTTGCTCTTGACTACCGTGGAAAATCAGGCATAGCTACTTCTATAGGCCATGCGCCGCAGGCTGCGCTGATTGATCCGGCAAAAGGCTCGGTACTCTCTATTGCTGAGGCTCTTACTAATATCTCAGGCGCGCTCCTTAAGGAGGGCCTGAAATCAGTGTCTCTGTCAGCCAACTGGATGTGGCCCTGTAAGAATCCCGGTGAGGATGCCCGTTTGTACGAAGCTGTGAAAGCATGCTCTGATTTCGCTTGCCAGCTGGGTATCAACATTCCTACCGGCAAGGACTCCCTGTCCATGACTCAGAAATATGGCGATGACAAAGTGTACGCTCCCGGCACCGTTATAATTTCTGCTGCCGGCGAAGTTCGCAATATCCGTCGCGTCACCTCACCAGTGCTGAAATCCAATGCCTCTCACCTTATATATATAGACATGAGCAAAGACACTCTGAAGCTTGGTGGTTCAGCCTTTGCGCAGTCTCTTAACAAATTAGGTGCAGATGCTCCCACTGTGACAGATGCGGCTTACTTCGCACGCACTTTCAATGCTATTCAAAAGCTTGTGGAGCGCAATCTGATTCTTGCTCAGCACGATGTTAGTGCCGGTGGTCTCATCACTACACTGCTTGAAATGTGTTTTGCCAACATGAAGGGTGGTCTTAATATAGACCTTTCTGATTTCGGCAAGGACGATGTAGTAAAGGTGCTCTTCGCTGAGAACCCCGCAATCGTTCTGCAGGTGGCTGACTCCAAGTGGAATTTAGTGACCGACGTACTTGACAGCAACCAGGTTGATTACCATGTAATCGGCACTCCCGCAAAGGCCCGTAGCCTCGTAGTTCGCAAGGATGATTTCTATAAAGAATTTGACATTGACGCTCTTCGCGACGTGTGGTATCGTTCTTCATGGATGCTTGACGTGGACCAGAGCGGCAAGAAGTGTGCTGACGCTCGCTTCATGAACTACCGCAAGCAGCCCGTGCGCTATCGTCTGCCTAAGGATTGGAGCGGTAAGATGGCTGACCTGGGTATAACTGCTGACCGTCAGGGTCGCTCCGGAGTAAAAGCTGCTATCATTCGTGAGAAGGGCGTAAACGGCGACCGAGAAATGGCATACAGCCTTTATCTCGCCGGCTTCGACGTGAAGGACGTTCACATGACAGACCTCACTTCCGGCCGCGAAACTCTGGAAGATGTCAACATGATAGTGTTCTGCGGCGGCTTCTCTAACAGCGACGTGCTTGGTTCCGCCAAGGGCTGGGCCGGTGGCTTCCTGTTTAATGAGAACGCCAAGCGAGCTCTCGACAATTTCTATGCCCGTAAAGATACCCTTTCGCTCGGTATATGTAACGGCTGTCAGCTGATGGCTGAATTAGGCCTGCTCTATCCTGAGCATGAAAAGAGCCACAAATTGGCTCATAATAACTCCCACAAATTTGAGTCTAACTTCCTTTCAGTTGAGATACCCGAAAACAACAGCGTGATGTTCGGCAATCTTTCCGGAAGCAAGCTCGGCATCTGGGTGGCTCACGGCGAAGGCAAATTTGAATTTCCCGAAAAGCTGTCGGAATATAAAGTGATAGCAAAGTATGCATACTCAGGCTATCCCGGCAACCCCAATGGCTCATACGCTTCAGTGGCAGGTATCGCAAGTGCCGATGGTCGCCATCTGGCAATGATGCCTCACCTCGAACGTGCCATCTTCCCCTGGCAGTGCGGTTACTATCCCTCAACTCGCGCTAACGATCAGGTGACTCCCTGGATGCAGGCATTCGTGAATGCCCGCAGATGGATTGAGGCCGTAAAGAAATAAGGTCATAAATTCTCAAAGTGCTTCCGATGAGAGGCTTTAGCAAAATATTTAAGCCCGCAAGCATGACTGTTGTTGTCATGCTCTCGGGCTTAATGTTTCAAAGCTGTTTCACCGGCATTGAGCACACCGGGCATATCAGCTTGAGTAAGAAGGATAGAGAGATTACACACAGAATCTCCAAAGAGGAAGCTTTCATGGCTGACATACATGGGGCTCCCCTATCACGATGGGCTCGCGGTCGTGAGTTTAATGTTGATGCTACGAAAGTTGCTATGGTGTTTGACCAAGTGCCTGACACCTTGCAGGGAAATACTTTGAAGTATGAGGCTTTCGAGCTCATCCCGACGCCCGGCGGTACTCAGAGGGTCAACCTTCTGTTCAGAGACCCGGCTGGCAATATTTGTCGCTACAACTCTACAAAATCGGACACTGCTAAAATCATCAGTACGGAGCTGCCCTTCCTTATTGATGAAACGCTCATTCAGGAGCTGGCCTCGAAGCTGAGAGGCAGAACTCTTTGGACTCGAACTCCGGAATGGAAGACTTCTGATGGCAAACAGGTTGCCGGAAGAAAGTTTGAAGCCGTAAAAGTGCTTGACGTACTCAGCGGCACTGAAAATCTTCCGTTTCTAATAAAATTTGTAGATGAAAAGGGGGACACGGCATATATCAGCATGACTCAGAACCAAGGCACGCTGGCCAGTCGCCCCTTTCATTCGCTTTTTGCAATAGACAATCCCCGAAAAAATTTTGCTAACATCTCTGATGAAAATTGGGAAAACATCCGCAACGGACGTGTATCATTAGGCATGACCAAGACTGAATGTCGGCTTGCTTTAGGTAGCCCGGATGACACGGATACCGGGCGCGATTATTCCAAGACCATAGACATCTGGACTTATGCCAATGGTATTTTTCTCAGATTTGAAGATGGACTGTTAGTAACTTTCAGAAAATAAATAAGTAAGTGTTCAAATTTAATTTATACAATATGCGAGCTTATTTTTTAGGCTGTTTCGCTGTGGAGCGAAGGAGCTTAGCGAGCTAAGCGGTTGAGCAACAAAGTGAAAACGGCAAAAAAGAAACAGCAGATTGTATGAAAAATTAAAACCTTACTTATTCATATTTTACTATTGTTTAAATTTGAACACTTACTTATGATTAAATCAGACTACGATATAACTTCCCTCACCACTTTGGGTGTGCCGGTCAAGGCCAAGTATTTTGCCGAATACTCCTCTGTAAAGGAGCTTGAGGCCATTATGCGCACACCGAAGTATCAGCAAAACGAAGTGCTCCACATAGGAGGCGGCTCCAACCTGCTGTTTATCCATGATTTTGATGGATTGATTCTTCATTCCAAAGTTAAAGGATTAACTGAATATCGCAAGAACGAATCAACTGTCTATGTCATAGCCGGTGCCGGAGAAGCGTGGCAAGATTTAATAGACTTCTGTGTCGAGCGAAATTTGGCAGGACTGGAAAATCTTACAGGCATACCCGGCGAGGTAGGTGCTTCAGTAATTCAGAATGTAGGCGCCTATGGTGTAGAAGCCGGTGATGTAATTTTCAAAGCTGAGTGTTACGACCGATTGACTCACAAAATAGTAAACTTCACTAATGAAGAATGTCGTTTTGCTTACAGAGACAGTTTCTTCAAGCATGAAGGCAAAGGCAGATACTATGTCTTAAGAGTTTGCTTCCGGTTAACACCTTCTGCCACAGGCGAAAATCTGGATTACGGACCTCTTAAATCTCTTGCAGAGAGACTTGGCCACACCCCTTCTCTAAAAGAAGTCGTGGCGGAAATAAATGAGATTCGCAATTCCAAACTGCCTGACCCCAAAGTATTAGGCAGCGCAGGAAGCTTCTTTAAGAATCCCATTGTGCGCCGTCGTTATTACGAGGCTGAAATATTGAAGCATGGCTATGATGTGCCCAGCTACGATTTGCCTGACGAAAAAGTAAAGATTCCCGCAGGTTGGCTTATTGAGCATGCCGGTTTAAAAGGTTGCAGCATAGGTGGCGCAGCTGTTTATAAAAAGCAGTGCCTTATTATAGTAAATCGCAATAATGCTACCGGCATCTCTGTGAGCGCGCTTTGTCGTCACATTCAGCTGACAGTGCACCGAAAATTTGGGGTCTGGCTGCAGCCTGAGGTGAATTTTATTGACACGTCAGTTCATGTTGAGATTCTGGGGAGCGGAACCAGCAAAGGTGTGCCGGAGCCGGCATGCCAATGCGATGTTTGTACATCGCCTGACAAGCATGACAAGCGTCTGCGCGCATCCGCGCTCATAAAGACCCACGGGCTGACACTTCTACTGGATGCGTCGCCTGATTTCAGAGAGCAAGCTATAAGAGCAGGCGTCTACGACATTGATGCTACGCTGATTACTCATCAGCATTACGACCACGTAGGTGGAATAGATGACCTTCGCCCCTACTGCCTCAATAAACGTATGCCTCTCTACGCTCTCAAGCACGTGGCTGATGACCTGCGTCGCCGGCTTGATTACTGTTTCCGTGAGCATAAGTATCCCGGAGTGCCCGGCTTTGAGATTCATGAAGTGGGCAATGAGCCCTTCTATTTCTCCGGAGTGAAGATTGTTCCGATAAATGTAATGCATGCCCAGCTACCTATAATTGGCTATAGAATAGGCAATTTCGCCTATATCACTGACGCTAAGACGATCCCCGAAGAAGAATTTGAAAAGCTTGAAGGGGTAAAGGTGCTAGTAATAAATGCGTTGCGCTACACTCCCCACTTCAGCCACCTGACTGTGGAGGAAGCTTTGGCGGTTATCGAAAAGATAAAGCCGGAGCAAGCCTATCTCACTCATATTTGTCATGACATGGGGAAGCATCAGGATGTTTCCGGCAAGTTGCCCTCTAACGTAAAGCTGGCTTACGATGGATTGAAGTTCACCGTTGATTAATACTTCGATTTCATGGCAGGTAAATCCAGAGGTTCCGAAGGAATCTCCACGGATATTAAAGGAATTTAACAGAAAAATTTGGCTATACCAAATCTTCTTTTTACCTTTACCATCAAATTGTCAGCAGTGTTTATTCCCGCGGTTACATATCGCAGAGTTTAGACCTAAAGCTGTCAATCACAAGACAAAATATCATCTTAAATCTATTATAATGGAAGAAAATCTTATCAAAACATGTCTTCATGACCGTCATGTAGCTCAGGGTGCCTTAATGTCACCTTTCGGCGGTTTCGACATGCCTATCCAGTACACTTCTATCATAGAGGAACACAACGCTGTGCGTCAAAATGTAGGTGTATTCGACGTTAGCCACATGGGCGAAGTTCGTATCACCGGTCCCGATGCTTACAAGTATGTGAGCCACATTTTCGTAAATGATGTGACCGGTGCTCCTGACGGCCAGATTTTCTATGGTATGATGTGCCATGAAAATGGTGGCGTAGTTGATGACCTTCTCGTTTATAAAGTAAATGATGAGGAATACTTCCTCGTTATCAACGCATCAAATATCGCTAAAGACGTAGCATGGATTGAGAAAAATGCTGAAGGCTTCAATGTGACTGTCAAGAATGAGAGCGACTACTACGGCGAAGTTGCAGTGCAGGGTCCCAAAGCTGAGGAGACTCTCTGCAAAATACTCAATCTCCCCCTTGAGGAAATAGCTTTCTATAACTTCAAGACTTATGAAATTGATGGTGAACAGGTAATCATCTCCCGCACCGGCTACACCGGCGAAGATGGTTTTGAGGTATATGGTTCTCACGATTTCACCCGTCGTCTCTGGGACAAGCTCATGGAAGCAGGTGTGGCTCCCTGCGGACTTGGTTGCCGCGACACACTCCGCTTTGAAGTGGGCCTGCCTCTTTATGGCGATGAGCTTGCTGATGATATCACTCCTCTCGAGGCCAGCCTCAGCATGTTTGTAAAGCTTGACAAACCCACTGACTTCATCGGTCGCGATGCACTTGCAAAGCAGAAAGCCGAGGGCGTTAAGCGTCGTATCATCGGCATAGAGCTTGAGGGCAAAGCAATTCCTCGTCACGGTTACCCCGTAGAGGCCGAGGGCAAGGTAATAGGCTACGTTACTACCGGCTACAATTCTATCTCAACCGGCAAGAGCGTTGCTATGGCCATGGTAGACAAACCCTATGACAAGCTCGGCACACCTGTGGAAGTGCGCATCCGCAAAAAGACTTTCCCCGGTGTTGTTGTCAAGAAGCGTTTTTACGATAAAAATTATAAGAAATAAATAAATCAGTCATGGTGCAAACTCCGCTTTGCACCATGATATAACCCCATAATTTAGCCACTAACAATGAGCAAAGTTTTAGAAAACCTCCGTTATGCCGACTCTCACGAGTGGGTACTCGTAGAAGGTGATGTTGCAACCGTAGGTATCACTGATTACGCCCAGCACGCCCTCGGCAACATCGTGTATGTTGATATGCCCGAAGTAGGCGATGAAGTAACCGCAGGTGAAGAGTTCGGTGCTGTTGAGTCTGTAAAGGCTGCCAGCGACCTTATCTCTCCTGTGAGCGGCGAAGTGCTCGAAATAAACGAAGCTCTCGAGGATTCTCCCGAGCTCATCAATGAAGATGCATTCGCTAACTGGATTATGAAGGTGAAGATCAGCGACGCTTCAGAAATCGATGCGCTGCTTGACGCTGCCGCTTACGCAAAAGTGTGCGAAGAGTAATCGCCCTTAGCATCTAAGTTCAGGCCATTGTATTACGGCATGGTATGTGAAATTCTCATTCCTTGACGCGATATAATGGCCTTTGCGCTTTCTTAACCAACCTCTCTTCTCTAAGTAGCTAACTAATACCTAATTATGAGCAACAAATTTATTCCTCATACTGAGGCGGACATTCAAAACATGCTCGCCAAAATCGGTGTAAAAAGTGTCGATGACCTCTACGCTGACATTCCGGCCGAGGTTATTCTCCGCAGGGATTACAACATTCCCTCTGCTATGTCAGAAATCGAGATTCGCAACTTCTTCAATGCACTTGGAAAAAAGAACGAAACTCTCACTATATTTGCAGGTGGCGGTGCTTACGACCACTACTCTCCTTCGGTAATTTACCATCTGCTCCAGCGCAGCGAATTCTATACTGCCTACACCCCCTATCAGCCCGAAATTTCTCAGGGTACTCTTCAGTACATCTTTGAGTATCAGAGCATGATTTCTGAGCTTACCGGCATGGAGTGTGCCAATGCGTCTATGTACGACGGCAGCACAGCATGCGCCGAAGTAGCTTTCATGATGGTGGCAAGCGCCCGCAAGAAGAATCGTGTGCTCGTTTCCGAAACACTGCTTCCTCAGATAAAGGAGGTTGTGAAGACTTATTGCCACTTCCATGGCGTTGACCTGACTTTCATCCCTGAAAAGGATGGTGTCACTGATCTCGCCCAGCTTGACGAGCTCCTTGCAGCTGGCGACGTGGCCGGTGTAATTCTGCCTACGCCTAACCGCTACGGCATAATCGAGGACTTCACCGGTGTAGCCGACAAAGTGCACGCCGCTAAGGCACTCCTCGGTGTTTATGCCGATCCTTCCGCACTCGCTGTGCTTCGCACGCCCGCTGAGTGGGGTGCCGATATCGCGTGTGGCGATGGTCAGTCTCTTGGCCTTCCCCTCAACTTCGGTGGTCCTTACCTGGGATTTATTGCCTGCTCAAAAGCGCAGCTTCGCAAAATGCCCGGCCGCGTAGTAGGTGCCACTACCGATGCCGACGGCAAGCGCGCCTTTGTACTCACATTGCAGGCTCGCGAGCAGCATATCCGTCGCGAAAAGGCTACTTCAAACATCTGTTCGAACCAGAGCCTAATGGCCCTCTACGCTACTATCTACGTAGCCCTCATGGGTAAGCAGGGTCTCAAGGAGGTTAACGTCCTTTCAGCCGATGGCGCGCATTACCTTTTTGACAAGCTGGTAGAGAGTGGCAGATTCGCACCCGCATTCCCCGGCAAGCCTTTCCTCAAAGAGTTTGCGCTTAAGACTGACATGGATATTGATGCGCTCAACGCCCGCCTCGCTGCTGAGGGCATAATGGGTGGCCTCAATATCGGTGATGGCCGCCTCCTGCTTGCCGTTACCGAAAAGCGCACAAAAGCTGAAATTGATCGTTTAGTAACCTTAATGACAAAATAAAAAGACGATGAAATACTACGATAAACTTATATTTGAGCTTTCACGTGAAGGTCGTAAGGGTTACGAGCTCCCTGCAAACGAATTTGCTAAAGGCTCACTCGATGCGATACCTGCAGACCTGATGCGCCGTGAGCCTGCTGACCTCCCAGAAGTTAGTGAGCTGGACGTAGTGCGTCACTACACCAACCTCTCTGTGAAGAACTTTGGTGTTGACACCGGTTTCTATCCTCTGGGTAGCTGTACTATGAAGTACAATCCCAAAATCAACGAGGAGGTTGCAGCCATGTCAGCCTTCACCGGTCTTCACCCCATGCAGGATGAAAAGACTGTGCAGGGCGCACTTGAGGTGTATTACAATCTTCAGGAAGCCCTTGCGGAACTCGCAGGTCTTGGTGAATTTACCCTTAACCCCTATGCGGGCGCACATGGTGAGCTCACCGGGCTCATGATTATGCGCGCATATCACGCCATGCGTGGCGATGACAGGCGTCGAAAGGTGATAGTGCCTAACTCAGCTCACGGCACCAACCCGGCTTCCGCTATGGTTGCCGGCCTTGAGGTTGTAGAGGTTAAGTCAAAGCCCAATGGCTCTATTGACGTGGAGGACCTGAAGCCTCTGCTCAACGATGAAATCGCAGGCATCATGATGACAAACCCCAACACTCTGGGTATGTTTGAGACTGAGATTCTTGAGATAGCACAGCTCGTGCATGAGGCAGGCGGTCTTCTTTACTACGATGGCGCTAACCTCAACCCGCTGCTCGGCAAGGTGCGCCCCGGCGATATGGGCTTTGACATCATGCACATCAATCTGCATAAAACCTTCTCAACTCCCCACGGTGGCGGCGGCCCCGGCTCCGGACCTGTAGGCGTGCGCAAGGGTCTTGAAGATCTTCTCCCCAATCCCCGCGTGAAGAAAGAAGCTGACGGTACTTTCCGTATAGAATGGGGCAAGGACAGCCTCGGCAGCATTTCTGCATATCTCGGCAACTTCGGTGTTATGCTTAAGGCTTACGCATATATCCTCACTCTTGGTAAAGAAAATATCAAGAATGTAGGTCCGATGGCTACCCTTAACGCTAACTATATTAAGGAGTCGCTTAAGGATGACTATCTGCTCCCCATCAGCGGCGTGTGCAAGCACGAATTTGTGTTCGATGGTCTGAAGGATAAGTCTACCGGAGTTACTACTCTCAATGTTGCCAAGCGTCTGCTTGATTACGGTTTCCATGCTCCTACCATCTATTTCCCGCTGCTCTTCCATGAGTCAATGATGATTGAGCCCACCGAAACCGAATCACTCGAGACTCTTGACGAATTTATCGAAGTGATGCACAAAGTAGCTAAGGAGGCACGCGAAACACCTGATGATGTTAAGAATGCTCCCCTCACCACTTTGGTGCGTAAGCTCGATGAAACAACTGCTGCCAAGAATCCTATTCTGAACTATAAGACTCTCAAAGCGCAGGGATAAATATCTAATCATGACGAGGATGTAACTGCTTGCAGCTCATGGAGGCTATTCGACAGGGGCATCCTCGTCTCGTTAATAATTCAAGTAATGACTAAAGCAGATATAATCATAATAGGTGCAGGTCCCGGCGGCTACGAAACAGCGCTTGAAGCCGCGCATCGTGGCAAGCAGGTAATTCTGTTTGAAGGGAGAAAACTCGGTGGTACCTGCCTTAACGAAGGCTGCATACCCACCAAGTGCTTCTGCCGTAATGCCGAGGTACTCAGCCAATTTAAGGAGGCGGAGGCCTATGGTATCGATGACTTCACCTTTGAATTCGACTTTAACAAAGTGATCGAACGCAAGAATCAGGTTGTCAGTACGTTGCGCGATGGTATTAAAGTAATGCTTGACCAAGCAAAGGTGACCGTTGTTCCTGCTTTCGCCTCTTTTAAGGATGCTCACACTGTAGTGGCTGACGGTGAGGAATATACTGCCGAGAATATTATCATAGCCACCGGTTCCGTTTCCAAGTCTTTGCCTATACCCGGAGCGGATCTTGATTGCGTCAAGACCTCTACAGAGATGCTTGACATAGAATATGTTCCTGCATCGCTGACTGTTGTGGGTGGTGGTGTTATCGGTATGGAATTTGCTTCTATATTTGCTGCCATGGGTTCGCAGGTGACTGTGGTAGAATACTGCAAACAGATTCTTCCCCCTTTTGATTCCGACATAGCAAAACGCCTGAAGCAGAATCTCTCAAAGCGTGGCATCAAGATTGTCACCTCTGCCGCTGTGAAGTCAATCGAGCAGAATGATGATTACGAAATCGTAACCACCTACGAATGTAAGGGTAAGGAGGAACAGATAATAAGTTCCGACATTCTCATGGCGGTAGGTCGCGCACCCCGTTTCGACGGTCTTAACCTCGAAGCAACCGGTGTAGAATTTACGCCGCGTGGCATTAAGGTCGATGACTACATGCGCACCAACATCCCTCACATCTTTGCCATAGGTGATGTAAATGCCCGCATGATGCTTGCACACGTGGCAAGCTTCCAGGGTATCCGAGCTCTCAATGCAATCGAGGGTAAGTCAGACACTATCGACTTCAATCTGGTTCCGTCGGCTGTATTTACTCAACCTGAGTGCGGTATGGTAGGTCTCACTACTGAGCAGTGTAAGGAACAGGGCATAGCAGTTAAGACAGGCACAAGCTTCTTCCGCGCAAATGGTAAGGCGCTTACGCTCGGAGAGCCTGACGGCCTTTGCAAACTGATATTCCGGGCTGACGACATGACGCTAATAGGCGCCCACATCATGGGTGTACAGGCCGCAGACCTCGCACAGCAGTGTGCCGACATGATGAACCAAAACATCACGGCCGACGGCATAAAGAACACAATCTTCTCTCACCCCACAGTAAGCGAAGTAATCCTCCAAGCCGCCCACAACATCAAGTAATCCAAGCCCCGAATAATAGTAAAGTGCATCTCAATCGAGGTGCACTTTATCTTTTTGGAGAGCTTAAAACTACTTGATGTAGGGGTATTTAACGTTCCAGAGGTAGAGGGCGTGGCCCGGCATGGAGGTGCCGGCTGCGCAGCGGTCTTTCTGCTCTATGATTCTTCGGAAGTCTTCAATTGTTATTTTTTTGCGACCTACGTCTACGAGGGTGCCAACTACGGCTCTCACCATGTTGCGAAGGAATCTGTCTGCCGTTATCGTAAATACCCAGCCTTGGCTGTATGGTTCCCAATGAGCGTGAGTTACGTTGCAGATATTTGTCTTCACGTCTGTATGCAGCTTGGAGAAGGATGTGAAGTCTGAGACGGTGAGAAGAATTTCCGCCGCTTTATTCATCAGGTCGTAGTCAAGCTTATAAGGCGCCTGCCATGCTAATTCACTGGTAAAAGGACTTTTTTCTGTGTTGACAAAGTATTTATATGTGCGCTCGGTGGCATCAAACCGAGCGTGGGCATCATCAGCCACAGGGATTATTTCCTGAAAAGCTATCTGCTTTCCGCACAGATGGTTGAGCGACCTGAGCAGCTTGCCAGTATCAGCTATGGGATTAAGGGTGTCAAAGTGAGCATACATACACATGGCGTGCACACCGGCATCGGTACGGCCGGCTCCGGTTACGGAGGTTTCACGGCCGAGCACCTTGCTTAGAGCCCCTTCGATAACTTCCTGAACAGAAAGGGCATTCGGCTGTCGTTGCCAGCCACAATACCCTTTACCGTTGTATGAGAATCTGATGAAGTATCGCATCATTCAAGATATGTATAGCCATAAAGTCCTGAGCGATAGTTGTTCAGGAATTGGCGCCCCTCTTCAGGGGAGATTTTACCCTGCTTCATGCAAGCGGAAACCCATGTTTCAAGGTTGCGCACGAGTTTCTTCGGATTGTATTCTACATAGTCGAGCACGTCGGCCACGGTTTCGCCATCTATTATCTGTTCGATTACCGGGCCGTTTTCTTTTACGGTGATGTGCACGGCATTCGTGTCGCCGAACAGATTGTGAAGGTCACCCAGGATTTCCTGATATGCTCCCACCAGGAAGACACCGAAATAGTAGTGCTCTCCTGCCTTTAAGGGGTGAACAGGGAGGGCATTTGAGATTCCATGTGCCGATACAAAATGGTCTATTTTGCCATCGGAATCACACGTAACGTCCTGCAGTGTTGCCAGTTGAGTGGGTTTTTCATCAAGTCTTTGAATAGGCATGATGGGGAAAACCTGGTCTATAGCCCATGAATCAGGCAGGCTTTGGAAGAGTGAGAAATTGCAAAAATATTTTTCGGGGAGCATCTTCACTACGCGGCGCAGTTCTTCAGGCGGGTGCTTCATGCTGCGAGTGATGTCGCTCACATCCCGAGCCACGCTCCAGAAGAGTTTCTCAATCTGGGCTCGTGTGCGCAAATCTAATAAACCCAGGGAGAAAAGTTCCAGAGCCTCATCGCGAATCTGCAGGGCGTCATGCCAATCTTCAAACACACGCGACGGATTGATTTTGTCCCAGATGCTGTAAAGCTCGCGAGCAAGTTCATGAGCATTTTCATCTACAGTCATTTCATCTTTCCAGATAGGGAGGGCTGTAGCAGCAAGGGCCTCGATAATCAGGACCGAGTGATGCGCAGTGACGGAGCGGCCACTTTCGGTGATTATGTTGGGATGCGGGAGGTTATGCTTTACGCAGACGTCAACGAGCGATGACACTGAGTCGTTTACATATTCCTGAATACTGTAATTCATGGAATTCTCGCTGTAAGATGAGCGGGTGCCGTCATAGTCCACGCCGAGTCCGCCGCCTATGTCAACAAATTCGATTTTGAAGCCCATCTGCTGGAGCTGCACGTAAAACTGCATTGCCTCTCTCAGCGCATTCTTTATTCGGCGAATCTTTGTGATCTGACTGCCTATGTGGAAGTGAATGAATTTGAGGCAGTCTCCAAGCTTGTTCTTTTCCAGGAATTCGATGGCGTCGAGCAGCTCGGAAGAGTTAAGACCGAATTTGCTGACATCGCCTCCGCTCTCCTCCCATTTACCTGAGCCGGAGGAGGTGAGCTTAATGCGTATGCCTATATTAGGTCTGATTTTCAGCTTCTTGGAAATGTCAGCAATGATTTTGAGCTCGTTGAGTTTTTCGGCCACAATGAATATTCTGCGTCCCATTTTTTGAGCAAGAAGCGCAAGCTCTACGTAGTCCTTGTCTTTGTAGCCGTTGCAGACCACGATGGAATTTTCGTGAGTGTTCACGGCCAGCACTGCATGGAGCTCAGGCTTGGAACCTGCTTCCAGACCAATGTTATATTTATTACCGTGGCTGACAATCTCTTCAACCACCTGGCGCATCTGGTTTACCTTAATGGGGTAGACTATGAAGTTTTGACCCTCATACTTATACTCTTGTGCTGCCTGTGCAAAGCATGACTGAATTTTCCGGATGCGGTCATCCAAAATATCGGGAAAGCGGACAAGCACCGGCGCCGTTATGTCGCGCAGTTGCAGTTCGTCCATGAGTTCCTTGAGGTCTACCGCAGGGCAGCTTTTGCGGGGAGTGACTTCTACATGTCCGGAATTATTGACCTTAAAGTAATTTCGGCCCCATCCGGGAACGTTATATAGTTCTGAGGAATCCTCAATACGCCATTTTCTCATAATCTATAAAAATTACTTAAGGGGGCGTCAGCTGACGCGCCCGAGTATTTCAAAAGTTTCTATGTAAATCTCAGTTCTTGTGCGCTGAATGTGAAGTTTGTCGGTGTAGCTGCGGGTGCGTAGCTTGCCCTCGAGGTAAAGGCGGGTGCCTTTGCGAATATATTTTTCAGCATATTCGGCTTGTTGGCCTGTGCAGACTATGTTGTGCCACTCCGTGCGGTCCTGGCCGCCGATAGTCTCGTTGGTAGCAAGCGAGAAAAGAGCCATAGCGCCCCCTGCCTCTGGATAGTACATCCGAGGATCGGAACCGACATTGCCTAATAATATAACCTTATTTACGCCCAAAATCTTAAACTTAATCAGTATTGTGAAGCTTTCAGGGATAATCCTGTCTTTTCAAACAGACCCATCAGCAGATTCATTACATGAACGGCATCGCCGGCTCCGCCGCGCATTCTGGCATCGGCCATGGCACGCAATTGCAGGGTGCCGTCAGGGCCTTTGTCTATGCTGATTATGCATTTGTCGGTGCCTTCCACTTCGTTGGGTTCCACCTCTTCCGCCACCACGAATGTGAGATTATGGTCCTCATAAAGCTCTTCGTACATGTCGGTGATGTTGTCGACGGGAACAGGAAGATTCATATCAAGCGACAGCCTAATTACGCGACCTAAATCGGCGGCTTGCTTCTCACAATTTATCTTGAAATTTTTAGACCCGTTGCGGCTCAGTTCTTCAGAGACGGCTTCGATTGTAGCGGGAAGCTCCTCCAAAATATTATCAGAGGCTTCGACTTTCAATGTAAATTCGTCGGGAAGCATGTCGCGCATAGCAAGGGGAAGCAGAGCTACTGTGGCTACTGATTCCAGAGCGGAAGGAATCACTGCGTGGCGAGCTCCGCGCACAAGCGATTTACGGTTGAGCTCGGGCACACCGAACACAGCGAGGCTGTCTTCTTTCCTGACTTCAGCAAAAGGACGGCCCAACTCTATAAGTCTTATTTCATTATCTCCGGACACTACAGAGGTGGTGGAAGTTGACGCTTCCGTAGTGAAAATCGCATCGATTTTAGACAAATCAAGTGCAGAGGAGAACTCGAGAGTACACTCCCCTATCAGTCCGTGATGCACGGACTTAACATCATAGCCTGCCATATCCTTGTCTACCAGGCTGCGAATCGTTACGTCCGGATGGTTGATAAGAATCCTGATTATTTCACCGGCTTTGGGAGACTTTGCTCCGAGTATTCCTACATTAATCATCGTTTATAAGTGTAGCTTTTTCATCAGCAAGGACGCGAATTATTCGCGCCCCTACAATTTATGCTATAAATATTTTGATGCTTCACAAGATTAATAGATGGGAATCTTCTCATCAAGCGGAAGGAGCTTGGAGAACACCTCGCGCGCCTGATCATGTGTCACATCTTCTCTCAGCACCGCAAACACTGTGTCAGTGCCTGCTATGGTACCGAGTATTTCGGGAGGATTGCTGACATCTAAATCGTAGGCCATACCGGCAGCGTAACCGTTCCGGGTTTTGATTACCGCCATGTTGCCTGAGAACGATAGAGACATAAATCCGAGCTGATAAGCAGAGCTCATAGCCATCTGGCCGGAAGCAAGGAGCTTATCCTTTATGGTATTGCTGTCGGGCAATATGTACATGTAAGTGCCACGGTCAGTCGGCACCTTAGTAGTCTTAAGCATTTTGAGGTCTCTGCTTAAGGTGGCTTGTGTTACGTGATAGCCACATTCGGCAAGACGATTGCTAAGCTCTTCTTGTGAGCCTATACAATTGTTTTTAATGAGGTCTACAATTATTTCAACCCTGCGTTTTCTGTTTTTCATGATTTAGACCAATATAATCAAATTGAATTTTTTGCAAATATAATAAAAAATATTTCAAAATGTTTATATTGCTTTAAGTATTTGAATTTAACTACTTCTGCTATTTGTTAAGTCTTTGATAATCAGGAGGGTTGTAAATGCTAAATTTTATCTACACCCGACTGATTTTCAGACTGAAACATCCGGAAGACCGAGGTTTAAAAATAAGAATCTATCACTCTGCTGTCTCCTGAGTGGTGCGTTCCTCTATAACTTTCTTTATGAGGCCCGCTTCTTCGTATTTCTCTTCCTCTACAGCCTTTTGGAGCATCTCCTGCAATTTTGCTAGACTCTTGGTTCTGTATTGCGCATACACATCGCGCTCGGGTTCTGCGCCTTTTGACTCGCCTGACATATCTTTGTCGGAAGCCTTCTCTGTGTCGCGTGCTCCAGCTGCAGACTTATTGCCTGCGGACGGGCGCGGATTGCTGCGGATGGATGCTGTTTCAAGTAAGTCCTCGGTGGCATAGATCGGTGCATCAAAACGTATAGCCAAAGCTATTGCATCGCTTGAACGGGAATCTATAACCATCTGCTGCTCACCCTGAGTCAGGTAGAGGTCAGCAGCATAAATGCCGTTTTCAAGCTGCTTCAAGACAATCTGATTCAGCTCTATTCCTGTAGCTTGGAAGATACTGACCATCAGGTCGTGGGTAAGCGGGCGCTCGGGAATGGTTTCTGTAAGTTTGGCTTCGATGCTGTGCGCCTCCTGGGTGCCTATGGCAATAGGCAGGCGACGGGGGCCGTCAGTTTCCTGGAGTATAAGTCCGTATACACCGGCGTTGTTTTGATTATATGCTATGCCTACTAACATCAGGCGCTTTAAATTCTTTTCCTGTTCCATATATGAAAGGGTGAATTAAATTCTACATTTGGGGCTGCTCGGCAATAATTACGCCGCTACCAAGACAGATCTGTTCATCCAGGGTGTATATGATTCCGTATTGGCCGGGAGCTATACCCTGAATCGGATCCTCCGATTCCACAATGAACTCGTGCTCCCCTATCCTTTTCATTATTGCTTTGTGGAACTGGGGGTTGTGTCTGTTCTTGAATTTTACTTCGAGCTCAGTGCTTCCGTCGGCAAAAGGATTCTCAGTAATCCAGTGCATCTCGCTTAAATGCAGGCGCTTGCCATACTGCAGAGGAGTGTCATAGCCGTTGGACACGTAGATGATGTTATTCTTAACATCCTTTCTAACTACGAACCAGGGGCCGCCACTGAGACCGAGACCTTTACGCTGCCCAATCGTATGAAACCAAAAGCCTTTGTGTTTGCCTAACACTTTGCCGGTAGCTATATCAATGATGTCTCCCTCATTCTCACCGAGATGTCTGCGGATAAAGTCGTTATAGTTAATCTTGCCAAGGAAGCAGATTCCTTGTGAGTCTTTTCGGAAAGCGTTGGGAAGATTCAGCGATTTTGCAATCTCTCTCACTTCAGCCTTTGGCAAACTACCGAGCGGAAACAAGATGTGGCTTAGCTGGTCATAGCTTATCTGAGCGAGGAAATCAGTCTGGTCTTTTACGGGGTCTACGGCTGTTCCGAGCCAATACTTTCCATCTTTTTCCAACACGCGGGCATAATGACCGGTAGCAGTTTTGTCAAACTCGTGCCCCTTACGCTGTTCGAAGAAGCCGAATTTGATAATCTTATTACACATCATGTCGGGATGAGGTGTCAAGCCGGCTTCGACAGTATCAAGTGAATATTGCATTACATGCTCCCAATACTCGTCATGCAGGGAAATAACCTCAAATGGCAGGTTGTATTGATAAGCGATAAGGCGACACATCTCTATGTCTTCTTCGGCGCTACAGTCACCCTCGCCGTTATCCATTCCTATCCTTATATAGAACAGGTGCAGTTCATGGCCCTGTTCATACAGCAGATGAGTGGCTACAGCACTATCTACCCCGCCGGATAATAATACCGCAATCTTCATTTCTTACATTTGCTCGAGTTCCGCATCTTCATTACAATTCTCGGCATTGATGATGTGGAGTGAAAGGAAATAATCAATAGAGAGTTTTCCCGGGCCTACAAGGATTATAAAGAAATAGATGCCCATAAACATGATAGGCAGGTAGCCCGGTTGCTGCCACGATAGCTCATAGGAGGACGTAACGTGGCTTGACAGAAGGTAATACTCAGCGGCGAGCATTGCCAGGAAGGGTGGTATGCACATCAGTCGCGTAAGGAAACCGCACATTATAAACACGGAACATATCAGCTCCACGCTTACCATGATGTCAAATGCCAGTTCGCTCGGAATGCCCCAGAGTGAAGGGAAATCCATCATAAGAGTGTCTGCGTTGCCTAACTGCCTCAAGCCAAACTGAAACAGCATGAATCCCACGAATAAGCGAAGGAACAGACGCCCCATGTTAGTGTATGAATAGCCTGTAGTGCGCAGATAAAAACGCTTGAATGGATGAAGCAAGCGTTTGCGCCTATGGTGTTTCCTTTCAAATTTCGACATGTGAATTACATTTTATTAATATAACAACGCGACTGCTTTCTCAGTTCGAATTCTAATTATTCAGCAGCCAGAATTGCATGAATCTGGTCCGGAGTTGAGTTTTTGCTGATTATTTTTCTATCCGGTCCTATGACATAGATGCAGGGAGTGTAACGCAAATCAATCTGCTCGTCAGCCGAAGGCGCTGCCCCCACTGTCCAGTAATGAGGGTAGTCGGCTACTCTGTTTCGCCATGAATCATCGTCGGGATCGGCATCAGGTATTATAAAATAGACCTGCGCGGTTCCATCGGAACACATCTTTTGCAGTAACTCATCAGTCTCCAGTCGCACTTTGTTGATAATGCATTCCGAGCAATCGGGATCGCCAAACTCAATGATGGTGTATTTGGAGGCGACGGGATTAAACTTTGTGGGGCCACCGTTGCGGTCCACAAAATCAAAGCTCTTCATCTCGTCATCTACAAGACAACCATTCAGTGCCTGATACTGATGCTCGTAGCGAGCTTTCCGCACTGCGGGCAATTTCTTATCGGCATGAATCGCGGCGAGGAATGGCAGATAGACCTGGTCAATTATTACGGCTGAGGTCTTGGGGTCATAACATTCCTGCTCCGCCACTTTTGTGAATTGCAGCAATAATCCCGGTTGTTTTTTAAGCTTACTAATCAGCTTATCGATACTTTTCAACGAGACTTTTGCATCGGCAAAGCGAATAGGCACGGTAAATGTGCGGAAAGCATGCACAAGCTGCGCATGGCCAACTGCCTTTTGCTTGAAATCGAAATTGTCCCAGAAGTGTTCCACGAGCCAGTTGTTGCGCGCTTGCCACTCTGTGATTTCTTCCGGCACAGTGGGGTAGTCAAATAATGGCGGCAATACGGTTACGTTTGACTCAGTCTCGGTTACCTCCTCTTGCGCTCGAAGCGGAGCAAAAGAGCCGAGCAATATTAACGACAATACATATTTTGAAAGGCGAATCATAATACAAGTATCAAAATTTAAACTGTATCAATTTCATAAGCAAGCATTACATGCTATTAACAATTGACACTTACTTATTCCTTGACATAAGGTTCCACAACTTCCATCCATGCTTTATAGCCGGCGCCGGTGAGATGCAAACCGTCATTAGTAAAATTACGTTTGAGTTTTCCGGTCTTGGGGTCAGACAGAGCCGCTGTCAAATCAATGAATACGCAGCCCTCTTCATCAGCAATACGCGCTATCTGATTGTTGAAGCCCTTAATTACATTCTCGGTGCCATAGAGGGATTTGTAGCGCTTAAAGTCATTGTTAATTGGCATCACACTCTGAAGATAAACCTTAGTGTCAGGCGATATCTCCCTGATTTTCTTCACCAATTTTGAATAGCGGGAAGCAAGCTGCTCCACTGTCAGCTTGTGAGATACGTCATTGATACCAATCAACAGAAAGAGCTTCTGCGGATGCCCGCGGAGCACTTGGTCAAGGCGTTTTTCCACTCCTCCCATTACGTCCGATGCTATGCCTCTGTTCTTCACATTAGGCATTTTCAACAGCTCGGAAAATTCACCGCCATCAGTAATTGAGTTGCCTAAGAACACGATGTCGTTTTCATAGACAGGGAGGAATTCGAAGAGTGAAACCCGTCTATCATAATATGAATCTGCCTTCACTGAGGTGTAGCCTAAACAAAGCAGTGAAAGACAAAGTATAGTCTTAAGTCTGAATATCTTCATTTGTAGTTCTGATGATAATTTATGAGTCCTTCCATTGGATTCTTAATAACTTTAGTGAATGCAAGGTCCTCCTCTTTACATAGATTTTTTATTATATCTTGAAATGCTTCTGCCACTGAACCGATAAAGCCTATCTGCTTAAATCCGGAATCTTTATATGGTCGGATGCATGAATTAAAGAAAAGCTTAAGTTCTGAGGTGACAATATTCTGAACATCAGTATTCTGAATGTGCTTACTGAGCACCGGAGCAAACTGACTGAGATACTTGTTGGGAGCCTCGGAAGAGTACACCTCAGAAACTATATTCTCAATTTTCCCACCTGCTATATGCTCAATATCAGCGATAATTTCAGAGTCCGTCAGGTTGTCTCGAAGCACCTCTCTAAGCAGTCGCCTTCCTAACGAAGCACCACTCCCCTCATCACCAATCAGGTACCCGAGAGGGGGTGTATTCATTACGATGTCACCGCTATTTATCACGCAGGAATTTGAACCGGTTCCGAGTATGCAGGCTATGCCGGGACTCTTTCCGAAAAGCGCACGTGCGGCACCTAACAAATCGCTGTGAATCTCAATTTCTGCTGAGGGATTAATTGCTTTAATGGCGTCTGAAACTTTTGCCATGTTAGAATCACCTTTGCAACCTGCTCCGTAAAAATATACCCTATCGGCTTCGCGGAGCAAAGCCGTGGCCTGAGCCACGCAGTCAGCTACACTCTGTGCGCACTGCACAGTAGCATTTATGCCTGAACCATATACGTAGCTGTCAGGCCCATCGGCGGCGCTGCAAAGAAGCCACGTCGTGGATGTGCCACCGGCATCCGCTATTACAAAGTTTTCATTCTTAGCCATTTAAAGTCAGTTTAAATGCCTTTAAGCGAGAGAATCGGGTTAAGCGAATAGGACATAATGTATTCATCTTCATATCCCTGAGCCTTGGCTTTTGCTTTATACTCAGCGGCTTTGCTTGCATTGCCGGCCAACTTATAATATTGTGCTACTAAGATTGCAGTCTCCGGATTAATCTCGGCTTTACTTTCCAGGGGTGCTATGGTAGACTGAGCATCGAGTTTGAGACCGGACAGGGCCTGAGCTATTGCCTTGGATGCTACGCCTGAATCATCACCTAAGGAGGCATTGATAGCACGCTGAAAGTCAATATTTCCGGCCGCTGCGTTATTCTGACATTTACTCTGAATATACCCCCTTAGAAGCAGATAATTAGTGTTTGAAGGGTCCAGCAATAATGCATTGGCAAGAGTGCGAAGCGCGTCTTCGAAGTTGCCGGATGCAGTCTGCAAACTTGCTACCTCCATTATTGCGTCCGGACTATCCCCGTTTGCTCTCAGGGAGTTTTCGGCATATATGAGGGCAGATGCAATGTTGCCGGCACTTTCTTCAATCTGAGCTTTGGTCAGATTATTTGCTGCATTATTATTGCGCTGAAGAGCCATGTTGGCATACTTATCCGCCTCCTGAATATTGCCCATACCAAGGCAAACTTTTGCCACCGAGGGGGCCAGTATAGCTGTCTGAGCCTCGTCGGTCAGAAGCTGCTGATAGGCCTCATAGGCCTCAGCGTATTTCCCGGCGTTTAATGCAATATTCGCCTTAAGGAAATTTAGGGGCACAGTGTTGGAAGTTTGAGTCAGAGCATAGTCTACAGCTTCCACTGTAGCGCCATAATTTTCTTTGGCCAGAGAGAGCATTGACGACATAGGGCGCTCGCTTGAAGAATTGAGGCTAAAGGCACTGATGTAATCACTGGCTGCCTGACGATGCATGCCCATTTCCCTATGAATATCACCTATGCGGCAATAAGTGAGATAGTTTGAAGGGTCAAGTCTTTCTGCATCCTTAAGCAGTTCCGATGCCTGACCGAAGTTCAGTTCCCTGACGGCTACAATAGCGTTGCCTATCACGGCCTCCTGACTGCGGGGATTCATGCGACGCATGGCTTGAAAGCAACCGGCGGCGGCTTTTAAGTCATTAAGATAGAGACATATATTACCCTTCATGTAAAGTAAAGGATAACTGTTGGGAGTCTGTACAAGCGCATTGTTCACAGCATCAAGCGCAGCGGAATAATCCTGCATCTGAGTGTAAATGTCTGCACAAAGTCCATACTCGGAAGAAAGCTGATCCTTGTCTTTTGCGGGGGTAAACTCTATGGCCTTCTTAATATCGTTAAGCGCAAGGTCATAGCGAGACAAACGATAATACTGAGAGGCACGCTCATAAAGTGTGCGATAATCTTTAGGGTTTTCGGCCAGGAGTGTCTCGTAACCGTCAAGCATAGCCTGCGTCAGTGGATTGATAGACTGGGCATTAACAGCCAAGGCCATGCCTACTGATGCGGCTACTATATATTTGCGAAAGTTCATTGTTTCAGAAATTAAAAGTCTAATGAATTGACTGCCATCCTCAAGGTTGTGAGATTTCTTAAGAGCGATTCAATCTTGTCAAGCGGCAGCATATTGGCGCCATCACTTTTTGCAACAGCGGGATTGGGATGCGTTTCAATAAACAGACCGTCGGCGCCGACAGCTATTGCCGCTTTGCCTATGGTAGAAATCATTGAGGGGAGACCACCTGTCACACCACTGCTCTGATTTGGCTGCTGGAGAGAATGGGTAATATCCATTATTACAGGACATTTACATTCGTCGCGCATGACGGGGATACCGCGGAAGTCTACGATTAGGTCGGTGTAACCGAATGTTGTGCCTCGGTCAGTCACTGCCACCTCATTGTTACCGGCAGCTCTTACCTTGTTGACAGCATTTGCCATTGATTCCGGCGAGAGGAATTGCCCTTTTTTAATATTTACATATTTACCGGTTTTGGCAGCCGCAACGAGTAGCTCGGTCTGTCGACAAAGAAATGCGGGAATCTGCAGCATGTCGACATATTCAGCGGCCATCTGAGCCTCACTGCTTTGGTGAATGTCAGTCACTACAGGAATATCAAAAGTTTCCTTAACCTTAGCCAGAATTTTTAAAGCCTTTTCATCGCCAATTCCAGTAAAAGAATCGAGGCGCGAGCGATTTGCTTTGCGGTAACTGCCCTTAAACACAAGAGGTATCTGTAGCTTAGTACCTATCTCCTTCAGATGTTCGGCTATGCTCAGAGCCATCTCTTCACCCTCTATCACACAGGGTCCTGCAAGCAGAAAGAAATTGCCTACAGGTGATGAGGAGAGATATTCTGATAACTTTATATTATTCATGTTTCTATAATTCTTTTTGATTAATAGCGTGAACAGCCGCTACAGAAAATATTCCGGCTGTCTCGGCACGCAAGCGGCTGTCGCCAAATGTCACGGGAATCCAACCGTTGTCCACAGCTATTTTTACCTCTTCGGGTGAAAAATCCCCCTCAGGGCCAATAAGTATGGTGACATCAGTACCCGGGATATATTCTTTGCTGAACTCCCTGCGGGTCACTTCATCGCTGCAATAGCCTATGAATTTACTGCCGGGAATGTCTGCCGTGAGCAGCTGCCGCAAAGGGGTCATTGCATCGAGCTCAGGAAGCGTGGCTTTAAGGCTCTGCTTCATTGCCGATACAAGTATCTTTTCCAAGCGCTCTGACTTCACATCTTTTCGCTCGCTGCGGTCACACCTGACCGGTACAAATGAATTTATACCCATCTCCGTGCATTTCTCAAGCATCCACTCCACTCGGTCCATGTGCTTAGTGGGCGCAAACGCGAGGTGGATGTTTGCTTTCCAGCACTGCGGCACTTCTTCTTTTGAAATTACCTGGAGTTGCACGTGCTTGGGGTGAGCCTCAAGTATGGAGCAAGTGTAGCGATTGCCTTTGCCATCGACGCAAATAAGTTCATCGCCTTCACGCATGCGTAGCACCCGCACACAGTGTCCGCTTTCCGACTCCGGAAGCACCGGCATCGTGGATATGTCAGGCAAATAAAACTGAATCATTCGTTATAGCGGGTTACTTACAAATCTACGTATCCTTCAGGGTCACCGGCGGCCGGAGCTACCTCGTCAACAGTAACGTTATTATTAGGCTGATGGCGATATTTGAACAGTACGCCGAAGAGGCAGAACACCAGCAACGCGTAGGCAGCAAATACAAGCCAAGCACCGGTCCATCCATTTGTTCCCTCATTACCTAAAAGATAGGATGCGCCATCTACCGCCTGCCAAGAGCAGAAGTAGTTGATGATAGCCCCGGCGCCGAGTGTGCCGACAGTGGCACCGATGCCGTTTGTCATGAGCATGAAGAGGCCCTGCGCTGAAGCCTTGATGTTAGGAGATGTTTCCTGTTCTACGAAGAGGGCTCCGGACACATTGAAGAAATCAAAGGCTACACCGTAGACTATCATTGATAAAATGAACAGCCAAACTCCGCTGCCCGGGTTACCAATGCCGAAGAATCCGAAACGGAAAACCCAAGCTGCCATAGCTATCATCATTACTTTCTTGATGCCGAATCGCTTGAGGAAGAAGGGAATCAGCAGAATGCACAGCGCCTCAGAAATCTGGGAAAGCGAGGTGAGCAATGTGGCGTTATTTGCACCGAAGGAGTCCAGGTACTCCGGCAGCGCCTTAAATGATGAAATGAACGGTGTGGCGAATCCATTTGTAATCTGCAGAGAGACGCCCAGCAGCATTGAGAATATGAAGAAGAGGGCCATCTGCTTTTTCTTGAACAATTTGAAAGCGTCGAGTCCGAACATAGCTGCAAAACCTTTGCTTTTCAGTCCCTTTGCCGCGCACTGACATGCGGGGAGAAGCATGCAATAAAGGAAGAGCAGGATACCGAGCATAGCGCATACTGCCAGCTGATTTACAGAGAACTGGAAGCGGGGGTCCGGTCCTGTGCCTGCAGGGTTGGTGAGTGAGAAACCTACCGAACCATCGTACATATAAAAACCATTGACAAACCACATGGCTGCAATGAAACCGACTGTGCCGAGCACACGAATAGGCGGAAAATCCTTGACAGTGTCGAGGCCCGATTGCTTCAGTAGAGAAAAGGCCACGGTGTTAGACAGCGCTATGGTGGGCATAAAGAAAGCCACGCTGAGTGTGTAGAGAGAGAAGAAGGGCCAGAATTCCAGAGTGGGGTGATTGCATCCGTAGTGCCACGCAAGGAGCATGAAGATAGCAGCAAAGAAGTGGCAATAACCAAGCAATTTCTGCGGCTGAACAAATTTGTCAGCTATCGCACCCATTATGGCAGGCATGAAAATAGAAACAATGCCCTGCACTGAATAGAACCAGGCGATGTCTCCACCAAGTCCGGCACTTCCGAGATAGTTACCAAGACATACGAGATAACTGCCCCAAACTGCAAATTCGAGGAAGTTCATTATCGCCAAGCGTGTTTTAATACCTTTCATGACAGTAGATAATTAATTGGCCGGAGGCCAAATGGCTAATTAGATGACAAAGGTAAAAAAAATTCGCGAAAACTAAGGTATAATCTGCATATTATCTTAGTAAATCGCCGACAGCACGGGAATCGCGCGGCGAGTTTGAGTCTTTTTAATTCAGAAAACACCGAACAGCAATATTGCCTCCACTATTAATGAGACTAAACCCAGAATGGCAAAGACTGCCGCTATCATCGACAGTTTAGCGCCGGCCTTAGGTATCTTCACGCCAAGGGTAAGCGCCATCAGTTGGCAAAACGCACCCATAAAGAAAAAGAAAACATCTATGTAGCACCACCAATATTTACGGCTGGTAAAGCTCAGACAAAGTATAAGAATGATGACGATAAAGATTATGCCAATCCATAATTTTGAATTAAGGAATTTCATTTTATTTTAGATAATTGATATGTTAGATACAGGTTATAGCTACAGGTTAAAGATTCAGTTTATCGAAATAGTTTAATGCCGTAAGGCTGGCCTGATTCGCCGAAAATTACAGCAAAATAGAGTCCTGTCGGGAGCTTTGTCAAATCTACAAACGCAGTGTTTGTATCCCTGAATTTTTCGCTGCTCATCTGTGCGCCGGTGGAATTAAACACACGCATGCTCACCGCCGGCTCCGGCAGTGTCACGCTATAATAACCCAGTCCCAAGCCACGAATAAGCGGGTCGGTCACCACCAATGCATCCTCAATAGCTGCGCGATCGGACTGATACTCCTGCAGATTATCGGCCATCATTGCATTGTAAAAAGCAAAGGGTTCCTCTGCTATTTCAACTTCAGGAACGGTGGGAGGATTGCCGAAGACTGCAATTTCCCCCTGGTTCAGGATTTCAGTAGGCAGCAGGCGCCACAACTGCCGGTTGAGTTGATCAAGACTTAAGCGATAAAAATCGCCTTGATGCCCCTGCACAACAACGGGCGTGATACTATTCTCCGTAATGATTCCTAACGGCAGATTACGCTTGGTGGCGAGCTCAGTGTTAATTTGTTCAAGCCACTGGTCCGGTGTATAGAAACCTGAAGTCGAGGCTTCAGCATCATTGGATTCGGCTGTGAACCAAATCTCATTTTCGGCTTCATCGGCAGAGATGAGTTGATCGGTAATCACTCTGTCAGCTGTCAGGATTTCATTAATATGCACCGGGAGGTTTTGCCATGCTTCTATAGCCTGAAAAGGCACTTCGCTGTCGTATCTCACATTCTCTATATGCCGGGCATACATGCGCAGCAAATCAGTAGTCTTCTCCCCTATTTTATCAGGATTAAAGCGCTCGGCCAGTGAGAATCCAAGGATGGGAAAAGCCTTGTTTTCAGCAGAGATAACCACAAAGCCACCGGCAGGATGATTGAAGACATAGAAGGGAGAAAAGAGTCTGTCGGTAGTCAGGCGCTTACCGTTGTAGACATACACGGGGTCGGCCATAACCTGACCGTAGGCACTGTTAAAGAACAGCGTGGCCACTCGCTTAGCCTCCTTCTGGCTTACTGTTTCAGCCCATGCTGAGGACGCCACGCATAGCAGAAGCAAAAGTGATATATATCGGGTAATTACTTTCATTTAAATAAGAGAGTCAGACGTTAATAATAATATAACGTCCGACTCATTAAAAAGTATATAGAGTTAACTATAAAAGTGCATTAAAGCTCGGCATCTGCCATCTCAGCCTCGGCAATCTCAGCTCTGTTTTCAGGAGCGATGTTCGGGAGCTCAAGGCCGAGATGCTTCTTGCGGTCTACAATTTTCAGGTACAGGCCGATGAAGAGCGCTGCTACGCCCAGACAAGCGAGCATCACAAGTGCCCAAGTGTAGTTGTAGCTTACTGATGCAACCTCTTCACTCATTTGGCCGGCAGCCACCTTCGCTTCAATATCGGTGTTTGTAGACGTAAGAACCTTACCGATGAGCATGGGGAAGAGCCAAAGGCCGATGTTCTGAATCCAGAAAATAAGAGCGTATGCAGAACCGATAATCTTGGAGTCAACCAGCTTAGGCACTGAGGGCCAAAGTGAAGCGGGCACCAGAGAGAATGATGCGCCGAGAACCAGGATTGTAATGTAAGCTATTGTTACACCACCTATTGCGTTGCCCTTGAACATCGGGAGAATGAATGCAAATGTCAGGTGACAGGCTATGAGCAACAGTGAGCCGAGAACAAGCATGGAAGCAGCCTTACCTTTATGGTCCACATACTTACCAAGTATGGGAGTGATGCCAACTGCAAGCAGGGGGAACACAGCGAAGATTGCGCCTGCGCTCTGTTTCTCGTAGCCCATCCAGCAATATACCACGAGGGATACTATTGAGATGCCGAAGAGCAGACCCTTCATAGCAGCTTTCTTTGCGAAGTTACCGGCGAATGCGGTGGCTGCAACCACAAGCATTATCGCATACTGAATGTAGGTCACCGCTTCGGTCTTCCAGAATGAATCGGCGGGGAGCGGAGAAAACTCGATGTTACACTGAAGCATATTCACAGCATACTTCTGGAACGGGAAGATAGCTGAATAATAGAGCACGCAAAGCAATGCAACAAGCCAGAAGCCAAGGCTGGAGAGAATCTTGCCAAGGTCAGAAATCTTGAAGGGATCATCCTTCTCCTCGGCCTCGTGAGTCTGAGAATCGAGTTTACGGTCCATGAAGAAGTAGACTATGAACATCATCAGAGCAATCATGAGCAGCACTACGCCGAAAGCCACTGAACGGCTTACATCGACTTTGCCGCCCATTTCAGCGAACATCGGAGAGAAGATCATACAGGTAGCTACACCCAGACGAGCGAGTGCCATCTCGGAGCCCATGGCCAGAGCCATCTCTCTGCCTTTAAACCACTTAACAATGCCGCGACTTACGGTGATGCCTGCCATCTCCACGCCGCAACCGAATATCATGAAGCCTACGGCTGACAGTTTTGCTGATGCCGGCATGCCTTTGTAGAACGGTGAGATACCAAGCTCATCGAAACCGGGAATGTAATTCAAATGATTTGTAAACCAAGTGTCAAGACTGCTTCCGATAAAGGAGTCGGTGAGCGCATACCAGTTGATTGTAGCGCCTACCAGCATTACCACACCGGAGAGGAGTGCTGTGAAACGCACACCCATCTTGTCGAGGATAATACCCGCAAAAATCAGGAAGAAAATGAATACGTTAAGGAATGTCTCGGAGCCCTGCATCGTGCCGAAAGCGGTGGAGTCCCAGCCACGAGTAGATTGCAGAAGGTCTTTGATTGGCGAGAGCACGTCCATAAAGATGTATGAACAGAACATAGCTCCCGCAAGTAGCGCGAGCGCAAGCCAACGCATGGATGCCTTGTCGCGCAGTGAAGTGATGACGGGTTGTGCCATATAATAAATTGGGTTTAGTTTATTTCTATAGATTTATAGTAAGAGTGATTTTCAGGATTTAATCATAGATTTAGGTCTTAAGATTTCCATCGTGCGAAATTAACATTTTTTCCTCGCTTCTCCAAAAAAGAAAAGCGCTCAGACGGACTTTTTTTAAAATTTCCGCTGAGCGCTTCCTGATTTAGCTTTTGAGAGTATTATTTCACTATTTCTTTAGTTACTTTTGTGCCTCGCTTCACAATATAGATTCCCTTGCCGGGATTGTTGACGGGGTTACCCTGCAGATTAAAGTATATCGGTGCCTCAAGACTGATTATTGCAGAGACGCCATTAGTGTCTGAAATTCTGAGTTTCATATCTTTTAGGTCGGCTACAATGTTATATGTGCCGGGCTCAATACTCCAGCTTTGAGCAGCCATAGCATCCACCATCTTTGTGTATTTTTGTATGGTGGCGTTCACCCCCGGGGCTATCAGTTCATCTTTCTCAGCGGCCCCATAGCGGTCAGACTGGTTAGCACCATCCCATTCCCCGTCTACTGCATCGAGAGCAGTGAGGAATGTGAAGTAGCCTAAGCCTTCGCCTGCATCATCTACGGTTACATTCTCGAAAGTGTAAACGCCATTGTCTGCTGAGGTGGGCTTAACACCTGAAGCTGTAGCCCAGGGGTGGCCATTGATAGTGCCCACAAGATAGAGATTTGCGGGGAACGAGTCATTATTTTCGTTATCACCACCGGCACCGGTGTAAGTACCGATAAGGCCGGAGGTGCTATAAAGACCATTGACTACTGCTGTGAAATCCTCAGTCTTTGTAGCATCGCCATCGCCGGCGTTAAAGAGCAAGCCGGTTGTGCCTCCAGGCACTTTGTAGCCCCAGATGTTACCATCGATTTTAGACATTGCCACGCCGGGCCATGTGCTCTCTTCGCCACCCCAATAGTGCAAGTGAGGTGTAGTCCACTTTGCAGAAGTGTTGTCGAAATATACCATGAAATCATCCTGAGGATCGAGATCCGGGTCAGGTTCAATAGTTGATGACTCTTCGCGCAAGCCGCCGCTGGTGGGTGCACCGGTCACTACGTTGACCTTGGTCCAGATACAATAACTGTCGCCTGAGGCTTTGATGTCAGAGTCTGCGTAGCCATCGGGGCTCACCATGGCGCTTCCGACTTTTACTACTACTTTGCCTTTATTGCCGGTCACTTCGGCCATGTAACAGTCGCGGCTTGTACGGAGCACTTTCACTGCCGACATGTTATGAATACCTGCGGAGTTACGTATGTCTATCATACGCTGGATGGCTGCCTTGTTTTCCTTATAGTGAGGAAGGAAAACGCAAGGAGTACCGGGAGAGAAAAGCATGAAGGCATTAGCTGCCAGCACGTTGCCGGTAAACTTTGAACCATCTCTATAGGTGTCGTGGTTGTCAATGAATGTCACTGCATACTGCGCATAGCCGAAATGAATCAGACCGGCAGGCTGGTCGGTTGTGCCATTAGCTTTCCAGCAGAGTTTTGTCAGGTCGCCGGAAGTAAATGCCTCGTTGACTCTGTATTTGAAAGCAAAATCAAAAGCGGCTGACTGGCGCCCGGTTGCCTCGATCCATGCTGCTAACGCATCATACTCGCCATCCCAGTATTCTCCAACAGAGAAGCGGGGCTTTGAGTATTCGTTGTATATCTTGTTGAAACGGCCGGCATAGCCTTTCACCATATCGTAGCGGAAACCGGAGTAGCCGAGGTCATCAAGCAGGAACTTGCAGTAATTCTTTACGTTATCCTGCACGGTAGCATTAGTATGGTCAAGGTCGCGGCTGCCGTCAAAGTCTTCGCCAGTGTCGGGAGCGCCGGTGGGTTTTGCCTGACCGGAAGCATTGCGCACTTCGTCGGTACTGCAAATGTGCTCCGGGCCTAATTGCCACGTTTTGCCATTCCACTGCTCTGCCGGGAAGTCAGTCCAGTTGCTTTTGCCGCTGCGGTGATTGACCACTACATCTTCGATTATGCCTACATTCTTCTCGCGATAGGCTGCAATCATGGCGCGTAGCTCAGCTTCTGTGCCGAAGCGAGTGTTGTGATTCGTAAACCAGTAAACAGGATCATAACCCATGTAGCCGGAAGCTGATTTAGCACTATTCGGCACCCAGATAAGCGTGAAGTACTTTGACAATTCATCGCGCTGGGCGGTGAGGTTTGTCCATTTAGTGTCAGTGTATGAGTCCCAATAGAAGCCTTGGAGCATCACACCAACATAGTTGGCCGGCCACGCATAATTCGCTGCCCGAGTGAGAGAAGGAAGTAGCAGTGACAAAGCCAACGCAAATAATAAGTTGAGTTTTTTCATTATAGATTTTATTACGTTAGTTAGAAAAAATACAGACGCACCAGGGTATGGATGCGTCTGTATCTGTATTTTAAAGCCTTTAAAATCCGGTTAATATTTAAGGCTGTTAACGGCTGATTTATTTCTCAGCTTTAGCACGAGAGGAACGACGCTTTGTTACTGGTGCTTCCACTACCTCCTCTTCGATGCCTGCAAGCTTGGCATCAATCATGATGCGGCCACAGTATTCGCACACGATAATCTTCTTGTGCATCTTGATTTCAAGCTGACGCTGCGAGGGGATACGGTTGAAGCAACCACCGCAAGCATTACGCTGCACAGTCACAATGCCGAGACCGTTGCGGGCATTTTTGCGGATACGCTTGAATGCAGCAAGAGTGTAGGGGTCGATAATCGGCTCGAGCTCAAGCGCACGCGCACGGAGATTCTCTTCTTCTGCCTTAGTTTCGCTCACAATTGCTGCAAGCTCTGCGCGCTTTTCGTCGAGGATGTGCTCACCGTCGGCAAGTTCCTCCTTAGTCTTTACAATCTCAGCCTCTTTTGCCTCGCGAGCTGCTGTAGCTTCACGTATTTTCTTCTCAGCGAGCTGAATCTCAAGACCCTCAAATTCTATCTCCTTGTTGAGGAAATCAAATTCGCGGTTATTGCGCACATTGTCCTGCTGCTCCTTGTAGCGAGCTATCTTAGCCTGACGTTCTGAGATTTCACCATTCTTGGTGGCAATATCTTTTTTAAGAGCAGCAATTTCTTCTTGGTACTTCTCGATACGGGTGTTGAAACGAGCGATATTATCTTCCAGGTCCTTCACCTCGTTAGGAAGTTCACCGCGAAGAATCTTGATGCGGTCGATTTCTGAAAGAATTGACTGAAGCTCAAAGAGGGTTCTGAGACGATCTTCTACGCTGCGGTCCTTTTCTGATTTCTTGCTTTCAGTTGCCATATACAGTTTATAAATATTTTACAATACGTTAATCGGATTAGTCTCCTCCTCTGAATTATATGTGCTGAATTCAGGGAAACGTTCCGCGATAATATGTTTGAAAATCTTTTTGGTGCAAAGTTCACTCTCAAAATGACCTATATCTGCTATGAGAATACGCTTGCCCCAAGTGGTGAAATCATGATACTTGACGTCGCCGGTAACGATGGCGTCAGCACCCTCATTCACAGCCTTGCGTATCAATGAAGCGCCGGCTCCTCCGCACACTGCTATCCTTTTGACAATCAGTGCGTGGAAAGAAGCGGAATACTTCAGACACTTCACTCCGAATATATCCTTCACTTTACGAAGGAATTCAAGAGCTGGCATAGGGTTGATGTCACCAATGGCTCCGAGACCTACCGAATGGTCGGCATTGTCCGGCTCAAGCACCTTTACATTCTCAAGTCCCAGTGAGGCTGCTATCTCCATGCTTACACCCTGACGGGCGCGGTCAAGATTAGTGTGAGCAGAGTAGATGGAGATATTGTTTTTAAGAGCTTTTATGATTGTACGGCCACGCTCATCTTCCGTCGTGATGTTCTTAACCGAACCGAACAGCAGCGGATGGTGAGAGATAACCAAATTGCAACCACGCTTAATCGCCTCATCTATAGTCCGCTCCGTCACGTCCAGACAGAGCAAAGCCGCAGTAGCATCGACCGCCGGGTCTCCTATCTGAAGACCGGCATTGTCGTAGCTCTCCTGCAACGCTAACGGAGCGTAGGACTCAAGACTTGATATTATGTCCTTTACGGATGGCATTCTTTGTTATCTGATATTTGTTCTATCCTCTTTTGCTCTCAATCTTTGAGGTCTAACTTAAGCTGAAGTTCCTCAAGCTGAGCCTCATCAATGGGTGAGGGTGACTCATTCATGACATCGCGACCGGAGTTGTTTTTCGGGAAGGCGATAGTGTCGCGAATTGAATCAAGCTCAGCAAGCATAGACACAAAACGGTCGAAGCCGAGAGCCAGACCACCGTGAGGAGGTGCACCATACTTGAAGGCATTCATCAGGAAGCCGAACTGCTCATGAGCCTTTTCGGGAGTGAAGCCGAGCAGTTCAAACATGGTATCCTGAAGTCTGCTGTCATGGATACGGATTGAACCACCACCCAGCTCAGTGCCGTTAACCACAATATCGTAAGCAGTGGCACGCACTTTTCCAGTGTCCGAATGAAGCAGAGGTATGTCTTCGGGATTGGGCGCGGTGAAGGGGTGGTGCATAGCATAGTAGCGCTGAGTCTCCTCATCCCACTCGAAGAGGGGGAAATCAATAACCCACAATGGCGCAAACACATTCTTCGGGCGGAGGCCGAGACGGTTACCCATCTCAAGGCGGAGCTCGCCGAGAGCCTTGCGAGTCTTGGCAGTCGCACCGCTGAGAATGAGAAGCAGGTCGCCGGGGTTGGCGTTCATTGCAGAGGCCCATTCCTTAAGCTGCTCATCGGTGAAGAATTTGCCTACAGAGCTCTTGATTGAACCATCTTCGGCAATCTTAACCCAAACAAGACCTTTGGCACCGATTTGCGGACGCTTCACAAAATCTGTCAGCTCATCGGTCTGCTTGCGAGTGTAGCCTGCACAGCCGGGAACGCAAATACCTGCGGTGTACTCAGCGTCATCCATCACGGCAAAGCCTTTGCCTTTCACCAAATCAGTGAGCTCCACGAACTTCATTCCAAAACGGATGTCAGGCTTGTCAGAACCATAATATTTCATTGCATCGTCCCAAGTAATGCGGGGGAAAGCTTCTGTGAAGTCAATGCCCTTTACATACTTGAAGATATGCTTAACGAGACCTTCAAACATATTGATTACATCTTCCTGCTCCACGAAGCTCATCTCGCAGTCCACCTGAGTGAATTCAGGCTGACGGTCAGCGCGGAGGTCTTCGTCGCGGAAGCACTTGGCCAGCTGGAAATAACGGTCGAAACCGCTGACCATAAGAAGCTGTTTGAAAATCTGGGGGCTCTGGGGGAGAGCATAGAACTCACCGGGATTCATGCGTGAGGGCACCACAAAGTCGCGTGCTCCTTCGGGTGTGGATTTCACGAGAATAGGAGTCTCAATTTCCAGGAAATGATTGGCATCGAGATAGCGACGAATCTCAAACGCCATGCGGTGGCGCAACTCAAGGTTGGCGCGGGGCGAGGGACGACGCAAATCAAGATAACGATACTTCATGCGCAGATCATCGCCGCCATCCGTGTTCTCCTCAATGGTGAAGGGGGGAACTTCGCTCTTATTGAGCACCTTCAGATCGGTGGCAAGAATTTCTATGTCGCCAGTGGGGAGATTGGGGTTCTTTGACGCACGCTCCTCAACCTTACCGGTGATTTGCACTACATATTCGCGGCCGAGCTTTGAAGCGGCTTCAACCAATTCAGGGTTAAGTTCATTGCTGAATACCACTTGAGTGATACCGTAACGGTCACGGACATCAATAAATGTCATGCCGCCCATTTTGCGACTGCGCTGCACCCATCCGGCGATGGTTACTTCTTTATTGCGATCGCTCAGACGAAGTTCTCCGCATGTAGCTGTTCTATACATTATCTATAAGTTTAACTAATTATTACGAATAACTCAGCCCATATTCGCTTTTCAATGAAAAACGCACAGCATGAGCCATTAAACGTGCAAAGTTAATAAGAATTTCCGTCACTGCAAAATATAATATATGCTTACAGCATGAATATTAGCATTTTCACGGCAGTAAATCATATTGCTCGGCTGTGACCGGTTCAAGCCAGACATTCTCGGTGTTCTCCCCCGGCACTTCAAAAGCCAAGTGAGCGAACCAGGAATCTTTGGCGGCTCCATGCCAATGCTTCACTCCGGCGGGGATATGAATTACTGTGCCGGGAAGTATCTCTACGGGCTCTTTCCCCTCCTCCTGATACCATCCGCGGCCCGCTACACCTACGAGCATCTGGCCGCCGCCCTTATCGGCTTTATGAATGTGCCAATTGTTTCTGCAGCCGGGCTCAAAGGTAACATTGAAGAATGGTATCTGCGACTGCGAAACAGGAGCGAGATAGCTGTTGCCGATAAAATATTTTGCGTATGCTGTGTTCGGTTCACCTATCGGGAAAAACATCTCGCGTTCAAATTCCGAGCGAGCATCGTCGCCCTTTATGTCCTCATTCCAAACCTCCTTTGCAAGGTTGAACGCCGCCCAAGCCTTAGGCCAACCGGCATAAAATGCTATGTGAGTGATAATTTCGGCTGCTTCCGTGCGGTTGATTCCGTTTTTCTTTGCCTCCTGCAGGTGGTATCTCAGCGATGAGTCGGTGATTCCCTGCGAGATAAGGCAGGTTATAGTCACCAGGCTGCGGTCGCGCAAAGAAAGCAGGTCATTGCGACTCCAGACCTCGCCGAAAAGAATGTCATCATTAAGTCTTGCAAATTCAGGGGCAAATTCGCCAAGTGCATCGCGCCCGGCTGTCTGAATTACTTTCTGTTGTGCCATTGTGGGAATCGTTAAAAGTGTACCTAATGTGAGGGAAATAATGGCTCTTTTCATAATAAGTACGAGCTGTTTACATTACACCAAAAGAACGGATAGCGTTGACCACTCTGTAAATTCCGTAGATGCTTGAGTGAGGAATGTGCATGTCGGGATAGCGTGGATTCTTGCTGCGTGCAATGATATTTTCTGAGTCGCCGGGGAAAATATCCTTTACAAACGCGCCATTTTCAGTGTCAATAACCATAGTCTGCCCCCAGGGGATGAAGGCACGGTCATTGATTTTCTTTATGAATATGATGGTACCGTCATGCAGCATTGGCTCCATGCTGTCGCCACAGACAGGAATAGCGAGTTCGGCACCGGGCGAGGGGGAGAGGATTGACTCGCAATCGCGCAACTCCACGCTTTCCGACAAAAAGGACTTGATGGGACCGGCAAACGCCGACACAGGCATCAAAGGCACGTAGTCCCCCTGCTTTACTTGCGGGGAAGATACAGCGTTAAGCAGCATTTCGCCTTCGCCGCTCATCAGCCAACCGCGGCTTAGCTCCGGCCAACGCTCATGAAGCTTTTTGGCCACTTCGCTCGAAAAGGAGTGCTTGCCATTCTTGATTTCATAAAGAGTCTGGGCGGTTTTAATGCCGGCCTCTTCGCTCATTTTCTTGAGAGACATTCCAGTGTGCTGACGCAGAGCGGCGAGTCGCTCCTGCGGAGTAGGTATTGTGTTGGACATAATATTCTGATTTAATAATTCACAATGCAAAATTAGTATTTTTCATAAATAATTCAAAGAATTTCGCTTAAAATATTTATCCCCTATATGCTGCACGAGCATTTCCCCGCTGAAATTATGAATGATTCACACAGAGCTGTAAAATAATTGGTGACGGAAATGAACGTTTAGGGCTAATAGTTGTTAATAAAATAAAACCAATTAAAACATCGCAATTATGGCTTCCAACAATTCTAAACCCGCCGGCAGCACCGCCGGATTGATATTCGGTATTTTCATGGTGATCGTCTACATCGGCGTAGGTATACTCTGCATCTTGAACGTGGACCACGACATCCTTAGCTTCAATAACCCGGGCATCTCTTTGGCTCTCGGTATTCTGCTTATAATTTATGGTATTTGGCGCGCCTATCGTTTGTGGCGTTCACGTCAATAAATCCTTAGATGCCAACCGACCATTGATTAACCAGTTATAAATTCCCATGAAGTTAAAATCCCTATTCATCCTTTCAGCTCTCACCGTTATGCTTGGCGCCGTGACTTCCGCTTGCGGTTCAAAGTCATCGACCAAACGCTATGACGAGGGGAGCGCTGTCATGTATGCGGACGAAGGCTGCAAAAGCTATATGGAGCAGGAAATTGATGTGTTTGAATATCAATATCCCAAAGCATATATTCTTTCAAAATATATGAGCGAGAACGATGCCATCAACGGTTTGCTGGAGGATTCCTGCCAGCTTATCGTGATCAGCCGCCCTCTCAATCAGACTCAGCTTGATTACCTCAAAGGTAAACGCAAGAAAATAGCTCGCCAGGAGGAGATAGCTGTAGACGCGGTGGCCCTTATTATAAATAAGGAGAACCCCGTAAACACCTTATCCGTGCAGGAAATCAAAGAAATTTTCAGCGGAAAAATCAACCGTTGGACACAGCTTGCATGGCAGGACACCACGGCAATTAAGCTCGTCTTTGATCATGAAGGTTCTGCAAATGTCAATTTCATTCGTGACAAATTCCTGGGAGCCGACACGCCTTTCCCCAAAAACACATTTGCACAGAAAAGCAATGCCGACGTAATCAAAGTAGTGGAACAGGACAAGCACGCCATAGGCCTTGTGAGCGTAAGCTGGCTCGGCGAGCATCTGGAGCGAATCAGCAACCAGGCAGTGGATTCTACAAGAATTAAGAATCTGCAGAATGAAGACGAGGTGACCGCCGTTGACTTCACAGACCGCGTGCGCGTGCTCAAAGTTCGCAAGGATGACTCCCCCGTGGGCTACGCTCCTTATCAGGCTTACATCTACTCCGGTGAATATCCTTTGGTGCGCACTATATATATGGTGTCTACCGCTGCTGACCGCTCAGTAGGCAAGTCCTTCTTCAGTTTCGTGACCGGTTTCATCGGTCAGAAGATTCTGGTGCAGACAGGCGTACTCCCCTATCACTATCATGCTCGTGTGGTAAATCTCGACTAAAATCGGGCATGTTTAATGCACTGACAATAAAAAAATAGGTAAAGGCATGGTTTATTTTTAATCTTTGAAAATAAACCATGCCTGTTCCGCGTTATCTAAGATAATAGAAATTACACAACCTATAATATTTTTTACAAATGAAGTTTAAATCTATAGCTGCTCTTATGCTCGCCGCTTGCTCCCTGTCAGCCATGGCTGAAGGCTACAAAGACGGTGTAGAGTACTACAAGGCAGGCCGCATTGAGCTTGCTCATGAGCTTCTCTCGAAAAACCTCAACAACGCCGGTACTGACAAATCCGAGTCTTACTATTATCTCGGTCTCATCCAGCTCGATTATTATTCCTACGACATGCGCCGTGGCAAGACTGCCGATGCACAGAAGGAACTTGCCGAAGCTGCTGATTTCTTCAACCGTGGTATGCAGGCAAATCCTGATTACGCATTCAACTATGCAGGTCTCGGCCAGGTAGCTCTCTACAAGAACAATATCAAGGAGGCTGAAGAGAACATGAAGAAGGCTGAAAAGCTTGCTCAGAAGGATGCCGGTGTATATGCAGCTATTGCTCGCGCATACTACAATGCCGGTGTAATCAACGGCAACCCCGGCTTCTATCAGAAGCAGATTGACAAGGCTCTCGGTTCTGCTGAGAAGCTGATGTATAAGCGCATCACTGCCGCTCCCGGCAAAGCTGACTTCCAGCCCAATGACCAGGATTACTACATTCTGCGCGGCGACATGATTTTCGCTACTGCGGGTGCTGACAGCAAACTCGTAGGCGACGCCTGCAATGAATATGAAGAGGCTATCCGTGTTAATCCCACTGACGGTGCAGCTTACGTAAAGTATGCCGACACATATTTTGACATCAACGCTCCCTTCTCCATCGCTAAGCTGAAAGAGCTTCTGCAGCAGGCTCCCGGTTCTGCTCTTGGCCAGCGTGAGCTCGCCGAGAAGCTCTACAAGGATGGCCAGGTGGCTCAGGCTACTGCCGAATACGCAAAGCTCATGAAGAACCCCAACCACTTCAAGAGTGACGAGAACCGCTACCTCGAGCTGCTTTACTTCAGCAAGGATTTCCAGACCGGTCTTGCTCAGGCTAACGCAATGGTAGCTTCTGACCCCTCACAGTTTGGCGCTCGCAGCTGGAGCTACGTGTTCGCTCACGAGCTTAAGGACCCCAACGTAATCAAGATTGCCGCCGATCTGCTCAAAGCTCAAAAAGAAACCGGTGGCAAACTCCCCTACGGTGTTTATCCCATGATTGCCCGTGACTACAATGAAGCCGGTATGAACGATGAAGCAATCAACGTGCTTCAGCTCGGTCTCAGCCACTATCCCGACAATCTGGAGATGCTGAAAGAAACAGCCTCTGCCCTTGCTGCTATCGACCGCTATGCAGAAGCTGCCGACATGCTCAGCTCTTATATAGCCAAACAGAACGACCCCACCGGGACTGAATACTGGACACTCTCTCAGTATGCTGTGGTTGCCGGTCAGGAAGCTCAGGAACCCGGCGTGCAGGGTAAGTACTTCGAACTTAGTAAAGAAGCTGCTCTCAAGGCAGAGCCCAAGCTTGCAGGTCAGTTCAAATACCTCGTGCACAAACGTCTCGGCGACATAGCTCAGATTTCAAAGCAGGATGCAGTAGCTGCCTCAGAGTACCTTCAGGCTCTCAAGCTCATGGAAGACAATAATGTTGTAAACAACAACGCCAACGACGCTAAGGCTATGTACCGCTTCGCCGGCATTGCAGCATACAACAACAAGGATTTCACCACTGCTACTCAGCTGCTGAACAAGTACCTGGCTCTCAATCCCGACGATCAGCAGATTAAGGATATCTTAGCTAAGATTAAGAAGTAAGAATCTATTTACTCTTAGCGAGTAAGAACATAAAAATCCCGCCAATATCTCTCAGGATAGAGGCGGGATTTCTTATTTCTTTCACCGGGAAGCGGAACTTCCGACCTGTGCCCGATATAATCAATAATATTTTTTCCGCATTTTCTTAACCCTATGTCGGAGAAAAGTGTTATATTAGCAGAGAATTTTAGTAACCCATCATTATACATTAAACATTATGGCTAATAAAAGAGAATTCAAAAAGTACATTAATACAGTATGTGACAACATTGTATCTGACATGACCTATGCGTCTTACACTATCGAAGGCGCCGATAAGGCTGCGATAGACGATGCTGTCATCAGCATACTGAAAGCAGGTGCTGAGGCTATCATGAAGAGCAACGTGAAGTTTGACAAGACTCGTCGTGCATTTGATAACGAACATGCCTACACCGAGGAGAAAGAAAAATTCTTCAAGGCTCTTTATCGCAAAGTAAATAAAGAATTTGCTGATGCAATAAACGAAGCTATCAAGAAGTTTAACGCAGCTATACCCGAAGCAGCCAAGCAGGCTCAGAAGGCATAAGCTCAACCTGTTGTAACCTGATTTCCTGATTATGAGTATCAGCGGACTACTCTTGAAAACTTTCGGCTGGCGCGTTTCTCTAAAGGCTCCTCGCCGCAATAAGTGCGTGATATGCGTAGCTCCGCACACCTCTAACTGGGATTTTATCTTAGGGTTATTAGCGTACAAATCTGTAGGAAGAAAGGCCAATTTTCTTATGAAAGAGAGTTGGTTTTTCTTCCCGCTTAAATATGTCTTCCGTCATTTTGGCGGCATACCCGTAACCCGCAGCCGCAAAGGGGACCTTACCACTCAATTGATACGTAAATTCAAGGAAACTGACTACATGAACCTTGCAATTACCCCCGAAGGCACCCGCTCCGGGAAAGCTGAGTGGCACACAGGTTTCTTGCGCATAGCGTATGGGGCCGGTGTCCTGGTGCAGCTCGGCGTCATAGACTATAAGCATAAGCAGATTATCATAGATGAGGAGTTCTCTCCTACCGGAGACATAGAAGCGGACCTGGCAAGGATTAAATCTTATTACGCACCTTTTGCCGACTGCGCCCGCTATCCGGAAAAATTCCAAATATGAGTAAACCTTAATGACAACCAAAAATCTTAACATCGCTCTTTTCCCTCAAAACATAAAGTGGGGTGACAAAGCTGAGAACATGCGTGTGCTGATCGACACACTTGAGTCGCTACATCCGGAGACGGATCTGCTGATTCTTCCCGAGACTTTTTCCACCGGATTTATGTCAGGAAAGACCCGCGATGAACTCCGGCCTCTGGCCGAGCGCAACACAGGCAAAACAATTGATACAATCAAGGCGCTTTCGCGTAAGCACAATGTGGCCATAGCTGGTTCATTCATAGCAGACTCCGGCGGTGTGCTCTACAATCGTGCCTTTTTCATAGAGCCTAATGGCGAGGAAACTTTTGCCGACAAGAAACACCTGTTTACTATGGCGGGAGAAGACAAAGTTTTTGGTCGCGGTGCAGAGCGTATGGCTGTGCGCTTTCGCGGCTGGAACATTTCCATGATTGTCTGTTACGACATTCGCTTCCCCATCTGGTGCAGAAACCGACAGAATGAATATGACCTGCTGATAGCCGTGGCCAACTGGCCGAAACCGCGATCTTCCGCCTGGGAGCTGCTGCTGCGTGCCCGCGCGGTTGAGAATGAAGCATACGTGGCAGGTGTTAACTGCCTGGGTACTGATGACTTGGGCATCGTCTATGGCGGCGAAAGTGCTATCATAGACTTCAAAGGAAAAGATACAGGCATACATCCGGAGGGGCATCCGTTTATCTATGCTCAGCTTGACATAGAAAAACTGCGGCGCTTCCGCGAGAAGTTCCCCGCGTGGAAAGATGCCGACTAAAGTAATTAGTAAGTGTCAAGAATTACCGGATCCACCGGTTCCTTTGATTTCCTCCCCTCTACCGGAAAATGGGGTATGTCTTTTCTTATGCTTGCCGGGCGCCTGGAGGTGTTTGTGATAATAGCAATCTTCACCCGCTCCTTTTGGAAAAAAACACTCAGAGGCAAATGCAAAAGATTAGGGTATTTCAAAATTTGCATCTTGAAATACCCTAATCTTTTTAAATTTATAATTCTTTCTTAGAAGTCCTCCACGGGAGCATAGCCATCTTCGAGAGCTACATAGTGCTCCATGGGGTGATCACAACCGGGGCATTTTGCGGGCGGCTCAGTGCCTACTACGGTGTAACCGCATACGAGGCATTTCCAAGTTACGGGTTGCTCGCGCTTCCACAAAGTGCCGTTGTTGAGCATGTCAAGGAACTTGATGAAACGGTCATGGTGAAATTTCTCAACCTTAGCGATAGCTGTGAAGTGAGAAGCTATTTCAGGGAAGCCCTCTTCGGTAGCTGTCTTGGCTGCTGCATTGTAGAATTCATAGCCATCTACGCTCTCCTCCTTGATAGCCATCTTCAGATTGTCGGCAGTAGTGCCAAGATAGCCGGCATCAATTCCGAGGGGTTCATTGAGCTCTGAGTTTTCAAGCATCTTCAGGAAAACCTTGGCGTGATGAATTTCATTCTGTGCAGTTTCACGGAAAATTACGCCGATGGGGAATAGGCGTTCCTTGTCGGCTGCCTGCGCGTAGAATGTATAACGCGCGAAAGCCTGGGTTTCCGCCATATAAGAAGCTGCTACCAATTTTTCTGTCTGAGTGCCTTTGAGGCTTTTTGTCTGTGTCATTTCTATAATAGTTTAATTAAGATTTCGTTTACCTTTTAAACACTCTCGCTCAAAATAAGTTCTCTCAAAACTGATTTTTAAGTAAGTGGCCCCAAAATATGGACATATAAGGCGCAACTATTTTCGAGGCTGTTCCAGGCGCATGGCAAGCTATGCGCCTGAGTGACAGAGTGAAATCACCTCCAAAATTAAAAATTATACGTTCATCATATAGCTCTTGCTTTTGAATTTGATTTCGTAAAAATTTGAACTCATACTTATGCTTTCAACCCCTCCTGTTGGTCGCTTCGCCCCTTCCCCTACCGGCCGTATGCACCTTGGCAATGTTTTTACCGCACTGATTTCATGGCTATCGGTTAAATCTCGCGGTGGCCGATGGATATTGCGTATCGAGGACCTTGATACGCAGCGCTCGCGCATGGAATATGCCAAGCAGATAGAAGAAGACCTGCTTTGGCTCGGTCTTGAGTGGGATGAGGGTGGCTTGGATGACAAGGGTGCGAATGGTCCTTACAGTCAAAGCAGACGGAGCGAGATTTATTCTCAATATCTGGCCAAGCTCTCCGGCCACACTTACCCTTGTTTCTGCAAGCGCGGGGACATAATGGCCACTCAAGCACCTCACCAGAGCGATGGCAGAATTATATATTCCGGAAAGTGCAGACCTGATTCATTCCCGGCTCCGGAAGCGACCTCACCTCATAGCACCCGTATCGTTGTGCCTAACCGGTATATTCATTTCACAGACAGAATGTATGGGGAACAACGCGTAAATCTTGCTCAGGAATGCGGCGATTTCGTAGTCCGCAGAGCTGACGGCGCTTTTGGCTATCAGCTGGCAGTAGTAATCGACGATGCGCTTATGGGAGTAACAGAAGTAGTCCGCGGTTCTGACCTGCTTCTATCAGCGGCTCAACAGATTTACATATATGAATTGCTTGGCTTTGCAGCCCCTGAGTTTGCTCATGTCCCGCTACTTTTCTCGCCCGACTCTGACAGACGACTGAGCAAGCGTGACGCCTCGTTGAGCATGGAGGCCCTACGTAAAAATTACAGTGCCGAGGAGCTGATAGGCATGCTTGCAAACATAGCGGGGCTGCGCTCCACGCCGACACCCGTATCCGCAAATGAGCTGCTTGAAGACTTTGATTTCGGCCTAATTCATCGTGCAGAACATCTTAGAGCGCCTTATGTGTGAAAAATTTTCCGTGGCTGACAATTTATGTAATAAAAATTTTGTACCTTTGTGCCCTAATTTATTACCAACACTTGCGCAATAATGGAGAATCAGAAGCAAATTAAATCTGCACTTATCTCAGTATATCACAAGGACGGCCTCGACGAAATCATTCGTCTGCTGCACAAACATGGAGTTACCCTCTACTCTACAGGTGGTACTCACAAGTTTATAGAGTCACTCGGAATTCCCTGTGTCACAGTGGAAAGCGTGACTTCCTATCCCTCCATACTTGACGGACGCGTAAAGACTCTCCATCCCAAAGTGTTCGGCGGTATTCTCGCCCGCAGAGAAGATGAAAGCCATCAGGCTCAGCTTGCTCAGTACGATATTCCCACCCTCGACCTCGTAATAGTAGACCTCTATCCCTTCTCTGACACTGTGGCTTCTACTAACGATGAGGCTCAAATCATTGAGAAAATCGATATAGGCGGCATCTCTCTGATACGCGGCGCTGCCAAGAATTTCAATGACGTAGTGATCGTAGCCTCAAAAGCTCAATATGCTCCCCTTCGCGAGATTCTCGAGACTCAGGGCAATGTAACAGACATACATCAGCGATGCTGGTTTGCCAAGGAGGCTTTTGCCGTTTCAAGCCAGTATGACAGCGCAATTTTCAATTGGTTTGACCGTAATGACCGCTCTGACCTGCGTCTGGCTGTAGATGGCAATATGCCTCTGCGCTACGGTGAGAATCCCCACCAGAAAGCCAAGTTCTTCGGCCGCTTCGACGAGCTCTTCACCAAGCTCCACGGTAAGGAAATTTCTTACAACAATCTGCTTGACATAGACGCAGCCGTGGCTCTCATCAGCGACTTCCGCGATGAGCCTACTTTCGCCATCCTTAAGCACAACAATGCCTGCGGCATTGCAACCCGTGCGTCTATAAAGGAGGCGTGGGACGCTGCACTTGCTTGCGATCCCGTGTCAGCATTCGGCGGCGTACTCATCGCCAACCGCCCCATCGACAAAGAAACCGCTGAGGAAATCAATAAGATTTTCCTTGAGGTAATCATGGCTCCCGAATACTCTGATGAGGCTCTCGAAGTGCTCAAGTCAAAGAAGAACCGCATTATTCTGAAAGCAGCTCCCGAGACTCTCACTCTCGGCACCCGCAATTATCCCCGCTATCGCTCAGCGCTCAACGGTCTGCTTGAGCAGGAAAATGACACTGCCGTGTTCAATGCTGCCAAGCTGAGCACCGTGACAGACAAAGCTCTCACCGAGGAGCAGATTAAGGACCTGGCGTTTGCGGAGAAGATTGTGAAGCACTCCAAGAGTAACGCAATTGTACTTGCTAAGAACGGTCAGCTCTGCGCTTCCGGCATAGGTCAGACTTCACGCGTAGACTCTCTGCGTCAGGCAATCGCAAAGGCTAAAGAATTTGGCTTCGACCTCAATGGTGCCGTGCTTGCTTCAGATGCTTTCTTCCCCTTCTCAGACTGTGTGGAACTTGCTTCAGAGGCCGGTATCACAGCTATTGTTCAGCCCGGCGGCTCAGTGCGTGATCAGGACTCCATCAATGCCTGCAATGAGCGCGGTATAGCTATGGCATTTACCGGCACGCGCCATTTCCGTCACTAATCCCCATCACACTCTCCCTTTATTAATTATCTTTTTAACTCTCTTTATTAATGGGCTTCTTCTCATTCACACAAGAGATAGCAATGGACCTCGGCACTGCCAACTCCATTATTATCCATAACAATAAAATTGTGGTCGATCAGCCCTCGGTAGTAGCTATCGAGACTAAGAACGACAAGGTGCTCGCTGTAGGCGAAACCGCTCACCAGATGGAGGGTAAGGAACCTCCCGGCATACGCACTATCCGCCCTCTGCGCGATGGTGTGATTGCTGACTTTACAGCTGCAGAGCAGATGATTCGCGGACTTGTGAAGATGGTAAGCAAAAAGAAACACCGTTGGTTTGACCCCGCGCTGCGCATGGTGGTCTGCATTCCCTCAGGCTCTACGGAGGTGGAAATCCGTGCCGTTAAGGAATCTTCCGAGCATGCCGGCGGCCGTTACGTATATCTGATTTATGAGCCTATGGCAGCCGCTCTCGGCATCGGTCTCGACATTGAGGCACCTCAGGGCAACATGATTGTGGATATAGGTGGTGGCACTACTGAAATCGCCGTTATTTCTCTTGGTGGCATCGTGTCAAACAAGAGCATTCGCATAGCAGGTAATGAGCTTACTGCCGACATCCAGGAGCACATGAGCCGCGAACACAATCTTAAGGTAGGCGCCACTATGGCTGAGCAGATAAAGATTCACGTAGGTTCCGCCCTCTCTGAGCTTGAGAATCCCCCTGAAGACTTCATTGTGCATGGCCCCAACAAGATTACAGCTCTCCCCATGGAGGTTTCTGTTAGTTATAAGGAGATAGCTCAGTGCATAGATAAAACCATCTCTAAGATGGAGGCCGCTGTGCTTGACGCTCTTGAGAATACTCCGCCGGAACTCTATGCTGATATTGTGAAGAAAGGTATCTACTTGGCCGGTGGCGGTGCGCTGCTCCGCGGTCTTGACAAGAGATTCACCGACCGCTTCGGAATTCAATTCCACGTGGCTGAGGATCCCCTGCATGCAGTGGCTCGCGGCACAGGCGTAGCGCTTAAGAATTACAACCGCTTCTCCTTCCTTATCAAGAACTATTAATCATACTTATACCGCAGGCAAAGTGTGAGAACAACCCGGTTCTCCCCTTTGTCTGCTCCCTAATAATTGAGCAACCGTGCGCACACTCATTGACTTTTTCATAAAGTACAGCACATCTATGCTATTCATGCTATATGTGTTGTTGAGTTGCATCATGTTGTTTTCAGGAAATCTGTATCAGCAAAGTATCTATCTCACTTCAGCCTCATCTGTAGGTAACGCAATTTACAGCACTGCGCAAGGGGTGACCGGTTACTTTCATCTGCGTTCGATTAACTCTGATTTGCAACAGCGCAACGCTGCTCTTGAGACTGAGGTACTCAACCTGCGCCACCGTCTGGCAGATCTGAAATCATCTATGCCAGATTCAATCCATGCCGGCAACAGCGAGGTTGACAGATTTCGTTTTATCTCCGCCACTGTAATAAACAATTCCACTCATAAACCCCGCAACTACTTTACTATCAACCGAGGTAGTCAGGATGGTATTCAATCCGGAATGGGCGTGGTTGACCACAATGGTATAGTGGGAATTGTAGGTGTCACCGGTAAGCACACGGCACGGATCGTCTCTGTGCTTAACGCTAATCAGCACTTCTCGGTGAAAGTCAAAGGTACCCCCCATATTGGCACACTGTCATGGAAAGAGGGTAATGCCTCAATAGCTTACGTGGAGGAACTGCCAAGACATGTGAAATATCATGTAGGCGACACTATTGTGACGAGCGGCTATTCCACTACGTTCCCCGAAGGTATTCCAGTAGGCTACGTAATGGGTCAGGTGAGCACGGCCGATGACAATTTCTATACTGTAAAAGTAAGACTTGCATCAGACTTCCCCACGCTCTCCACAGTGCGTGTGCTAAGCGATAGATATAAGGCCGAAACCGATTCGCTTACTATGTTTGATGAATCACCTAACAATTGATCCTCTGTGAGAAATCTGGTACTCATATTGATTCTCATTCTCGCTCAGGTGCTGATATGTAATCATATCATGCTCTTCGGTGTGGCTATGCCTATTATTTTCATATATGGCATATTCCGCCTGCCAATTTCCCTTAACCCCAAAACGGTACTTACTATAGCCTTCATATCAGGCTTTCTGATAGATATACTTAGTGACACCCCGGGGTTAAATTCACTGGCCGCAACTGTCGTTGCAGCATTGCGCCGCCCTATCTATGGTGCCTACACCGGAGGCGATGATTCGCTGCAGCATCTTACCCCCTCAATCTCCACCCTCCCTCCCGCCATTTATATTAAATATCTGATTACGCTGACCTTAATATACTGCACACTCGTATTCTTCATTGAATACTTCAGCTTCACAGCAGTTGGGGCAATCATAGTCAAAATAATTGCTTCTACATTGCTTTCAAGCGTTGTAATGCTTGGCATAGATGGACTGATGCGTGCATCGCGTAGCTAAGAGATTCTAAATCGCCAATGTCAAAAGACTATAATCTTGAGAAACGCAAGTATGTTATTGCCGGTTTCATCTGCGTGATTGTAGCCCTCTATATAGTTAGACTCTTCAATCTCCAGGTAAGCGACGACAAATACAAACTTAACGCTGAGAGCAATGCGTTTCTCCGACGCACAATATACCCGGCCCGTGGCCTGATTTATGACCGCAACGGTGAGCTGGTGGTATTTAACCAGCCGGCCTATGATGTCATGATGATACCGAAGGATGTGACATCATTCGACACTACTACTTTCTGCACCACTCTCGGAATTACACGTGAGCAATTAAGGGAAAAATTCGCTGAAATGCGTGACCCTCGCAGAAATCCGGGCTACTCTTCCTATACACCTCAGAAGCTGCTCGTGCACTTGTCACCTGAAGACTACGGCAGGCTGCAGGAGAAGCTCTATCTTTTCCCCGGCCTTTTCATACAGAAGAGAACCATCAGACAATACAATCACCTGGCCGGCGCCAATGTTCTCGGTAACATCCGTGAGGTTTCGGCAACTGACCTGGAGAAAGATTCCTATTACCGACGCGGTGACTATACCGGCGATCTGGGTATCGAGAAGTCCTATGAGTCATATCTGCGCGGCGTAAAGGGGGAAGAGATTCTCATGAAAGATGCCTTAGGACGCATAAAAGGCAAGTATGAGGATGGCAAGCATGATGTGGCTCCACGCTCCGGACATAATCTGAATCTGTCAATTGACATAGAGCTTCAGGAATATGGCGAGCGACTTATGACGGGCAAGATCGGAGCTATCGTGGCTATCGAGCCGGAAACCGGCGAGATACTGGCACTCGTGACCTCCCCCTCTTATGACCCCAATCTGTTGCTCGGTAAGGACCGCGGCAAAAACTATGCGGCCTTGGTGAATAACCCCTACAAGCCCCTTTTTGACCGCGCGCTGCAGGCTTCCTATCCTCCCGGTTCCACGTTTAAACCTACGCAGGCTCTCATTCTTCTTCAGGAAAATATTGTCACTACTGGGACTGCATTCCCCTGCGCGCACGGCTATAACAATAGGGGCCTGCATGTGGGCTGCCACTCCCACGCCTCCCCCATCGCCGTTAAGCCTGCGCTCCAGACCTCTTGCAACGCCTACTTCTGCTGGGGCCTGAAGAACATGATTGACAAGGCAGGAACTAAACCTCAGGACCAGCTCACCAAGTGGAAGGATTATCTGGTGGAGATGGGCTACGGCTACAAGCTCGGTGTGGACCTCCCTTCGGAAAGCCGCGGTTTTATTCCCAATGCTGACTATTATAACAAGGCCTATAGAAATTCGTGGAGCGGCAACACTATCATCTCTATCTCCATCGGACAGGGTGAGGTGCTGGCTACACCTATTCAGATTGCTAATCTTGCGGCGACTATTGCCAACAGAGGCTATTTCTATACTCCTCACGTAGTACGCCAGATTCAGGATACCGTGCTCCCCAAGCAATACACTACGCGCCACACTCCACATATAGACAAGGGATATTATGACATAGTGGCCGAAGGCATGCGTATGGCTGTCACTGGTGGCACCTGCCGCGGAGCCGCTCTGCCCGGCATTGAGGTGTGTGGCAAAACCGGCACCGCGCAGAATCCCCACGGACGTGACCACTCGGCATTCATAGGCTTTGCGCCCTACCATAATCCCAAGATTGCCATCTGCGTCTATGTGGAAAATGCCGGTTTCGGTGCCGCTTACGGTGTGCCTATCGGTAGCCTCATGATGGAGAAATATCTGACCGGCTCAATCTCTCCGGGCAGGCAGCATATAGAGCAACAGATGTTAAACTCAAACACCATTTTGTACAGTGGAGTTAAAAAGCACTAACGCACCCTCTTCAGTGTTCCGAACACTCGATTGGTTCACCGTAATACTCTATCTGATGCTCGTGGGTTGCGGCATCTTCAGCATATATGCTGCAAGCTACGATTTCGACCAGGCATCGATACTCGACTTCAACGAATTCTCCGGCAAACAAGCTCTCTGGGTAGCCTTAGCGCTTGTAATAGGCCTTATTATCCTGCTGATAGACTATCGCGTCTACGAGACTTGCGCATACCCCATTTATGGGGCGGTCATACTATTATTGATAGCCACCATTTTCCTTGCACCAAATATTAAAGGCTCACACTCATGGCTCGTGCTCGGCCCTGTAAGCCTGCAGCCAGCGGAATTTGGTAAATTTGCCACGGCGCTGGCTTTGGCACGCCTTTTCTCCTCCTATAATTTTCAGCTCAACGCAAAGATTTCCAACTATTTCCGTGCGCTTACCATCATATTCCTGCCCATAGCGCTCATACTTCTGCAGCGCGAAACCGGCTCTGCGCTTGTTTACATCTCCCTTATCTTTGTCCTTTATCGTGAAGGGATGCCGGGAATAGTGCTGCTCTCCATACTTTGTGCTATCGCGTGGTTTGTAATCACCGTGAAGTACTCGACAGAGATGATTCTCGGCATAACGCTCGGGCAGTTTATAGTCTTTACAGCCGTGATGGTAATCTTTACCGTGATGCTGCTGCTTTATTGCCGCAACTTCATAATAGGTAGAAATGTGGCAATCGGGTTTGCAGCTTCCGGACTGATCGTGTGGATTCTGTCATCGTTGGGAATTCAGGTGCCCGGCATGGTATATTTTCCAGTAGTGCTCACCGCTGCCATAGTCTATGTCGCCATCATGATGCTGCATCTGAGAATCTCCAAATACCTTGTTTCCATAGGATTCGTTGTAGCGTCAGTGATATTCATGTTCTCCGTGAACTACGTCTTCAACAACGTGCTCGGCAATCACCAGCAGATGCGAATAAAAGTAACACTGGGAATAGAGGAAAACCTGCGCGGCGCCGGCTACAACGTAAACCAATCAAAGATAGCAATAGGCTCAGGTGGCCTTACCGGAAAAGGATTCCTTAACGGCACGCAGACAAAACTCAAATATGTGCCCGAGCAGCACACCGACTTCATCTTCTGCACCGTAGGCGAAGAGCAAGGTTTTGTAGGTACGGTCACCACACTTATGCTGTTCCTGATATTGATACTGCGCCTGATATTTATAGCCGAACGGCAGCACACCATCTTCGGGCGCGTGTATGCCTATTGTGTGGTCTCGTACATTATATTTCATATATGTATAAATATAGGAATGGTGATAGGCTTGTGTCCCGTGATAGGCATACCTCTCCCCTTCTTCTCCTACGGCGGCTCGGCACTATGGAGCTTCACAATACTTTTGTTCATACTGCTGCGAATAGACGCCGCACGTAAAATCAGCCATGATTAACAAAGTTTAACTCTTTATATTGTAGATAATAGGATATAAAGCACTAAATTTGTAGCCCAACTGCAAGATGCAAGTCTCGCAAAAGCCGGGGGTGACTGGCTTTGACAGCGTGACGAAGCGGAGAGCAAGCATGCAGAGCGTTGACATTGACGCTCTATAATATCTCGGTGTCGACCTATAACTGGCGAAAATAACAACTACGCTCTCGCTGCCTAAACTGAAGTATAGTAGGTTTGCTTAATCTCTGCCAAAGTGGGCAGAGACGTGACATCACCCCATTGCCCCGTTCCGAGACGTTTGGATAAGGTGGTGCTAAGAAATTCGGAAATAGAGAGCATGGATTCTCGACATGTTCTCGAGATTTAGAGAATAAGCTTATCATTGGTAGCTGCGAGCCTGTGATAAGACGAAAACAAAGTCGATAGCTAAGCATGTAGAAACCTCTACGATTCCACGTTTGGACGAGGGTTCAATCCCCTCCACCTCCACTATGTACTACCGAACTTCTTCGGACTAAAGAAGACAAACCTCGGACTATCAAGTAGTTCCGAGGTTTTTTTGTATCTAATCCTTTCATTTCAGGACCGAAATAAGGGCTCAGTAGAAAATTAGTGGGGATAAATTTTTCATATCCAAAGATTCTTACGAACTTTGAGGTATGGGAAACGACTACTTACAGATGTTGGCGCAGATAGTTCTGCCCTCACAGAT
>JAAVFJ010000048.1 GCA_014800845.1 Bacteroidales bacterium | reverse complement strand
TGATTTTGAGAATATTTTTGGATGATTTTTGCGAGTTGAAGAGGGAGCAATGCGGGCATTGTGACCGATGAGACTCGGCGAAAAGCGCCAAAAAGATTATTAAAATCATGGCATATAAGTCTCATAAGTAAGTGTTCAAATTTAATTTATACAATATGCGAGCTTATTTTTTAGGCGGTTTCGCTGCGGAGCGATGGAGCTTAGCGAGCTAAGCGACTGAGCGACAAAGTGAAAACGGCAAAAAAGAAGCCGCAGATTGTATGAAAAATTAAAACCTTACTTATTCATATTTTACTATTGTTTAAATTTGAACACTTACTTAATAAATCCTATACATAAATTTAAACAGTTTCTTAGAGATGGTAGCGTTCTTTCAGAGTGGTTACTGCCGGGGTGGGGAGGTATTTCTTCAGCCAGCCGTTGAGCCTGCGCTGCATGGTGGTGTCGCCCGGGGCCAGCACTATGCCCTGAAACTGGGTGAAGCTGATGGGACTGGAAATGTCGAGTTCCGGGAACTTGGCGAGCAGCGGGCGGGCTATTTGCTCATTGACCACAGCGTAACGAATCTCGCCGCTGTTCACCTTCAGCGTGAGGAGCTCGGAGGAGAGGTCCGAATGGCGCTCCACATAGATTGTGTCGCCTATCTCGCGCGAGAGATTGGCCAGACGCGCGGCTATCGGGCTGTCCTGCTCTATATGCACCGTGTCGCGGGCCAGGTCCAGAGCCGAGCCGGCGCGGAGAGTGCCATCGCTGCGGCGGCGCTGCACGAGCACCTGGCGGTCAAGATAAATCGGGTCGGAGTAGAGGTAGGTCTTGGTGTAATCGGCGTCTACGGGGAGAGAGGCAAGCATGTCGTAGCGTCCGGACTTAAGCTTCTCCAGCCCCTCCTGCAGACTCCCCACGGGCCAGAACTTCATAGGCACCCCCTCGCCCTTTGAAATCAGACGCAGCAGGTCATAATTATATCCGCCGAGGGTGTCGGCATACATATAATAGGAGGCGGGGCCATAAATCAGCGCCACGTCAAGCGTATCGCCTGCCGAGGGTCCGGAGGGGGTCACCGCAAATCGCTGCTGCCTGTCGCCGCAGCTGCGCAGACCGATGAACAGTGCGACAGACGCGATAAGCAATACGCAATAGAGCGTAAGCTGCCGGGTCTTGGGTTTCATGGGAGGAGTCATATTTCAATAGATGCAAAGGTCGTGAAGACGGGCGCCGGCTTAGTTGGCGAAATCTATGGACAAACCAAACTGGAGCCGACGGGGATTGAGAGGATAGAGGGGCATGGAGAACGCGTCGCGGCTGAACAGGTTCTGGTTGACATGGCTCCACAGCACGAAGAAGCGCACCTTGTAGAGGCGGAAGGTGGCGTAGAGATTCATGAAGGGGTAGTTGCCGATCTTCGTTTCCTGCTGATTGACAAAAGCCATGGTGGCCGGCTGATAAGAGGGGGCGTAATAGCGGGTGTACCAGTCGCAGTCCACACCTATCTGAGCGTGAAGCACACGGAAGGCCGTGAACTTCAGATACATATTAGAGTAAATAGCCAGCGCCGGTACCGGAAGCACATCGGCGCGCGAGGTGGTCTGATAGGTCAGGGTGTTGTCCCAGTGCCAGATGCCGAAGGCGAGCTCCTGCTTCAGGCGCGCGGCAAACAGCTGAGTGCTGCCACCCTCCTGCACAGGCAGACCGGCCGCGTTGAAATAGACATAATTCTGCACATTCTCGAAATCTGCCGACAGCGTGGTGCGAGTCCAGGGTATAGTGAGCTCACCGCCGAACCGCAGCGAGCGCGTTTTGCCGAAATCGTTATCCCAGGCGAAGTGATTGCTGAAATAATGCTGCAGCAGCCAGGGCTGCGCGCGATTATAGAAATGGCCGCGAGCCTCCACCCTCACCGTGTCGCCCATCAGCTTGAAGCGGCTGTAAGCCTTACCGGTCAGCTCCAAGTCCGCCGCCACATCGCCTGACAGACCCATGCGGAAGTCTGCTTCATAGTTTATGAGAGTACCCTGCTGCTTGGTAAGCTGCGCGCCCACCCAGAGCAGGCCATGATTCTGCTTCTCGCGCGGCACGAAACCGGCCGGCAGCGGCGTCAGCATCCCGATGTCCTCACCAGGCACCTCATCGTCATCCGCGAAATCAGCCGCCTGACTGCTCACAGCGTAGTGGCGCAGTGCAAAAGTGGCGTAGGCAGAGAGGCCAAACTTGGCCCAACGGCGGAAACCCTCCACCATGCTTACCCCTATCGTGTTGGAGAAATCGGAATAGTAGGCCACATCGCGCGTCAGGGTGTTGTTGAAATAAGTGTTTTGCCAGAACTTCTCTGCCTCGGCGACATTAGTATTGATGAACTTATGCTTATAGGTAGAGAAATCCAGGGTCCAGATAAATCGCGTCACGGGCACATAGACCTCGCGCGTCAGAGTGTCATTGACCACCTGCTCGCGCCAGTAGCCCACATTATATGACTGATTAATCAGCAGCTTCTGCCCCTGCACCCGCGAGCTGGCCCCGGTCAGATTCACCGGGATGCTGCGCGCCTCAATCTTGTTCACGCCACCCTGCAGCACAGCCGGGTCGGTGATATAGAGCGGGTCGGTGATGCCGCCATTCTCCTTATTCACCAGATTGAAATGCTGGAAATAGGCCTGCATCTGATAGCAGTCGCCATAATAATAGCCCGATAAGCCCCAGGAGAAGTCCTTGGTGCTCTGATACTGATACATGCCTTTGGAGTACAGGTAGTCCACCATAGCCCCTATGCCGACACGCCTGTTGACATTGCCGGCGAAATCAGCCTTGAGCCGCTCCTGAGTGTTCTGCTTGTTGCCGCCGGTGCTGTAAGAGAGCTGAGTGAGAGGCACATAGACATTATAGAAGCGCTGCTCCTGCGGCAACCAGGGGCGCAGAGCGTCGGCGAAAAAGAATGTGCCGCGCGGGGCGCGATTCATGAAAATCTCATTACGCCCCGGGGCGCCGAAATTGCCCGTAGTGGCATAAGCATCGCTCACCATCGAGGGGACCACGCGGCGCTGATAGTTATAAGTCAGAGTGTCGATGTCACAGGGAGTGCGCAGCCCCAGCGGGGGAATCAGAGTCCAGCATGACGACTGCCGCTCAGCCTTAAGCGTATCGGCGGGAGCCTTTGTCGCAGCTTTTTCCTGAGCGGAAGCCGAGGCAAAAAGGCTGATAGATAGTATGATGAATAGTAGAGTACGCATATTTTCAGTGTGCAAATTTAGTCATTATTTGGAAATAATTTGGTCACTTCCCCAAAAAGTTGTAATTTTGCACCGCCATTACGGAGGGTCGCTACCTCCATAATCACAGATTTAACGTTAAATATCACTTAGTAAAATGAAGAAAGACCTCCATCCCTCCAACTACCGCGAAGTAGTATTCAAGGATATGAGTAACGATGAAATCTTCATCACTCGTTCCACCGTGGCAGCCAAGGAGACTATCGAAATCGACGGCAAGGAGTATCCCCTGGTGAAGCTTGAAATCACCAGCAGCTCCCACCCCTTCTTCACCGGCAAGCAGAAACTCGTGGACACCGCCGGTCGCGTGGACAAGTTCCGCAGCCGTTATGGCAACCGCATGAAGAAGTAATCGCTTCTCAAGCATCATCAAAAAGTATGGGCTCACGCCGAGTCCTACTTTTTGTTTTTTATACCGCTCGCATTATACATTACCATATCCCGTGACTATGAAAAAGATAAGAGCCGCCGTAGTAGGCTACGGCAACATCGGCCGCTTCACCATCGAAGCGCTTGAAGCTTCAGCTGATTTTGAGATTGCAGGCGTAGTGCGCCGCGCCGGAGCAGAAAACTGCCCCGCCGAGCTGCAGAATTACGCCGTGGTGAAAGACCTCGCTGAGCTTTCCGACGTAGACGTAGCTATCCTGGCTACCCCCACCCGCAGCGTAGAAGAACACGCCCTGCGCGCACTTGAACTCGGCATCAACACTGTGGACAGCTTCGACATACACACCTCCATACCCGAGCTGCGCAAAACCCTGGACGCCGCCGCCCGCAAGGCCGGCAAAGTGAGCATAATCAGCGCCGGTTGGGATCCGGGCTCCGACTCCGTAGTCCGCACTCTGCTCGAAGCCATAGCCCCCGAGGGCATCACCTACACCAACTTCGGCCCCGGCCGTTCCATGGGCCACACAGTGGCGGTAAAAGCCATCGAGGGCGTGAAAGAGGCTCTGAGCATGACAATACCTCTGGGCACCGGCATCCACCGCCGCATGGTCTACGTAGAACTCCTGCCCGGCTACGAGCTGGCCGACGTGGCTGCACGCATCAAAGCCGACCCCTATTTTGCATATGACGAAACCCACGTGCTCCAGGTCGAGAGCGTGAAGGCGCTCAACGATGTGGGCCACGGCGTGAACATGGTGCGCAAAGGCGTAAGCGGCAAGACTCACAACCAGCTCTTCTCTTTCGACATGAAAATCAACAACCCGGCTCTGACCGCTCAGGTACTCGTGGCCTGCGCTCGCGCCGCTATGCGCCAGAGCCCCGGTTGCTACACCATGATTGAAATACCCGTAGTAGACCTGCTCGCCTGCTCACGCGACGAGGCAGTTGCCCACTTAGTATAAACCCTATGGATTGGCTATTAGAATTACTTAAACCGGGAGCCACATCGCTCCCGAGCACCATCCTCCTCTACTCATTCGTAATCTTCGCGGGTATCTACCTCGGCAAAATCCGCTTCTTCGGCGTGTCGCTGGGTGTGACCTTCGTGCTCTTCGTTGGACTCATCATGGGCCACTTGGGCTACACGGTTGAGAAAGACACTCTTCACTTCCTGCGCGAATTCGGCCTGATTCTGTTCATCTTCTCGATCGGTATGCAGGTAGGCCCCGGCTTCTTCTCCTCATTCAAGGAAGGGGGCGTCAGGCTCAACGGATTAGCACTGCTGGGCATCAGCCTGAACGTGGTGATAATGCTTGTCATCTACTTCCTCCAGTCAGGCACATCGCTGCAGGAGATGGTAGGCGTCATGAGTGGTGCCGTGACCAACACCCCCGGCCTCGGTGCCGCACAGCAGACCCTGCTCCAGATTTCCGGCCCCGACCAGTCGGAAGCCTACAGCCTCTCGCAGCAGATGTCCATGGGCTATGCCGCCGCCTATCCCCTCGGCGTAATTGGCATCATCATTGTCATGCTCGTAATCAAGCGCGTCTATCGTGTGAACGTGGCCGAAGAAATCCGCCACATAGAAGAGGACAACGCCAAGAGCCAGCTCGCCCCCCACGTGCTCACATTCCGAATCACCAACGACCTCATCTCCGGTCTCTCGATTGCCAAGCTCCACAACCTCATCTCCGTAAACTTCATCATCTCACGCGTGATGAAGCCCGACGGCGAGGTAGTGATACCCACATCGCAGACCGTGCTTGAGCTCGGCGAAGAGGTGCTCCTCGTCTGCTCCGCTCAGGACGAAGAGGTGTTCACCCGCTTCCTCGGCCCCATCATCGAAAAAGAGTGGGACCGCGAGAGCGACTCCGCCACCTACCACGTGGTGTCACGCCGCATCCTCGTAACCAAGAGCGAATATAACGGCAAGAAACTCGGCGAGATGCGCCTGCGCATGGGCTTCAAGCTCAATGTGACCCGCGTAAACCGCGCCGGTGTGGACCTGCTCGCATCGCCCAACCTGCGCCTGCGCATGGGCGACCGCCTGACAGTGGTGGGCAAGGAGGAGGACATCAACCGCCTGGCCGAACGCCTCGGCAACTCCATGAAGCGCCTGAACGAGCCTAACCTCATCACCATGTTCATAGGCATCTTCCTCGGCATCATCGTGGGCAGCATCCCCTTGAAATTCCCCGGCATGAGTGTGCCCATGAAGCTCGGTCTCGCCGGCGGTCCCCTCGTGGTGGCCATACTGCTCAGCAACTGGGGCCCGAAGTATCACCTGGTGACCTACACCTCCTCGGCAGCCAACCTGCTTCTGCGCGAGATAGGCATCTGCCTCTTCCTCGCCTCGGTAGGCATAGCAGCCGGCGCAGGCTTCGCCGACACCGTGTTCACTCCCACCGGCGGCATGTGGGTGCTCTATGGCTTCCTCATCACCGTCATTCCGCTGCTCGTAGTGGGCTTGCTCGCACGCGGCAAATACAAGCTCAACTACCTCAGCATAATGGGCCTGCTCTCAGGCAACTACACCGATCCCCCGGCACTGGCCTACGCCAACAAGATAGCCGGCAACGATGCTCCCGCCGTGGCCTACTCCACCGTCTACCCGCTCACCATGTTCATGCGAGTGATTGTGGCGCAAGTCCTGATCCTGATCTTCTGCGCCTGACCCCGGGCGACATAAACGCAAGCCGCAGATTCCTTTCGAGTCTGCGGCTTGTTGATTTTTATAATATTGATGTCCGACAAACACTTCTAAACCGCTGATTACCAGATAATATTTTATGTATAAGCCCTGTTGTTTAAGTAGTTCTATAAACAGCTGTAACTCTGCGCGTTAGAAGTAGATCTAAAAGTTTTATCGGACAGCAATAT
>JAAVFJ010000047.1 GCA_014800845.1 Bacteroidales bacterium | reverse complement strand
CAGATAAACCAATATAAAACTGACCCCGTCGGCCAATCTCTTTAGGGGTCAAAAATAAAATATTTTCAGGGGTCAAACCGACCTTGGCTCTGGGGGGCATCCGAGTCTGGGTTTTCCATAGTGCAATATAGACTATCTGCGCGTTATGAAAAATCGCCTAATTTGCAAAGTGTTGCTTGGAATCTCTTATTTTTGGGCAAAATCATAATTTTTGGAAATCATAAAATGATAGATTTTTCAGAAATATCAGCTGCTTTAGGCACCCTCAGCTCCGTTCTCGCACTGTTCGGAGGCGTTGGCGTCTGGCTATATAGGAAACAGAATAAACGCCTGAAGGAGTCGGAGGCCATGCTGTCTGAAATTAATGTTGAAAAGGCAAAGCTTGACTTTGACAAAGAGCGTATAAACCATCTCCACCAGATAATTGAGAATTATAACAAGACTGAAATCGAGCACTCTCAACGCATTTCAGATCTGAATCACGCCCTCAACGTCAAGGAAGATGAATGTAGGGATAAGACGCTGCAGATCCGAAATCTTACGGAAAAGCTCTACACATCCGAGCAGGAAGTTAATCGTGTTCAGGACTTGCTGAATGACACCAAGGATGAGCTCTTAAAGCGTACGGAAGAACGAGACGAGGAGCGCCGCAAAAAGGAGTACTACAAGCGGTGGCGCTGCGAAAAATCGTACTGCAAAGACCCTGATGGACGTCAACCGCCCAACTCTAAACTTGCAACCGAGGATTACGTACATCCGGAATAATCAATTTCAACTATAATAGTATGACAACACTCAAAAAAGGAAGCAGAGGAGAGGAAGTGAAAGCTCTCCAAAAGAAATTAAACCTCGTGGCCGATGGTATCTTCGGCGTGCTGACCGAGGAGGCGGTAAAGGAATTTCAGCGTGCACACGGCCTGGCCGCCGATGGGATTGTCGGCGCCAAGACATGGGCCGCTCTCGGTGTCGTATCTCCTGCCGCCACTCGCTATGTCGATAAAATCATCATCCACTACACCGCCACTCCCCAGGGCGAAGAATTTTCAAACGCACAAATCAAGGCATCACACCTCGCGCGTGGGTTCTCGGACATCGGCTACCATTATGTGATTGGCTTGAACGGTGAAGTGCGCCCCGGGCGTTCAGAAGCCGTAGTCGGCGCTCACTGTACCGGCCATAACACTCGCTCTATCGGTGTCTGCTATGTTGGCGGGTGTCCGCCTCGCTCCGTGAAGAATTGGCAGAATATCGGTCTTGACACCCGCACCCCGGCACAGAAAGCCGCGCTCTTGAAGCTCCTGAAAGAGCTGAAGCAGCGCTACCCGAACGCCACCATCCACGGCCACCGTGAGTTTGCCAATAAGCCCTGCCCCGGCTTCGATGCCAATGCCGAATACAAATATATGTAGTATATGAAAGCGTTAGTTACCATTCTCATCGTCGTAGCGCTCGGATTAGCGGCATGCCGCACCTCAAAGAGCGCCATGCCCTCGGCCCCTGTTACTGTCTCTAACACCGAGAGCGTCCGTACGGAATATATAGAAACCGTCAGAATAGACACCATTACGGTAGAGGTGCCCCTCCCGGCTGAATCTACATCGCAGATAGTACGTGACACCACAAGCCATGTAGAGACCTCTCTCGCTGAGTCAGATGCTTGGATTAATTCAGATGGCTCCCTCGGCCACTCCATCAAGAACAAGCCGCAGAAGTTGCAGGCAGAAGTACCCGTGCCGGCAAAGGACACGCAGACAACCAACATCGCCAGGAGCATAAAAGAGGTGCCGGTACCGTACCCCGAGCCTGTTTATATCGAGCGCGAGTTCTCAGCATTGGAGAAGTTCAGACTCAAGGCATTTTGGTATTTGGCGGCATACGTCATTTTATCACTCGCTTGGAGATATAGAGGTGTCCTACTTGGCCTTGTCAAGCGCTAATGAGCTGTTAATCAAAAGCGTGTAGCTGTTACGGATTTCGGCCCATGAGTCACCTTGCAGTGGTGGTTCATGGGCCGAAAGTGTAAAGAGGGTGCTTACGAACTTTTTAAGGCTTCGTTAGTAAAATTTAACAGAGCGCGCCGATGATGTTGTAATGATGATGTAGCGCTCGGAGGCTGCCGCTATGACAGCCTCTTTTTTATTCGGCAAGCCTCAAGTTGTGATAGGCGAGGAAATTAATCAATTTTTCAACAGAAATTCTGCCAAGCGATTTAATTTTCAACAAGCTCTTCTTTGTTTGCTTGGTCAGATCGCCAAGCGTCCTGATGCCTGCGTCGTCAAGAGGTATAAGAATCCTGATGGGGAGGTCGAAGTCAAAGAGGCGGACACGCATGAGCCTCTCCATGTGAAGTCGAGGCTCATCATATTTGTCAAATTCATTGTAAGGAGTAGAGGTGGTGTACATGAGTGTTGATATTAGGGTTAGATGATAAAAAGGTGGCGGGAACCACCCCGCCACCAAAGTCAAACCAATAAAGCCCTCAAAATGGAAACCCTATTGATAGCGCAAAGGTAATAATTTATTTCAAATTATCCAAAACTCTGCGCACTGCATCTGTGGCCATTTGAGGCGTAACCGAGATATAGGAGTAGAGAGCAGTATCGCCTTTATCTACACGGTGGCCTAGAATGAAGTCTATAATGCTGGTGCCGACGCCGAGGTCAAAGGCATGTTGACTGAACGATTTGCGAGCTGAATAGTAAATTAGGCGCTTCTTGATGCCTGCCAATTCAGCTATTTTAGGCATGTTAAAAGTGAAGAAGTGATGCAATTTCGTCTCTTTTTGGAATTGCGTGACATTGATATAACCGTCAACTCCTTTGTAGCGATTGATGATAACCTTCGCCTCTTCAGGAATGGCAAACTCCACCCACTTGTTGAGCTTGGGCCGGTCCTCAGTCTTTTGTCTCACATAGCGAAGCGTGGCGCCCAGCTCGTTGAAGTTAAGAGCAATCAAATCAATTATGTTGATGCCACCGAGGTAGTAGGAGAGCATGAAGATGTCTCTGCATTTACGGATATTCGGCTTGCTGCTCTCGATGTCTCGGATGCGCTTAATCTCTTCCACTGTAAGCCACGCCTGCCGCACCTCTTTTTTCGGCAATTCGTAGCCGGCGAAAGGGTCAACGCGGAATTGCACATATCCGCAACGCTTAGCATAGTTAAGAAGCACCATCAGGAAGACAAGGTAGTTGCGGGTAGTCGACGCACTTAGTCCTCTGTCTCGGAGACGCTTCTCCAGGCCCAGCACTGTGCCGTGCGTTATATGCTCGGCAAGCATCCTCTCGCCGAGATACCCACTCATTGCTCTCCAAATGCACATGTAGCCGCCGGCGGTGCCGGGCTTGATATGCGCGTTGGCCATGTATTCCTCGTAAATGGAGTTGATTGTTCGATGTTTGTAGTTCCCGGCGTTCTTTATCTGGTATACAAGTTCCGGGCAGGTTAGGCCGTTGACGTAAGCCAACTCATCTACGGTTGATTGATAGCGTTGCAGGATGCCTCTGAGTTTGGTGTTGAGGTAGGCTGCATCAGGACGCTTCACGATGGCGCCATTCTTAAACTCCTTGCTGGAGTCAATTGTGATGTCAGTGACAATGTAGCGAGTTTCTCCGTTGTGTGCTACCGAGATTCTGATTTTGTGCCGGCCACCTTTGAGGACCTTTGCCGGCAAAATAACTGCGTTTAGGATTGCCATTTTTCGGACAATTTTTAGGAAATGTTTGAGAGTCCAAAGTGTCAATTCTTCGATAGTCGGCAATTGTCTAAAATGACCTTGGACGAATTGAGTTACAAACGAAATCCATTGAAGTTCAGTTGTTTCAGTCAGTTACAATAGGCTTTGCGGGAAAGGTACGAAAACTTAGCCGAAAATCAAAAGGGAGCGTCGGCCCGCAGGGACGGTGCCCGTTCGCGAAGCGATTTGATTGAGGCAAAGTTACGAAAACTTAGCCGAAAATCAAAAGGGGATAGTATGACATGGAAAAAACAGAAGAAGACACCCGGCACGGGCATCTTCTTCCGCTCTCTACTATAAACTATATCTAACTAAAACTAAACATTTGCAGCTATCTTCACAGGCTGCTGCAGATGTGTCATTATCCATTTGCTGTCACCTTATCAGTGTTTCGCTTTTGTACTTATAAAACATCCTTCCACATTCAAAGGTTGAATGGAGGGCGGGTGTTTAACAGATTATATGCTGTGTTAACAATTCCTTAACATTTTCACAACATCTCCTTATTTCATCAGGCTTTGTGGGCGTCGCGGAGCAGGTCGTTAACCGTCTTCACGGGGTTGAAAGTGTCGGCGGGCACCTCCACGAAGATGGTGTTCCAGTCGCTCATCGAACCGTTCCAGAGACCGGGGAGTTCGAGCGCCTTGATTTCAGTACCCTTGCGGCTCTTCTGCGAGATGAACCCGGTGTCGGGGTCCACGAAATCCTGCAAATTGAAGGTCTCCCCCTCCACATCCTGAATGAAGCAAGCCAGGTCCACAGGGTTGAAGTGGGTTGATTCCTTCAGCAGGCGCTGCGTCTGCTCAGACTTCGGGTTAAGCTGAGAGCTTTCCAGAATCTGGGGGCTGACAGTGCCGTCGGGATTGTAAGTCAGGAAGGGGCCGCCGCCGGGCTCGCCATCGTTGCGCACCATGCCGCAGACACGCACAGGGCGGTCAAGCTTGCAGAGCAGGTAGTCGGCCAGTTCCAGGTCATCCATGTCTTCTGCTCCCTCGCCGGTGGTAAAGAGTGTGTTGTGCATGAAGTCCAGAATCTCATTGAGCACAGGGCGCGAGGGGAGACCGCAGCGGAGCAGGTCGGAGTAGTGGGCTATGCGCTGCTGAGCGTCTACGAGCAATCCGCCGAGTATCTGCTTGTATTCCAGCGTAGAAGCGCGGCGGGAGTCGGGCACAACGTTGTCAATATTTTTGATGAACACCACAGCCTCCTTCATCTCGCCGAGGTTCTCAAGCAGCGCGCCGTGGCCGGCGGGGCGGAAAAACAGCTCGCCATCCTCGCGATAGGGGGTGCCGTCAAGATTTGCCGCCACGGTGTCGGTAGAGGGTTTCTGGATGCTCATGTCTACGGTGAAATGCTTGCCATACTCCATCTCCATGGCCGGGAGAGCCGCGGCGATTTTAGTCCTCATCAGCTCTATGTGGTCCGGGCTCACGGTGAAGTGGACATGCACGTTGCCATTGGCATCGGCTGCGTAGCCGGCACCTTCGGCCAGATGCTCCTCCAGAGGAGTGCGGGTGGCATCGGCAGCCTTATGAAAAGTGAGCATAGCCTTAGGGAGCTGGCCGTAGTTGAGGCCTTCAGGAGCAATCAGGGCATTGACCACATCGGTGAGGCGCCCGGCAGATGTCAGAGTGTCGACGTCGGCGTTATAGAGGCGACGGCAAGTGTCGTCAAGCTCGCGGAAAAAGGCAAACTCGTGAATGTCAGCGAAGAATTTGTCGATGAAAGGTGTCTTCACCCCGTCAGCGGCAAAGGTGAAAAGGTCCTTAAACATGCGGGAGGCAGCACCGCTGGCCGGCACCATCTTCACCACAGTGCCGCCGTTGCGCAGATAGCGCTCCCAGGCGCCGGTATATTTGTTGCGCTCCTGGTCCGTCAGGGTCAGGATGCCGTTGCCGGGAGTGGCCGGCGCAAGCACGTGGAGATAGGGAAAGCCGGTTCTGAGGTTCTGTAATTGCAGGTTCAGTTGGGCCTCAGAGATACCTTTTGCTTTGAGCTGATTGATGTCGCGGGAGTCAAGAGTCATAATTCGTAGCTGGGTTATGAAAGGTTGCTAAAAGAGTGGAACTGAGGTTAAGAATTCCTCTTATAATGTTTACGACTCAAAGGTACAGAAAGTTTTTGAAACTACGCAGAAAAGTGCATATTTTTTCACAGACGGGTGGATTGGGAGAGGAGCAGGTGGTCGAGCAGTGTCATGGCTGCCATGGCTTTCACCACTGCGGCGCCGCGCAGAGCTATGCAGGGGTCGTGGCGTCCGCGCGCACGGAGGGTGGTGGCATTTCCCTGAGTATCAATGGTTGCGAGGTCGCGGAGCAGTGTGGGGGTGGGCTTAAAGGCTATGCGCATTGTTATCGGCATACCGTTGGCTATGCCCCCCTGGATTCCCCCCGAGTGGTTAGTGGTGGTGATGACTCTTCCGGAGGGGTCTGTGCTGAAGATGTCGAGCTGCTCGGTGCCGCGTGAGGCTGAGGCAGCGAAGCCGTCGCCATATTCAAAGCCTTTCACGCCGGGAATACTGAGCATGGCAGCCCCCAGGCCAGCATGCAGTTTTGCAAAAAGGGGAGCACCTATGCCCGCTGCTACGCCGTTGACGATGCAGGTCACCACGCCCCCCACGGAGTCCCCCTCGCGGTGAGCACGCTCCACCTCCTCGAGCAGCGGCGCGAAATCATCATGTTCGCTGCAGCGGCTACGCTCGCCTATGCCGGAGACGAAGGCGCTGACTTCTATGCCCTGAGAAGCAAGGCACTGCAGAGCCACGGCTCCCCCCACCACGCGGCAGGCAGTCTCCCGCGCGGAAGCGCGGCTCCCACCGCGATAGTCGCGCACGCCATATTTAGCTTCGTAGGTGAAGTCAGCGTGGTTGGGGCGGAATTTACTGCGCATCTCCGAGTAGGCGGCGCTGCGGGCATCGGTGTTGGGGATGACGAAGCCTATGGGTGTGCCCAGCGTAACGCCATCCATCACGCCCGAGAGAATCTGCACACGGTCAGCCTCGCGGCGGGCAGAGGTCATCGGGTTTGCACCCGGGCGCCGCTTGTCCAGCTCCTGCTGAATGAGCGAAATGTCAAGAGGCATGCCCGGAGGTACGCCATCGATTATGCCCCCTATGGCGGGACCATGGCTTTCGCCGAAAGTGGTCAGACGGAATATGCGGCCGAAGGTGTTCATGATGCAGAGTCGGCGGTTATGTCAGAGATAGTGCCCCCCACGTAGCCCACCAAATCAGCCGGAGCTATGTACACCTGCAGGCCGCGCTGGCCGGCAGAGACGTAGATCTGCGGCCACTCCATGCAGTCTTGCTGGAAATAGGTGGGGAGGGGTTTCTTCATCCCTATCGGGGAGCAGCCGCCGCGAATATAGCCCGTGAGGGGGAGCAGTTCCTTCATGTGAATCATCTCTACCTTCTTGTTGCCGCTGGCTTTAGCAGCCTTCTTCAGGTCGATTTCGCGGTTGCCTGGAATCACACCCACAATCAGGCCCGTCTTGTCACCACGCATCACGAGCGTCTTGTAGACCTGATTGATGTCTTCCCCTATGGAGTCGGCCACGTGCTGAGCTTCCAGATGCTCCTCATCCACCGGATACTCTATGAGAGTGTAGGGGATGCGGGCGGCATCCAGAAGCCTGGCCACATTGGTCTTTATGGATTTCTTTTTAGCCATCAGGAGTTCATGGTCACGAGCAGCTCCTCGTTGGTGCGGGTCATCTCCATGCGTTTCTTGATGAATTCCATAGCCTCGAGCGAGGTCATGTCGCCCAGATAGTTGCGGAGCACCCACATGCGGTTGAGCACCTCCTGATTAAGCAGCAGGTCATCGCGGCGGGTAGACGATGAAATGATGTCGACAGCCGGGAAGATGCGCTTGTTGGAGAGCTTGCGGTCGAGCTGCAGCTCCATGTTGCCGGTGCCCTTGAATTCCTCGAAGATAACCTCGTCCATCTTCGATGAGGTCTCGGTCAGGGCTGTTGCAATGATGGTGAGCGAGCCGCCCCCCTCAATGTTTCGGGCAGCGCCGAAGAATCGCTTGGGGCGCTGCAGGGCGTTGGCATCCACACCGCCGGAGAGAATCTTGCCGCTCGCCGGGGAGACGGTGTTGTAGGCGCGCGCCAGACGGGTGATGGAGTCGAGCATGATCACCACATCGTGGCCACTCTCAACCAGGCGTTTAGCCTTTTCAAGCACGAGACCGGCTATCTTTACGTGGCGCTCGGCCGGCTCGTCGAAGGTAGATGCTATCACCTCGGCGTTGACGGAACGGGCCATGTCGGTCACCTCCTCCGGACGCTCGTCGATGAGGAGCATTATGATGTAAGTCTCCGGGTGGTTTTCAGCAATAGCGTTGGCTATGTCCTTGAGCAGGATGGTTTTACCTGTCTTAGGGGGAGCCACGATGAGTGCGCGCTGACCTTTGCCTATGGGGGCGAACATGTCGACTACGCGCGTTGAGATATTGCAGGTATTGCCGCCGGTGAGGTTGAATTTCTCTTCGGGGAAGAGGGGCACAAGGTGCTCAAAGGGTGAGCGGTCGCGGATCAGCTCTGGTGCCAGTCCGTTGATGCTGAGCACTTTGCAGAGGGGGAAATACTTCTCTCCCTGACGCGGGGGGCGTATGCCACCCTCGACTACGTCGCCAGTCTTGAGGCCATACTGCTTGATTTGAGCCTTGTCCACGAGCACATCGTCGGGGGAGGCCAGATAGTTGTAGTCGCTGGAGCGGAGGAAGCCGTGCCCCTCGGGCACAATTTCCAGCACGCCGGCGGTGGTGAGAATCCCTTCGAAGTCAAAGATGGTTTCCTCCTTGCGTGACTGGCGCTGCTGCTGACGCTGTTGGCGCTGCTGCTGGCGAGACATCTTCTGATTCTGCTGCTTGGGAGCGGGGGCAGCTACCCCGGGTTCCTGTATGGTGATGGGGGCTACTGCCGCAGCCTTCTCGGCCTCTTCACGCTCTTTGGCGGAGCGGGGCACGAATTTCTTGCCACCTGCCTTCGGGAAGAAAGCGCCGAGGGATGCCGAGGGGTGCATTGGAGCAGGACGATGGGGGCCCATCTCCGCCTGGTGCTCTACGTAGGCCTCAGCCGCAGGGTTTTCGTGGGGCTGTTCGCTGACCACGGGGAGATTGGCGGCAGGTTCCTGAGCTGTCTCGGCTGCCTCCACAGGTGCAGGCGCTTCGGCTGCAGCTTTGGGTTTGCGTCCGCGCTTCTTGGGGGCGGGGGCTTCCGGAGCCGGTTCTGCAGGGGCTGCCTGAGCTTCGGGAGCCGGTGCTTCAGCGACAGCTTTGGGCTTGCGGCCACGCTTCTTGGGGGCCGGGGCAGCTTCGGGATTAGATTCAGTGGCAGCCTCGGCAGCGGGGGCCTCGGCGGCGGCTTTGGGTTTGCGCCCGCGCTTCTTGGGGGCGGCGGTGCCGAGCTTTTCCACCTGCTCCTTGGCAGTGGCTTCAGCTTGATTATCGAGGATGAAGTAGGCCATGGTTTCGGCATCGGCATCAGCGGCCTGAGTCATGCCCATGCCGGCAGCGATAGAGCGGAGCTGCTCGGCATCCATGGCTGTGAGTTCTTGGTAGTTGTACATAAGTAAGTATAACTTATACAATCCGCTTGAGTGCTCATTGGCACACAAAATTAATTAAAGCGGCATATAGGAGAAAAATACCCGGAATCGGCAATGATGTAAGAGCCTTAGAGGGTAATTTAAAATAAAAAATTCAGGGATAATTGGGAGAGAGTAGGGGGTTATAGATGAGTAGAGTTTTTTAAACTTGTGTCTCCTGCTGAAACAACCGCAACGGACAAATGGTTTTTCAGTCACTCATTTATTTCGACACAAAAGCGATAACCGAAACTGCTCGGTAATTACTGCGCAAAGTTAATAATAATTTCCCGAACTTCCAAATCAAAGCAAAAGTATGAATAATTCTCACGCTCCTCCGGGGTGAAAAAGCACCCCGCTCCGAGCACGAGGCGGAGCGGGGCAGAAGAAGCGGTCTTGAGGATTAGCCGAGACGCTTTTCGAGGTTCTTGCGGATGGCCAGCAGGAAGTCGCGGGAATTTACGGCATGGGGCTCTACGCCTTCCATGAGGTTCACGAGGTCCTTGGTCACCGTGCCCTGGTTGAGGGTGTCGAAGCAGGCATCTTCAAGCTGGTTGGCGAAGTTGATAAGCTCGTTGTTGCCGTCGAGCTCGCCGCGTTTGCGCAGCGCGCCGCTCCAGGCGAAGATCGTAGCCATAGAGTTGGTTGAGGTTTCCTCACCCTTCAGGTGCTTGTAATAGTGGCGGGTCACGGTGCCGTGGGCAGCCTCATACTCATATTTGCCGTCGGGGGAAACGAGTACGGAGGTCATCATGGCCAGTGAGCCGAAAGCGGTAGACACCATGTCGCTCATCACGTCGCCGTCATAGTTCTTACAAGCCCAGATGAATCCACCCTGGCTGCGCACCACGCGGGCTACGGCGTCGTCGATAAGAGTGTAGAAGTATTCCAGGCCGAGGCGCTCGAAGTCTGACTTGTATTCCTCGAAAACTTCGTCGAAGATTTCGCGGAAACGTGCGTCATACTTCTTAGAGATGGTGTCCTTGGTGGAGAACCATACATCCTGCTTGGAGTCGATGGCGAATTTGAAGACGGAGTGAGCGAATGAGGCGATAGACTTGTCGGTGTTGTGCATACCTTGAATCACACCCGGAGCCTTGAATTCGTGGATTACAACCTCTTCACGCTGGCCGTCGGCGCCTTCAAACACGAGCTTGGCCACACCTGCCTGCTCGGCGCGGATTTCTACATTCTTATAAACGTCGCCGTAAGCGTGACGTGCTATGGTGATGGGCTTGCGCCAGCTCTTCACGGCGGGTTTGATTGAGGGGATGGTGATGGGGGTGCGGAACACGGTGCCGTCCAGGATGGAGCGGATGGTGCCGTTGGGGCTCTTCCACATCTGGTGCAGGTTGTACTCGGTCATGCGCGCAGCATTGGGAGTGATAGTGGCGCACTTCACAGCCACACCATATTTCTTGGTGGCCTCGGCAGCTTCCACAGTGATTTTGTCTTCAGTCTGGTCGCGCTTTTCGAGTCCGAGGTCGAAGTATTCGGTCTTGAGGTCAACGAAGGGGAGAATGAGTTCATCCTTAATCATTTTCCAAAGGATGCGGGTCATTTCGTCGCCATCCATCTCCACGAGGGGAGTGGTCATCTTAATCTTTTCCATGTCTTATTTAGATTTTTAGGTTTAGATTTTTTGGTGGATAAATTACTTGTTTTGAGCGGCGTAATAATTCATCAGGCAACCGTCGGCCAGAATCTGACGCTCGTCGGGAGTGAGGTTAGAGAAGTGGAGCTTTATGTCGTGCACACCATCCTTGGTGATAACCTTGGCATCGGCCTCCTCCTTGCCTGTGAGGATGGCTTCGCGTATGCCGGGCACGAACACGAAGTCGCCGGGGTTGTAGTTGAATTCGGTCTCCTTGGAGATGGTGAAGGGCACGATACCCCAGTTGATGCAGTTGGAGCGATAGCGCTTGGTGGCATACTCGTAGCAGATGTTGGCATCGCCGCCGAGCACCTTCTGGCAAGAAGCGGCCTGCTCGCGGGCAGAGCCGTCGCCGGGGCGGTTGGCGAATACGCATGAACCGAAGCTGGTGTCGGCGGGATTGGCGCCTACCTTCTCCAGCACATCCTTAATCTTGGCGGGGCAGTTGCCTTCGCGGCGCTCGAGGTCTTCGGCCTGAATCTTCTTGCTGAGGCCTACATATTCGGGCACGCGGCGTGAGAGGGCGAACTCGGAGAGCTTGAGGGGGTTGGAGCGGTAAGATGATGTCTCGCCTGAGGGGATGAGCTCGTCGGTGGTGGTCACGGGGTCGTGAATCACTGCGGCCAGCTCCAGCAGCATGTTCTCCTGCATGGGATACATCTTGGGCCAGTCCTTGATGTTGGGACCGTAGCGGAGCTCGGTGTCGAGCTTCTCGTTGCCGAAGCCGTTGTAGACACGGCGGTCATAAATCTTTTTATCGAAGGAGTAGGGCTTGTGGTCGTTGGTGTAGTCCACCTCGGTAGCGGCAGTGATCACACCGCCGTTGGCGGCTGTGGCTGCAATAGAGCGGGCGTCCATGAGCGCTACGAGCGAAATCTGTCCCTGGCCGGGCTTGGAGCCTTCGCGGTTGGGGAAGTTGCGGGTGGTGTGGCGGATAGAGAGACCATTGTTGGCAGGCACGTCGCCGGCACCGAAGCAGGGGCCGCAGAAAGCGGGCTTGATGACTACGCCTGCTTCGAGCATCTCCTCGGCAATGCCGTCGCGGGTGGTGGCCATGTACACGGGCACTGACTGCGGATAGGCCGAGATGGTGAAGTAATCGTTGCCTACGGAGCCACCCTTGAGAATTGAAGCAGCCTCAGCGAGGTTGTCGTAAGTGCCGCCTGAGCAGCCGGCTATGATGCCCTGGTCGGCCATCACCTTGCCGTCGCGGATTTTGCCTACGAGGTCTATCTCGATTTTGTCGCCGAAGCGCTTGCGTGCATCCTCCTCCACTTCGCGCAGTATGCGCTCGGGGTCAGCCTGCAGCTCCTTGATGGTGTAAGCGTTTGAGGGGTGGAAGGGGAGGGCTATCATAGACTCCTGAGTGGAGAGGTCAATCTCAATCATGGCGTCATAGTAAGCCACTTTGCCGGGCTTCAGCTCCTTGTAGTCCTCGCCGCGGCCATGGATTTCGTAGAACTGCTGCACCTCCTCGTCAGTCTCCCAGATGGAGCTGAGGCAGGTAGTCTCGGTGGTCATGATGTCTATGCCGTTGCGGAAGTCGATGGGGAGATACTTCACGCCGGGGCCGGCAAATTCCAGCACTTTGTTCTTCACGAAACCATTGTCGAAGACAGCCTTCACCAGCGAGATAGCCACGTCGTGGGGACCTACGCCCTTCTTGGGCTTGCCGGTGAGCCACACGAGTACCACCTCGGGGGCGTTGATGTCCCAGGTGTTCTTAAGCAGCTGCTTCACGAGCTCGCCGCCACCTTCGCCTACACCCATGTTGCCGAGAGAACCGTAGCGGGTGTGGGAGTCGGAACCGAGAATCATGTTGCCGCACTTCACCATGGCCTCGCGGGCATACTGGTGGATAACGGCCTGGTTGGCAGGTACGTAGATGCCGCCATATTTCTTGGCAGCCGAGAGACCGAACACATGGTCATCCTCATTTATAGTGCCACCCACGGCGCAGAGTGAGTTGTGGCAGTTGGTCATTGCGTAGGGGATAGGGAATTTCTCAAGACCTGAAGCGCGTGCGGTCTGGATGATACCTACGTAAGTGATGTCGTGGCTCATGAGCGCGTCAAACTTGATGCGCATCTTGTCGCCCTTGCTGCCGTCCACATCGTGAGCGCGCAGAATCTGATAGGCGATGGTGTTCTCGCGGGCCTCGGCGGGGGCGGGAAGACCGGTAGTGTCGGTGGCGATGGTTTTGCCATCAAGCAGGTAAACACCTTTGTCGATAAGTTTTACCATAGGTAATTGTTGAGATTTAAGGTTAGATTATTCTGTTAATTTTGATTTCTAATTGGTGAGTGAGGAGCACAGGATGCTCAGGGCGAGCATGTCGGCGCATCCGCCGGGTGAGAGGTTTCGCTTTATGCACTCGGAGTCGAGCGCGCGAAGCTCGCGGAGCAGGTCGGTGTACTCGGTGGCGGAGAGCAGGCGGAGAGCCTCGCTGCTGACAAACTCGCGCCCCTCGACTCCCCCTCGGTGATAGAGGTTGGAGTCAGGGAGTTCGCTCATGATGAGCAGCAGGCGGCGATGCAGATCGGGCTCTTGCATCCAGCGGTTGAACATGTCGGCATAGCCGGCGCGGGCCATGTCGAGCGCCGTGGGTATGGCAAATTTCTTGGTGACCGATGCGCCGTGGGTGCCTTCCGGCCGCGGGAAAGTGGCGGCTATTTCGGCTATGGTTGCGGAGAGTGATGCGGGGGTGAGAGGTTTGTCTATATATATAAGGTGGGTGGCGGCGCTCAGTGTGAGTCCCAGGGCGAAGAGTGCTCCGCGGTGGGTGTTGACACCGCCGGTGGCTTCAAGCATGCTCTTTTCCCCCTCGAGACCGATGCGTGAGAGGGTGGGCTGAGCGGGCAATGTGGCAGAGAGCGAGGCGCGGACAATATCAGCGAAGACGGGCTCCAGGGCGGCTATGCTGCGGCTCATGAGCGCGTGGTCCATGTCGGTGTGTGCACCGCAGCCTTCAGTGTCCACGAGCCCCGGCTTGGGGGTGAGGTCAAGCTCGGCCTGCAGGGCGAGTGTGGCGGCTTTGGCCATCACGGCGGGCAGCGAGGCTGCCGGCAGATTTCTCAGCGCAGAGCCCAGAGTGCCCCCAAGCAGATGCCTGCGCACCGCGGAGGCCGAGATGGGCTGCTGAGTGGCATCGGTGAGGCGGGGAATTTCCACAACCTCTATGCCAAAACCGGCGGGGAGCGTAGCAGCCATGAGCTCATTATAGCGGGCCGTAAGCGGGTCAGTAGGTTCAGAGCCTACAAACCTCACCGTGGCGCCTAAGGCGGGTGCTACGTGCCGACCGAAAAGGTCGAGATCAAGCAGTATGTGAGTGTCGGTGCGCTGCTCTATCTGCTTGAGGAAATAGGAGGGGAAAGTTATTCCCGAAATGCAGTAGCGGCTTCCGCGCAGAAGAGTGGCATTAGGCAGGTGTGCCAGGGCAGCACTCAGTGCACGGCAGCGTGAGTCGTAGGAGAAGAGGTTAGAGGGGTTCTCGGCCAGAGGGATTATGAAGAGGTGGTCTACCTTTGCGGCGCTTTGCTTGATTAGATGCAAGTGTCCGAGAGTCAGCGGGTTGGCGTTCATGACGATTACTCCTACTGACTTTGCCTCGGGGGCGGCAAGCTGCCGCTCGCGCTTAAGGTAATCGAGACAACGGGTCAGCTCTCCCGAAGTATTTTCAAGCATGACGGCGGCCGGCGATGTGGCTATCTCCCGGAAAGAGAGCGAGGTGAAAAGCGGGGAGTATTCCGGCTTGGTGAAGATAGTGAGCGTCTGCACCCCCTGCTCACCGGCCTGCGCTATGATGACGCTGATGAGAGTGTTGGCCACTGCTTCGCCGCGATGCTCGGGATGGATGGCCACATATTTGATTACATCGGCGGCCAGGGAGGCGGTGCCAATGATATTGTCGTCGGCATCAAACAGCGCGACGGCGAAGTCAGGCTCCTGCTCCGGGGTCAGCCCGGAGAGCGCCAGCAACTCCTCCCACTTACGTCGGTGAGCGGGAAGCGAGAGATAGAGGCGGCGGAGTTCAGTGCCTGAGAAATTCATGGACTAAGGAATGAATTTTGGAGTGAAGCTCTTCTTGAGAGTGGGCGAAGGTGCGCATGCAGACACGCGCATCTTCACCGCAGATTAGGCAACGGCGCGATGCTTCCCCCATGCCCGTGCGGGCTATCGGGGTGCCGTCTGATTGAAACACATCTATGTCCATCAGTCTGCCGAGCGGGTGGGTCTGCTCGATGCTTATGGCCCGGCTCTTGGCCTCGTCGGGTGGGAGGGGAGTGAGCAGCCACGCTTCGAAACCGGTGGGCAGGTCGCGCTCGGTCACACTGTCAGTGTCAAACACGCGCATCAACTCCTCGACCCCCGCGCGCCCCGTTACGAGCGCTTCGGGAGTGCGCTTCTCGGAGCCGGGAATGTTCACCGTCAGCATGACGAGCGACTTCCCCGGATTGCGGCGAATCAGTTCCTGTTGCAGCTCGCGACGTGCATCGCGGGCGTCGAGCAGTTGCTGTAGCGTGATTGGCACTCTCTTATTCTTTAATGTTCTTGATTACGTCCTGCACACTGCCGTCACGGTTCATGACTATGCCTACAGTCTTGTCGCCGAAGGGGAGCGGATCAGCATCGCCTATGATGGACTTGGCCTTATCTTTCAGCCAATTGATGTCCACGATGTTGAGACCGGCCTTCTTAAGCTGTTCGGCCAGCTCGGGGCGGCGGGGATTGACAGTAATGCCATATTCAGTCACGATTACGTCGACAGTGCTGCCGGGGGTGATGAGAGTGGTCACCTCATCGACCACGCAGGGGATGCGGCCTCGCAGCAGCGGACAAACTATGATGGACAGCGCGGAGTCGGCGGCTGTGTCGGGGTGGCCACCTATGGCACCGCGGATTATGCCGTCGCTGCCTACGAGCACATTCACATTGAAGTTGACATCGGCCTCCAGTGCTGAGAGAATCACAATGTCGAGATAGTGCACGGCAGAACCGGGCTCATCGGCGCTGGCATATTCGCAGGCTGACACCTCCTTGTGGGTCATGTCGTTTTTGAGCGATTCAGCCGCCACCTTGTCAAAAGACTGCACGTCAATAAGGCGGTCTATGAGGCTCTCTTCGTGCATCTTCACCATGTGGGCAGTGATGCCGCCGAGAGCGTAAGAGGCCTTGATGCCGCGCTCCATCATCTCATTGCGGATATACTTCACCGCAGCCAGCGAAGCGCCTCCGGTGCCGGTCTGGATAGAGAAGCCATCTTTGAAATATCCGGAGTTGATGATGACCTTAGCGGCCTGCTGGGCGAGCAGAATGTCGCGGGGATTCTTAGAGTCGCGGATGGCGCCTGAAGAAATCTTCGAGGAGTCCCCCACGGAGTCCACCTCTACCACGAAGTCCACCTGACGCTCGGATATGGAGTTGGGGGTGTTGGGGTAGGGCACGAGGTCGTCAGTGAGAATCACAACCTTGTCGGCATACTGTGCGTCGGGCAGAGCGTAGCCGAGTGAGCCGCAGATAGACTTGGCGTTTTCAGAGCGGGAATAGCCGCAGGCATTACCAAGAGGGTCAGACGATGAAGCGCCCAGGAAGGCCACGTCGATATGCAGGTCGCCCGAAGCAATGGCCGAGCCGCGGCCGCCGTGGCTGCGGAACACCACGGGCTTCTCCATCAGTCCGCGGGAGATTTCGTTGGCCAGCTGTCCGCGCAGGCCGGAGGTGGAGATGCCGGTGATCACACCATTCTTAATGTGGTCAATGAGCGGAGCGTGCACATCAGAGAGCGATGAGGCAGCCAGCTGCAGGTCCTTGAAGCCCATCTCGGCCAGCTTGTCCACCACCATGTTCACCACCTTGTCGCCACCGCGGAAGTGGTGGTGAAAGGAGATGGTCATGCCATCCTTAAGCCCGGAGCGGCGAATGGCCTCCTCGAGCGAGCAGAGCTTGGGGCTCTGGTTCTGAAACTCGCGGCGGGGAGTGGTGATTTTGTCAGTGCCGCCGTAGTTGTAAACTTCCTTATTGAGTGTCTTGGCAGCCTCTTTTATGTCGGCTGCGCGATCCTTGAGTGTGTTCATTTTGTTTCCTCTTCCTCTTTAATGATTCCGGATGCTTTAGCTAAATCAATGGTTCGCTGAGCGCGGATTACGACCGGGCGGTCCACCATCTTTCCGTTTACGGCAATCACGCCCGAGCCCTTCTTCTCAGCCTCCTTGATGGCGGCTATGATGGTCAGAGCCTTGTCGATAGCCTTCTGCGAGGGTGCGAATACCTCGTTGACCACCTCAATCTGGCGGGGGTTGATGATAGACTTGCCGTCGAAACCGAGACGATGGATGAATTCCACCTCCTTGCGGAAGGTCTCCATATCATTGAGGTTGGAGTAGACAGTGTCGAGCGCATCAATGCCGGCAGCTCGGGCGGCCACCACGATAGTCTCGCGGGCCAGGCGGAGCTCATCGCCGTCGGGGGTGCGCTGAGTCTTGAGGTTGGCGCAATAGTCTTCGGCGCCGAGAGCTATGCCCATCATGCGGGGGGAGGCGGTGGCTATGGCGTAGGCATTGACCACACCTAAGGCGCTCTCAATGGCAGCCATGATTTTGGTGCGTCCCAGGCAGCCCAGCTCCTTCTCCACCTTCTCGATTTCGCGCTCCACTTCCACCACCTCCTCGGCGGTTTCGGTCTTGGGCATACGGATTACGTGCACGCCGGCCTTCACCATAGCCTCAATGTCCTTCTTGCCGTAAGGAGTGTTGAGGGGATTGATGCGGACCACCATCTCCGTGTCGCCGTAATCTATTGTTTTCAAAGCATTATATACGAGCAGGCGGGCAGTGTCCTTTTCGGTCATGGTCACTGAGTCCTCCAGGTCGAGCATGATGGAATCGGGCCCATAGATGTGGGCATCGGCCATCATACCGGGATTGTTGCCCGGCACGAACATCATAGTTCTTCTGAGTCTTTCCATGGTAAGAGGGGGGATTAATCGTTCCAGACATCTACGCCGGTGGCGCGCACGGCAGCTGCAGTGACACGCGCACGAATGGTGCAGTCAAGCGCGCCCTTGTCAGTAGCGTTGACAACAGCGTCGGTCACACCCCGCTCCTGCAGGGTTTCAGTTATCACTTTCTTGATTTGCTTGCCAAACTGAAAGGCCACAGAGCTGTCGAGATTGACAGTCAGGCCCTCCCCTTCGGCTGCCGGGAAGATTTGCACAAGAATGTCTCCGGACTCAAGAGTGCCGGCATGTGCGGTTTTCAGGTTCATTATTTTAGATTTAAGGTTTATAGTAGATTTAAGGTAGGGGTCGAAACGCACGCGAAGTTGCGTCTCAAATGTGCCGCAAAGGTAATCATATTTTTTATATCCACAAAAGTTTCTGAAAAAACTTCTCCCCCGCATGGTCCGCACCTTGCAGCCGCCGGCAGAAGGCATGGCGGTTTCTTTTGGTTTTGGCCGAAAAAATTGCTAATTTTGCAGCATGATTACAGCCAGTCAGAAAAAGAAAGAAAACATAGCGGAGTATCTGCTCTATATGTGGCACATCGAGGACCTCATCCGCGCTAATAAGCTGGATATGGACCTGATACGCCGTAATATAATAGACCGTTTCGCCCACCTTACGCCCGAGCAGCGCAAGGATATGGAGGAGTGGTATGAGAGCCTAATCGACATGATGCGCCGCGAGGGGGTGACCGAGCATGGGCACCTGCAGCTCAATAAGAATGTGATTCTCACTCTCACCGATCTGCACAACCGCCTCATGGGCGACCCCAAGTTTGCCGCCTACGCCAACCAGTATTACGCCACGCTTCCCTACATAGTGGAGCTGCGCGCCAAGGCCGGTGATAACAAGCCGGGCGAGCTCGAGGCCTGCTTCAATGCCCTCTACGGTCTCATGCTGCTGCGCATGCAGGGCAAGGAGGTGAGCGAGGAGACACTCAAGGCCACTCAGCAGATAAGTAAGTATCTGGCCACTCTGGCTGCCCTCTACAAGAAGGATTACAACAACGAGCTGGAGATTGCCGAATGAAGCGACTGCTGATCACCGGTGCCCGCGGCCAGCTCGGCTCCTGTCTGCGTGATTTGCTTGCGGAGCGCAGCGATGTGGAGACTCTGTTTACCGATGTAGCCGAGCTTGACCTCACCGACGCTGACGCCGTGAGCCGCTATGTGGCAGAACTCAAGCCACACTACATCATAAACTGCGCGGCATACACGGCGGTGGAGCGCGCGGAGGCCGATGAGACCACAGCCGAGCGTGTAAATGCCGACGCTCCCGCCAATCTTGCCCGCGCCGCGGCTGAGAATGGCGCACGACTCATTCACATCAGCACCGACTACGTGTTCTCAGGCGAAAACTTCCGCCCCTGGCGCGAGAGCGACGAGCCCTCTCCGCGCTCCGCTTATGGACGCACCAAGCTCCACGGCGAACGGCGCGTCATGGAGCTTCACCCCGAGGGGAGCGTGATTCTGCGCACTGCCTGGCTCTACAGCCCCTATGGCTCCAATTTCGTGAAGACCATGCTCCGCCTTGCCGCCGAGCGCCCCGAGATACGCGTGGTGACCGACCAGATAGGCTCCCCCACTTCGGCCATGACGCTGGCACGCGCCGTGCTCACCGTGGTCTTCAGCGAGCAGTGGCACCCCGGGGTTTATCATCTGACCGATGCCGGCGTGGCCTCATGGTATGACCTGGCTGTCAGCACCCTGCGACTGAGCGGACTCACAACACGCGTAGTCCCTATCACCACCCAAGAATATCCTACTCCCACCGAGCGCCCGGCTTACTCCGTGCTCGCCAAGGAGAAATTTATTAATACTTACAACTTCACACTCCCTCACTGGCAGGAGGCGCTCGCTGAGTGTCTGCGTGCCATGAATGATTGACACACACTATGTTACAAGACGAAATAAAGCGCCGACGCACCTTTGCCATCATCTCTCACCCTGACGCCGGTAAGACCACTCTCACCGAGAAACTCCTCCTCTTCGGTGGCGCCATACATGTGGCCGGCGCCGTGAAGAGCAATAAAATCAAGAAAACCGCTACCTCCGACTGGATGGAAATCGAGAAGCAACGCGGCATCTCGGTGGCCACCTCAGTGATGGGTTTCAATTACGGCGACTACAAGATTAACATCCTCGACACCCCCGGTCACCAGGACTTTGCCGAGGACACCTTCCGTACGCTCACAGCCGTGGACTCCGTAATCATAGTGGTAGACGTAGCCAAAGGCGTTGAGACGCAGACACGCCGCCTCATGGAGGTGTGCCGCATGCGCAAGACCCCGGTAATCATTTTCGTCAACAAGCTCGACCGCGAAGGTCGCGACCCGTTTGACATACTCGATGAGCTGGAGCAGGAGCTCAAAATCAATGTACGCCCCCTGTCATGGCCCATCAATATCGGCGCCAAGTTCAAGGGTGTCTATAATATATATGAGCATGGCCTGGACCTGTTCACCCCCTCGAAGCAAACCATCTCTGAGCGCGTGGAAATCAGCGATGTGGCTGACCCGCAGGTAGATGAACTCGTGGGCGAACGCGATGCCGCCAAGCTCCGCGAGGACCTGGAGCTGATAGAGGGTGTCTATCCCGAATTCGACCGCGAGGCTTATCTGCGTGGCGAGGTGGCCCCCGTCTTCTTCGGCTCGGCCCTCAACACCTTCGGCGTGAAAGAGCTGCTCGACTGCTTCGTAGAGATAGCCCCTTGCCCCCAACCCATAGAATCGCAGGAGCGCGAAGTGAAGCCCGAAGAGGAGCAGTTCACCGGTTTCGTCTTCAAGATTCATGCCAACATGGACCCCAATCACCGTTCCTGCATAGCCTTCGTAAAGGTCTGCAGCGGCAAGTTCGAACGCAACGCTCCCTACACCCACATCCGTCTGGGCAAACAGCTCCGCTTCGCCGCCCCCACAGCCTTTATGGCGCAGAAGAAAAACATAGTGGACGAGGCTTTCCCCGGTGACATAGTGGGCATCCCCGACAACGGCAACTTCAAGATAGGCGACACCCTCACGCAGGGAGAGCAGCTGCATTTCAAGGGGCTACCCTCCTTCAGCCCCGAGATGTTCAAATACATAGAAAATGCCGACCCCATGAAAGCCAAGCAGCTCGACAAGGGCATCCGTCAGCTCATGGACGAGGGTGTGGCACAGATGTTTACGAATCAATTCAATGGCCGAAAGATTATCGGCACCGTAGGTCAGCTGCAGTTTGAGGTAATCCAGTACCGCCTGCTTCACGAATACGGCGCTCAGTGTCGCTGGGAGCCCATCAGCCTCTACAAGGCCTGCTGGATAGAGAGCGACGACGAAGCCGCCCTGGAAGCCTTCAAGCGCCGCAAACACCAGTTCATGGCCACGGACAAAGATGGTCGCGACGTCTTCCTCGCCGACAGCAACTACGTCCTACAGATGGCCCAAGCCGACTTCCCCAAAATCCGCTTCCACTTCTCCAGCGAATTCTAATCCGTTTTAGGTCTCAGGTTTTAGAGCGTAAGCTCGCAGCCCGATATCAGGGGCCTAAGGTTTTAGGCTTTAGGACGTTAGATTTGAGACCGTTGGCTCGCCAGAGGCAATAGCAAAATCTCTATTCAGGTAAACGCAGGCGCGGAGCGCCATCAATATCAATAGCCGGGGGCAGCGCCCCCGGTAGTCGAAGCCCTTGAAAGTGCCCCGGAGGGGTACTACTTCCTAACTCAGGCCAGTGCTTAAGTGTAGTACCACTCCGGGGCACACTCCTTGTCGGCACTTTCCGGGGGCGCTGCCCCCGGCTATTGATATTGATGGCGCTCCGCGCCTGCGTCAGCGTTTACGCTATTTTGATACCTCCGCAGATATGGAGTCAAAAGCCCTAAAACCTAACGCCTAAAACCTAAACCTGGTTGCTGCCTCTCCGCGCTTGTTGAAAAATTTTTCTTCTGTAGGGTTGAGTTTTTCCGAATGTGTGTGTCTTATTAGTGTATGATAAAAAGAACCGATATAGAGCTGCTTTTCAAAGCACATTACGCGCAGATGCACCGGTTGGCCGCGGTGTTCCTGCATGATGATGACTTGTCGCGCGACATTGTCCATGATGTGTTTGCTACCCTTCTCAGCTCCAAACCCACGTTTGACGTAAATGGCGCCTATCTGCTCAAAGCGGTAAGAAACCGTTGCCTGAATCATATACGCGATTGTGAGATTCATCAACGCATTCAGAGCCGGTATTTCATAGATAACGATGAATATGACAATGAAGAATGGCCCGATGAGGAGACACTGGTAAGAATTTATTCATTGATTAAAACGCAGATTTCTCCGCAGGCGCGCCGGGTCATTGAGCTTCGGTTTAATTGTGGCCTCCACTTTGCCAAAATTGCCGAGCTCATGGGGATTAGCCAGACAGCCGTATATCGGCATCTTAGTCATGCACTTAACATAATTCGCAAAAAACTCAATGAAAATGGATAAACACACTCTTGTGCTTGATATAATTGAGCATCCGCAAAACTATTCGGCTCAGAGGCTTCGGGAAATCTTATCCGACCCGGAGACGCGAGAGATCTACAATCTCTTCTGCATGACAGATTCAGCGCTTAAAACGCAAGGAGAAACGGATGTAGATGCCGAATGGGAAAACTTCGCCGCTTCCTATCCCGAGCCTCGACGCCGATTCCTCAACATGTTCGGAAGCCGCGCGGCCACCATAGCCGTTATTGTCTGCGGTTCCTTGGTAGCGGTAGCTGCCGGGATTGCTATGACAGTGGCTGTCCGAGAGCATCGCGCGGAGCCTAATGAAATTATCGCCATCGATAAACCGGCAGATGTTGCACACGAAGAACGCGCTCCTGTTATTCCGAAAGTCGTCAATGAGGCAGAACCTGGGGTCAGTCCGGAGCCTGTCACCTTCGAAGACACCCCGCTGGAAACCATCTTAAGGCATGTGGCTGCCACTTATGGTGTAGAGGTTAGATTCAACAATCCCGACGCGGCTTCTTTGCATTTATATTACCAATTTGATCCGTCGCTTTCTCTTGAGGAAGTAGTGACGCAGCTCAACACATTTGAACAAATCAACCTGACGCTCACCGGCAACATATTAACCATAGACTGACAATGAGAATCATTATAACCTTTATCCTGGCTGCGATGACACTCATTTCAGCCTCTGCCTACAAATATACCTATAATTTTCACGACACTCCCATTTCTCAGGCTCTCGTGAAGATCAGCAAAGAGCATCCGGAGCTCCGCCTTTCGTTCATCTATAAAGAACTGGATCACTATAAGACCTCGGCAAAAATTCGCACCGACAATGCCTACGACGCCTTGCGTGCCGCCGTAGGAGTGAATCCTGTGTCTGTGGTCAGAAAGGATAACGCCTATTATGTAGAGGCTCTGCAGCATGGGCGCTTTACTCTGACAGGACAAATTCTGGATACGGATGGCGAGCCTATCGTGTCGGGCGTGGTTTATGTTCTCTCCGCTGATTCTGACAGGCCTCTGACTTATGGCTTGACTGATGGTAGCGGCCGGTTTTCCATTCCGTGTGACAGCCACGACGTTAAGTTGCGTATATCTTATCTGGGGTATAAGGAGCTGGCCATGCGGGCACCTGCATCCGGAGTCTGTGGTATCCTGACTCTTCGCCCCCAGACAGTGATGCTTGGAGAGGTAGTAGTGAAATCAAATCGTCCGGCCACTACCATCAAGGGAGATGCGCTGGTGACTACCGTAGCCGGCACTCAGCTGGAGCATGCGGGCACTGCCGATGATGTGCTCACGCAGGTGCCTATGGTGTTCGGACGTGACGGTAACTTTGAAGTCTTCGGCAAAGGTGCACCGGCAATATATGTCAACGGACGTCTGGTGAGAGACACCAACGATCTGCTGCAGATAAATTCAGCCGACATTACCACCGTGGAGGTGGTGACCAACCCCGGAGCAAAATATGATGCGTCTGTACGCTCCGTAATACGTATCCGCACCAAGAGACCGCAAGGTGAGGGCTTTAGCGGTACGCTACGCACCTCCGGACGATGGCACCGACACCTGATGACCATTAACCAGGTAAATCTGAAATACCGTACCGGAGCGTTGGAAGTATTTGCAAATTTCGGTATGTTCGCCGGCAAATTTCAGGGGAATCACGACTCTAAAATCGTGACCCACTCTGAGAGTCTGTGGGAGGAGAAATTTGTGCAGCGCGGCTATGGCTCCGAGCTCAACTTCTTTGGTAAAGGGGGCTTCTCTTATCTCTTCAACGATAACCACTCCATAGGTGCCTATTATGTGAATGGCTTCAATTTCGACAAGCCCCATCATGAACAGAGCATGGAGGTGTGGAAAGACGGCGAGCTGTATGACCGCTATACAAGCATTCGCGATGGCGACATCGAGACTGTGCCCCAGCACTCTGCTAACCTATATTACAGTGGTAAGGTCCACGATCTGACTATCGATTTTAATACTGATTATCTGTGGCATAAGACCCGCACGCCCATAACTACGGTCGATGCCAGCGAAATGCAAGGTATAGCCACAGTCAGCACTCTCGGTGTAAGCCGTAGTCGTATGTTTGCTGAGAAACTTGTGTTGAGCTATCCTATATGGAACGGTTTGCTGGAAGTGGGCGAAGAATACGTGGCCTCGCGCTTCTCTAATAATTACTCTGCTGACACACCACTTATCTCGGCCAATGATTCTCGGGTAGATGAACGCAACATAGCCGCTTTCGTAGAGCTGCATCAGAGTTTCGGAGGTTTCCATGCCGGGGTCGGTCTTAGGTATGAGCACATAAAGTTTGATTACCTTGACAACGGTCTGAAACAGGATGACCAGAGTAAGACCTACAGTAATCTCTTTCCATCTCTTTCCCTCTCGAAAGCCATAGGCCCTGTGCAGCTTTCGCTAAGCTATACGGACAAAACACAGCGCCCGAGCTACAGAAATCTTGATGGCACCGTAGACTACGTGAACCGTATCACTCTGGAGAGTGGCAATCCTTATCTGCAACCTGAGCACACGCAGACCGTGGAGCTCATGGGCTCATGGCGCAAGTTCTTCGGTCAACTCTCTTATTCCTACAAAAAGGATCCGATCATGCGCACTTCACAACCTTATGGTGACAATAGTGACGTGAAGCTGCTCACTTATGAGAACTTTCCGAAAATCAATTATCTGCAGGCCTTTATCGGAAGCCGCTTCAATATAGGTGTCTGGGAACCCTCGGTGAATCTGGGCATACGCAAGCAGTGGCTTACGGTTGAAACATGGCAAGGGCGTCGTTATCTCAATAATCCTATGGGCACGGTGCAGTGGATGAATGCCATTCATCTGCCACTTGACATCTGGCTCAATGTGGACCTGACCTGGAAAAGTGCCGGAAACGATATGAATTCCTATCACGAGTCCTGTTTTTATGTCAATGCCAAACTCTACAAGGCATTGTTTCACAATAGCTTCAGTATCTCTCTGCAGGTAGATGACGTGTTTAACACGCAGAACCACGGAGTGACCATGATAAGTCGCGATGTGACCAACTTCGATCGATGTGCCGACGTAAGTCGTCGAGGCCTACTCACCCTGCAATACACCTTCAATACAAGTCGTGACCGATACCGAGGTAAAGGCGCAGGCACAAACGAAAAGAACCGTTTCTGACAATTTAGTTAACACAAAACCATACAAACGAAGAAGGTCCTTGACAGTGATGCCAAGGACCTCCTTTCTTTAAAGAGTGGGAGGCAATTTCCTACAACCTCTTAGGAGCTAACCCCCTAAGACCTAAAACCTGGTTGCTATCGGCTGATGCGGGCGAGGAATTCTTCTTCGGTTAGCATGGGAATGCCTAATTTTTCGCATTTTTCGCGTTTGGCGGGGCCCATGTTTTCGCCGGCGAGCACTAAGGTGGTTTTCTTGCTGATGGAGCCTGTGTTTTTGCCCCCTTCGCGTTCTATCAGCTCCTTGTATTCATCGCGGCTGTGGTGGGTGAAGGTTCCGGAAATCACTATCTGTTCCCCCTCGAGCGCATTCCCCTTGGGGCGCATCTGCTCCTCGCTGAGCTGCATCTGCACGCCGGCGGCTCGCAGAGTGTCGATGTTCTGAATGTTCACGGGGTCGCGCAGGAAATCGAAGATGCAACGTGCTATGATGGGGCCTACGTCGGGGATGCGTGTCAGTTCCTCTTCGCTCATGGCCATCAGATGGTCCATGCTCTGCACGGCGCGGGCGAGACGCTTGGCGGTAGTTTCGCCTACATTCGGTATGGACAGCGCGTAGACCACTCGCTCAAACGGCACACTCTTAGAGGCCTCGATGCCGGCGATTATGCGGTTGGCGCTCTTCTCGCCCATACCCTCCAGACCCTGCAGGTCGGTGGCCGCGAGTGTGTAGAGGTCGCCTATATTGGTGACCAGCCCGCGAGCGTAGAGAAGCTCGGCCGTCTCCTCGCCGATGCCGTCGATGTCCATCATTCTGCGTGCGCAGAAATGCTCTATGCGTCCGGTGATCTGTGGGGGGCAGCCGTAGCGGTTGGTACACCAGTGTGCCGCTTCCCCCTCGATGCGTGCCAGCGGGGTGCCGCAGGCGGGGCAGACCTTGACGAACTTAATGCTGGGTTCGCCGGCTTCGCGACGCGATGTGTCCACGCCGGTGATTTTGGGTATAATCTCGCCACCCTTCTCCACATAGAGCCAGTCATGCTCATGAATGTCGAGCTCCTGCATGATGTCGGCGTTATGCAGCGAAGCGCGCTTCACTATGGTGCCCGAGAGCTGCACCGGTTCGAGATTGGCTACCGGGGTCACGATGCCCATGCGTCCCGTCTCGAAGCTCACGAAGCGCAGGCGTGTGCAGGCATTTTCGGGATTGAATTTGTAGGCAATGGCCCAGCGTGGCGATTTAGCAGTGTAGCCGAGGTTGAGCTGCTGACGCAGATTGTTGACCTTGAAGACGAGGCCGTCGGTGGCCACGGGGAGCTCCCGGCGCGCCGTGTCCCAGTGATTAATGTAGTCATTGACCTCACTGATGGAGTGGAGCAGCTTCATGGCCGGCGACACCTTGAAGCCCCAGCGTCGGGCCGCCTCCATGTTCTGATAATGGTCGGGGTAGGGGAGGTTCTCGCCGAGCAGATAATAGAAGCGGGCGTCAAGCCTGCGTGAGGCAACAACCTTGGGGTCCAGAGTCTTAAGAGTGCCGGAGGCGGCGTTGCGGGGATTGGCGAAGAGGGGTTCCTCATTCTCATAGCGCTCCTTGTTGAGCCTTTCGAAACTCTCCCAGGGCATGAGAATCTCGCCGCGAATCTCGAAGCGTTCGGGCCAGTCGCCGGGCTGAAGCTGCAGGGGTATGGAGCGGATGGTCATCACGTTGCGGGTGACATCGTCCCCCTGCGTACCGTCGCCGCGAGTCACGGCGCGCACCAGTCGACCCTGCTCATAGGTGAGGGAGATGGATGTGCCGTCAAATTTCATTTCACCCACCACGTCCCAAGGCTCGGAGCCGAGCCCCTCGCTCACGCGGCGAAACCAGTCGTCTACCTCCTCGATGCTGTAAGTGTTGGCCAGCGACATCATAGGGCGTTCATGCACCACATGCTCAAACCCCTGCTGCAGGTCGCTCCCCACGCGCTGAGTGGGGGAGAGGGGGTCGAACAGCTCGGGGTGGGCGCTCTCAAGAGCCTCAAGCTCATGCATCATGAGGTCAAACTCGCGGTCAGAAATCTCGGGAGCGTTGAGTATGTAGTAGTTATGGTTATGTCGGTGAAGCTCCTCGCGCAGGGCGCGGATGCGTCCGGAGTCAGAAAGATTTGCCATAATTTTGTGGGTCAGTAAATTTTGCATCAAAGTTACGAAAATTTTCGGATTTTTTGTGTAACTTTGTGGAAATTTGTGGTTCCCTCCCAAGCTTAGAGTCTGTCAAATAGATATACAAATTAACTTAATAAATCTTACATTCTCATCCATGTTTAAGAAACTCTTACTATCGCTGGCCCTATGTGGCACGGCAACGGGTCTCTTCGCGGCAAATGATTATGGTATCCCTGACAATATTCAGGATGGCAACATATTGCATTGCTTCGACTGGACATTCAATGACATCAAAACGGAGCTCCCCAATATAGCCAAGGCCGGTTTCGGAGCTATTCAGGTGAGCCCTGTGCAGGGCAACTGCCTGACCGGTGCCGAATGGTTTTATGCCTACATGCCTTACGACTTCGTCTTTAAAGCCAACGGCAACGGTAACCGCGAGCAGCTGAAATCGCTCTGTCAGGAGGCTGAAAAGTATGGTATTAAGATTGTGGTAGACGTGGTTGCCAACCACGTGAATCAGGCTTCCGGCTATCACGACACCTGGTGGGACTCCAGCGGTCGCGTGCGCTGGGAGGGTGGCTGCAATTACGGCAATCGCTACTCCATCACTCACGGACAGCTCGGCGAATATGGCGACGTAAACTCTGAAGACTCTCAGGTGCAGGCGCGCTGTCGTGCCTTCATAGAGGACCTTAAGAGCCTCGGCGTGAAGGGCATACGCTGGGATGCCGCCAAGCACATAGGTCTCCCCTCTGAAAACTGCCAGTTCTGGCCTCAGGTGTGCGGAGTGGCCGGCATGTGGCACTACGGCGAGATTCTCGACGGCCCCGGCGGTGACAAATACAAACTTCTGAAGGAATATACCAACTATATCTCAGTGACTGACTCAGAGTATTCAGAGTGGGTGAAGAATGAGGTGAGCGGTGGTCGCGTGCCCTCAGGCGGTGGTTCTTGGAGCGCCAACGGTGTGCCCACTTCAGGCTTGGTTTACTGGGGTGAAAGCCATGATACCTATGCCAACGACGGCCAGTACGGCTGGAATTCATCGCAGACCTCCCAGGCCGTAATCGACCGCATCTGGGCAATCGGCGCCTGCCGTAATAAGGAGACTTCACTCTATCTCTCACGCCCCGCAGCCACAACCCGCACCACTATCAAGATGGGTCAGAAGGGTTCTACTCACTTCACCAGCAAGGAGATAGCAGCCGTAAACCATCTGCGCAACGCCATGGTGGGCACGGAAGACTATTATAGCTCATCTAACGGAGTGGCTTGCATCACACGTAAAGGTGGTGGCGCCTGCATCGTGGTCGGCGCAGGTGGCAGCCGCGATGTAAGTGTGCCCAACGGTGGCGGCTACGTGCCTGCCGGCCAGTACATTGACGAAGTGAGCGGCAACACCTTTAACGTAACCGCTACAACTATAACCGGTAAGACCGGTGCATCAGGCATCGCCGTGATTTACGGTGAGGTTAAGAAGGAACCCGCAGTGACCTTCAACCCCGATGGCGGCAACTTCCAGGAGAGCGTGACCGTGACTGCTACTGCAGTCAACGCTACCTCTGCATGGTACAAGATAGGCACCGGGGCTCAGGTGTCATTCACCGGCACCAAGAGCTTTACCCTCGGCGCTGACATGGAGATAGGTGAAAGCGTGACCGTAAGCTGGAGCGCCACCGGCGAAGAGGGTACCAAGACAGGTTCTGTGAAGTTTACAAAGACTGACAAACCCGTGGTCGAACCCAACACAATCTATTACGACAACTCACTCACCAACTGGCAGACACCCCATATCCACTACTGGGGCGCAACTGCTTCAACATGGCCCGGCGAGGCTATGGAAAAGGTAGAGGGCAACATCTGGAAGAAGCAGGTGCCCGAAGGCACCACCGGCTGCCTCTTTAACGCTGGCGACGGCGACGCTACAAAGACCGGCGACATGGTGGCCGTGATGGGACATGTCTACAATAAGAATGGAGACCAGGGCGAATATGGCGGTGGCAATGTGGTGAATCCCCCCACACCCGGCGGCGACCTGGAGATTGTGCCTAACGATGGCCAGATTCGTGTGTTCTACGACAACTCAGTCTCTCACTGGGCCACTCCCTACATCCATTACTGGGGCGGCGCCACCACATCTACCTGGCCGGGCGTGGCTATGACAAAGTTCAAAGGAGACGTGTGGGTGAGCATCGTGCCCGCCGGCACCACCGGTTGCCTCTTTAACGCAGGCGATGGCGACGCTACAAAGACTACTGACTTCGTAGTGGAAAACAACCACAAATATAACCAGAGCGGCGACCAGGGTGCATATGCCAAGAATGAAGGGGACGAGCCCACTCCCGGTCCCGTTGATATGCCTGCCAAGCTCTATGTAGTAGGCAACATCAAGGGCATTAACCCCGCGTGGAATACTGCCGATGCCATAGCCATGGAGAAAACCGCTGAAGGCTTCGTAGCTGAAAGCATAGAGATAGTAGCCGCAGAGGATGAGACCTTAGGCTTCTTCTCATTCATCACCATAGCCGGTGCCGACTGGGACGAGACAAACCTCGGCGACCGTTACGGTTCAGAGGCCGGTCTCACTGACCCCTCAGGCAATACCTCCGTGACTCCCGGCGAGGCCACTGCATTGGTGGCTTATCCCGCCAACGTGAGCGCTATGGGGGCTACCGCCTGGAGCATCGAGCCCGGTATCTACAAAATCGAGGCTAACTTCAAGACTATGAAGATGACTATGACCAGCTCCACCGGTGTAGAGGAAATCACCATAGACCTTGAAGAGGCCCCCCTCTATTTCGACATGCAGGGACGCCGCGTGCTCAATCCCGGCACAGGCATCTACATCGTGCGTCGCGGTCAGAAAGTGACTAAGGAATATATCCGCTGATCGCTGCGGCGAGACGCATAAAAGCTATGACGCTGCGGAACATTTCTACGTTCCGCAGCGTTATTATTTTAGAAACTGTTTAAATTTATGTTAAGCATTTTATTATTAGACTTATATGCCATGATTTTAATAATCTTTTTGGTGCTTTTCGCCGAGTCTCATCGGTCGCAATGCCCGCATTGCTCCCTCTTCAACTCGCAAAAATCATCCAAAAATATTCTCAAAAT
>JAAVFJ010000046.1 GCA_014800845.1 Bacteroidales bacterium | reverse complement strand
GGCTGTTAGATGCGAGCGTCACCCGTCCATCAGGCAACACGAAAAACCGAACATCAGGCTTACCTAAATTCACAAACCCTGAAACATACCTTTTATAGTATTCATCGCCGTTGGTTACCCCATAGCCAAAGCCTCGCCTGTCTATAGCCGCCTCACTTGGCGTGAACTTACCGGCGCGGGTCATGCTGAGTTGCACCTCGAAGCTGTCCTGAGAATCGAGCGAATCCAGCACGTAGGGTTTGTAGTAATCAATTATGCCGTCTGTGTAGGCCAGCAAGTCAAAGTATGGGTCGTCCCTCGTGATGAATGGGAAATGTAGCCAAACATCAATATACCAGCTCTTCCAAACTTCGGGGTCGCCCGCTAGAACAAACCGCCGCCTTGCAGAATCCCCCACCATAACCTTGGGAAACCCGTTTCTCAAGTCGGAAATCATCATGTCATAAATATTGCTTCCGCCAAACGTCACAGAATCCCAATCGTATTCAAACGCTTCCTCATAGCTTGACGGATACCCCGCTATTTCGAACATACGCCCGCCTTCCTGAGCGGGTATTGCATCAGCACCCTGCAGGTCGCCCACACCGTGAAACGGCGGTGAATAGGTTCCTACGCTTGGATATGTGACAAATAATTCACCCGACCTCGGGCCGCGGTTATCAAACCACTTGTACGGACGCCCGACATACCCATCAACAATTTCCTGAACCCCCACCTTGTAGATAGCGCCCGTGTCATCTGAAATCATCGTCAGGTAGCGTTTGCTTCCGTTCATGCCTACGTCAACCCCAACATCAGGGGCGCCGCCGGAGGCTTCGCCACCGGCGGGAACTTGCGCCCTATAAATCATACCGATAAACTCCTGTGCATCACGACCAGAGTCCAAACCTTCATGTCGTCGAGCCCCAAGTCGCCCTTATCGTTTACACCTCTGACAAAGCCCCGGTCAACATAAAACTGCACCGCAGCCCTCGCCCAATCCGGGCACTCTGCAACTGAATTATAAACGGGCTTCTTCTCGGCATCCCAATCAGGACGAATGAACGCCTGTGCTTCGCTATACTTGCGCCAAACGTGGCTCACCTTGTTGCTATAGTTGCCCTCAACTGTAGTGAACCCGGTCGCGTACACGTCATCAACAATGCCTGTATGGGCGGCGAAAATGACGATATCGCCGGGCTTCGGGTCAGAAACCACCTTGTCGGGCTTGTTCTGCTTGTACCAGGACAAAAGCGCGTTGCATGAAGCGGTACGATACGGAAGCGGTTTTCCGGCGTGAGCGAACACCCACTGCACAAACGCCATACACCAGGGATACGCGTCACCGGACACTTCGCGCCCGTAATACCAGGTATTGTACGGTACGCCGTCATTCTTACCGGTCTTCTCTGCCACGCCGAGCTGGGACCAGGCGAGGCTCAAAACGTCAATGCTATTCATAAATTACACCTCCAAAAGTGATTGTGCAATTGCACGTTACATTACCGCTGAGAGTAACATCCCTCAATGCTATGGAAATCGAAAAACTGCTTGTGTCGTTGCCGGAATAGTCGGTTAGTGACGTCCCAGCTTCGTTGCTGTATGTGTTCACCCGGCATGACACGAACGGCAGGTCATCACCGATGAGAGGCACAACGTGGCACTGCTGCTGAAGAACTAGGCTGTTACGCGGCCCTCTGTAGGACTCCACACCTAGCTGAACGGGATTCACTGCATTCAGTCCCAAAACTGTCGTGTCTCCGCTTGTACTGATAGAGACCTGCGCGGTGCATGATGCCCCTTTGTTTATCAACTCCAGAAGCGCCGCCATCTGTTCAGCGTCCAGCGTCGCGTAGATGTTTGAGGAGTACCCATTCTGATACCCATAGACAGGAGCGCTTCCGGAAACCGAAACGCTAATTGCCCTGCGCGAGCCACCACCTCCGGCCTGAGTTTCGATACTCAGGACGGTGGCGGCCAAATTGTCGCTGTTCATATTCGCGGGCATATCGGCGCCCTTCGCAGCGGCGGCCGAATAGGCCGCCGCGACATTACCACGAATTCTGTTAATTTCAGTCTTGATGCTCATAGCTCAAATCTCCGCCAGTGCGTTCTCGATGTCGTCCGTCAGGGATGCGGTGCCGCCGGACGTGTACCCGGCGGGGATTGCGACTTCCGTGACTGTCAGGCCGTCGATAGTCAGATTCTGCGCCCCGTTGTTGGGCATGGTGCCGGCCGTCGTCTGACCTGCCGAGTTCACAAAGCTTTTACCAGTCAGCACGTCCGCAGCTGCCGCTGTCGTGCCGCTGATGTCCTGATAGCTGGGTGGGATGGGGTTCACGGTCACGGAGTCCATACCGTAATATCCGCTGTCAGGTGTCACGTTCTGCTGCGCCTTAGTGGGCGTCACTGTCTTAGACTGAAGCTTGAACTGACCGTCGCCCTGGACACCGGATACCGTGCCGCTGCCGTTGTGGTAGCCCTTCGGGATGGTGTACGTGTCGCCAACCTGAACCTGGGCCTGGACTGCGCCCCGGTCTACGATACCCTCAATTGCGGTTGCGAGTTCGTCCAAATTCGCGGTGCTGTCGGCAATGCCGAGTTCAACCGCCTTTGCCCGAATAGTGTCTCTGTCGTCACTGATTCGGGTTATCTGCGAAGCAATAGACATTTTAGATACCCTCCAATAATACTTCAATGTTTCCAACGATGGTGTTAACGCCGGCCGCTGTCATCGGGAGCGTCTGGTCACCGCTGGTTGTTGTGCTGACTGTCTCAACACTGACAATGTTGTTGTACACTTTCAGGCCGTGCCCGAATGTGTAGAACTGCCCTTCATCACCCGGAAACACCGGGGCGCCCGGGAGGGGCGGCGGCGCGATGCCGTCACCCCAGAACGGGTTCGTGTTCACGGGCGGGGCCAAAATGTTGTAACCCTGAGGGCTCAAATTCTGGGACATCATTCACCCCTCCGAATGTTCTTGATTTCCTCCAGCACGCACTGAATGCCGGCAGCGTTGGCCTTGATACCTTCACTGTTCACCGTCATTTGCTGAAGCAATGCCTGGGTCTCCTGGTGGTGCTTCTCGTTCAGTTCCTTCAATTCCTGCGTGTGCTGCTCACCCTGCCGCATATATGCCCAGAACACCAAGACACACATGACAATGGCAAAGCCATTATTGGAAATGAACTCAAAAATCTGTTCCATACTATCACCTCCTCACCTAACATCCCATACTAACGCGAAGCATGAATCAAGGTAGCTGCAAAGCCACCTGAATGCGTTAGTCTTGCCAATGTAAACCTGAGCCCGGGCGAGAATGTCAGGCGCGATTCCGTCGCGCCCGGTCACACGCTCAACTGAAGTGAGACCGGCCGACTTGCCGCCGTAGGTTGTGGAACCTCCTTCAGTGTGGTCTGACATGTCGGCCATGCTGTCCGTCACGGTCTTCCCATATGTGACATTTCGTGAACTGGAGCCGCCGCTTTCAATCTGCGTTCCTTTCTCCAGCTTGTCTATTTTACCATATGTTAGTTCATCTGTGTCATTGCCTGATTTGTTCCTGGATTCCACAGAGTGCCCCACTTCAGTTCCTACACTCTTTTCAGTGTCTGCGCTTTCGCTGGAAGCGCTCGTTTGACCGCGGGACGCGCTGACACTGTCACCCGCGTCAATCCTATTTCCACCCGTCCAGCTGTCACTGTCGCCCTCCTCCTGGCTGCTGGCATAGGTCCAATCCAGCTTATCGGGCATTTCATTGGGTGGGGGCGAAATTACGGGCTGCGGGGTCGCCGGGAACGCCTGCTGCGTCATGTTGTAGTCCTCAAGCGTAATGTCACCGCTCTCCGGAAGCTTCAGTTCAGGCAGTTGGGCCCCGGGCAAATCCGGGAGCGTTGGTTTCACAGCATCCGCCTGAACCGAGGCCCCGTATGTTTCACTTTGAGGGAGGGCACCAGCCAAGCCGCGCCTCAATGCGTAAGTCCGGCCCTGTTCGTTGGCCTGCTTCAGGTCCTGGTTGCGGCTGCTGTCGGCCCGGTCTTCAGAATCCACCTTCTTACCGCTGCTTTGACGCTCTCCGCTCACTTCATTGTTGCGGCTGCTTTCCAATGTGTCGCCGCTGTTGTAAGTGAGCTCTCGCTTATCGGAGCCGGTAAGTTTTCGGGTGTCGGTGCCGCTCTCTTTGGTCAGGTCGCCGTAAGTGGCGTTTGTGCTGTCAGAACCGCCGTAGGTGCGGGTTTTAGAGCCGGCATGAGTCACGGTCGTGTTATTCTTCACCTGCTGGCTTCTGTTCTCCTGGCTGACGTTCTGGGCCCATTTCTCAAGATAGTGGGTGACCAGCGGGTCATACTCGATGGTTTCCATGCGGAGCTTCTCGTTGTATTGGTATTGGCAATCCTCCAGCGCGTTGCGAAACAATCGAGGGAATTCATCATCATCATTCACGCGCCATGTCTCATAATGCCGGTAAATCCGGTCCAGCGTGGCGGGGTCATACTTTAGACCCCGCGCCAGTTCTGCCATCGGGGTTTCCGCTGTCACTTCCCGAAGCGTTTTCGTCTCCTGCTCGCACCACATCAGGCTTCATCTCCTCTCCAACAAATTTGACTGACGTGCTCAGCCCAAAGCACTTGTTGCACCATTCACAGAATCGCTCCCTCTCGTGGAGCCGCTTATACAAATGCAAACTGGTTGCCATGTTGTTTGCGTTGACTTCGGACACCAGCAACCGCTCAGCCTTGTCACTCTGCGGGTTGTTCTGAATCCCACCCAGCATCATCAGGTCATCCTGAACATTGCACTTATACTGCCACATTGCATCAAGAATCTGCGGGTTTGCGTTGGCCGGCCACAACTTGATGGCATCCGGGCTGAAGCCGTTGGTTGTGATGATAGTCCAAACATTCTCTTCATACTTGTCAAGCACATTGCCAACCTGCTTTGCGGTCGACTCTTCAGCCTGAATCAAATACGGGGTTTTCATCGTCTTGCATGCAACATCAGAACTACGCATGATGTCGGCAATGCGCCTTGCTGCTGACGAGATTAACAACACGAATGGATACGCTTCGGGGTTGTCGTATCCAATCACGGCGTTGGGCTTGCCTCCGATGTCATAACCTGCTGCGGACTTCCGCAGCTCATCGCTCATGTCGCCACCGGGCACGTACGCCTGGAATTCTTGGTTGTACCCATTGAATCCATAGCCCCAAACCTTGGTTGGCCACCCGTTAATGTTGAGGTCGAATCCGGGAGCGGCTCCCAGAGCGACCAGACCGCCGGGGACTTCGCACACCACAGCGGACCCGTTGAGTAGAAACATACGCTCAAGAAACCGGGTATCCACCGTGTCCGGAAACCCCTCATATTCGAACTGACACAGGAAAAAGCTGAACAACATATTGAATATGTTTTCATATTCGCGCCAGTTCAGGCCGCGCGCCATCTGATTTTTCTTGATTTTCGGGGTGATGGGAATTGCTCCCCACATTCCTTGACACCACATAATTTACCTCCTCGGGTTGCTGTCATAGTCGGCCGTGGTAGCCAACTTATGCCAAATTCTCACGCCGGACCTCAGGATGTCTTCGGCCATCATGCGCATTGTCATGGGCGCTGATGCGTCAAGCTGGACGTCACTGAACTGCACAAAGTTGAACTTGGTTCGGTCGGTCATGCACCCGTCATAGTACTGCTCACTGGTCGCGTATCCGTTGGCCGTCAAAAACTTGTCAAACATCGCAACATCTCTATCATCAAGGCCAACTTGACAAATCAAGAACGCATTACCGAAATATCCAACCAGCCCCGGCTCCACCGGGAACGTAATTTCAGGGGCGACAATCTGGGCACTCTTGGCGGCATCCCACATGGCGCTGGTCATGTCCATGTTGAACTGAGTCACGGCGTTGGCCCGCTCAATCTGCTGCTTCTTGTAGTCATCGTATGCATCGACGCCACCCTGGATACTGTCTACGATTCGATTAACTCCGCCAATAACACCGCTGGCAACGTCCAATGGATTACCGCCAGAACTATATGTGGTTTTCATCCCTTTGCCGCCGCCCCAACTATGGGAAACTGTAGGGACGAATGGCGCCGCAATACTCAGCCCGATGTCGGCAATTCCGCCCACTACACCCTGAACGGTGTCGACGATTCCGTTTCGCTTCGTCTGGGACATCGAAATGTCAATCTTGTCCAGTGCCTTTGACTGAATCTGTTGAGACAGGGTTGAATTACGCGCGTATGTCGCGAGAGTGAGCCGGCCGCCGCTTCCGCCCTGGAACGAATACCCAGAATTGACCCAGCTGACACCCTTTACGCTCTGCTCGGTGAATTCGGTGAGCTGCCCCTGAAATACGAGAGGGCGGATGTAATCACTTCCATTGGGGCTAAAGTCACTGTTGAGCAGAAACCTGACATTGGAGCCTGAAGATTCGTACAAGTCCGCGGTGTCAAAAGTTTGTGAGTCACCGCCTGCGATTGACGCAATTGAGATTGTGTTGTGAAGGCAACTGGCCTTTGCATTAGCTGGCTCGCCGTAAATCGGATTGGGGCCGTCCAGCTGCTGGGGCTTGCTCCGAATCCAATCAAGCGTTGTCAGCTCACCCTGGCGAATCTGTAAATCAAACCTGCCTGCCGGAATCTTATACATCGCAACAATCGCCGACTCAATTCCGATTGACCTGACCATTTCAAGGGCGTTTTTGCCGTCCTTAGTCTGGATGGTGGAATCTCCCAGATAACACACCATGTTGGGCAGATTGTAGTGATAAACGCCGCCGGTCGCTGCCGGGTCGGAAATCTGAAACTCGGTGGGGTTATCTGGGGTTGGCGGTAACTGTGGAATCAGCATGAAGTCGGCATCTTCAGCGGCTTCTGTGTCTGCAGCCTGCTGAATCAATTTACTGGCATATTGCCCCATGTTCCACAAGTCAACCGTTGACACCGTGACGGTGCTGTCGACATCTGGCTTGGTGGGGTCCTTTGCGTTATAAACCTTTTTCCATTTCACAACCAGCGGGTGCATCGGTGCCCATGGTTCTTTCATGATGTTTCCGAATGGGGTGTCAGTCCTGGGGTGAGCCCGTGACAACCAACCCGATATGACCTTGAGGTTGGAGACCCCGCCAATTGTGTTGATTGCGTCAATCTGAAGCGAAATTCTGACCGTGTTACCGCCGACGGCCTCAACTGACGTGATGAAATAGTAGGCGTTGCCAACCTGGCAATAGTCGGCGTTCTCGAAGTCATCAAACACACCCTGGAGGTCTACGCTTCCAAGATATTTGTTCTGCCGCAGAAATACGGCGCGGAATGACTTTGATTCGGCCAACTGTAGCACGGCGGGACCGTCGGGAATGTTCCCCATATTAAACCCGGTCTCATAGTAAATTGTCACATCATATAGCTTGCCCATAATTCAGCTCCTTTCAAGAAATGGGGCCGTTAGGCCCCATTTCCTACTTGAAGATAACCATGTTGTAGAGAGGGTCAATACGAATTGCGTTGTTGGGAGCGCTCGCAAATGCGTTGGTGTACAGGCCGCGCGGGTTACGAATCATCTCAACCCGGTAGGGGTTCCGGGCAATTTCGAACAGAAACGCCTTATCAGCCAGAATACCGATGACGTCCGCGTTGGGGTCAACGTAGGTAATCTGTTCATCGGTCAGGGAGGCCTCGCCGCCCTGGGTGGTGCTCCAGCCGGTCCTCTCGCCCAGCTTGTCATAAGTCGGATAAACAGTTGCGCCGTTGTACTGGGGAATCAGGCCTCCGAAGTGGGGCACGGTCACAGTCTTCACGTCGAAATCAACACCAATCAGCTGCCGAGAATTACGCTTAACGATGCTGTTCATGCGGGTCTTCCAACCGGGGCGAAGCAGAAGCCGCAGGCGGCTGGGGTCCTGAACAGAAGCGAACTTGTATGCGTTGAAAGCGCTGGTCTGGGTGTCGTATGTCATCGCCTCGATGGTGTCATTGATGCTGATGACGAAATTGACAATGTCTTCCTCAGTGGCATCCTGGAGCGCCGGCATCCCGGTGGTCACCGTCTGCCCGGACTGAAGCGGATATCTCGGGTCGCCCTTGATAGCCTGGTTCAGCGCCTCAAGCTTGTTCTCGTATTTTTGGATGATATAGCCGTTTTCGAGGCCCTGGTAAATGCCCGCCAAGAACTCGGAGAATCCGTACCGGCTGGTGAAGATGCGCTTTGTGGTCCACTCGTCAGGCATCGTAATCATGCTCTGGTAATCAAAGTTGGGCCCAAAGTACCGGTCGGTTGGCTCAATCTTTCGAACGATGAACGGGTCAATGCTCATTCCGTTCTCAAGATTGCGGTAGGCAGGGGTGATGGGTTTCACGCTGGGGATGGCCAACCGCTGCTGATATTCTCCCCACTCCTGGCCGTAGCTCTCGCCAAAATCGGCGTCAGCCAAGGGGTCGCGGGCGTGGCTGATGTTGACCTGGCCGAGGCTGTATGGCATCATTATGTCCCAGAACTCGTTCATGATTGTAGTGAAGTTGGCCTGATTGACTGTAGCCCAGCCGCGTTCAGTGAATAGTTCCGCGGTCCCCTCCGCTGTGTGAGACGCGAAACTCGGAGACTTGGAACGGGCATAATTCCAAAGCTCTTCATTGGGTTTGAGGGCGAGCGTTGCCGCCTTCGCTTTCGTTGCCATTATTCTTCATCCTTTCCGCCAAACAGGCTGCTGAAATAGTCGCTCATCTCGGCGTCGCGCTGCTCCTGGGTCATCTCGGGTTCCTCCGGCTCGTTGGTTTGTACCGGGCTTCCAGATTTCAGGAACATCCGCAGGTTCTGGGCCTGCAGGTCCTTGATGGTTGCCTCGTTCTTAGTGTTAACCTCAATAGCAGAGTTGAGCGTCGTGATAAGTGCAGTGGTCTTTTCCCTGAGCGTCATAAGCGCTTCAGGTGCTGTGTTGGGGTCGGCTGCTGCTGTGAGCAGGGCCTCCAGTTCTTCAGGTGTCATTGATATTCTCCTTTGATGTGATATATTTGTCTCATTTAATGCCAAAAGGTGGAGCGGTCCGGTGTGCTAGTCGGGCCGCTCCGAAGAAAAGAAAGGAGGTATTGTTCCATGCAAGATAATATTACCATAAAAAGTGCATATTGTGGGGGTCCCGTTAGAAAAAAGTGTTGACAGATTGCCCCGGATGTGGTAAGATATATATATCTTATGAAAGGCGGTTTACCGTATGAATAGCAAACTGTTTGAAAACGTCCGGGAATACCGGAACGGCATGAAGCTGGTTGGCTCCAGCAAGGCGCTGACCTACACCAAGGTTAAGCTCGAATTGTCCCGCGGTTACCTGAAGGTTGATTTTGGAGTGGCTCGCTTCAAGGTCAAAGTTGGTTCCGAAGCTGAAATGTTTATTCGCGACCATAGCCCATATGACCCTTATAAGATGATTTATGACGGCGACACCAAGATGACAGTGAACATGACGCACTATTGTGAAGACCTCGATGAGTTGGTTCAGACGTATCGGTTTCTCGAGTTTCATGGGAGGCGCTGATATGTTTGACCCAAACCTCGAAGCTGCAAAGTGGCGGGTTCTTGACCTCATCGATGAGGTCAAGAAACTAAAGGTAGACCACACAAATGAGCGAATCGATGATATAATAGATGAGCTCGACACGATTTATACATTGATGGAGGCTGCAATATGAAAATCAATATGAACGTTGGTAACGTGAAAACCAATGCTGGAACTACCGGGGCGACTAAGAGCCACCCCGGTTCCAGCGCTTCTAAAGCAAAAATCAGGAGCTCCAAAGCTGGTTCTGGTTCCGCCGGAACCAAGAAGGCGAAGATTGGCTCCAATAACGACTACAAAGTCAATCTCCAGATGTCAAATAACGGCGGTTTCATTGGCGACACTGAATATATCGGCAAATACCAGAAGAGAACTTATAATCACTCAAAAGGCACCCCTGGAAGTAGGATTCACAGCCTGCGGACCCGGGGCCTGCGCTCGATTAACGGACTCACGGGTGATGCCCTTGAGACGGCGTTCAAGGATGTCCAGCGCGCGGTGAACGCCCGCTATGACAGACTGACGAGCGCCAAGAACAAGAGCCTGGGCGAGAACAGCATCGCGATGGCCAACCTGAACGCCCGCGGTGGCAAGATTTCGAAGTATGAAGCGTCACAGTACGCGAAGGGTTCCGACGAATACGAGCAGGCCCTCCGCTCCGAAATTCGCCGCGGAATAAGGTTTCTGAACAGCGATACGAGCACCGTCAAAGGGATGCAGGCCTGGAAGCAGAACGTGATTGAGGGTGTGGCAGCCAGCTTTGACAAGATTTACGATTATGACCCCGAGCATATCAAGATGTTTGATGAGTTCTTTTATGACGATAGTGCGTCTGGAGTGCCTGGTTCGCATAGGAACCTGGGCGATGAGCGAATGGATGTGTTCTTCAAGCTGATGGATGAAATTCGCGAGCGGCAGGATTCGGAGGACGCCGACGCTAAGCTGAACAGCGACACGCTGATTGTGATGGCCTATGAGTATGTTAAGCAGGGTGAAAGTTTCCTTGAACCTCAAGAGCTCCAGCAATACATTGACGACGTGATAGATGAGTTGAAAGATTCGGGCGGCGCCATTGATGACTCTGACACCATAGTTACGAAGTCCGGAGGTAGAATTATCCCCTCGGCGATTGAATTCGGGCGCAAGCTCATTGAGAGGCGACGACCGGCAAAAGTTGTGAACGGTGTGAAGTGGGCCCCGTTCCCCAAAGGTTTGTTTGATTAGTGATATATATATGAAAGGATGATGTTTCCATGAGTTACGATAGATTGGCTCGCGGGTTCGACATGCTCGGCCCCGTGAAGATGTGGCGGGAAAACGGGTTGACCAAGCCCGTTACCGTCAATGATAAGATTGACGCAAGAGCTATGGACGAATTCTTCGGCCGCCTTGATGAGCGGTTCGAAGATGTGAAGACTATTAGGCACAACAACAAGAAGTACATTGACACGGTTGCAGCTTTCGACATTGAAAGCTCCAACCTGAACAATGTTCTGAACCTGGAACCCATGGCTAAGATTTTCAACGGTATCAAGACGGATGCGTTCGGTGTAAAGGTCAAGGAGTATGTCGACCTGAAAGATAAGATTATCCCGAAGTGCGCTAACATGGTTGTTTGGATGATTTGCATTGCCGGCGTCCGGCTGTTCGGCCGCGACTGGGACCAATTCAAGAAGTTTGAGGAGCAGTTCCACGCGCGTTATTCTCACCTGGGCCGCCTCAAGGTGGGTGTCCACAATTTCGGCTTTGAGTTCACTTTTATGCACAACATCCTGAACATGGATGAGGTGTTCAGCCTGAAGTCTCAGCGCCCTGTTCGCGCGTTTGATGGTGTGTTTGAGTATTATGATACTCTGTGCTTGAGCGGCTGCTCTTTGGAGATGATGGACCTGACCAAGCACAAGGTTGAGAAGATGGTTGGAGATTGGAACTATGACAAGGTCCGGCACAACCGCACCCCGCTGACCAAGCGCGAGCTTGGGTATTGCGATGGTGACGTGATGAAGCCGACCGCTTGGGTTGCCGAGAAGTTGGAAAATACCGGATTCAACATTTGCACTATGCCGATGACAAGCACCGGATTTGTCCGGGCCGACTTGCTCAACCGCGTGCGCGAAAGTAAGAAGGATTTCAAGTTTATCAAAACGAAGCTGACGCTGAGCGCGTCTGACTATAAGATTCTTCGCAAATGCTTCCGGGGCGGCGACACTGAGGCCGGCCCGCTGCATGCAAACGTGAAGGTGGTTGGCGTGTGCGCGTACGACATCGGAAGCGCTCATCCGTTCCAGATTATCAGCAAGAAGTTCCCCATGGGCAAGTTCAAGAAGATGGAGATTGAGCCCGGCGACACCAAAACCCTGATTCGCATGCTGAAGCGTTATGCTTGCGTGTTCACGTTGGACATGAATGACTTTGAACAGATTGTCGACTTTTCCAACTGGTGCAACAAGAGCAAATGTGAAGAGCTTGAGGGTGCCGAGATTATCAACGGCCGCGTGATTGCAGCCAAGCACATCAAGTTGACCGTGAACGAAATTTATTTTGGCATCCTCCTGAAGAACTACAATGTAGCGGAGCTGTTCGAGAAGGGCAAGGCGGTTATCGTACCGCATACGTTCCGTTATTGCCGGAAGGATTACCTCCCCAAGCCGCTGATTGAAGCTTGCCTGGATTACTTTGAAAAGAAGACGACCCTGAAGGACATCCCCGAGGACATCGCCAAGAAGAAGTACGGTTGGGACGAGCCAACCGCAAAATTCTTCTATGCGCTGTATAAGTCATGGTTAAACGGTCAATTCGGCGATTATGCCATGGACCCCCTCCGCGGTGAGTGGTGCGTTGATGATGAAAATGAATTCTATGAACTCTGGGGCCAGCGTGAGGAGAGCGTGAAGCGTGACAGGCGCATTGACCGCGAGAAGTTCGACTTGTGGCGGGTTAGCATGAAGAAGTGGCCCTATGGTGAAGTTGAGGGCACTGAGGATGAATATAGGCAGTTCCGCAATTGGTACAAGGAGACCCGTGACACGGTGGCCCGGGTCAAGGGATTCAAGCCGATGCGTAACTGGAATGTGTTTGATGCTGACGGCAACCCGGTGAAAGAGCACGGACGGAATTCTTGGCAGGATGTCGCCGGCTACAATAAAGGCCGGAAGCGCTATAAGTTCTATCCGTGGGGTGTCTGGATTGTTGCCTACAGCACGCAGCAGCTGCTCACTCCGGTGTTTGGTCTACCTCGTGAGGAGCTGTTGGCTGCAGGAATGCCCGACTGGATGGGGCGCGAGTTGGACGGCTACGGCCCGAAGCATGAACCGATTTGGGGCGACCCAATCCCGGTGATTGGTCTTGAGGATGATTTCGTATATTGTGACACCGATTGCGACAAGTACCTGATAAAACCCGAATACTATTACCTCTTCGAAGCGATGAATGCCCGGATGACTAAAGACCTTGAGATAGCCCTGATTAGTTCCAAGATTGACCCTGACCGGGCCCGCCCGGCTGGTCCGACTGGCGACAAGTACCAGATGGGCCTGTACGAATTTGACGGCATCTATGCCGAATTCAAAACGCTTGGCTCAAAGCGATATGCTGGGCTGAAGGCTGTGCCTCTGCCGAACAATGGAACCGATGAAGACAAGGCAGCCAAGAAGGCGGCATATGAAAATGACTGCCACATTTGCCAGCTCGGGATGCTCGGACCATATCGCTTCACGTATGAGCTGGAAACGACGGTTGCCGGCTGCGGCAAGTTCAACAAGAAAAATCTGGACTTTGACCTTTCGCACTATTCCGATTCTGAGCTCGATTGGGACGGTGTGGACTTCGAAAATCCAGATGACCCGATGCCTAAGAAGCCCAAGCCCAAGAAGCGGTTACCTCAGCTTCTGAAGGAAATTCAGCAAAAGGAGGGGCTGCTCAGTCCGATTGATGCGTTCCGGTTCAACCTGAACATCCCCGCTGAATACACCGGAAAGCTGACTCACACTGAATTCACCGTAGCGAAGGCAAGCAAGCCCATTAGGGTGAAGGTCACTGATTACCTTGGATTCTCTAATGAGGTTGAGATATATAGCGGAACTCACCTCGGACCTCAAGAATACCTGATGAGCGACAAGACGCGGTATGAGGAGCAGCTCATCAAGGTTCAGAAGTTGTCCATGAGGCTGTAACACAAACCGGTTGATTCGTGGTATAATGGTTCATGTCTGAGTGCTGCCGATTGACCGTAAGGAGAAACACACCCTGGAGACTACCCTTGACCGGGTCCGGTGGTGTGGAGGTTGTCGCTCGTCACCTAACGCCATTCGTATACAGATTGTCAGACG
>JAAVFJ010000045.1 GCA_014800845.1 Bacteroidales bacterium | reverse complement strand
TTATTGCTGTCCGATAAAACTTTTAGATCTACTTCTAACGCGCAGAGTTACAGCGGTTTATAGAGCTACTTAAACAACAGGGCTTATACATAAAATATTATCTGATAATCAGTGGTTTAGAAGTGTTTGTCGGACATCAATAACTAATTTTAGGAACCTCATAACACAATCAGGTGAAAAGCATAATGGAAATACATTTGCTCCAATATCAGAGATTACACTTTCAGAGGCCTTTGAAGGTGTCACTCTCAGTGAAGATCAGCAAGCATTAGTTGAATTGGTAGTAAATACTATCAATTCTGAGTACATACATACAGTAGAATATATAAGAACCGGGAAAGAGATGTCTCCGGCGGCGTTGAAAATATTTACTGGAAAACTACAGTTAAATGGCGTAACACCTCAAATGGCTGCTCAAAAGGAAGACGGCTACTTGGGGTACCTACGAGAATTATGTGGAGATGCAGCAACAGCTCAATTAGAAAATGGATCGTTTACTCTTATATATAAAAATCCTTTGTCTGTCACAAATCGGCCTGCAACACTTGGGCATGAAATCATAGGGCACGGACGTTCATATCAGTTGGGATTTACCGACGATCAATCGCAACATGTTCTTCCAATTCAGATTGAAAATCTCATATTAAGAAACATGGGAATACTAATGTATCGAGACGGTCATGACCATGGGCCACAGATAGTCATCCCTAATGCCACAGCGCTTCCATCTTTTAGATAATGAAACATATAATTATCACATTACTATTTTGCATTGGATTCGCTCAGAATGTACACTCTCTTGACTGTAATCAATCAGAAGAGAAAAGGGATACAATCCTTAATCATACTCCTGATTACATCCTTTACAAAGCGGGCTGCCTTCAAATATATATCTATAACACTGGTGATGACCGCAACTTTGATGTTTTAATTTCAGAGGGAAAAGGAGGACACACATGGTCAACAACATGCCGCAAAACCAATATATTAAAATGGGCATTTGAAGCGATGGAAGATGAATTAGGCACACCTCAGGTGCTCCCTGAAACCTATAGCCTTTTTACATTCGAATTATCGCTCTATCACGGCGGCAACAAGCTTGTAATAACCTCTGCTTCAAAAGAAAAAAGGTATACTGATAAGGTAGAAGCAAAGCTAAAAAAACTTAAACAAGAAATAGCTGATATATATGTACAGTCTAAGAAAATCCTTTTCCCACCTTCCAAAAAGAATATTTACTAATTGAACTCATTTAAACTTTTTACGAAAACAAAAATTTAGTTTAAAATGGTTTTCTTCAGGGTCAATCTTCATTAATATTTTGGCATCTTCCAATCCTTTCATCAGTCACGATGCCCGCATCGTTCCCTCCTCAAGTATTGAAATCTGCTCAAAATCTTAATGAACCTTAACCCAGAAAAAAGTTTAAATAAGTTCATTTTGCCGCACAGCTCACGGTTACGATCTCTGTCTTCAATGACACGGCTACCAGGAATATGGCAAGTCATTCCATGAGTGCACTCTCTTAGCTGCTTAAAGATAATAGAATTCTATATAGGTAATGATATGCCCTTGGGTTTCCACAGCGGATTAGAGGCGGCCGTTGTCGAAGTAGGAGTAGTAGCGGGTGTTGTCGGCCGTTATTATCAGGTGGTCGAGCAGGCGGAGGTCCATCAGCTGGCAGGCCTCTTTGCAGCGGCGCGTGATCTGGTCATCTTGCGGGGAGGGCTGCAGGTTGCCGCTGGGATGGTTGTGGCAGAGCGCTATGCAGGCGGCGTTCTCGAGCAGCGCCTCTTTCACTATTAGCTTCACGTCGAACACTGACGAGGCTATGCCACCCTTGCTGACCTGATAGAGCTTCACCACTTCGTTGCGGCGGTTCATGATCAATGCCCACACCTCTTCGTGGTCCAGATGCCCCAGGTGCGGCCTCATCACGCGGAAGATGGCTTCCGAGCCTTTTATCACCGGATTAGCCTCGGCCTCCTCGCGGTTGTAGCGCCTGATGAGCTCCATGACCGCCTCAATCTGTATGACTTTGAGCTTGCCGAGCCCCTTTATTTGCAACAGCTCGCGGCGGGTGCGGCGCTCCAGGCGCGTAAGCTTGCCATCGTTGGCGCGCATAAGGTCGCGGCAGAGGGCCGTGATGGGGTTGCCCACGGTGCCGGTGCGCAGTATCAGCGCCCACAGGTCAGGCACACTCAGCGCTGCGCAGCCATGCTTCTCGGCGCGCTCACGCGGAGTGTCGTCGGCATCCATGTCCTTGATGCGCGGAGCTGCCGGAACAGTCAGATTTGTTTCCTCTTCCTTTACGATCATAGTCATTTATTTTCCGCGGCGCATCTCCACCTCCGCCTCCTCGTTGCGGCCTCGGCGCATGATGATGGCCCTCACATAAGCCTTGATGAATCCGGTGCCGTAGCCCAGCAGCTGCATGGGGCTCGTGAGCAGGGTCAGCAAACTCACTTTCAGATTCTTTGAAGCTATCAGCGCATCAATCCACACGGCCAGCAACCACACGGCCAGGGGGAGGATGCACCACCAGTGCCAGAAGATGCTGAGAAGCACCAGCACCCCGCAGCCTATGGTGAAGATGGCGGGGAGAGTGTGCACAGCCTTCATGGAGCCGGGGTAGAGCAGCTTCAGCGTGATGCGGCTCATGCCGAACACATGCACCTGACGCCAGAATTTACGCAGGCTCAGACGCCGCTTGTGGAACACTTTCACGTCGCGCAGCAGCTCTATGCGGAAGCCGGCGCGGCGTATGCGGGTGCTCATGTCTATGTCCTCGCTGAACATTTCCCGGAACCCACCTACCTTATTATATATCTCGCGGGAGAAACCCATGTTGAAGGTGCGGGGGGTGAACTTCTCCATGCTCACCTTGCCGCCGCGTATGCCGCCGGTGGTGAGCAACGAGGTCATGGACACATTTATGGCCTTCTGCAGCGGCGAGAATGAGGCATGCGCATCGTCCGGTCCACCGAAGCAGGGTGTGAAATCGGCCTCGAGCGCCTTGCGCAGCTGCGCTATGTAGTCCGGGGGAAGGATGCAGTCGGAGTCCACAAACACGAAATAATCTCCGCGGGCGTGGTCCATGCCGTAGTTGCGCGCCGGGGAGCGCCCCTCGTTCTCCTTGAAGTAATAGCGCACGTCAAGCTTATCGGCATACTTTCTGCACACCGCCTCACAGGGCTCCGGGGAGCCATCCTCCACTATCACGGCCTCAAAGCCACGGTCGGTCTGTGCCGCCAGGCTGCGAAGCAGATCCTCCACCTCGTCTATGCGGTTATAGACCGGCACTATTATCGAAAAAAGCTGCGGACTTCGACTCATAAAATATTAGAAACCGGCGGCTGCATCGCCTCAGCGACCGCCTGCCGGTTATTTATAATTATGAAAACAATCAAATTAAGCCTTAACGCGACCTACGTAAGAACCGTCGCGAGTGTCAACCTCTATGAGCTCACCCTCGTTGATGAAGAGGGGCACACGCACGGTTGCGCCGGTCTCCACAGTAGCGGGCTTGAGAGTATTGGTAGCGGTGTCACCCTTCAGGCCGGGCTCGGTGTAGGTGATCTGGAGCACAGTCTTGGTGGGCATCTCGGCATAGAGCACAGTGTCGGTGCTTGCATCGCTAACAACCTCCACTACGTCACCCTCCTTCATGAAGTCAGCACCGGTCACGAGCTCCTTCTTGATGGGAATCTGGTCGAAAGTCTCCTGATTCATGAAGATATCGTCCTCACCCTCGGTGTAGAGGAACTGATAGGGACGACGCTCCACGCGCACATCCTCCAGCTTTTCGCCGATGTTGAAGCGGCGCTCGAGCACACGGCCGTCGACCACATCTTTCAGCTTGGTGCGCATGAAAGTGTTGCCTTTACCGGGCTTCACGTGCAGGAATTCGATTACGAAATAAAGACGGCCGTCCATACGGATGCAAGTGCCGTTCTTGATGTCTTGAGCGTTCATCATTGTCGTATAGGGTATTTTTGATTAATCAGAAAAACTTACAATGCTCTAATAGTGCATATTCAGCGTGCAAAGTTAATAAAAACTTCCAAAACTCACAACCCGCACGCACCCCGCAGGCATAAAAAATAATTCAGGCAACAAAAAAGCGGAAAATTTTGCCGTTTGAGAAAAAAGTTGTAATTTTGCAGGCCGATTATATCCAACCCCGGCACCGAGGGGCGCCGCGCAGACGTTTTGGCCGACGGAAACGCAGCATATTTCGGGCGATTAATCATTCAAAAACCAATCAATTAAAGTGGATACTTTAAGCCTCAGAACTCAATCAGCCACTCCCGCAACCATCACCAAGGAATGGGTAGTGGTAGACGCCACCGACCAGATTCTCGGTCGCCTTTGCGCTAAGGTAGCAAAAATCCTGCGTGGCAAAAATAAGACCAACTACACCCCCAACCTCGACTGCGGTGACAACGTAATCATCATCAACGCAGACAAGGTGAAACTCACCGGCAACAAGCTCACCGACCGCATCTACCTGCGCTACACCGGCTACCCCGGCGGCCAGCGTCAGGCCACTGCCGAGACTCTCATGAAGAAGAGCCTCAAGCTCCGTGCTAACGGTCACCACCCCCTCTACACCAAGGTTATGAAAGGCATGCTCCCCAAGAACCGTCTTGGCAAGCGTCTGCTCGACAACCTCTACGTGTACAACGGCAGCGAGCATCCCCATGCCGCTCACGAGCCCAAAGTAATCGACATCAATAAAGTGAAATAAACCAAGAGATGGAAAAAATCAATGCAATTGGCCGTCGTAAGGCCGCTGTAGCCCGTGTTTACCTCACCGAAGGTTCAGGCAACATCATCATCAACAAGCGCGATCTCGGCGTTTATTTCCCCTCAAGCATCCTCCAGTTCATCGTAAAGCAGCCCCTGAGCGTGCTCGACGTGCTTGAGAAATATGACATCAAAGCCAACCTCAACGGCGGCGGCTACAAAGGCCAGGCCGAGGCTCTGCGTCTCGCCATCGCCCGCGCCCTCGTTAAGATCAACCCCGAGGACAAGCCCGCCCTCCGCGCCGAAGGCTTCATGACCCGCGACCCCCGTGCCGTGGAGCGCAAAAAGCCCGGTCAGCCCAAGGCTCGCAAACGCTTCCAGTTCTCAAAGCGTTAATGCTCAAGCCCGCAGCTTAAACCCCATTACGGTGTGGAGCCTCCCCTATCGCGGATGCTTCACACCGCTCTATGCTTTGTCACCTCCCCACTCCGAAGCCCATTTGCAGCTCCCCCCGGCGCGACAAAGCCCCCAAACAAAAGCAAACAGAGTTTAGTATCTAAACCGCGAGGATGGACACGTTCCCTACCACACGGTTGTATATCACACAAAAGAACGTAAACAACAAAACAAAATGGCAACACCCACATTCGACCAGCTTCTCGAGGCAGGCTGCCACTTCGGCCACCTCAAACGCAAATGGAACCCCGCTATGGCTCCCTACATCTTCATGGAGCGCAACGGCATCCACATCATCGACCTCTACAAGACCGCCGCTAAGGCTGAAGAAGCAGCTAACGCTCTGCGTCAGATGGCTAAATCAGGCAAAAAGGTGCTCTTCGTAGCCACCAAGAAGCAGGCCAAAGAAGCTATAGCCGAGAAGGCTAAGGCTATCGGCATGCCCTACGTGACCGAGCGCTGGCCCGGCGGCATGCTCACCAACTTCCCCACAATCCGCAAGGCTGTGAAGAAGATGGACACCATCGACAAAATGACTAAGGACGGCACCTTCGAGAACCTCTCTAAGCGCGAACGCCTTCAGATCACCCGTCAGCGTGCCAAACTCGAAAAGACTCTCGGCTCTATCGCCAACCTCGTGCGTCTCCCCTCTGCTCTCTTCGTAGTAGACGTAATGAAAGAGCACATCGCCGTCGCTGAGGCTAACCGCCTGGGCATCCCCGTATTCGCTATGGTCGACACCAACTCCGACCCCACCAACGTGGACTACGTGATCCCCGCTAACGACGACGCATCAAAGAGCATCGAGCTCATCCTCGACACCGTATGCTCAGCCATGGCTGAAGGTCTCGAAGAGCGCAAGGTAGAAAAAGCCGACGAGCCCGAAGCTGAAGCTCCCGCTCCCGGCAAGCGTCGCCGCGTACGCCGCGCCGAGGCTCCCGCCGCCGAAGCTCCCGCTGCCGTTGAGGCTCCCGCTGCTGAAGTAGCTGCTGCCGAGACTGCCGCCGAGGCATAAAAACTCCACCCGAAGCCTGCTGGAAACGTCGGGTCCCATCGGCTCAGCGTATCCCGCAGGTTTCCAACTAATTAGTATTCACCCCACAATTTAAAGATAAATACTGATATGGCAGTATCAATCGAAGATATCAAGAAACTGCGCAAAATGACCGGCGCAGGCATGATGGACTGCAAGAACGCACTTGCCGAAACCGACGGCAACCTCGACGCAGCTATCGAAATCATCCGTAAGAAAGGCCAGGCTGTAGCCGCCAAGCGCGAAGACCGCGAAGCCGCTGAAGGCTGCGTACTCTCAGGCGCTAAGGAAGGCTTCGCAGCCATCGTAGCCCTCAAGTGTGAGACCGACTTCGTAGCCAACAACGACTCTTTCCGCGCACTCACAAAGCAGATCCTCGAAGCAGCTCTGCTTGCAAGCGCCAAGAGCCTCGACGAAGTTAAGAACATCACCGTAGACGGCCGCACCATCGCTGACCTCATCACCGACGAAATCGGCAAGACCGGCGAAAAGATGGAACTCGGCGCCTACGAATACGTAGAGGCTCCCACCGTAGCCGCTTACGACCACTTCAACCACAAGCTCTCAACTATCGTAGGCCTCAGCGAAGCAGGCATCGAAGAGGGCGTGGGCCGCGAAGTTGCTCTCCAGGTAGCAGCTATGAACCCCATGGCAGCCACCCGCGAAGCTATCCCCCAGGAAGTAATCGACACCGAAATCAAGGTAGCTATCGACAAAACCAAAGACGAGCAGATCCGCAAAGCCGCTGAAGGCGCACTCCGCAAAGCCGGCCTCAACCCCAACCACTTCGACAGCGAAGAGCACATCGACAGCAACATCACCAAGGGCTGGATCACCGAAGAAGAAGCTGCCAAGGGCCGCGAAATCATGAAAGCTGCTGCTGAAGACAAAGCTGCTCACATGCCCGAACAGATGATTCAGAACATCGCCAAGGGCCGTGTAGGCAAATTTTACAAAGAGAACGTACTCGTAGAACAGGAATTCCACCGCGATCCCAAAATCACCGTGGGCCAGTTCCTCGACGGCACCAAGAAAGGCCTCACCGTCCTCACCTTCAAGCGCGTAAACCTCAACCAGGACTAATCAGCCAACAGCTGAACGCCATAAGCCGGCAGGGTCTCCCCTGCCGGCTAACTTTTTTCCCACCCGGCCCCCAAGCCCCCAGAACGCCTTCTCCCCGTTGTCCGATGATAGGGGTTAGGTTTTAGGATTTAGGTTTTAGAAAAAAGCAGCCAATAAGTCTCAGAGCAAGCACCATGGAGGGTGTTGCAAAACTCAATTTTTAGCAATCCGCACAAAAATACGAGTGTTGAAAATCAAGGAGTTACAAAATTTGTTTTTGTGATTTTTGAGGTTTTGCAACATCCTCCATACGTTTGCCGCTAAATGGAATAAGTTAACATTACTGGTTGGAAATCTCCTCTCCATGCGGCGGGGCAGGAATCGCGGAGCGATTCGTTTTGGTTAGCCGGGGGTGAAATCGCGAAGAGATTTCACCCCCGGTAGCGTTGACGTTGTAATTCAATCCCGGAGGAATTGGTGTAGGCCTCCGGTGGTTTTGCTGAACATAAAGAATTTAAGGGTACGAAACTATATGCACGTGCCCTGCGGGCTTGTGCGGCGCGGATAGGAGCGAAACACGCGGAACTGTTACTTAACCCTGAAAAAGTTTAAATGAATTCAATTATAAAACGTCATCTAATCTATCTCCCTAAACAGAAGCCACTATCCATACAACAATTGCAATTAAGATAACCGCTATCATGAGGATAGCCATATCCCTCCCATTGTTGGTAAAATTCGAATCATCATCAGAGAGATTTTTTCCTCCGCTTTCATCTACGATCCTATGGTTTACAATTTTCTGAATACCTTTTATTTCTGAACTTCTTACAAAAAGAGATAGATAAAGACACGGATATTTAGACATCATTTCTCGGACTACTTTAGGCGAACTACCATAAGGAAGAACCACGAAGTTGTTTTCATTTACTGAAAAATCCTCGTCAGGCAGTCGGAAAATAGATTGCTTTAAATAATTATTGATGTCCGACAAACACTTCTAAACCACTGATTATCAGATAATATTTTATGTATAAGCCCTGTTGTTTAAGTAGCTCTATAATCAGCTGTAACTCTGCGCGTTAGAAGTAGA
>JAAVFJ010000044.1 GCA_014800845.1 Bacteroidales bacterium | reverse complement strand
CGCTCGGAGTGGTTTGCAACCAGTAATGTTAATTTATTTCCTTTAGCGGCAAACGCAAGCGCCCGAAGGGTGCGCCATTGTGGTTAACCCCTGACGGAGTCTGGGGACCGGCCGAAGCTAACGATGAGTGTCGAAGACACGATGTAGTGAGAAAGCTGTTAACAATATAAAATAATAATTATCTTTGCATATGAGCAATGTAACAGCCTTAAATCATAAAGTTTTCTGTACCCGATGCAGAGAGATAACGCTTCCATACGAATATAGAGAAGATATATTATATATAGATTTATATGATGAATTATAGAGGATGCGAATTGTAAACTTATCAGAGTAGGAGGAATAGCCAATCATGTGCATATTTTTAGTGGACATAAAACCAACTATACCTCTATCAAAACTTGTGCAAAAATTTAAGGCATTATCAAGCGGATGGATGAGAACATACTCTCGGTTCAGCAGTTTTATTGGTTGGGGAAAAGAGGATTTTGCATGCACAGTTTCCCCTAAACATAAACACAATGCCAGCCGTTGCCCTATACGCTGATACTGAGGCTTTGGTGGTCGGAGGATGGAATCCTCCTCTCCAGGCGTTGGCTCCTATAAATAAATACTTCTCCTTCTAGCTCACATCAGCCCTGACTCTAACACCTAAGACCTAACACCTAAAACCTGAAAAGGGGGTGTTTCACAAAAAGGGGGAAATGAAACACTTTGAAACACCATGAAACACTTGTAATAGGCTATATATCAGTATATTAACTCTAAAAATGGGCTATTTTCGGGGTGTTTCACAAAATAACCCTACCCCCCCCTCTATAAATCGTGAAACACTTGCAAGATAGCGTAAAAGACTGAATGATAGCGAGTTAAGTGGCTTTGTGGTGTTTCAGCATGAAACACCCTCCCTTGTTGGGAGCGGCTTGGTGGAAAAGAAGATGCCTTCGCCATGCAGCCGTTGAGGTAACGGAGCTACATGCCGAAGGCATTTACCTGATATATATGTGGTGACTTATGAGTTCTTAGCGGCTTTGCCCTGGCGCTGCTTGTCGCCTTTCTGTGACTTGGCCTGCTTGTCGCGCTTGCCCTGTTTGCTTTTGGAGGCGTGGTGCTTGTGGCCTTTGGTGGCTTTTGAGGGAGCGGCGCTTACGTAGGTGTTCTCAAGGAACTGCACGTACTGCTCGGGGGTGAGAATCTGTTTTACCTGCTGCAGATAGTCGAGGCGTACCTGCTTACGTGCCTGGAAACGAGCTGCTACGGCTGCTGAGTCGGGCTGGGCGGTGCACTGTGACTTGTTGCACTTCTGCTGCTTGCAGGCTTTGCCGTTGTCCCCCTTTTGGTGTTTGGGACCTTTGTCCTGCTTGGTGCACTGATCTTTGGTCTGGCAAGAGTCGCCGGTACATGCGGCGGATGCGGGGCAGGGAGCTACGCTTAATTTCTCAAGCTGCTGGCGCTGAGTGGCGGTGAGGCCGGTAATATCTTTAAAGGGATCCTTGCGGCTTTTGAACTGGGCTGCTTTGATGTTGCGTGGACCCTTGGCGCAGAGAGTGGTCTGCTGGGTGCCTTGCGACTGCTGAGAGGTCTGAGCTACGGCGGGGAGGGAGAGCATGGAAAGAGCTACGAGGGCGATGCTAAAAATTTTCTTCTTCATAGGAAATAATCTGTGTTTCGTTTTTAAATTTGTTTGGTTCTATGACTTTAGAAAACCACGAACGTTTAGTCAGCCCCCTAATTTTAACTGTATTTTAACAGATAGGCAGGGAGGTTGCAGGCGTAATTCACATCTGTTAAGAGGTTTTGCAGCTTCATGGGGGATTTCCCAAGCACCGGGATTGCAGTCTGCTCGCAGCTACACCCTATCTCAAGAGCTGGGTGGTCGGAGGATGGAATCCAGTAAGTTAACTTATTCCCTTTAGCGCCAAACGCAAGGCGCGGAGCGCCTGTAATCTCGATAGCCGGGGGCAGCGCCCCCGGTGGCTACGGAGAGGAAAAGTGCCCCGGAGGGGTACGACATCCGGGATATGGCAAGTGCTTAAGTGTAGTACCCCTCCGGGGCACATTATTTGCCGGCACTTTCCGGGGGCGCTGCCCCCGGCTATCGAGATTACAGGCGCTCCGCGCCTTGCGTTTGACGCTAAAGGTGGATATGTTAAAATTGCTGGATGAAATCCTCCTCTCCGTGCGATGGCTCTGATGCCTAACACCTCACGTCGGCCCTGGCTCTAAAACCTAACACCTAAAACCTAAGGCGATCATTTTCGTTGGCGGAAGAGCCATTCGCGGGCGGGGAGTAGGCGGTAGGCGCAGTCGAAGGAGTGCATGTGCTCGTTTTCGTTTTTGCCTGCTGGTACTACCGTGCCCTTTTCAAAAACTACGATGTTGAGGGGGGCATCGCGACGCAACATTCTCGCTACTATGGAGTCTTGCGTGGCGAGGGGGAGGCGTGCGCTGAAATTGACGCTGTCGCAGGGTATCTTCTGCACTTTGGCCTGACGCAGAAGCTCGGCCGCACCGGCTTGCGACTTGGGGTTGCCTCCGGTGGTGATGTAGATGAGGCGGGAGTGGGCGAGGCGGTCGAAGGTCGAGAAGTCCCAATGGCAGTCTACGGGCATGGCAGCGGCAAACACGTCGGGATAGGTGACGAGGAAGTATATGGAAATCATGCCACCCATGGATTGTCCGGTGGTGTAGATGCGGTCGCGGTCCACGGGGTAGTTGTTTGCCACATTGTCGAGCAGGCGCATGACGGCGTCCACCTCGGGGATCTTTTCAAATTCATCGTCCACGGCGATGCCGGAGAATTGCGGCACGAGAACTATGCAGGGGTGCTCCCTCTGCCATTGCTGAGTACCCCACACGAGGGCGCCGTAGCCCTGAGTTAGAGGTGCGGTGACGCCTCGGCCGGGTGTGCTCGCGTCGGCCATGAAGAGGAGCAGGGGATAGGACTTGCCGGCTTCGAGGTTGTCGGGGAGCAAAAGGTTGTAGTCTATGGTTTTTCCGGAGACAATGTCGTGGAAGGTAAACTGACGGAAGCGGGGCTCCACTTCGCGAATGAGGCTGGTGAGGGTAGAGTCGGAGCTCTTGTCGTAGGAGGGGCCTGCCCCGCGGGAGCCTAAGGGGGGAAATTCACGTTTGGCAGCTTCCTCCATCACTGCCGCCTCCTGCTGTTGCAACCGGGTGCGGCGGTGGCAACTCTGCATCCAGATGCCGCAGGCAAGAGCCAGAACAAGGCCTCCTATCCAAAAAGTCTTCTGATTCATAAATCGGGTGTGTAGAGTTAGTAAATTAGCGTATTCCTAGTAAAGCGTATTTCTAATAATATGTACGCGCGATAAGGCAGGAATGTTCACTGCAGATGGAGGGGGGAGACGGAAAAAGCGCCCGGGAGGGGAGTCCCATGCGCCTTTATAATCAGATAATGTGGAGTTTACTTCTGCACGCCGTTGAGCACTACGCGGATTTTGTTCTTGCCGTCGTAGAGGTTCTTCATGAAGGCGTTGAGCTCATCGAGAGTGAGGTTGCGGAGAGCTTCGTTGCGACCGGTGTAGTTCTCAAGGCCGAGCTGGCAGTAAGAGCTGAGTACGCCAAGCCAGTATCCATTCTTCTTGGTGCTGAGGCCAAACTGAGTGATGGCAGCTTCTTTCACCTTGTTGAAGTCATCGGCAGTAGCACCGTTCTGGAAGAGGTCCTGAATGTCGGACACAGCGCGCTGTGCGAGAGCGTCCTTAGTCTCGGCACCAGTGTCATACTGGTAGATGAGATACCATTCACCGGTGCGGGGATCAAGGCCGGCAGCTGTACCTGCACCGTAAGTACCACCGATTTCTTCGCGGAGAGTACGGGTGTAGATTATGTCGAGTATGTCGGCTATCAGTTCAAGCTTGATAATGTTCTGGATGTTGTAAGGCACGTTATCGCCTGAAATCATTACGAACTCCTTAGTCTGAGGTGACTCCATGGGGAAGTCAAACTGATTTTCCAGCTGACCCTTAGCGGAGGTGATGACAGTATTTTTGCGCTTGCGGGCAGACTTGGCTTTGCCGGGCAGCGAAGCGATGTACTGCTCCAGAAGGGGCGTGAGGGTGGCCACGTCCACGTTGCCTACGAAGATGAAGTCGAAGTCGGCAGCGTTAGAGAGGTTCTGGCGGGCCATTTCGAGCATCTTGGTGTAGTCGGCTTTTGTAAGCATGTCGGGGCTGATCTGCTCCACGAGGAGATTGCCCTGATAGCGGGTATCGAGTATGGCCTTGCTGAACTTGTAGTCAGGAGTGTTTACAACGTTGGCAAGCTGATTACTATAGCGGTTGATCATGGCCGCGTAAGACTCTTCATTAGGCTTGACGTTAGTGAACTGGAGATAGATAATCTGCATCAGAGTCTCAAGGTCCTTCACGTTAGAGACACCGGAGAGACCGTTGTTGTAAGAGCCGAGGAAGTATTCAGAACTTACCTGTTTGCCTGCGAGGGCTTTCTGCAGCTGAGTGGGTGAAAAGCCACTGAGGTTGCTGGCTTCGAAAGCAATGGGCATAATGTTGACGTTAGCAACCTCAGCTTCTGAATAATTGGCTTTGCCGAAGCCGGCTACTGCCGCGAAAAGAATCTGGTCAGCTGCGAAGTCGGTGTTCTTTACAAATACTGTAGCGCCATTGGAAAGGGTGAGCTTGGTGGCTCCAAACTGGGGCAGCTCTTCGGTCTTGGTGATTTTGCCCTTCTTGGGGAGCTTGGCAATGAGGGGTTCGGTCACAACGTCGTCCACGAAAGCTTCATACTCGCGGTTCATAGCGTTGGCAATGATGCCCTCCATAGCCTCTTTTGAGGGAACAGCCTCGGGTGACATGTCGTGAGTATTGAACACGAGCACCTGATTTTCGGGAGTGATGAGGTCTTTCACTGCCTCGTTGAAAGCCTGCAGGGGGAGCATGGGAATAATCTGCTGAATGAGCTGCCATTCTATTTCCATGCCGGGAGCGGGTTCGTTGTCTATGAAGTGGCGTGTAAGCTCCACACCGAGGGTGTGGCTGTCGGTCTTGTCGCGCTCATTATAATACTTTTCGAAGGAAGACTTCAGTTCCTCTTTGGCGCGGTCAAGCTCAGTCTGAGTGAATCCGGTCTTGCAGGCGCGGATTACTTCGCTCAGGGCCTCTTCAAAAGCCTTGGTGGTGTCGCCTTTGGGTACTATTGAGATGTCGAAGGCACCGCGGGTTTTTGAGATAAAATAGTCTTGGAAGTCCACGTGGGCGGAGGAGAATGCACAGTCAGGCTTATTATACATCTCCCGCAGACGCTCGTTAATCATCATGGAGATGAGGCGCTCAGCTATTTGAGTCTCTACATAGTAATCCAGTCCTGAGCGTTCCTCAAAGGGGGTTTTGTCTTTCTTAATAGAAAATTTGATTTCGGGATTCTGGAATTCAGGGTCTTGGAACGTAGCGTAGATGAGCTCTTTGTTATCGCTCACTGAGGGATAAGTGCGCTCGGCGGGATTCTCAGGCATATTGATGGTGGACATGAGGGCTACTACCTTCTTCTCCATTTCGGCAGCGTCGAAGTCGCCTACGATGATGATGCCCTGCTGGTCCGGACGATACCATTTGTGGTAGTACTCGCGGAGCACGTCGTGGGGGAAGTTCATCACTACATCCATAGAGCCGATGGGGAGTTGGGTGTATTGATATTCTTCGTAGATTTTGGGAAGAATCTCGTTATACATGCGGATACCCGGGCTATTGCGTGTACGCCATTCCTCCTGGATAACGCCGCGTTCCGCCTCGATTTCATCGCCGTCGAGAGTGAGGTCGGAGCTCCAGTCGTGAAGTATGAGCAGCACTGAGTCCATGAGGGGCACATCGTTGGTAGGGACTTGGTTGATGCGGTAAACGGTCTCGTCGAGGGAGGTGTAGGCATTGATTTCGTATCCGAAGCGCATACCCTTGTTCTGAAGGTATTCGAGCATGGACTTGCCGGGGAAGTTGGTGGAGCCGTTGAAGGCCATGTGCTCAAGGAAGTGAGCCAGGCCAAGCTGTTCTTTAGTCTCAAGGGTTGAGCCTACTTTCTGAGCGATGTAGAAGTTGGCACGTCCTTTGGGTTCCTCGTTGTGAAGAATGTAGTAGCTCATGCCGTTGGGCAGTACGCCTGACTTCACGTTGGGATTGAGGGGAAGCTGCGGTGCCTGCTGAGCGTGCATAGAGAAGATGCAGCACAGAAGCATTAGCAGTCCGGTTAATCTTTTTACCATACGTTTGTGTATATTTAGTTAGATATTTGGGTTTTGTTACTAATGATTTATGGTGGTTAGCAAGTCTGATTCCACCGCTACAAAGTTAATAAACTTTTTTGTAGCCTCCGCAAAAAAAATCAGGAAATCCGACAAAATTTCCTGCAAGCTCGCTCAAATGCCCGTTTTTGCCGATAAGTTTTAGGTTTTAGGTATTAGGTTTTAGGGTATTACGATCTTTTGGGTGGCGGTGCCCTGGGAGGTGGTGGCTGTGACTATGTGCACTCCGGAGGGGAGATGGAAGCGGACGGCGCCGTCGGTGAGGGGACGGGTGAAGAGGTGTGAGCCCTGTGCGGTGTAGACAGATGCGGACCCCTCGGTGCAGCTGAAGGGCACGGCACACTCCACTTCGCCTCCGCCAAGGTGCCTGACCATCAGTTTGTCGGGATAATTGTCGGTCACTGTGCCGGGCAAGCTGAGGGTGGTCAGTATGTAGCGCAGGCCGTCGTAGGCATTTACCTTGCCGTAAGCGCTCCCCTGCGGTGCCTGGAGGGTAGATTCATCGTGGGCTGATGTGGCGGCTATTACCTCTATAATATCGTCGCGGGTCAGCGTGGGGCAGGCCTCGAGCCACAGAGCTACAATGCCTGCCATGGCGGGGGTGGCCATCGAGGTGCCTGTCATGGCTCCCCATTTGTATTCTCGGCCATTGATGGTGGTCACAAACGCGGCATCGTCAGAGAGATACTGTGACTGCATTGAGGAGATTACGTCGGTGCCCGGTGCGAGGAGGTGAGGGAGGCGGCTGTCGGTGCCACGCACGTAGCCGTAAGAGGAGTAGAGGCCCGGTGCCTGATAGTCTCCGTAGAAGCTGGTGACCAGGGGGTGCTGAGTGTCGGAGATGTCTGTCCAGCTGTCGCGAGCGTTCCATGCGCCTACGCTCACCACGAGGGGGGAGGTGCAGTAGTCGCTTATGGAGTTGCGTGGATCGCCGGTGACGTATCCCTCCACGCCGTAGGACTTGAAGTTGGCGCATGAGAAATCAGTTACGGCCATGACCGATGCCCCCTGCGGAGAGCGGAGAAGCATGGCGAGTACGTAGGGGTGCTCCAGCGGGAGGTTGCCGAAGTCAGCGTAGAGACCCATGCTGAATGGCGCATCTTCCTCAGTCTCAAGTCCTAAAGCTATTAGCCCCTGGAAGTAGCTTGACAGGCCCGGTAGCAGACACTCCTGAGTCTGAGAGTTGAGCACGAGGCAGTCACCCTGCTCATCGAAGTCGGCGGCGGTGAGGAAGCGCGAACGCCACACCTCTCTGCGCTCACCCTCAAGGCTGATGACGGCGAAGCCTACCTCGAATTCCTTGGAGTCAAGGCTGTAGATTTCGGTGTAGACGTGCTGTGCCGGGGTGCCGGTGAAGACGCGCGCCATGCCGGTGGCCAGTTCCTCGGGGTCTTCGGCAAAGTCGCGTTGCAGGGAGATGTTGTTCATGCCATCGTTGCCGGCGGCGAAGAGCGTGATGCGCCCCTGCGAGGGGTAGTCGCGCAGAGATTCAGTCAGCGGGTTGTCGCCTCTGTGGGAGCCTACTGCGCTGCCGAGGCTGAGGCTCATGACCAGCGGGGTGCCGGACTGGTCGGCATAGTTCATGGCGGAGTGTAGGCCTGCGGCTATTTCGTCGTCGTAGAGAGAGTAGCCCATGCTGACCAGGAAGAGGTCGGCGTCAGGGGCGATGCCGGCGTAGGGGCTTACCTCGGTGGTGCCTGCGGCTGTGCCGGCCGTGTGAGTGCCGTGACTCTCGGTGGTGGTGTCAATGTCTGCGCGTTTCAGGGCTGACATGTCGGTAAATTCCTGAATCTGCACCTCGCCCTGGTCTGACTCGGCTGCAGAGGTGGTGCGCAGATACCTGACCACTCGGGAGCCCTCGCCCCGGCGGCTGAAAGCTATGTGGGTGGGGTCGATGCCGGCATCGATCACGGCTATTGTCACCCCTTTGCCGGTGAAGGGAATCAGGTCTGAGCTGCCGCTTTGCAGACGGTCTACTCCGGTGACCTCGCGGGTGATGTCCATGGTGGGGTAGACACGGCGGGGAAACTCCCGGGGGCTGCGGGCCGCTCCCACAGTGCGCATGGACTGTTGCGGACCTCTGAGGGCTCCCAGGCGGTGCAGACGCGAGTAGAAGCTCTCGGTGGCAGTGGCAGTGACAGCAATGACTGACAGCAGCAACGTGGGGAATAGATAAAGTGACTTGCGGAGGGTAAATCTTTTCATGCCACGAAGTTAGTGATTTTCTCCATGACAGCCAAGAATTTAAATCCTTTTAAGAAACTTCCGCCCCTGCTTGAGCGTTACATTAATGAAAATTTGGCACGGAAGGTGTTAGGCCCGATTCCGTGAGTGCAGACTCTGACAATACGAATAAACAAATCAATAAAATAAGCATTATGAATATCACTCCATTAGCCGACCGCGTGCTCATAGAGCCCACGGCAGCAGAAGAGGTCACCATGGGTGGCATCATCATTCCCGATTCAGCAAAAGAGAAACCCCTGAAGGGCACTGTGATTGCTGCGGGTAAGGGCACTAAGGACGAAGAGATGATACTGAAGCCCGGCGACTGCGTGCTTTATGGCAAGTATGCAGGCACTGAGCTTGAGCTCGAGGGCAAGAAGTATCTGATCATGCGTCAGAGCGATGTGCTCGCAATAGTAGGCTGATAATCTAAAACATTTAAAAACACAAGAATCACAATGGCTAAAGAAATTAAGTTTGATATAAAGGCTCGCGAAGAGCTCAAGAAAGGTGTCGACGCTCTGGCCGATGCCGTGAAGGTGACTCTCGGTCCCAAGGGTCGCAATGTAATTATCGAGAAGAAGTTTGGCGCACCTCACATCACTAAGGACGGGGTGTCGGTGGCTCGCGAAATCGAGCTCGAAAACCCGTTTGAGAACATGGGCGCTCAGCTCGTGAAAGAGGTGGCCTCCAAGACCGGCGATCAGGCAGGCGACGGCACTACCACGGCTACCGTGCTGGCTCAGGCCATAGTGCGTGAGGGCCTCAAGAATGTGGCTGCCGGTGCTAACCCCATGGACCTGAAGCGTGGCATAGACAAGGCTGTGAGCAAGGTTGTGGAAGGCATCCGTGCGCAGGCTCAGGAGGTGGGCGATGACTTCGAGAAGATTGAGAATGTGGCACGCGTGTCGGCTAACGGCGACGAGAAGATAGGCCAGCTGATAGCCGAGGCTATGAAGAAGGTGAAGCGCGAGGGCGTAATCACTGTGGAGGAGGCTAAGGGCACCGAGACTACTGTGGATGTGGTCGAGGGTATGCAGTTTGACCGCGGTTACATCTCCCCCTATTTCGTGACCAACACGGAGAAGATGGAGTGTGAGATGGACAGCCCCTACATCCTGCTCTACGACAAGAAGATTTCCAACCTCAAGGATATGCTCCCCATCCTGGAAGCTACCGCACAGAGTGGCCGCGGCCTGCTCATCATAGCCGAGGATGTGGACAACGAAGCTCTGGCTACCCTGGTGGTGAACCGCCTCCGTGGCTCTCTGAAGATATGTGCTGTCAAGGCTCCCGGCTTCGGCGACCGTCGTAAGGAGATGCTCGAGGATATCGCTATCCTCACCGGTGGCACTGTCATCAGCGAAGTTAAGGGAATGCAGCTGGCTCAGGCCACTATCAATGACCTCGGCACTGCTGAAAAAATCACTGTCAATAAGGACAACACTACCATAATCAACGGTGCCGGCAGCAAGGATGCCATAGCAGCCCGCGTGGCTCAGATCAAGGCTCAGATCGAGGCCAGCACTTCATCTTACGACAAGGAGAAGCTCACCGAGCGTCTGGCCAAGCTTGCCGGTGGTGTGGCTGTTCTCTACATCGGTGCCCCTTCGGAGGTGGAGATGAAGGAGAAGAAGGACCGTGTGGACGACGCTCTCTCAGCTACCCGCGCAGCTGTGGAGGAGGGTATCGTGCCCGGTGGCGGCACCGCCTATATCCGCACTCTCCCTGCTCTCGATGAGCTGAAGGGTGTGAACGACGATGAGAACACCGGGATCGCTATCATCCGCCGTGCCATCGAGGAGCCGCTTCGTCAGATTGTGGCCAACGCAGGTCTGGAAGGCGCAGTAGTAGTGCAGAAAGTGAAGGAGGGCAGCGGCGACTTCGGTTTCAATGCCCGCACTGACAGCTATGAGAATTTCTTCGCAACAGGCGTAATCGACCCCGCCAAGGTTACCCGTGTGGCTCTGGAGAACGCAGCTTCCATAGCAGGCATGTTCCTCACCACCGAGTGTGTGATTGCCGACAAGAAGGAGGATGCCCCGGCAGCTCCCGCTATGGGCGCTCCCGGCATGGGTGGCATGGGCGGCATGATGTAAGCCCCGCTGAATTAGTGAAATATAGATTATAAAGAAGCTCCCCGCTGACTGCTGTAGTCGCGGGGAGTTGCTTTTGTGGGGAGGTCGGGAGAGGTCCAAAGAGAGGCCCTATGGGGTGTCAGAGGGGGCGCAATTCGCCGGTGATGGTGTCCATCACGTAGCCCTGCACATTGATTCCCTCGGGGGGCATGAGGGGATGGTGGGAGATTAGGTCTACGGTCTCGTGCACAGCGTAGTCAGTGTCTTCGAAGCCGTGGAGCCACTCCTTCAGGTTGATGCCGCAGTGTTCCATGAGGGTGATGTGCTCCTCGCTCACCCCGCGCTCTTTCATCAGCTCAAGCATGTGGTTGGCATCCATGCCCTGCACACCGCAGCCCGTGTGGCCTATGACCATAATCTCGTTGACGCCGAGCTCGTAGACGGCAATCAGCAGCGAGCGCATGGTGGAGTCAAAGGGGTTGGTGATGGTTGCTCCGGCGTTCTTGATAATCTTCACGTCGCCGTTGCGGATACCTAAGGCGGCAGGGAGCAGCTCCACCAGGCGAGTGTCCATGCAGGTCACTATGGCTATCTTCTTGTCGGGATACTTGCTTGTGGCGAAGCGCTCGTAGCCCTTCTTCTCCACGAATTGGCGGTTGAAATCCTGAATTTCCTGTATCATAGGTGTCTATTGTAAGGCGGTGAGACCTGGTTATGTAGCCGAGCCTCACCGCTTAATATGAGTATGAAATCTGACTTAGATGTCTTCAGAGACGGGTATGTTCTCTTTGACGGGAGTCTCCTCCTTGCCCTCCTTGATGAAGCCTACGCACAGAGCGCCTATGCCCATTGAGATACCGGCTATAATCATCATGATGTACTGCGGAGCAATCTCGCCGGGGGTGCTGAAGGCTGAGAGAATCCAGCCGCCGGTGATGGCTGCCACAATCTGCGGGATGGTGATGGAGCCGTTGAAGAGGCCGAGGTAAGCGCCGATGTTGCCACCCTTAAGGGAGTTGGTGAGGATGGTGAAGGGCCATGCCAGCATAGCAGCCCAGCCGCAACCGATGAGCAGGAAGGGGATGAAGAGCATGTACTTGTCGGTGATGATGCCTGAGAGCACGAAGCCCACACCGGCCAGCAGCAGCGAGAGAGCATAGGAGAATTTGCGGCTGCGGAAGCGGGGGAGCACCACTGCCCAGAGCACGGAGCCCATGGCCTGCACTGCGAAGAGGATACCTACCCAGTCGCCGGCGGAGTTATACTGCTTGGAAGAGGTGTCGAGGTCCTTGTGGGTCTCATACTTGGCGGCCTGCACGTTGGGGATAGTCACATCCTCCTTCTCCATCACTTCGATTTTGCCGGTGTTGTGGTCGCGGGCCACGCTCTGGCCGGAGCTGAACTTGACAGAGCCTTTCAGAGTAGCGAGATAGTCGGCTACCTTTGCGGGTGCTGAGAGGGTCACGGGGTTGCCGTCGATGTTGATGGTCTGGCCTGCCTGAGCTATCTGGGCGCCGATCTGAGTGGCGGGACCCTTGTCGCTGTAGAAGACCTTGCTGTCTTTCACCAGAGTGTCGCCGGCAGCGCTCACGATTGTGCGGGCGGCCAGATAGGATTCGCCGTGCATCACGCCTGCCACGAGCGGACGACCGTTTTCTACTATTGTAGTGGTGTCGTTGACGAGGATGAACTTGCCGGCCACTGTGTTGGAGCCGTCGGAGATGGCGTCCACCTTGTTCACTTCGGGAGTGTCAAAAGCCTTTGAGGCCACAGTGCCGGTGGTGTAGGTCCACATGAAGAGGAAAGCAAACCAGCAGAAGAACTGCACGATGCTGACTGTCCAGAAGGTGGAGGGAGCCTTTTTGAGCAGGTGGATAAAGTTGGTCTTCTCCTTCTTGCCATCTTTATTTTCAGGCTCGCCGTTGTATTCGGCGTAGACTTGCGGGGGCCACTCTTTGATTTTTACGAGCGAATAGATTACGCAGATGAGCAGGATGGCTGCGCCGAGATAGAATGACCAGATCACGGAGTCGGGCACGATGCCATCGGGGGCTGTGGCTTTGATGCCTACCCAGGCCAGCACGAAGGGGAAGACGAAGCCCACCACGGAGCCGGCGTTGCAGAGGAAGCTCTGGATGGAGTAGGCCAGGCCCTTCTGTTTTTCGTTGACCATGTCGCCCACGAGCATCTTGAAGGGCTGCATGGCCATATTAATAGAGGTGTCGAGCAGCATGAGTGCTATGAGACCCACGATGATAGCGCTTGATATGCCGAGGCCGAAGGAGCCGGCGTTAGGGAGCAGACACATCACGAGCACAGCCACGAGCGCGCCTACGATGAGGTAGGGGAGACGGCGACCGAAGCGGTTCCAAGTGCGGTCAGAGAGGGTGCCCACCACGGGCTGCACGAGCAGACCCATCAGCGGGGGGAGTACCCAGAAGTAAGAGAGGTCGTGAGGGTCGGCGCCGATGGTGGCGAAGATTCGGCTCACGTTGGCGCTCTGGAGGGCGTAAGCAATCTGAACGCCGAAGAATCCGAATGACAGATTCCAAAGCTTCCAGAAGCTTAAATCCGGTTTAGTTTTCATGTAGCTTTTAAGTTTATTTAGTTAATTTGTTTTCAGGTTATCAGCTGTTGATGGCGCTGTAGAGCATTTCTATTTCCTCGGCCCAGATGAGGTCGTTGGGGGTTTCGAGTATGAGGGGGATGTTATCAAATCTCGGGTCGTTGACCAGGCGGATGAAGAAGTCCATGCCGAGCTCTCCGGTGCCTATTGAGGCGTGGCGGTCCACATGCGAGGCGAGTCCCTTCTTGGAGTCGTTGATGTGCATGCCCTTGAGGTAGCTGAAGCCCACGATGCTGTCGAAATCCTGCCAGGTCTTCTCGTAGCCCTCGGGTGTGATGAGGTCGTAGCCTCCGGCCAGGGCGTGGCAGGTGTCGATGCAGACGCCCACGCGGCTCTTGTCCTCCACGCGGTCTATGATATGTGCCAGATGCTCAAACTGATAGCCCATGTTGGAGCCCTGACCTGCAGTGTTTTCAATCACGGCAGTCACCCCTTCGGTCTGCTCGAGGGCGAGATTGATTGATTCGGCTATGCGGTCGAGGCAGGCCTCCGGTTCCATCTGATTGAGGTGGGAGCCGGGGTGGAAATTGAGCAGCGTGAGGCCGAGCTGACGGCAGCGGTAGAGTTCATCGAGAAAAGCTTCGCGGCTCATGGCGAGCTTCTCGGGGTCGGGGGAGCCGAGGTTTATCAGGAAAGAGTCGTGGGGGAGAATCACATCGGGGGTGTAGCCGGCTTCGGCGCAGTTGTCCTTAAACTTCTGAGCCTCCTTGTCGGTTATCGGTTTGCTACGCCAGCGAGAGGCGTTTCGGGTGAAGAGTGCAAAGGCACGGGCGCCAATCTCGCGTGCTCTGAGCGGGGCGTTTGACACACCACCTTCCGTGCTTACGTGTGCTCCTATATACTTCATTTTTGGAACTTGGGTCTTGGGTCTGAGGCTTCGCCGGATGGAAGCCGTGGATGCAAATTTACTTAAAATATCTTAATCTGCAAAGCCCTGAGGCTAAAAAACTTATTCAGGCAGTGCTGATTGTATGGTTTCGCGGCACTGCGCCATGAGAATTTTGGTGTTGAAGCCCCTCTCGTCGGGGAAAATGGGCTGATGGATTGTGAGGGTTATGGTGCAGGGGGTCACGTTGTAGGTGGTGCGGGGCATGGCGCGGAAGCTGCCGTCGATGCTGATGGGCACCACGGGGAGTTTGAACTCGGCTGCGAGCATGAAGGCGCCGCGCTTGAAGGGTATCATCTTGCCGTCGAAGGTGCGCGAACCCTCGGGGAAAATCACTACTGACATACCGTTCTGCAGTCGCTTCTCTGCATCTTCGATAGTGCGCTTCACGCCCTGGATGCTGCTGTCGTCCACAAACACATGGCCGGCGGCATTGCAGGCTGCGCCGATGAAGAAGACCTTGCGCAACTCTTTCTTCATCAGCCACTTGAAGCGATGTCCGAGGTAGCCGTAGATGCTCCAGATGTCAAAAGCTCCCTGATGGTTGGCCACGAAGACGTAGCTCTGCTTCGGGTCGATGTTTTCGCGCCCCTTCACCTTCACGCGTATGCCCCAGAGCACACAGACGCAGCGCGACCAGAGCATGGCCGGGTAGTAGCCGCCCCAGCTCTGACCGAAAAGCCAGGTGCAGATAAAGGTGAAGATGCAGGCTAATATGGTTAATACCAAGAGGATAGGGGCTGCTATCAGCCATTGATAGACGCGAAAAAGGTATATCATGAGTAAATTGATTTTAGCAGCAAAATTAGCAAATTTCCCGCATCTTTACAAATCTCCGGTGCTCACTTCAGGAATTTTCCCAATTCGCGTATATGCTCGGGTGTGGTGCCGCAGCAGCCGCCGACGGCGTAGAGGGGTAGCCCCGCGAGGGTTTCTGCCATGCGAAGCGCCCACTGCCGCGGTGGTAGCCCGGCAGCCTCAGGGAATACACTCAGGCGCTCTACCTGCTCATTGCCAAGCAAGTGGAGGAGGGCTGCGCGCAGGCGGCTGTCAGGGGGGACGCAGTTGAGGCTAACGTGGTCTATGCCATGCCGGAGCATCACCGGCAGGAAGGGCTCGATGGTGCTTTCAGTATCCGTGGTGGGGGGCAGAAAGAGGGAGACGCTGACCTCGCTGAAATCAAGGCTGCTGGCGCAACTCAGTGCTATCTCAAGCGACTCGGGGGAGAAGAAAGTCTCGAGATGCAAGTGAGTGATTCCCGCCTGTCTGAGCGCGCGGAAATGGTTGAGGAAGAGTGTATTAGTATCTTTGCCCCTTTGCTCCTGCTTAGGCCCTACGCATCCCCACACCTCACGGTCGCGGGCGGCGCGGAGCGCTATGCGTCCACCCTCAAGGGCAGCCTCGGGGAGCATAAAAGTATTGGTGCGCAGAATCTCGGAGCCGGCAGCTGCATAGGCATCATGAAGCGCCTCAACCTGTTGAGGGTCAGAGAGATTCAGCAAGTCGGGGGTGGGGGAGAGCCGGAGCAGATTAGTGCCGTAGGCGCCATCGGCGAGCTTGCGGACAGAGAGCCTCATGATTCCCCGCCGAGCACACTGCGGAATACCTCTTCCACCGAGCGCACCTGGTCTATTTTTATTGAGAATTTGCCGGCAGAGCCTTTCAGCGAACCTGCGGGAATGAAGATGCGGGAGAAGCCCAGTTTCTCGGCCTCGGCCACACGCATCTCGGCGCGGCTCACGTTGCGGATTTCGCCACTCAGACCCACCTCGCCGGCAAAGGCGTAGTCGCGGGGGATGACTACATCGAAGTTAGAGGAAAGCACAGCCACCACCACCGAGAGGTCAAGTGCCGGGTCGCTCACCTTTATGCCCCCCGCTATGTTGAGAAACACGTCCTTGGCGGCAAGCTTGAAGCCCACCCGCTTTTCGAGCACAGCCAGCAGCATGTTGAGGCGACGCTGGTCGAAGCCGGTCACGGCGCGCTGGGGAGTACCGTAGGCCGCGGTGCTGACAAGTGCCTGAGTCTCAATCAGAAAGGGTCTCGCCCCCTCGATGCTCACACCCACAGCCACGCCGCTCAGAGCCTCGTCGCCCGGACGCGACAGCAGCATCTCGGCTGGATTCTTAACCTCGCGCAGTCCGGTGTTAACCATCTCATAGACACCGATTTCGCTTGTGCTGCCGAAGCGGTTCTTGATGGAGCGGAGTATTCGGTAGAGCCCCTGCCTGTCGCCCTCAAACTGCAGTACCGTGTCCACGATATGCTCCAGCACCTTAGGTCCGGCCAGCGAGCCCTCTTTATTAATATGCCCCACCAGGAGCACCGGCACACCGCTCGTCTTGGCATAGCGCAGCAGCGTGGCGGCACATTCGCGCACCTGGCTCACGCTCCCCGCGGCACTCTCCAGGCTCTCCATGGCCATGGTCTGAATCGAATCGATTACTACCAGCCCCGGCTGCTCCTTCTCTATATGCTTGAGCACAGCGTCGAGATTAGTCTCGCAGAGAATCAGAGTATTGTCAGAGATTTTGCCCAGACGCTCAGCGCGGAGCTTCAGCTGCGTGGCGCTCTCCTCGCCGCTCACGTAGAGAATCTTGCGGCTGCGCACACTCAGCAGGTTCTGCAGAATCAGAGTGCTCTTGCCCACACCCGGTTCGCCACCTATCAGCGTCAGGGAGCCCACCACCAGTCCGCCGCCGAGCACCCTGTTCAGCTCACCCGAAGGGAGGGGTATGCGCGGCTCATTCTCCACCTCGATCTCGCTCAGCGGGGTAGGGCGCTGCGTGGGTGTCACCAGCGAAGAGAGCGACTTGCCCTTCTTGGTCACCACCTTCTCCTCCACCATCGTGTTCCATTCGCCACAGTTGGGGCATCGCCCCATCCATCGGCCCGATTCATGCCCGCAATTGGAGCAGAAATATGCAATCTTTTCTTTAGCCATTAGGTCTGCGAAATTCGGCGAGCACCACAGCGGTGGCCATCGCCACATTGAGAGAATCTACCGTCTCGGCATCGGCAGGAAAGGGGGGGATGAAGAGCGAGTCTGTGAGCAGCCCCCTCACCTCGGGGCTGAGCCCTTTCCCCTCATTGCCCATAACTATCAGAGCCTCAGCGGGGAGAGTGGCCTCATAGATACTCTCCCCCTCGAGCAGCGTGCCGTATAGGGGAATCCCCCTGTTGGCGGCTATGAACTCCGGCAGGGGAGCGTAGCACACATTGACGCGGCTCAGGGCCCCCATGGTGCTCTGTATGGCCTTGGGGTTGAGAATGTCGACAGTGCCGGGGGAGGCCACTATATTCCTTACGCCAAACCAGTCGGCACACCTCACGATGGTTCCGAGATTGCCGGGGTCCTGCACCCCGTCGAGCAGCAGCGTGATGCAGCCGCGCAGCTCCTCAGCAGTGGGTATGTGCTCCTCGGGGAGGCGATAGACAGCTATCACGTCGGGGGGCGTAGAGAGGGCGCTCATCTGCTTCATGTCGGCGCTCTTGGCAGTGAGCGTGCGCTCGGGGGGCGCAGCGTCAGGGTAGCGTGAGAGCCAGGCAGCGGTGGCTACGAGCATCTCCAGCTCAAAGTGAGGGAGCGTGTCGACCACAGACTTGTGCCCCTCCACAGCAAACAGCCCCTGAGCCTTACGCTGCTTGCGGTCGCGCAGGCGGGCTATCGCCTTGATTTTAGCCTTACTGATTTCCATTGGCGGGGGTGGGTTGAGTCAGGTGAGAAGTGTTGTCAGAGAGCACCGAGTGGACAATGCGGGCTATCATCTCCTTCTGGGCGGCTATGAAGTCGGCTGCGGAATACTCCCCGCGCTCTATCATGCGCAGGCGGTTTTCCCAGATGCCCGTGAGGCGCGCGCTCTTCAGCAGCTCCTCGTGGATGAGGCTTATGAGGCGTATGCCGGCGTCGGTGGCGCGCAACGATTTGCCTTTGCGCACTATGTAGCCACGCTTGTAGAGGGTCTCTATTATGGCCGCGCGCGTGGAGGGGCGACCTATTCCGTTGGCTTTCAGAGCCTCGCGCAGGTCCTCGTCCTCGATCAGATTGCCGGCTGTCTCCATAGCTTTCAGCAGCGTGCCCTCGGTGAAATACTTCGGGGGCTGACTCGTGCGCTTGGCAAGCAGAGGCTCGTGAGGGCCGCTCTCCCCCTTCTCGAAGAGGGGCAGCTCCTTGTCGGCCTTGTCGTCGGCAGCCTTTGGTGCTTTGGGGTAGACCACCTTCCAGCCCTGCTTGGTTATGACCTTGCCGGTGGCCTTGAAACTCGTGTCTCCCACCCGTGCGCTCACCGTGGTCTGCTGAAACTCGCAGTCGGGAAAGAAGACGCTGACAAAGCGGCGCGCCACGGTGTGAAACACATTGAGCTCCTGCTCCGTGAGCGTAGGGGGTAGGGGCTGCCCGGTGGGGATTATGGCGTGGTGGTCGGTCACCTTGCTATTATCAAACACCTTCTTGCTCTTAGCCAGCTTCTTGCCGCGTATCTGCTGCAGCAGCTCCTGATAATCGGTCAGCGAGTTGAGTATAGGTCCGCACTTGGGGTAGACATCGTCGGTGAGATAGGTGGTGTCCACACGCGGATAGGTCGTGAGCTTCTTTTCGTAGAGGCTCTGGATTATTTTCAGCGTGGTGTCGGCACTGAGGTTGAAGCGCTTGTCACACTCCACCTGCAGGCTTGTCAGGTCAAACAGACGCGGAGGCGCCTCCTTCCCCTTCTTCTTCGTAATGCCGGTGACGGTCAGCGGCTTATCCTTGATTTGCTCAAGCAGCTTCTGCCCGGCCTGTTCGGTGGCAAAGGGTTCGAGCTCAGCCGTGAAGAGAGTGTCGCGGTAGAGGGTGCGCAGCTCCCACGTGTCGGTGGGGGTGAAGTGCTCTATGTCGCTCTGACGCTGCACGATGAGGGCGAGAGTAGGGGTCTGCACCCTGCCCAGCGAGAGGACCTCGCCCCGCTTGGCATAGCGCATGGTGTAGAGGCGCGTGGCGTTCATGCCCAGAATCCAGTCGCCTATGGCGCGGCAGAGTCCGGCCACATAGAGCGATTCCAGCTCCTTGTGGGGGCGCAGATGCGCAAACCCCTCGCGCACAGCCTCGTCAGTGAGCGAAGAGACCCAGAGCCTGCTCACCGGGCGGTCACACCCGGCTTTCTGCATGACCCAGCGCTGAATGAGCTCACCCTCCTGGCCGGCGTCGCCGCAGTTTATTACCTCGTCACACTGCTTTATGAGCGACTCTATCACCTTAAACTGCTTCTCGATGCCCGAATCGGCTATGAGCTTGATGCCGAATTTCGGGGGAATCATAGGCAGGCTCCCCAGGCTCCAGTGCTTCCACTGCGCGCAGTAGTCCTGCGGCTCCTTGAGGGTGCAGAGGTGGCCGAAGGTCCAGGTCACACAATAGCCGTTGCCCTCGAAGTATCCGTCGCGGCGGGTGGATGCTCCCAGTATGCGGGCTATGTCGGCCCCTACACTCGGTTTCTCGGTGATGCAGAGTTTCATTCAGCTTCGAGGCGCTTGGCTTCGTTCCATATTTCGTCCATCTCCGCCAGCGTCATGTCGCGCAGGGACTTGCCCATCTCCTTGGCGCGTGCTTCCAAATGATTGAAGCGACGGATAAACTTGCGGTTGGTGTGCTCCAGCGCATTCTCGGGGTCCACACCGTAGAGGCGGGCGGCATTGACCACAGAGAACATGAGGTCGCCAAACTCCTCGGCGAGCTGCTCGCGGCGTCCGGCCTTGATTTCGGCACTGACTTCGCCTACCTCCTCCTGCACCTTGTCCCACACCTGCGCGGGCTCCTCCCAGTCGAAACCCACGTTGCGGGCCTTTTCCTGTATGCGCGAAGCCTTGATGAGAGCAGGCAGAGCCCCGGGCACACCGGCCAGCACAGTGCGGTTGCCACCCTTCTCTTTCAGTTTAATCTCCTCCCAGTTGCGGCGCACGGCCTCGGCATCGTCGGCCTTGACCTCGCCATAGATGTGGGGGTGGCGGAAGATTAGCTTGTCGCAGAGCGCATTGCATACGTCGGCTATGTCAAACTGCTGCTTTTCGCTCGCAATCTTAGAGTAGAAGCAGACATGCAGAAGCACATCGCCCAGCTCCTTGCGGATGTTAGGCACATCGTCAGAAGCGAGAGCGTCGCAAAGCTCATAGACCTCCTCAATAGTATTAGGGCGCAGGGACTCATTGGTCTGTTTGGCGTCCCAGGGGCACTTCACTCTCAGGGTGTCGAGCACATCGAGGAGCCTGCCGAAAGCCTCCAACTTTTCTTCACGGGTATGCATAGCTTGAAATTTTTTTGCAAAGTTAGCAAAACTTCGCCGAAAATCAAAAGGGTCAGCCCGGGGAGGTGTTTCATGCTGAAATACCACACAACGGATTAACTGACAGGTATTCAGCAAGTTATGGATGTTTGCGGGTGTTTCATGATTTGGAGAGGGGGGTAGGGGTATTTTTGTGAAACACCCCTAAAATCGGCTATTTTGGGGGTTAATACGTTGATATATAGGTAGTTATGGGTGTTTCAAAGTGTTGCATTTCCCTAAGTAGATGAAACACTTGCAACAGCCGCGGCTTAAGAGATTGAGTAATAAGGAGATAATAAAAAATAATAAAAATATTTACTTTATTATTTGGTGTAATAAAATAATATACTTAACTTTGCAGCGTCAAAACCGATAAAGGTGCTGACCTAAACAATGTAATGAGTACTCGCTTACACGTTTTGCAGACTATTATTATTTATTAATTAAAAAAATTATTGTATTATGAACAATGATGTAACAATCACCACTGTACCTGTTCAGACACCTGTGCAGGTTAAGAGAATCACTTCTGATGTATTAAGGATCTATAGCGGCAATGACTGGCTTAAGGCTGCCCGATGGCAAGCCACACCGCAAGAGCTGTGGATGAAGACCTGGTATGAGGGGGAGGTGTGCTGCCTGTTTGCCGACTCCAATGTGGGTAAAAGCATCTATGCAGTGCAGATAGCTCTGGACATAGCACGTAAGGGTAAGCATGTGCTCTACTGCGATTTTGAGCTGACAGAGAAGCAGTTTCAGCTGCGTTACACCGACGAAGAGGGCAACCTTCTGCTGATGCCTGACAGCTTCTATCGTGCCGATCTCAACCCGGAGATGACCCTGCGTAAGGATGAGACGCTTGAGCAGGCTATAATGCGGGCTATAGAGATAGCGGCTGTGACCTGTGAGGCAGACACCATAATAGTAGATAATATTTCTTATCTTAATATGGTGACTGAGAGTGGCGATGCTGCGGCTGAGCTTATGGTGAGTCTTATGCAGCTTAAGAAGGTTTACGGATGGAGCTTGCTGATTCTGGCACATACACCCAAGCGTGTTATTGACGCTCCGCTGACGGCTAATGACCTGGCAGGCTCAAAGAAGCTATTTAATTTCTTTGATTGTGTGATGGGTTTGGGCAAATGTCTTAATGATGAGTCTTTACGCTACATGAAGCAGCTAAAGGTGCGCCACGGTGCTTTTACCTACGATGCCTCCAACGTGGTGGTCTACGAGATTGAGAAGCAGGGCAGTCTCCTGTGTCTGGCCGAGCGTGGCTTCTCCACAGAGGCTCGTATGCTTGAGGCGGCGTCAGCTGGCAAATCAGCCGGTGTGAAGCTCAAAGTCAAGCTCATGCGTGGTGAGGGATTGAGTATGCGTCAGATAGCTAAGAAGCTGGATGTGTCGGTCTCTACCGTCAGCCGAATATGCAAGAATCTTGATACGGAAGAGCAGGAAAGTGTTTCATAAATAAGGCAAAATGAAACACCCTGAAACACTCATAACATGCAGAAATACAGTGAGTTAACTGCAAAAATGGGCGATTTTCGGGGTGTTTCACAAAATAACCCTACCCCCCTCTCTAAATCATGAAACACTTGCAAATTCGCGCAAGTGGCTGAGGGTGAGTAGGATAGGTGGTTATGTGGTGTTTCATGCTGAAACACCACTCTACTATTCTATTCTGTCAAACGCAAGGCGCGGAGCGCCCCCAATATCGATAGCCGGGGGCATCGCCCCCGGACCGGTGAATGTGGGGAAGTGCCCCGCAGGGGTACTACTTTTCTGATTAGCTTTTGCTTTAGTGTGGCACCACTCCGTGGCGCGCTATTTGTCGGCACTCTCCGGGGGCGTTGCCCCCGGCTATCGAGATTATCGGCGCTCCGCGCCTTGCGCCTCTGCTGACAAGGCTGTTATTATCGGAGGGCTGCTGTGATGTCTTCGGCTATCTGCGGGGCTGTCAGGCGGTTGGCTTCGAGCAGGCTGCGGTAGTCGTAGCGGTCTTTGAAGACTTTTGCCAGGCCGTAGCAGGCCACTTTCATGTCGGTGGTGCCATAGTAGCGGGCTATCTTTTCGCCGAAACCTCCCTCGAGCACACCATCTTCTATCGTCACGACGAGGCGGTGGGCTGCTCGCAGGCCGTGGAGCATCTGCTCGTCGAGGCCGCTGAGGTAGCGGGGGTTGATCACGGTGGCATTGATGCCTGAGGCTTTCAGCAGGTCGGCAGTCTGCTCAGCCAGGGGCAGGAAGGTGCCTGCGCCTATGATGGCTACATCTGCTCCATCTCTCACTATCTGATACTTATTGAGCAGTGACCAGTCGCTCTGCACGGGTGCTGTGGCATGCTGCACACTTCCGCCGGGTATGCGGATAGCCACGGGGTGCGCGGTCTGCTTCATGGCCCAGCGCTGCATGGAGAGGTATTCCTCCACATTGGTAGGGGCGAGGTAGACCCATCCGGGGATGTTGGCCACGAGAGCTATGTCAAACCAGCCGAGGTGAGTCACGTCGTTCATGCCCAGCAGAGTGCCGTAGAAGATATTGAGCACCACCGGGGTGTTGTTGATGGCTATGTCCTGAGAGAGCTGGTCGTAGGCGCGCTGCAGGAAGGAGCTGACCACTCCGAAGCAGGGGCGGCCACCCGCTTTGGCAATGCCTGAGGCCATAGCTGCGGCTTCCTGCTCGGCTATGCCTACATCTATAAACTGCTTGCCGGCCTCGGCGCGCTGCTGCGGACCGAAAGCGATGGCGCCGGGGGTGCCGGCGGTCAGTACGCACACGGCAGGGTCGGCTTTCATCTGCGCGAGCATTTCGCGGGCGAAGATTTCGTCGTAGCTCTCGGACTGAGACTGATCCTTAAGCTCACCGGTGGCGAGGTCAAAGGGCATCGACCAGTGGAAGCGCTCCTTGTGCTCCTCGGCGGGCTTGTAGCCGAGACCCTTGCAGGTGTTCAGGTGCACCACTACGGGGTGGTCGGCGTCTTTCACTTTGCGGAAAGCGTCGATGAGGCTGGCGAGGTCGTTGCCCTCAGCTACGTAGAGGTAATCGTAGCCCAGGGCCTTGAAATAGTTGTCAGAGGCAGTGCCGTCAGACTCGCGCAGACGGGCCAGGCCGGAGTAGAGGCCGCCGTGGTTTTCGGCTATGGACATCTGATTGTCGTTGACCACCACAATGAAGTTGGAGCCGAGCGTGGCCCCCTCGTCGAGCCCCTCGAAAGCCTCGCCGCCGCTGAGGGAACCGTCCCCCACGAGAGCCACCACATTATACTTCTGACCGAGCAGGTCGCGCGCCTTGGCCATGCCACCTGCCAGGCTCACGGCTGTAGAGGTATGGCCTATGGTAAAGAGGTCATAATCAGACTCTGAGGGGGCGGTGTAGCCCGTGACATCATCGTATTTGGCGGGGTCGAGAAAGGCCTGGACGCGCCCCGTGAGCATCTTGTGGATGTAGGTCTGGTGAGAGACGTCGAACACGATTTTGTCCTCGGGGGTGTTAAACACGTAATGAAGAGCCACGGTAGCCTCCACGAGACCGAGATTGGGACCCACATGGCCGCCATGGTTAGAGAGTTTTACGAGGAAAGCCTCGCGCAGTTGACGGCAAAGGTCAGCGAGTTCCTCAATGCTTGCGCCCCTGAAATCGGCGGGCGACTTTATTTTCGATAATTCCATTCTGAATTGATTGAAATGTTCCTACTATACTATAACGCGCGAGAAAGGATTTTGTGCGCTGCCACCCCGCAAAAGAGTCAAACGCAAGAACTTCTGCTCAATGAGTTTTGTTTAATAGAAAAGTAGCTTATGGATTTTGGCATTCTTCTTATAGTATTTTTCATCCTTGCATTGGTCGCGAAGCGCGGTGTCTTGATTTATTACCGGCGTCTTGCAAGGAAACATAATGAGCCGTTCTATCCGAAATACGCTAAACCGGCTTATGCGATTTTCATTGGCGGAATCGTCGTGCTGCTGTTGCTGCTGTATCTGATTGAGGTTTTGTGGGTTCATTAAGCGACTTGGCCGGAAGGCAAATATTACGGCCCCTGCGCCCGGAGCGGTCATGCCCGGGGGTGGGGGTGTCTCTTTTTTTGGTGAAAGGGTTTTGATTTCGGGATTTTTTCTGTAACTTTGTATGCTCATAGCAGGCTTAAGTCGGAAAAGGACTTGAGCCGGAGCGGGCAACTAACTGATTTGCAGTGGCTTCCGAGGTGGAGTCGGTGCGCAATTTTGAATTTACTCTTGTGATAGATAAGTTACTCAAAGATAGTCAGGTGCGCGAATTTGCGGACATGGTGGCGCGGAGCTCCCGGGTGGTGCTCACATGCCATGTGCGCCCGGACGGTGATGCCATAGGCTCTACGCTGGGTCTGATGTATGTGCTCAGGTCGCTGGGCAAGGAGGCTAAGGTGGTGACCCCCGACCAGCCCCCTCGTTCGCTCGCGTTTCTTCCCGGTTACGACGATATTGTGCCCGCAAGCCGCTATGAGGATTATTCCGCGCGGCTGGTGGAGAAAGCTGACTTGCTGATAGCCTGCGACTTCAATGTGCTTAAGCGTCAGGATGCCATGGCCCGCCTGTGGGAGAAGACCTCGGCTAAGAAGGTGATGATTGACCACCACGAGGGCCCGGAGCATTTCACTGACCTGATGATCTCCTATCCGGACATGTCGAGCACGTGTGAGCTCGTGTTTCGCCTGCTCGCCGCCATGGGGCTCTATGAGGAGATGCCTTTCGAGGCTGCCACCTGCATCTGCACCGGCATAATAACCGACACCCGCAACCTTACGGTCAACACCCGCCATCTGGACCTCTATTATATTATGGTGGCGCTGCTGAAGAAGGGGGTGCCCAAGCGCTTGATTCTCAAGGAGACGCTTGAAATCAAGAGTGCCGACGCCATGAGGCTCAACGCCTTTGCGCTGTGTGAGCGGCTGAAGATTTATCGCGAGCACCGCGCCGCTATAGTCTATCTCACCAAGGATGACCTGGCCCGCTTCAAGTATGAGAAGGGTGACACTGAGGGGCTTGTGAATCAGGCTCTTGAGTTGAGGGGCATCATCTACGTGGCCTTTATGCGCGAGGACCCCGGCTCGGTGAAGGTCTCTATGCGCAGCCTCGGCTCTTTCCCGGTGAACCGGGTGTGTGCGGATCTCTTTGACGGCGGCGGACATAAGCAGGCTGCCGGGGGGGAGTTTCACGGTCCTATAGAGCAGGCCATAGAGCGGCTCGTGGCCCACATGCCCGATTACGACGCCCGGATGCAGCAGGCTGCCGATGAGCTTAAGCAGGAGGGCTATATTTTGAATCTATAATATGCAGACAATGAATAAGTTGAAGACAATAATACTGACCCTGACCGGTCTCGTGCTGATGCTCTCGGCCTGCCACGACAGCAAGAGCTATTCCGAACTGCTGCGTGAGGAGGAGCGCGCCGTGAACTGGTATATGTCTAACCACAGGGTAGTAAACGAGGTGCCTGCCGACACGGTGTTTGAGACGGGCAAGGATGCTCCGTTCTATAAGCTCGATGAGGAGGGCAATCTCTACATGCAGGTGGTGAGCGCCGGCACTCCCGGCAATAAGGCCAAGTATGACCAGCAGATTTATTTCCGCTATATGCGCGAAAACATCATAGCCATGCAGATGGGCTACAACTGGCCCGCTGAGGGCAACGCCGATGACGTGGGTAACAACTCGCGCTGGTTCCGCTTTAATAATATGTATATAAAAAACAGTCAGCAGTATGGCATGGGCATACAGACCCCCCTGCGCTATCTGCCTATAGACTGCGAGGTCAATCTCGTGGTGCGTGCATATTACGGCTTCAGCGGCGAGCAGGGCACCTGCCAGCCTTACGTCTACAATCTAAGATACTATCCCGCAATATATTGATAACCAGCAACTAACAATACAACTATAACATGTCACTTATCAAGTCAATCTCAGGAATACGCGGCACCATAGGGGGCGCTCAGGGCGAGGGCCTGTCAGCCGTGGATATCGTGAAATTTGCGTCGGCTTACGCAGCATTTATCCGCAAGACCACAACACGCAAGAGCAACGTAATAGTAGTGGGTCGCGATGCCCGTCTGTCGGGCGAGATGGTGAGCAGCCTCGTCTGCGGTGCGCTCGAGTCTATGGGTTTCGATGTGGTGAACATCGGCCTTGCCTCTACTCCCACCACTGAGATTGCAGTGACTGAAGAGGGCGCGTGTGGCGGCATCATCATAACCGCCAGCCACAACCCCGCGCAGTGGAACGCGCTCAAGCTCCTCAACGAGAATGGAGAGTTCCTCAACGACGCTGAGGGCAAGGAGGTGCTCCGCCTGGCCGACACCGGCGATTATGAGTTTGCAGGAGTCTATGAACTGGGCCACACATTCGTAAACAATACTTACAACCGCCGCCACATCGAGAAGGTGCTGGCTCTGCCGCTGGTGGACCGCGAGGCTATAGCTGCCGCTGACTTCACTGTGGCCGTAGACGCCGTGAACTCTGTGGGTGGCGTGGTTATCCCTCAGCTGCTGCGTGCCCTCGGCGTGAAGAATGTGGTGGAGCTCAACTGTGAGCCTCACGGCAAGTTTGCCCACACTCCCGAGCCTATCCCCGAGAATCTCACCGGCATAGCTGACCTGATGAAGAGCGGCGTGGCCGATGTGGGCTTCGTGGTGGACCCCGATGTGGACCGCCTGGCTATCGTGATGGAAAACGGCGAGATGTTTGTGGAGGAATACACGCTGGTGGCCATAGCCGACTATGTGCTCTCTCACACCCCCGGCAACACTGTGAGCAATCTCAGCTCCTCGCGCGCGCTGCGCGATGTGACCATGCGCCACGAGGGTTGCAGCTACGAGGCTGCCGCTGTGGGCGAGGTCAATGTAGTGACCAAGATGAAGCAGACAGGTGCCGTGATCGGCGGCGAGGGCAACGGCGGGGTGATCTATCCCGAAATACACTATGGCCGCGACGCCCTGGTGGGTGTGGCCCTCTTCCTCACGCTGATGGCCAAGAGCGGCAAGAAGGTGACCGAGCTTAAGGCCGGCTACCCGCAATATGCCATAGCAAAGAATAAGATTGAGCTCACTCCCGAGGTGGATGTCGACAAGATTCTCGCCGCTATGAAGCAGAAATATGCCTCTGAGAAGATTACTGACATTGATGGCGTGAAGATTGACTTCCCCGCCTCATGGGTGCACCTGCGCAAGAGCAACACCGAGCCTATCATCCGCATCTATTCCGAGGCTGCCACAATGGCTGAGGCTGAGGCACTTGCCGAGGATATCAAGAAGGTAATAGCCGACCTCACGGTCTGATTCCGATAGTTTCCGCACATTTTCTTACATTCTAAAAGCAATCGAAATGCTAAAGAAGTTCTTCTTTCAGGTTCTGACCTCCTTCATGGGCGCTTGGCTCGCCATTGTGCTTGCCGGAGTAGTGGCCGTAGTCCTCGTGGTGGCTCTTGTGGGCTCCATGTTCAGCGGCAATGCCGAGGGTGTGCGGAAAAATTCTGTGCTGAAAATCACGCTCGAGGGTGTGCTTGAGGAGCGCGAAGCCGGCCACAACATCAATATTCAGCTGGGCGACCTGCTCAACGGCGGACGCGAGAAGGTGCAGACCGTGGAGACGCTGGTGGCTGCCATAGAGGAGGCCAAGAGCAATTCTGACATACGCTGCATCTATCTGGACTGCAAGGGTATAGGTGGCGCTCCCGCCTCGCTCCACGCCGTCAGAGAGGCCCTGCAGGATTTCAAGCAGTGCAAGAAGAAAATCTTCGCCTACGCCGACAATATGACCGGTGGCGATTATTTCCTGGCATCCGTGGCCGATGAAATCGCTCTCAACCCCGCAGGTCAGGTGCAGATGCACGGACTCGGCGGCATCAGCCTCTTCTACAAGGATTTGTTTGACAAAATCGGCGTGGAGTTTCAGGCTGTGAGAGTGGGCAAAGGGAAGTCAGCAATCGAGCCCTACACCTCGTCGACCATGAGCGATGTGGCTCGCGAGCAGAACCTTACGCTCTACACCACCCTCTGGAACGGCATGACTGCCGACATGCAGAAATCACGCCCCGCTCTGCAGGCAGGACGCCTTGACACACTCATCTCCGTAGACCTCATCTCCTGCCGCCCGGCTAAGTTTGTGCTGGACAACAAGGTGGTGACCTCGCTGGAGTATCGCCACGCCTTCGAGGACAAAATCGGACGCTACAGCGGCCACGAGCATGGCATGGAGAACGTAGTCTCCCCGCAGCTGCTCGCGCAGAAGCAGGCAGCCGCCGACTATAACTTCAGCGCTGACAATCAGGTAGCTGTGGTCTACGCTTGCGGCGGGATAGACACCTCCGTGGCCGGTTCCGGCATCAACTCCGCAGAGCTGACAGAGCAGATTTATGAGCTTGTGGAGGATAAGGATGTGAAAGCCCTGGTGCTTCGCGTCAATTCCCCCGGCGGCTCCGCCTTTGGCAGCGAGCAGATATGGGAGGCGCTGGAGAAATTCAAGGCCACGGGGCGCCCCTTTGTGGTGTCGATGGGTGACTACGCGGCCTCCGGCGGCTACTACATAAGTAGCGGTGCCGACCGAATCTTTGCCGATCCCCTCACAATCACCGGCTCCATAGGCATCTACGGCCTTATACCTAATATCCACGGCCTCTGCGAGAAGGTGGGCCTCAATCCGCAGATGGTGGCTACCAACCCGCAGGCTCTCTTCCCGAACTTCTTCTATTCTATGGATGAACGGCAGTTGGCCGCCATGCAGTCGATGGTGGAGGATGGCTACAACCTCTTCGTGAAGCGCTGCTCCGACGGACGCAAGATACCCGTGGCGAAGCTCCATGAGATAGCCGACGGTCGCCCCGTGGCCGGTACCACCGCCCTGAAGCTCGGCCTCGTCGATGAGCTCGGTTCGCTTGAAGGTGCAGTCAAGTATGCCGCCACTCGGGCCAAGCTCAAGAAGTGGAACGTAGTGAAGTACCCGGGCGGCAAGAATCCGCTGCAGGAGCTGCTCAAGACCCTGGACGAACAGCAGAACGCTTTTGCACTGATGTCCGTCACTGACCCGCAGAGAGTGCTCGAAGCTGTGCGCCCCCTGCTCATGGAGTTTGCCGGCAATGGTGCCCTGCAGGCCTCAATGCCACGAATCATCTTCAGCTATTGATAACCCCGATATAGCAACTTCAGATATAACAACTTGAGACAGGTGACAACGAACAAGGACCGCATACTCTTCTACTTGCTGAAGCCATTCTCCTGGCTTTACGGTGGGGTTACGCTCCTTCGCAACCTGTTCTTTGACTGGGGTTGGCTGCCGAGCAGGAAGTATGATGTGCCCGTGGTGTCGGTAGGCAATATCACCGTGGGTGGTACCGGCAAGACCCCTCACGTGGAGTATCTGATAGAGAACCTATCCTCCTATTATAATATAGGTGTGCTCAGCCGCGGCTACAAGCGTAAGACCAAAGGCTTTGTGCTGGCTTCTTCTCACTCTACTCCCGAAACCATAGGCGACGAGCCGTATCAGGTCTACCACAAGTTTAAGAAACGTGTGCGTGTAGCTGTCTGCGAAAACCGCCGCAAAGGGATAGAAGAACTGCTGGCCACTGACCCCGACATCAATCTCATACTGCTCGACGATGCCTTCCAGCACCGCTACGTGACCCCCAAGGTCAACATACTGCTGATGGACTTCAATCGCCCTGTCTATCAGGACAATCTCCTGCCGCTGGGGCGCCTCAGGGAGAGCAAACGCAGTGTGGCTCGTGCCGACTTCGTAGTGGTCACCAAGGTGCCCGAGAATGTCTCCCCGCTGCAATTCCGCATGGTGTCGAAATACCTCGACCTGCTCGCCTATCAGCAGCTCTACTTCTCGCAAATTAACTATGACTACCCGGTGCCGGTGTTCCCCGAGGAGTCCAAGTACAATGTGGATCTCGATCACTTCACCCGCCAGGACGCAGTCATATTGCTCACCGGAATAGCCAATCCCCGCTCCTTTGTGCGCTACTTCAAGCGCTACCAGTGTCGGGTGAAAGTCTGCCACTACCCTGACCATCATTTCTACTCGCGCCGTGACCTCGATGAGCTGCAGAAGAAATTCGACGGCCTCAACGCCGCCCGCAAAATCATAGTCACCACCGAGAAAGATGCCGTCAGGCTGGCTAACAACCCATATTTCCCTCAACACCTCAAGCCATTCATCTTCTACATCCCCATAGAAATAAAGATGGTGCAGGGCATAGACGAATCAGACTTCATAGGCGCGTTGCGTCAGGCCATTGACAAAACGGACCTGGGCGAAATAAGCCGCTGATCCGACTGCCCCGACCACCCTCATAACCAATAATTTATAGAAAATACCATGCTTACAAAGATTCGTCAGACTGCTGACTTCATAGCAGCACAGGTGGAAAAACTCCCGGACACAGGCATAATCCTCGGCACCGGTCTCGGGCAGTTGGTAGACCATCTTAATATAGTGAAAGAGATCTCTTACAGCGACATTCCCAATATGCCCGTCTCCACTGTCGAGGGGCACAGCGGCAAACTCATCTTCGGCTATTTGGGCGAGAAGTATGTGGTGGCCATGCAGGGACGCTTCCACTATTACGAGGGCTACGACATGAAGGAGGTGACCTTCCCCGTGCGCGTGATGAAGGCTCTTGGCGTGGAGACTCTCTTCGTGAGCAACGCTGCCGGCGGCATGAACAAGGAGTTTCGTGTGGGCGACATCATGATCATCACCGACCACATCAACCTCTTCCCCGAGAATCCCCTGCGTGGCCGCAACTACGAGGAGCTCGGCACCCGCTTCCCCGCCATGACGGAGCCCTACAACAAGGAGCTCATACGCAAGGCCGACGAGATAGCTGCCGAAAAGGGTATCCGCGTGATGCACGGCGTGTACGTAGGCACAGCAGGTCCTACCTTTGAGACCCCTGCCGAGTACGAATACTTCCGCATCATCGGCGGCGACGCCGTGGGCATGTCCACAGTGCCTGAGGTGATTGTGGCTAACCATGCCGGCATGAGAGTGTTTGGCGTGAGCGTGATTACCGACCTCGGCGGCAAGGACATAACCGACGTGCCCACCCACGAAGAGGTGCAGAAAGCAGCCGTGCAGGCTCAGCCCTACATGACTGAAATCATGAAAACGCTGGTGAACAGCATCTGACCTTTAATTGTTTATTAAGGTGAGTCAAGGCAACCCCTCGGCTCACTTTAAATTTTTGTATCTGATAGAAAAATAAGTGCTTATGACCCCCAACGAAACAGAAATAGCCTCTCTCGGAGAATTTGGATTGATTGACAGACTCACCCGCGATTTTCCGCTGAAGAACCCCTCGTCAGTGAAAGGGGTGGGCGACGATGCAGCAGTGCTTGATTACAAGGACAAACGTGTGCTCGTCACCACCGACCTGCTGCTTGAAGGCATACATTTCGATGTGCGTTACGTGCCTCTGAAGCACCTGGGCTACAAGGCTGCCGTGGTCAATTTCTCCGACATCTACGCCATGAATGGCACCCCGAAGCAGATCACCGTCTCCATCGGCATGTCATCGAGATTCACCGTGGAGCATATAGAGGCAATCTACAGCGGCATCCGCCTGGCCTGCGAAATCTACGGGGTTGACCTCGTAGGTGGCGACACCTCGGCCTCAGCCACCGGCCTTGTCATAAGCATCACCTGCATAGGCGAAGCCGAAGAGGAGGATATCGTCTACCGCGACGGTGCGAAAGAGACCGACCTCATCTGCGTCTCAGGCGACCTGGGGGCCGCTTACATGGGTCTGCAACTGCTTGAGCGCGAGAACAGTGTGGCTGCCGCCCACGGCGCTCCCGACTTCCAGCCCGACTTTGCCGGCAAGGAGTATATACTGGAGCGTCAGCTGAAACCTGAGGCCCGCAAGGATGTGGTGGAAGCCCTCAGAAAGGCTGGTATCAAGCCTACCTCCATGATGGATGTGAGCGACGGCCTCTCGTCGGAGTTGCTGCACATCTGCCACGCATCCCGCACCGGCTGCCGTGTGTATGAAGACAAGATACCCATTGACTATCAGACAGCTGTGATGGCCGAGGAATTCAATATGAACCTCGTGACGGCTGCCATGAATGGCGGTGAGGACTACGAGCTGCTCTTCACTGTGCCTCTGACCGACCATGACAAGGTGAAGGCAATCCCCGGCGTCTCCGTAATAGGCTATGTGACCAAGCCGGAACTGGGCTGCGCACTCGTGACACGGGACGGCCAGGAACTCGGCATAAAGGCTCAGGGCTGGAACGCATTTCCCCGCCCCTCAGAGAGCCCCGCGCAGGCTGAGGCAGAAGCTGAAAATTCAGAAAAGAGCCCGGAATAAAGAATGACGCAAGACGTTTAAATCTTTTAACATTGCTTTTTCCTCATTCCCAAAAATTCCTTGTAATTTTGTGAATCAATAGAACAGGGGAGGGGTTACTCTCTACACCCCCTCTGATTATAAAGACACTCCTTACTTATGAACGAAACTGTAAATATCCGCGAGCTCAATGAGCTGATAGCCGCTAACGGGTCATTCATCAACACGATAACCCGAGGCATGGACCAGCGCATCGTGGGTCAGAAACATTTGGTCGACTCGCTGCTTGTGGCTCTGCTCTGCAATGGCCACGTACTCCTCGAGGGTGTGCCGGGTCTGGCTAAAACTCTGGCAATAAAGACATTGGCTACACTGATTGACGCTAAATACAGCCGTATTCAGTTTACCCCCGACCTGCTTCCCGCTGACGTGATAGGCACTATGATCTACTCCGTGCGCAACGAGAAGTTTGAAATCAAAAAGGGTCCCGTGTTTGCCAACTTCGTGCTGGCCGACGAAATCAACCGCGCCCCCGCAAAGGTACAGAGCGCTCTGCTCGAAGCCATGCAGGAGCGACAGGTGACCATAGGCGACACCACCTTCCCGTTGCCCAAACCCTTCCTGGTCATGGCCACTCAGAATCCCATAGAGCAGGAGGGCACCTACCCGCTCCCTGAGGCGCAGATGGACCGTTTCCTCATCAAGGTAGTGATAGGCTATCCCACCAAGGATGAGGAAAAGAAAATCATCCGCCAGAACATCATGGGCGAACAGGAGCCTGTGCGTCCGCTGCTCCGCCCCGAAGAAATACTTGAGGCTCAGAAGATTGTCCGCAAGATTTACATAGATGGCAAGATTGAGGACTATATCGTAGACATAGTCTTCGCCACCCGTGACCCGGAGAAGTATGGCATGGAAAACCTGAAAGGCATCCTCGAATTCGGCGCCTCACCCCGTGCTTCAATCTCGCTGGCGCAGGCCTCGCGTGCTTACGCTTTCCTGCGTGGCCGCGGCTATGTTATCCCCGAAGATGTGCGCGCTGTCTGCCACGATGTGCTGCGCCACCGCATCGGTCTCTCTTACGAAGCTGAAGCCAACAATATCACCGCTGACGATGTGATTACCGACATCCTCGACGCAGTAAAAGTTCCCTGATCTGAATGGAGCCAAACGAATTACTCAAGAAAATACGCAAGATTGAAATCAAGACGCGTGGCCTCTCGCAGAATATTTTTGCGGGCGAATACCACACTGCCTTCAAGGGTCGTGGCGTAATATTTTCTGAGGTAAGAGAGTACCAGTATGGCGATGACATTCGCGACATAGACTGGAACGTTACGGCACGCCATAACAAACCATTCGTAAAGGTCTACGAGGAGGAACGCGAGCTAACGCTGATGCTGCTCATCGATGTGTCTGCCAGCGGAAACTTCGGCGCTGTGGGCATGGAGAAGAAGGAGATGATGGCTGAAATAGCCGCCACACTCGCCTTTTCCTCAATTCAGAACAACGATAAGGTGGGGGTGATTTTCTTCACCGACAAGGTTGAAAAATTCATCCCTCCGAAGAAGGGTCGAAAGCACATCCTTCACATAATCAGTGAGATAATTGATTTTCGTCCCGAGCACACCGGCACCGACATCAACCGTGCGTTGGAGTACTTCACCAATGTGCAGAAGAAGCGCTGCACCGTATTCCTGATCAGCGACTTCATAGCCCCGGCAGACTACAAGGACTCCATGATGCTCACCAACAAGAAGCATGACTTGGTGGCTATTCAGGTTTATGACCGACGCGATGCCGAGCTCCCCGACGTGGGTCTCGTGCGGATGGCCGATAGCGAAGCGGGCACCGTGCGCTGGGTTGACACCTCCCTGAAATCAGTACGCCGTCAGTATGCCAAAGCCTGGTATGAGCACTCTCAGCAGCTCAGCGCCACGACAGCACGTTGCGGTGTGGACCTGGCAAGCATAGCCACCGACGAGGATTTCGTGAAGCATCTGCTCGGTTTGTTCCGCCATCGTGGATAGGCCCGATTGCTAACTGCGCGGATTGAGGATAATCTCCGGGCTAAACAAGCTAAATAACTATGAGGCAACGAATTAACATATTTACCCTGCTCCTGGCGTTGATAGCTGTCTGTGCAGTCCCCCTGAGGGCTGAGCGCGCAAGCATCAAGGCGAAACTTGACTCGGCGCATCTGCTCATGGGTAATGTCACCACGCTTAACATAGAGGTGGTGAAGGACCGCGGCACTACAGGCTATTTCCCCATCTTTGCCGAAGACGACAATCGTCCCTTCGTAGGGCTATTGGGCGACTCCATAGAGCTGGGACGCAGATACACCTCCGACACTGTGGAGCTCAGCGCCGGACGCATGCAGGTGAACTACCGCATACCGCTGCAGGCTTTTGACTCAGGCTTCTTCAGCATCCCGCCAATTCAGTATGTGGCAGGTGCCGACACCATCAGCAGCAACCGAGTGGCCCTCAAGGTGCTACCGGTGATTGTAGACCCCGAAAGCGACATAGAGCCGTTCACCGATGTGGCTGACAACGAAGAGCAGAAGTGGAGCGACAAACTCCCCGATTTCATCGTGAATTATTGGTGGGTTATCCTCCTGATTCTGATTGTGATCGCAGGGGTCATAGCCGGTCTGATTCACTATCGCCGCACAGGTGCGTTCCTGCCGAAACCCAAGCCGGCGCTCACCCCCTACGAGCGGGCTAAGAAATCGCTCGCGGAGCTCAAGCAGCGCAATCTCTGGCAGCAGGGGCAGACCGATGACTATTTCGTGGCTCTGTCAAACATCCTGCGTACCTACATAGCCGGACGTTTCCAGGTCTCTGCGCCTGAGATGACCACTCAGCAATTTCTCATGGCTGCCTCCTCCGACGAGCGCCTGAAGCAATATGCCGGGGAGCTGCAGCGTCTCCTTGAGCTGGCCGACTTCGTGAAGTTTGCCAAGGGTCAATCGCTGCCTGATGAGAATACCGAAGCCTTCAAGATAGTAAACGATTTCGTGGAGACCACCCGTCCTACCCCCGAAGAGGAGGAGGCGAGCAAGCAGGCTGCTGCCAATCCCGCGCAGGCCCCGTCAGCAGGGAAACCGGCAGGAAAGGCTCCCAAATCCAAGAAAGGAAATAAGAAAAAGGGTGCCGGCAAGAAGGGAAAGGAGGGTAGCCTATGACGCTGCTTCACCCCTGGCTCTTGCTGCTGCTTCTCATTGATATTCCGCTGATATACTTTTATATAGCCGGAAGGAAGACAGCCAATCCGTCGCTCACCGTCTCAACCCTTCGGGCTTTCAAGGGTGGCGGCAGCTACAAAGTGGCTCTCATGCACGTGGCATTTGCGCTCAAGCTGCTTGCCATAGACTGTGTGATAGTGGCGCTCTGCCGTCCGCAGACCCATGACGCACTATCTAACTCAGCAATCGAGGGTACCGACATAGTGCTCGCACTCGACATTTCAGCGTCAATGGAGACTGCCGATATGAACCCCACGCGATTTGATGCGGCGCTCACCATGGCCTCAGACTTCGTGCAGAAACGTGACCATGACAATATGGGCCTCGTGGCTTTCGCAGGGGAGAGCATGACCTACATGCCGCTGACCACTGACCGCCCGGCGCTGCTAAATGCCATAGCTCACCTGCAGATGGGTGCGCTCGGCAACGGCACTGCGATAGGCGACGGTCTTGTGAGTGGTATAAACAGAGTGCTCGGCGGCAAAGCTGTTTCCAAAAGCATCATCCTGCTCACCGATGGCTCCAACAATGCCGGCGAGGTAGACCCCCTGACAGCCGCTCAGATAGCCGCTCAGAAGAACGTTAAGGTCTACACCATCGCTGTCGGCCAGCCCGGCTCGGTGCCCGTGTCCAGTTTCTACGGCAATGTGACTACCAACGTCCCTGTGGAAATCGACGAGGAGACCCTGCAGAAGATAGCTGACACCACCAACGGCCAATTCTTCCGAGCACGCGACACCGATTCGCTCCAGCGCGTGTTCGACGAAATTGACAAGCTTGAGCGCTCAAAGATAAACGTTGACAACTTCAAGCGTACCGACGAGGCTTATGCGCCTTGGATAGCTGCAGCTCTCATCCTTTACATGCTCCAGCTCATCATGCGCTTCACAGTGCTTCGCCGTATCCCCTGATTTTTAATGAATTAAGGATTCTATGCTGACATTCGCACACCCCATATTACTCCTATTGCTCCTGCTGGTACCGGCCGTCTGGCTTCTGTATCGGTTGGCGAGACATGCACGTAGCCGCAAGCTGAAAAAGTTTGGCAATCCTGAGGTGCTTGCACCCCTTATGCCGCAGGTATCCAAATACAAACCTGCAATAAGGATAACACTGGTCCTGGTGGCGATAGGTCTGCTTGTGGTGGCCCTTGCCCGTCCGTGGGGTGGAATCACCGAACAGACCTCCAACCGCGAGGGTATAGAAGTGGTGGCAGCCATTGACGCCTCAAACTCGATGCTCGCCTCGGCCACTAACGATGAGAATGGACCGACCCGCCTTGCCTCCGCTAAGATTATGCTGGAGAGAATGCTCGACGCTATGTCCAACGACCGCATGGGCCTCGTGGCTTATGCCGGCGAAGCTTACACCCTCATCCCCGTAAGCTCCGATTATGCCTCGGCTAAATCTTTCCTCTCCACCATCGACCCTGAGCAGATAACTTCGCAGGGCACAAACATTGCCGCAGCCATCAACAACGCCATCGAATCCTTTACCAATGACAAAAACATAGGCAAGGCCATAGTGCTCATAACCGATGCCGAGGAGCTGGAAAATGAGGAGGAGGTGCTCGCTGCCGTGAAGGCTGCCAGAGGTGCCGGAATACAGGTCGATGTGGTAGGCTTTGGCACACCCGAGGGCTCCGTAATCAATACTAAAGGTGGCCTGTTTACTTCCGACAGTGGCGAAGTAGTGACTACTCACCTCAACGAGGAGCTGGCACGCAACATAGCGAAAGCCGGCGGCGGCGTGTATGTCAACGGCTCCGCTCCCGATGCGCTCTCAGTGCTTCAGAAGCAGCTCAAGGAGGTGAAACGTGCGTCACTCTCCACCAGCAACTTGGTGACTCACCAGGAACTCTTCATGTATTTTGCCGCATTAGCTCTGCTCTGCATGCTGATTGACGCGTTCATGGTAAACAGAAAGAACAGTGTGTTGGCCAAGTTCACATTCTTTAAAAAGGAGGCTACAAAATGAACAGGATATTAATCATATTTCTCACCATAGCTCTCGGCGCCCTGTCGCTCAGCGCTGCCAGCACACGCGAGGAACGCAAGGCTATAGCTGCCGGCAATGAGGCTTACCGTGCCAAGCAGTATGACAGAGCGCTTACTCAATATAAGATAGCCCTGCGCGACAATCCCTCTTCACTTATTGCTACTTTTAACAAAGCCCTTGCGCAGATGATGGTGGCAAACGGCATGGACCAGTCCAAGCAGAAAGAGAAGGAACAGCTCATGGAGGAGGTGAAGGATGGTTTTACACGCGTAACTCAGCACAGCCGTGAAAACCAGTCGCTCGCCGCTCGTGCCTTTTACAACCTCGGAAACTTAAGTTATTTGGCTCAGGATTACCGAGCTGCAGTAGACTTTTACAAGGATGCGTTGCGTCTGAACCCCGCTGACGACAAGGCTCGCAAGAACCTCAGACTCGCTCAACTCAAGCTTCCCAAGGACAACAAAGACAACAAAGACAACAAGGACAACAAGGACAATAAGGACAATAAAGACAACAAGGATAATAAGGATAACAAGGACCAAAAGGACAACAAAGACCAAAAAGATAATAAGGATAACAAGGATCAGCAACAGCAGCAACCCCAACAGCAGCAACAGCAGCGACCTCGGCAGCAGCAAGGAGGCATGAGTCAGCAGGCTGCCGACAGAATCCTGAAGCACAACGCCGATAAGGAAAAGCAGACGCTCAAACGAGCCAAATTCGGCACTCAGGGTTCTCGCGGACAACGCGAAAAACGTTGGTAACATTCCCGCTGCAAAGCACCTTATTCAGCTGATAGATAATGTAAACCCAAACAGATTATGACCTGTACCTCAAGATATATCCTCACACTCATACTCGCCCTCTTCTCCCTTACGGGATTTGCGGCGAGTGTGAATATTTCCGTGCAAGGCTCTCCGAGAGTAGGGGAGACGTTTGCATTGATAATAGATACACGCGATGTAAATGGTCGACCCGCACCGGTCCAAAGCGTTCCCGGCTGCAAGGTGCTTTATCCTTTGCAGATGCGCAGCGAATCCTCTCAGGTAGTGAGTCGCAACGGCGTGACCACCTCCTCCACCTCAGCCTCTTATGCCGTCACACTGCGCGCGGAGACGGAAGGTACCTACACTTTCGGCCCCATCTCTGTGGGCAATACGAAGTCTAACACCGTAAGATTCACCATCGGAAAAGCCGGAGCCGCTCAGGCACCCGCAGCATCCCAGGGTGGAGCACCGACACTGACCTCCTCAGACAATGGCAAATTGTTTCTGAGAGCCACAGTCTCCAACAGCAGTCCCTACGAGCAGCAAGGCGTGGAGTATGTGGTGCGTCTCTACACCTCCTACACCTCCATTTTCGACTGGACAGCAGCCGCTTCCCCAAAGTTTGGCAATTGCACCTACGAAGCCTCGGACGCGGTGTCCCGTTCCCTGTCGCTTGCCGACTACAATGGTCGCGCTTACGAGTCAGCAGTCATAGCTCGCTACATCATATACCCCACTCAGCCGGGGGTTGCAAAGATTTTAGGCAATGCTTACACCGGGTCGGTGGCCGAGCGATTCACATATCACGACCCCACATTCGGAGTGATGAGTCGTGTGCAGCCTAAGCAAATAGATGCGAAGCCCAACGATTTGGAACTCAACGTGCGTCCGCTCCCCCCTCACGATGGAGTGCTGAGCGGCGTGGGTGATTTTACCGTAAAGGCAGAGCTGGTCACCAAGAAATGGAAATCTCACGAGGTGTCAACGGTGCGCTACATCATTTCCGGCACAGGCAACATGGGCTACCTGTCCCTTCCCGATCTGCAGGAGGTATACCCCGCAGACCTAAAGTTCCTGAAGAGCGAGGACTCCATGAACAAAAAGGTGGGTGCCTCGAGCGTCTCCGGCTCCGTCACTTACGATTGTGCAATTATTCCGCAGCGCGAGGGCAGCTACGAAATTCCTCCTGTGAAGTTCCTCTTCTTCAACCCCGAAAAGGGCGCTTATTACACTGTTGAGGCTCAGGGTTTCACGGTCAATGTCGAGCCGGGTACGGCTAAATCCGCCGGCGAGAACCTCCGAGTGTTCAACGATGAGCTCCAGCCTGCCGGCACGCAATATAAGTCTTACCGGCTACTCATCTCCAGCCCCTGGATTTGGGCATGGATTCTTGTCCCCATAGCAGGTCTGATAGTAGTGCTGTTTCTCAACCGTCGCCGCATGGCCCGACTTGCCGATGTGGTGGGTCAGCGTCGCCGCAAGGCCGGCAAGCTTGCACGCCGCAGGCTGAGCAAAGCCCAAGAATGTATGCGCAAGAACGACAGCTCCCGCTTCTATGAGGAGATGCTTAAAGCTCTCTGGGGCTACTTCAGCGACAAACTGAACATCCCCACCTCCGAGCTCACCCGCGAGAACATCAGTGACAAGTTGCTGTCAGCCGGAATCTCCGACGCCACCGTAGCCAAGACCATCTCCCTGCTTGACCAGTGTGAGTTTGCAAAATATGGTTCGGCTTCAGGTATCAGCATGCCCGACACCTACGATGCCGGTGTGGAGCTGATCAACAACATAGAAGATGAGTCTTTAATCAAAAAGTAAACTGCACCATGAGATATATAATTGCTTTCCTCATAAGCCTGAGTTTCTGTATGGCAAAAGCCGATGCAGTCGGCGACGCCCGAAAGTTTGCTGACGCAAGAAACTACAATGCAGCCATCAGCTTGCTCAACGAAGAGATTTCACGCGGGGGTGCCTCCTCCGGTTTGTATTATGATTTAGGAGTAGTCTATAATAAGTCAGGAAACCTCGGAGCCTCAGCACTGAATTTTGCAAAAGCGTTGCGTCTTGACCCCTCAAATAAAGAGGCAAAGAACAATCGCCTCGTAGTAGCTGCTGACGTTCAGCGCCTTAACGAATCCCTGACAGGTGATAAAAACCTCGACCCAACTCCGCAGATTTCCGGTGCGGGAGAGAAGATTTCTGGCGCGCTTGCGGCTTGCGGCAGCAATTTCTGGTGCGTGCTGGCTATCGTTACCTTTATTGTAGGTATATCAGCTATCGGTGTCTACTTCCTTTCAGCCGGCGTAACGGTGAGGAAAATAGGCTTTTTCGGTGGCATAGCCGTGATATTGCTGTCATGCGTGCTGTTTATCTTTGCTCTTGTGGCGCGCAACTCCCAGCTCGCAACAGACCGTGCTGTGATAATGTCAGCGCAGGTTCAATTAAAGAGCGCTCCCGGTGAAAACGGTAAAGATGTAGCAGCTCCTCTGGCCGGTGGCACCTTAGTTAAAGTGGTTTCCACAAGGCAGATGGATGACAAAACTCACTGGGCAGAAGTCTTCCTCAACACTGATTATAATGGGTGGATTCCTGCATCAGACCTTGAAATTATAAATATTCCGGGCATGAAATAAAAAAATCGCTACTCTATCTCGCAGTCAATGAGGTGATTGAGTAAAAACATGTTGTATAACTATAAAAATAATTTTGCGAAAGTTTTGTGGTTAAAATAAAAATACCTAAATTAGCAAAATCAAAATTAAAAGTTTTTATAAACCTCATAAATTTAGAATATCATGAGCAAGACCATCACCTTCAATGAGCTTCGTAGAATCAAGGACGCTTTGCCTGACGGAAGCACCCATCGTATAGCTGATAAGCTTAACGTAACTGTCCAGACTGTACGCAATTATTTTGGTGGTGTAAACTACCAATTCGGTAAGAATGCGGCCATGCACATTGAGCCGGGTCCCGACGGAGGTCTCGTGGTGCTCGATGATACTACTATCTACGATATGGCAGTCGCTATTCTCGAAGAAGAGAACAAGAAAGATTAAGCAATTGTTATCATATAGGATGACGGAGTGCCCCAAAGTCCTCCGTCATTCATTTTTTTATAAGAACACATCGCGTGCTTGTGAACAGGGCAGCTTTCCGCTCCCTCCCGAAGGTTTCCTGAAGTTTAATTATAACCAAAAACGCTTATGTCGGACAAATTGGTAACACTCGCAATTCATACTTATGACTATGCTGTAGCTCTGCGTGATTTGCTGCAGCGTAAAGGAATACAGGCTCACCTGGATAATGTAAATATAGCTGAGCCCAATCCCGCATGTGGCGTGCGCGTAAGGATATCTGAAAAAGACCTCCCCGCAGCGCTCCGTATCGTGGAGACAGAGTTTATCAACGAAACTTCCGACCTGGTAAATGCGCTGGATGGAGTCACTACCGAGATTCTGCTTCCGATAGATTTGGCTGCCGATTGCATGAATGTGGTGAGCACAGCGTTTGCTCTTGCCTCCGCCGGAGAGCTTAAGGTGAAGATTATGCATGTCTATACCACTCCCTATTTCGACGGCTCCCTGTCCATCACCGACAACTTCACCCTCGACGTGCGCGACTCAGCTATGCGCATGAAGCTGGGCCAGTTAGCTGCAGAGCGCATGAAATCGTTCACCGCCAAGCTCGATGAAATAATGGCTGCCGGCAACCTGCCGAAAGTGAAATACTCGTCGGTAGTTCTCGAAGGAATCCCTGAAGATTTAATCCTGGATTACTGCCGACGCACTCCGCCGGAATTAGTTGTGATGGGCACGCGCAGTGTCTCTAAAAAAGCATCAGAGATGTTGGGGTCTGTAGCTGCCGAAGTAGTAGACGGTTGCCGGGTGCCGGTGCTGACTGTGCCTGAAGATTTGGTTTTCCGGAGTCTGTCAGCCTTGGCTCCCTCAGCCTTTTTCTGCAATGTGGATCAGCATGACCTCATAGCCATGGACATCTACATGAAGCTCTTCGGAAAAGCAGTCTCCAATGTAACGCTTATACCGGTGAGCGACAAGTCAGGCTCCAAACTCACCGGGCGCATGAATGCGCTGGAAACCTATTTCAGCGAGCATTATCCGGCAGCGCACTTTGCCACAAAGCTTGTGGACAGCAAAAACCTGCAGGCTGACATCACTGCCTATCTCCGTCAGAACCCGGTGAAAATGCTGGTTGTCCCTAATAAAAAGAAAAACATCTTCGCGCGGCTTATTAATCCCGGTATACCTCACAAGGTACTCTTTGAGGCTGACATCCCGATGCTCGCGTTGCCCGTATAATCCCACATACTCTGAAAATCCGGTCACTCCCTAAGTCTCACTACTGAATTTACAATGATTTATCCCGCCGATTTCGAGAAGAAAATAGGTTTTGATGCTATCCGTGCCAGGTTAAGCAGTTTGTGCCTCTCCCCGTTAGGAGTAAGATATGTCGAAGCCATGAGCTTCATGACTGATCGTGCTGAAGTGGAAAAGGCGCTGCTGCTCACTGATGAGATGCTGGCAATAATCCTCTCAGGAGCACAGCTTCCCACGGATAATATACACGATATGACCGAGGCTCTCCGCCGAATCAAGGCCGAGGGCAGTTTCCTGACAGCGCGAGAGCTCTATCAGATCCGGACCTCGTTGCGCACCATAGCTCAAGTGCGCGACTTCTTTACGCTCACCGACGATGAAGGCAAGGTGCGCGCTCCCAAACTCGCTGAAGAGTTCAAGGATTTGCAAACCTTCAGCAATATCGAGCGATTAATTGACTCCGTAATAAACAAATTCGGCGAGGTTGCCGACAATGCTTCGGTGGCTTTGGCCGACATCCGCCGCTCGATTAGCTCTGCCACAGCAAAATTGTCCACCGTAATGAGGCGCGTGATAGAGCGAGCTGCAGCAGCCGGAATAGTTGATTCAGCTACTACCCCCTCCATGCGCGACGGTCGGTTAGTCATTCCCGTGGAGGCAGCCAAAAAGCGCAGCATTCCCGGCATTGTGCACGATGAAAGTGCCACGGGTAAGACCTCTTATGTAGAACCGGTTGAGGTAGTGGCGGCATCCAACAGACTCCGTGAACTGGAGGAAGAGGAAAAGCGTGAGGTCCACAGAATTCTGGTAAGCGTGGCTAACGAGCTTCGCCCCTACATCCCTGAAATATCAGAGTCTTACGAGCTTCTGGGCTATTATGATTTCCTCAGGGCTAAAGGACTGTTGGCTGAAGAGTTTGATGCCCACATGCCCTCGATTGAAAAGAAATGCGAGATGGAATGGTATGGCGCTGTGCACCCCGTGCTCGCCATGACGCTGAAAAAGCAGGGCAAAAAAGTAGTGCCTCTGGACCTGCCCCTCTCCGGTGAAAAGCGTATCCTAATTATCTCAGGTCCTAATGCCGGCGGTAAGTCAGTGTGCCTGAAGACTACCGGTATTGTCCAATACATGCTTCAGTGCGGCCTGCTGCCCACGCTCTATTCCAACAGCCATGTTTGCCTTTTCGATAACATTTTTATTGATATAGGCGATGAGCAATCCTTAGAGAATGATTTGAGTACCTACAGCTCACACCTGCGAAACATGAAAGCCTTCATGCGCAGTGCCACTCCTCGCACCCTCATTCTTGTAGACGAAATGGGATCAGGCACCGAGCCGCAGATTGGCGGCGCGCTTGCTCAAGCCATTTTGGTGCAGCTGAATAAGGATAAGGTGAGAGGCGTGGTTACCACTCACTATCAGAACCTTAAGACATTTGCCGACCATACTCCCGGATTTGTCAACGGCGCCATGCTCTATGATCGCCAGAAGATGGAACCTATGTTTAAGCTAGCAGTCGGCAATCCCGGCAGCTCCTTCGCTCTGGAGATAGCTCACAAAATCGGTTTGCCTAATCAGGTAATAGCCGATGCTAAGGAGATTGTGGGGTCCGACATCGTGAACATGGACAAATACCTTCTTGACATAGCTCGCGACCGACGCTATTGGCAAAACAAACGCCAGAATATCAAGGAGAAGGAGTCCAAGCTTGAAAAGCTCGTTGACAAGTATGAAGAAGAGGTCTCTGACTTGCGCCGCCAGAGAAGAGAGATTCTCACTAAGGCGCGCGAGGAGGCTTCGGAAATCCTCTCCACTGCAAACAAGCAGGTGGAGCGCACCATTCTGGAGATACGCACCGCACAAGCTGAAAAGGAGCGTACGAAAGAGATTCGCAGGGAGCTTGACGAATATAAAAAGCAGGTTCACCACCTCAATCTCAACGACTCAAAACTCCCGGGCCTGAAGAGCCAATTGCCGAAGAAGCCCGCCCCCAGAAAGGAGGTTAAACCGGAGGCAAAGCCTGAAAAGAAGCAGGAGCAGATAGCTGTGGATTCCTACGTGAGAATGACGAAAGGTGGCACTGTAGGTAAGGTGTTGGCAATCAATGGCAAAAATGCTGAAGTAGCTTTTGGTGCGCTGCGCATGCGTGTCCCCGTAAGCAAGCTCACCGCAGCAGTAGAGCCGGTCACGAAAGCCACGGAGCAGACCTTAAGTATTTCGCGTACCACATCCGACGATTCCCGCCGCCGTCAGCTCGATTTCAGAACCGACATAGACCTGCGAGGAATGAGAGCCGACGAAGCACTTCAGACTGTCACATATTTCCTGGACGATGCCCAGCAATTCGGCATAGGACGTGTCCGAATCCTCCACGGCACCGGCACCGGTGCGCTCCGCATGGCTATACGCCAATTCCTGCAGAGCGTTCCATGGGTCACCTCCTTCCGCGATGAAGACGTGCGTTTCGGTGGCGCCGGCATCACAGTAGTTGACTTAGAATAATCCCCCTCAGGGACATTAAATTAGGCGGCCTCTCAAGTGAGTGGTCGCCTGCGTTAATAATGCGAATCTGGCTTGCGCCATTTTTAATAATCAACCTATGCATCTGAGCATTTGGGTTGCGTATGCACGGGCTCTTAAGCCACTACTGTGTGCATCACGTAAGACTCAATCAGATGACGAATGTAATTAATCATAGCTGTAGAGAATTTACGACTGCTGTTCTGTTAGCAATAGCGAGTCTGTTAAACAATTAATTTCTAATCTCAATTTCATAGCGCTTACAGTGAAACGCTTTGGGTTATGCTTCCTTGAAGCTCCCTTGATTAAAGCTTTATATATAAACGCTTTAGGAACATTCAGGTTCAAAATTCGACTGCAAAGGTAATGCTTTTTTCTGAGATATCGCTGAAAAATATGTTGTAAAACATAATTCGACAACATACTTGCGTGGCATAAACGCCTGCCTGACAATGAGTTCTGAGCAGATAAAATTTAGTTGTGAAATTTATATGTAATTCTTTGTCTGACCCATGATTTTCTACTAATTTTGTACTCTCAAATTTGTCATAAGGACAGCTAAAATCATAAAATGAATTTGCATTATAAGAAACTTTGGTGGCTCCTGGCGCTCTCCCTGCTGATTATCAGCTGCATATCCTTTATGGATGACATTTCCATAGGGGGATTTAAGCTTAAAAAAGCTCCGATTAAGGAAACACTCACCACTAAATATCTCACCGAAGAGCAGAAAGAGGCCGAAAAGCAGGAGCGACTCGCCCTGGCTCAGGCTAAAGAAATTGTCAAGGAGGAACCTATTGATTCCACTCCCCAGAGCTTCCTGATTTTCGGCGACTCCATGAGTGAGAACATCGCTTTGCGTCTCGCGGCCTATGCTCGTCAGAACGGCCATGAGATTCACACCGTAAACTGGGATAGCTCCGGCACCCGCATCTGGGCGTCGTCTGACACCCTCGACTATTTTATCAAGAAATATAACCCCACTTTCCTGTTCGTAACTCTTGGCAGCAACGAGTCCTTCGCCCGCAATGTTGACTCCTATCGACCCTATGTCCGTAAGATTTTGTCAAAGATAGGCGACAGACACTTCGTGTGGATAGGTCCCCCCTCATTTAAAGAGGAGCATGGTTTCAATGACATGTTGCTCGAAGAGCTCCCCGCCGGCACATTCTTCAGGGCAAGCGGCCTTGAGCTCCAGCGCCGTAAGGACAAAGTGCATCCTACAGTTGAGGCCGCAGCCTATGAGATTGACTCCCTCGTAAGGTGGATGCGCCACAGCGCCCACCCGATTCTTATGGATCTTCCAAGCGATTCCCTCTCCCGCACACGCATTAGCAACACAGGCATCACTTATCTTAAAGCTCAACACTAAGATGGAGACCATCTCTACCATATTTCATAACCTTTACGCAATGTTGGCCTATGATCCCAAGGCCCCCATGCTTTTTTCCTCTGGACTCTTCTGGCTGCTGTTCATTCTGTTTCTGCCTATATATGTGATCCTGAAGAACAACAGGTTGCGAATGACGCTCTACGTCGTGGCATTCAGCCTGTTCTTCTACTACAAGTCCTCAGGGCTTTTCTTCCTCATGCTCATAGGCACCTCACTGATAGACTGGACAATCTCAAAAGCTATAAATAAGTGTAAGACACGCCCCTGGCGACTGTTTTGGATGTGGACCTCCATCTGCATCTCCCTCAGTATCCTCGGCTATTTCAAATACGCAAACTTCTTCCTCTGGAATTGGAACCAGATGGTGCAGGGAAACTTCCAGCCCCTTGAAATCATCCTGCCGGTGGGTATTTCGTTCTATACCTTTCAGTCCATCTCCTATGTTGTCGACGTCTACAAACGCCGTATTCCCCCCACAGAATCCTGGTTGGACTACATATTTTTCCTTTCCTTCTTCCCCGCTCTCGTAGCCGGCCCCATTGTGCGAGCTGACTATTTCCTGCCCCAGATTCGTAAAAACAGGAAAGCTACCGGTGTGGAAATCTATGGTGGCCTCTGGCTTATAATAATAGGTATCGTAAAAAAGGCCGTGATAGCCGACTACATTGCGCAGTTCAACGACCTGATTTTTAATAACCCCGGAGCCTACGATGGCCTCCAGACTCTTATGGGTGTTCTCGGCTACACCATGCAGATATATTGTGACTTCTCGGGTTACTCCGACATGGCCATTGGCTTGGCACTGATAATGGGCTTCCGTCTCGGCATCAATTTCAATTCACCATATCAGAGCAATAACCTCACCGAATTCTGGCGTCGCTGGCACATCTCCCTCTCGTCCTGGCTACGCGACTATGTGTATATCCCTCTCGGAGGCAACAGAAAAGGAACTTTGCGCACCTACGTCAACAACTTCCTCACGATGCTGATAGGTGGCTTATGGCATGGAGCTGCTTGGAAATTCATCTTCTGGGGGGCCATGCACGGCGTCGGCCTCGCAGTGCATAAGGCCTGCCTGCCGGTACTAAAGAAGATACCCGACAACTTCCTGACGAAATTTTTCTTCACCGCGCTTACATTTATATATGTATCCGCACTCTGGGTATTTTTCCGCGCCGCCGACTTCAAAGACTCGGTAGTCATCATCCAGAGCATATTCAAAGACTTTCACATTGACTACATCACCCAATTCTGGAATGTACACACCGAATGGTGCGTGATGATGATAATACTTATAGTATGCCACTTCTTCAGCAGCACATTCATCCGCAAATGCCGCCACGCGTTCATCCGTGCTCCTTGGATTGTAAAACTGCTGATCTTCCTTGCCGCAGTGCAGGCAGTCATCACATATATGACCGCAGAAATAGCACCATTCATCTACTTCCAATTCTAAAAAATAAAGTAGTAATTACATAAAATAATGCGGTCACCCACAAATTTTCGGAGGTGACCGCAAATTTTTTTGCCTCAGATCGGAGAAAAACCGGAAAAATTCAGTGGCAAACCACAAAAAAAGCAGGGGAGGGGTGCGCAAAACCTGAAAAAATTCCGGCGCAGGAAGAGAAAATTAGCCCTGTTTGCGGGGATTTGCAGAGTAAAGGTTCAAAAAAGTTCACTCTTTAACAATTTTTTATTTCACGGATAATCAGCGAGTTAAGTACAAAACAGAAAATTTCCGAAAAATTTTTCTCAAAAATATTTGGTGGG
>JAAVFJ010000043.1 GCA_014800845.1 Bacteroidales bacterium | reverse complement strand
CTTTCAACGCTAAAATAAAGCTCTTCCGTGCTAATCTCAGAGGTGTGGCTGACAGGAAGTTCTTCCTTTTCCGTATCGCAAATCTTTTTGCTTATCCCCATTGATTTTCTACTGAGCCGTTGTCATCCTTTTATCGATAGGCAATGCGAGAAGCCTCAATGAGTAGGATGATAACCGATACGGATTCCTACGCTTTTTTTATATAACTTACGGTAACTCAGCTACATAGGGGGATCATGTAGCCAAATTATGTTAAAGTATCATTCTAATTAACCCCTATGTACGAGATGAAAAAACTATTATTAACCCTGCTTGCAATCCTGCTACTTCCACCACTTGTTTCGGCCCAAAACTTTACGTTTACGTTCGATAACATTGTGCTGACCTATAAGGTGCTTGACTCCGATAAGCAGACATGCGCAGTGAAGTCTGCTGACAAAAGCATAACCAAAGCACCCATCCCTCCCTCGGTCACTTATAACGGGAAAGAATATACCGTAACTCAAATTGCCGACTCCGCTTTTTTTGAATGTAAGCAACTTACAACAGTGTCCATACCCAACACTGTCACTTACATCGGCTGGCGCACATTTATTAGAAGCGCATTAACTGCCGTCACAATTCCCTCATCTGTTCAAACTATTGAGACAGGCGCATTCGCACAGACTCCGCTGACTTCAGTAGTCATTCCTAATTCCGTAACCCGATTGGGAGAATTCGCTTTTTATAAATGTACTAACCTGAAGAACGTTACTTTGAGCAATTCTCTGACAACTATTACCCAAGACGCATTCAGCAGTTGTTCCGCACTTGAATCAATCATATTGCCCCCAAAAATCACAAAGATTGTGGATAACGCATTCGCCAACTGCACTAAACTTTCTGCAATCTACATGGGACCCAATATAAGTTCAATCGGTAACAATGCCTTTAAAAACGATGTGGCTCTAAGCAAAATCTTTATCACTCGTGCCGATCCTCCGTCTATGGAGGCGGCCAGTTTTCCCACTTTCACTACTCTCCCCTCGGTTTATGTCCCGGCAGGCGCCAAAAGCAAATACACAACCTCAGAGAATTGGAAATTATTCGCCACACAGGCTACCACGTCAGAAATCGCTGCAACACCCAGCCAGTTAACCTACTACGACGAGCGCACAATTTATGGTCACTCGCCGGCTACCGTCAGTTCAGGAACCACATCGACTAAAAGTTATATTCTTGCCTTAGGCAACGACGTAAATTGCCGTACCGCCCTAAAATCCTCCGGAGTTCTTGATGTATCAAAAGTGTTTTGGGAATCTGAGAAACCCTCACAAGTGTATGTTGACAATAATGGCATCATCACCTGCCTGGCCACTGAACTCGAAACACCGGTTGCCGTTACAGCCAAATCACTTTATGCAAATGGTCCGATATTGCAAGTAAACATCACTACTGGCATTCCATATACTTATGAGAACGAGACGTTATACTATACAGTGACAAACGAAACTACCAAGACATGCTCTGTTGTTTCGGCCAAAAGATATGCAATAACCAATGCTACGATACCCGAGAAAGCAATTCTTAAAGGAAAAGAATACACCGTAACCTCTATCGGAGAATTAGCGTTCTTCTACTGCAAGGGCTTGACTACGGTGTCTATCCCCAACACAGTGACCTCCACCGGCTACCGCTCCTTCTATGGTGCCGGACTTACGAGTCTCACTATTCCTGCTTCTCTCCGTACCATCGGCGACTGTTCTTTTGAATACAACAACTTCACTACCGTAGAGATTCCAAACTCTGTACAAGAGATGGGGAGATATGCTTTCAATAACTGCCGAAAGCTCACGAATGTGACAATTGGCAATTCCATTCCTGCCATCAACAATTATGCGTTTCGCGAATGTACGGAGTTGGAGTCAATTATTCTTCCTCCGTCGGTTACTTCTATCGGTAATTATGCTTTCGAGGGGTGCACTAAGCTGAAGTCCATATACATAGGCCACAGGGTTGATGCAATAGGCAAGGATGCGTTCCTTAACACCCCGGCGCTGACTGACATCTTTATCACGGCCCAGACTCCGCCGAAGACTTCCGCCGGCGACCCCTTCGCCGGGAATTACTCCGCCAAGCTCCATTTGCAGAACAGCGCATCAACCGCCACTCTTTACGCTGGAAAAGATTTTTGGGAAGAGTTCTCAACCGTCGTTGAAATGACGCAGCCGACTGAGATGAGCACTTATAATCATGACAATATTTATGTACAGACTCCGATGAAGATACTTTTCGGCTCTACCGGGAAAAGCTCTTTCAGGCTCAGGGAGGGCAACTCCATAAAGTACATCACTTCGCTGAAGCCTTCAGGCATTGATGCGTCAAAGGTTTTCTGGAAATCATCGGACCCCGACAGGGTTTCTGTAAGTTTCGACGGAGTTATAGCTTGCGACCGTCTTATTGAGAATCCGGTGACGGTGACGGCCGAATCGCTGTATGCCGGCGGCCCTCTGCTTGAGGTCTCTATTTCCGGATGCTATCCGTTTACGTACAATGGTCAGACGCTTTATTACATAGTTACGAGCGAAAGCAACAGATCGTGTGCGGTGGCATCAGCCGCACCGGGTCTGAGCAATGTTGTCATTCCTGAAACTGCTGAAATAAACGGTAAGGAATATGCTGTGACCTCTATCGCAGATTATGCTTTCTACAACACCAAGACTACCGAATCGGTGTCTATCCCCAACACAGTGACCTCCATCGGCTACCGCTCCTTCTATGGTGCCGGGCTTACGAGTCTCACCATCCCGAGTTCTGTTATCAGAATTAATGGTGCGGCCTTTGAATTCAACAACTTCACTACCGTAGAGATTCCAAACTCGGTGCGGGAGATGGCTCACTACGTGTTCAACGGATGTAAAGAACTGACTAACGTGAAAATCAGCAATTCAGTTAAACTTTTAGGGTACAATGCTTTCAGTCAATGCACAGCCCTTGAGTCAATAGTGCTTCCTCCCTCAATCACGGAAATCGGGACTAATGCTTTTGATGGTTGCACTATGCTTAAAACCATCTTTATGGGGCCGCGCATAAGTACCATTCAGGCCAATGCTTTTAAGGGTACAAATCTCACTGATGTCTACATTACCTCTGAAAAAGCACCTGTTATTTATGACACTACATTTCCAGCTTATACAGCAAAGTTGCATCTTCAAGGGGATGAAGCAAAGACAAACTACAGCTTGATTACAGATTCCAATTACTGGAAAAACTTCAAGAATGTGGTTAAGGTCAATACTCCGTCAGGAATAAAAGTCAATAAAACAACTGGTTTGCGGGCAGCTTCGCGTGCGGAGGCAGAGACAACGTATAACTCCAGTGAACATATCTACGTTAACCCCGATGAGCAACACCACCGCACGGTCACTCTTACCGGTGAGGATGTTACTATCCCTAACGTATTCTGGAGCTCTTCTGATGCCTCAAAAGTATATGTCGGACACGAAGGCGATATCTCGGTCAAGGCCTACCCGGAGTTTTCCAAACCTATAACTCTAACTGCTGAATCACTTTATGCAGATGGTCCTACCCACACAATCACAGTGGATAATTACCACATGACCGGCATAGAGGAAATCTTCATCGAAGAAGAGCGCACCAATCTGCTTATGGATGAGTCGGCGCAGATTTTCACAACCTCAGGTCTGCCGGCAGGCAATTCTCTCAATGACCTCACTCCCGGCGTCTACATCGTGAGACAAGGCAAACGGACAGTCAAGATAACCGTAAGATAAATTTATTATTTAGCTTTTATTAACAAGCGGTACCGTATGCGTGAGTATATGGTGCCGCGCTTTTTGTCGTTGCTGTTATTATGTCAGTGTAATGGTCTGAAATAGTTTAAAAAGGGGGGAAATGTTTGGAGGTGTGGGAATTGTTTTGTACTTTTGCCGCATGTAACCGCAGGGGTGCCCGTTGCGGGGTCGCGGGCTTGCGCTTAGTGGCTTCGGGACTGTGCTGAGATGAAACCCTTCTGACCTGATGCGGGTAATGCCGCCGCAGGGAGCCGGGTGCTCACTTGCAGTTATGCCCATATAATCTCTACATCATGACTGCATCGCGCTATTTCACAATGCTTTCCATAGCCGGTAGCGACCCGTCGGGGGGTGCCGGTATTCAGGCTGATATCAAAACGGCATCGGCCCTGGGCGTTTATGCCATGGCGGCGCTGACGGCTGTCACCGCTCAGAACACTATGGGTGTGCGCGGCTTTGAGGCTGTGAGCGTGGATATGCTCCGCGCTCAGCTCTGTGCCGTGATTGAGGATATCCGCCCCGACGCCGTGAAGATTGGCATGATTCCCACTGCCGCTCATGTGGAGGTGATAGCCGATACGCTGGAGCGCTATGAGCTGCAGAACGTGGTGCTCGACCCGGTGCTCGTGGCCACGTCAGGCGATGCTCTCTCCGGGGGGGACACAGTTCAGACTCTGCTCTCGCGACTCGTTCCCCTTGCAGCGGTCGTTACTCCCAACCTGCCCGAGGCCGCCGCGCTGACGGGTAGGGGAGTCTCCACACCGACCGAGATTCTTGAGGCTGCTCAGGAGTTGCGCGGCCTGGGTGCTCGCGGTGTGCTCATAAAGGGTGGCCACGGGGGCGCGGAGGAACTGATAGACTATTATGTGGACCGCGACCATCAGGAGCGTCATTTTCACAGGCGCATCGCCACTCCCAATACTCACGGCACCGGCTGCACGCTATCGTCTGCCATAGCCTCATTCATGGCGCGCGGCGAGGAGACGGCTGTGGCTGTGGCCCACGGCATAGAGTGGCTGCAGGGTGCCTTAAGAGCCGGTGCGGATATAGAACTGGGCCATGGTCACGGACCCGTAAATCATTTATATCATGCAAATTAAAGTAAACGGAAAAATGCGTGAGCTGCCTTATCCCATGACGGTTAAGGAGTTTCTTAACAGTGAGGATCTGCTCGGCCGCGGTGGGATGGCTGTGGCTGTCAACGGCTCTGTGGTTCGTCAGAATGACTGGGAGCTGCGTCTGCTCCATGAAGGTGACGACCTGCTGATAATCAATGCTGCCTACGGTGGATAAATTCCTGGTCATAGTAATCACGGAGGCAGAGAGCCGCCTCCCCGTAGAGGTGGAAGCCGCTCGCATCGCCTCGCTGCTTGAGAGCGGAACGGCTGACCGTGTGCACCTGCGTTGTCCCGATGACCGGGAGCGCTGCCGCCGGCTGTTGGAGCTGATTCCTGCCGAGCTGAGGCACCGCGTGACGGTGCACCGCTTCCCGGAGTTGGCCCGCGAATACGGCACTGCTTATCATCTGCGCGACGGCGAGACGGCCCCGGATAATTTGGTGTGCAGCCGCAGTTGCCACAGCCCGGCTGACGTGGCGGAATCTACGGCGGTTTACCATTTTCTCTCGCCGGTTTACCCCTCGATTTCCAAACCCGGCTACCAACCGACATTCGCTCTCGCTGACCTCAAGGGCCGATTGCCCCGGAAGAGTGTGATGGCACTCGGTGGCGTTACGCCGCAGCGCTTCATGCAGCTCGCAGGGATAGGCTTTGCCGGTGCGGCACTGTTAGGTTACGTGTGGCAACGTGCTGAGGATGAGGCTGACTTCGCCGCATTGCTAACAGAGTTGCAGCTGATGAGGCGTGCAGCCGAGGGGATGCACCTGCAATTCATAACCTCCGCACCCGATGCGGAAACAACCGCTTCTCAGGCCTGCGAGGCCATGGCGGGTGGCTGCCGCTGGGTGCAGGTGCGCATGAAGGATGCCCCTGACAGCGAGGTGGAGCAGGCCGTAAGGCTCATAGCCCCCGAAGCGCGCAGGCATGGAGCCGTGCTGATTGTAGACGACCGCGTGGAGCTTGCCGCCCGTATGCCGGAAATATACGGTGTGCATCTGGGCCACAACGATATGCCGCGACCCGAAGCCCGCGTTATCTTAGGCTCCGGAAAAATTATGGGCAGTACCGCTAACACGCCCGAGCAGGCTCTGGCGCTTGCTCCCCTTTCGGACTATCTTGGCGTAGGTCCTTTCCGCTACACCACCACTAAAAAGAACTTGGCACCAATACTTGGTGTCGAGGGGCTTGCGCGTGTAATGACATCATTGACTGCTGCCGGCGAATTTCTGCCCGTGGTGGCAATAGGCGGCATTACGGCTGCCGACATAGAGACAGTGATGAGGACCGGTGTGACGGGTGTGGCGCTCAGCGGCGTAATAATAGGCGCGGCTGATCCGGTGGCGAAGACTCAAGAAATTATAAAAAAACTACATATACATGAATGATAATCTGATAATAGGGGGGCGCGAGTTCAGCTCCCGCCTGTTTGTGGGCACCGGCAAATTCTCCTCGCCCGAGGTGATGCTTCAGGCTGTGCTCGCCTCTGAGAGCCAGATGATTACGGTGGCTATGAAGCGAGTGAACATGCTCAACGAAGCTACCGACGAGATGCTTACCCACATCAACCGCGAGAATGTGCAGCTGCTCCCCAACACCAGCGGAGTGCGCGATGCCAAGGAGGCGGTGCTTGCCGCGCAGATGAGTCGCGAGATATTCGGCACCAACTTCATCAAGCTCGAGATTCACCCTGACCCCAAGTACTTGCTGCCCGACCCTGTGGAGACCCTCAAAGCCACCGAGGCGCTGGCTGCCGACGGCTTCGTGGTGCTCCCCTACATACAGGCTGACCCGGTGCTCTGCAAGCGTCTGGAGGAGGTAGGCGCCGCTGCGGTGATGCCCCTCGGCGCACCTATCGGCACCAACAAGGGGCTGCTCACCCGTGACTTCCTTGAGATAATCATAGAGCAGAGCTGCGTGCCGGTGATAGTCGATGCGGGCATAGGAGTGCCCTCCCACGCTGCCGAAGCCATGGAGATGGGTGCATCGGCAGTGCTCGTCAACACCGCCATAGCAGTGGCCGGCGACCCCGTAGAGATGGCCCGCGCATTTGACCTGGCAGTGAAAGCCGGTCGCCGGGCATACCTGGCCGGCCCCGGTGCTGTTTCGCAGTCAGCCCAGGCATCCTCACCCCTCACCTCATTCCTGGGATAACCCATAACCCCTAACCCGTAACCCATGAAAATAAAAGACATAGACGTTTCGTCATACCCCAACAGCGAGAAGATATATGTGCAGGGCAAGCTCCACCCAGAAGTGAAGGTGGGCATGCGCAAGGTGCACCAGTACCCCACGGTGAAAATCGAAGATGGAAAACGTGTGGAATACCCCAACGAGGACATCACCCTCTATGACACGTCCGGCCCCTACACCGACCCCGAGGTTAAGATAGACCTCTACGTCGGTCTGCCCCGTCCCCGCACCGAGTGGGTAATCAAGCGTGACGACACTGAGGAGCTCCCCTCACTCACAAGCGAATATGGCCGCATGCGTCTGGCCGATAAGAGCCTCGATGAGATTCGCTTCCCGCGTCAGCACTCCCCACGCCGCGCCAAGGAGGGTAAGCGTGTGACTCAGCTGCATTACGCCCGCAAGGGTATCATCACCCCGGAGATGGAGTATGTGGCCATCCGCGAAAATCTCGACAACGAGGCACGCGGCATAAAGAGCCACATCACCCCCGAATTTGTGCGCGACGAGATAGCTGCCGGCCGCGCCATCATCTCCGCCAACATCAACCACCCCGAAGCCGAGCCCATGATTATAGGTCGCGCCTTCTCCGTGAAGCTCAACACCAACATAGGCAACTCGGCGCTCTCCTCAGGCATTGAGGAGGAGATAAGCAAAGCCGTGTGGAGCTGCTACTGGGGTGGCGACACCCTCATGGACCTTTCGACGGGCGACAACATCCACGAAACCCGCGAATGGATAATCCGCAACTGCCCCGTACCCGTAGGCACAGTGCCTATCTACCAGGCTCTCGAAAAGGTTAATGGCCGAGTGCAGGACCTGACCTGGGAGATTTTCCGCGACACCCTCATAGAGCAGGCCGAGCAGGGTGTGGACTACTTCACCATCCATGCCGGCGTGAAGCGTGAGCATGCCGACCTGGTGGGTCAGCGCCTCACCGGCTGCGTGTCGCGCGGCGGTTCCATCATGACGCAGTGGTGCGTGCTCCACAATCAGGAAAGCTTTCTCTACGAGCACTTCGATGAAATCTGCGAGATTCTCAACAAATATGATGTGGCCATCTCTCTGGGCGACGGTATGCGCCCCGGCTCCACCCATGATGCCAACGACCGCGCACAGTTCCTGGAACTCGAAGTGCTCGGCGAGTTGACCAAGAAGGCCTGGGAGCATGACGTGCAGGTGATAATCGAAGGTCCCGGCCATGTGCCCATGCACAAGATAGCCGAGAACATGACCAAGCAGCTCGAGTGCTGCCACGAGGCCCCTTTCTACACCCTCGGCCCCCTCACCACCGACATAGCTCCCGCTTATGACCACATCACCTCGGCCATAGGTGCCGCCATCATAGGCAACCTCGGCACCGCCATGATCTGCTACGTCACCCCCAAAGAGCACCTTTCGCTCCCCACTCTGGAGGATGTGCGCGAGGGTGTGATTACCTATAAGATAGCCGCCCACGCCGCCGACCTGGCCAAGGGCCATCCCGGCGCATCGGTGCGCGATGACGCTCTCTCCAAGGCGCGCTTTGACTTCCGCTGGAAGGACCAGTTCAACCTTTCGCTCGACCCGGCCCGCGCCAAGGAATTCTATCTGGCAGGGCGCCGCGACGCCCCCGAGGCCGATGACAAATTCTGCACCATGTGCGGACCTAACTTCTGCGCCATGCGCATCTCTCAAAACATCACTGAAGAATGCAACAAGCAGTGACACAAGCCCCCGGGACGCTCAGTGCCGAAGAGGACCGACGCCTTAACCCCTTCGGCACCGGCTTCGCTCAGGAGATAGAGCGCTACGATTGGGAGGACACCATCCGAGCCGTGGAGGGTGCCACCGATGCCGATGTGCGCCGTGTGCTCGCCAAGGCAGCCGGGCGCCGCGGCCGGCTCACTCCCGAGGAATTCGGCGTGCTCATCTCCCCCGCGGCCGACCCCTTTCTGGAGCAGATGGCGCGCATGGCCATGGAGGCTACGCGCCGCCGCTTCGGCAAGACCATGAGCCTCTACATACCCATGTATGTGAGCAACGCCTGCACCAACAAGTGTGTGTATTGCGGCTTCAATCATGACAACCCCTTCACCCGCACCACGCTGACCATGGAGCAGGTGAAGGCTGAGTGCGAGGCTATCAAGAAGCTCGCCCCGTTTGATAATATCCTGATTGTGAGTGGCGAATACCCGGCTGTGAGCGGCGTGGACTACATGGAGCAGGTGCTCGCCGTCTGCCGCCCCTACTTCAACAATATGACCATAGAGGTGCAGCCCATGAAGCAGGAGTGGTACGAACGCCTCACCCGCGCCGGCCTCAACGGTGTGATCTGCTTTCAGGAGACCTATCACCGCGAGGCCTACAAGCGCTACCATCCGCGCGGCATGAAGAGCCACTACGAGTGGCGGCTCAACGGCTTTGACCGCATGGGGCGTGCCGGTGTGCACAAGATAGGTCTGGGCGTGCTGATAGGTCTCGAGGACTGGCGCGCCGACATGGTGATGCTCGCCCGTCATCTGCGCTATCTGCAGAAGCATTACTGGCGCACACGCTACTCAGTGAACTTCCCGCGCATGCGCCCCAGCGAGAGCGGCTATCAGCCCAACGTGGTCCTCACCGACCGCGAGCTGGTGCGCCTCACCTTGGCCTTCCGCATCTTCGACGAGGATGTTGACATCTCCTACTCCACCCGTGAAGCTCCCGAATTTCGCGACGGCATGATGCAGCTCGGAGTCACCTCCATGAGCGCAGGCAGCCGTACGGAGCCCGGCGGCTATTGCAGCACTCCCGATGCCCTCGAGCAGTTTGAAGTGAGCGACGAACGCACCCCCGCCGAGGTGGTCGAGGCCATACGCCGTGCAGGCTTAGAACCGGTCTTCAAAGATTGGGACGCCATATTTGACTGATAAGTACTTAGACATTGACTATGAATCCTGTTATTTCCGTTATAATACCTGTTCACAACGCCGAGGTTTACCTGCGTGAGTGTCTTGACAGCGTACTTGCCCAGACCCTTAAGGAGCTGGAGGTGCTCTGTGTGGAAAATGACAGTACTGATGCCTCCCTCTCCATCCTGCAGCAGTATGCCGCCAAAGACAACCGCGTAAAGGTGCTTCGCTCCCGTCCGGGAGTCTCCGCCGCTCGCAACGTGGGAATAGACAAGGCCCGCGGTGAATGGCTGACCTTCGTAGATGCCGACGACGCGATAGCTCCTTTTGCCTTGAAAATGCTTCTGGCCGCCGCTATTAAGGGAAAGGCCTCTGCCGTGGCCTCCGGCATAGAGCGTGTCACCGAAATCCCTCACCCCCGGAATCCCGGACGCGCCAAGGTAGACCTGACGAGCGGCGAAAATGCCATAGTGTTCTGTCTGCACCAGAAGGGGATGGACAGCAGCGTGTGCGGTAAACTATTTCAGGCCTCACTCTTTGCCGACTCCAAGCTGCGCTTCCGACCCGGACGGTTCGAAGACCTTGACATAATCTATCGCATCTACGACCGATGCCGCCGTGTCTGCATCTTGCGCGAAACTATCTATTATTACCGCATAAACCCCGATAGTTTCATAGAAAACATTGACTCCCAAGGACGCTTCGACATGCTCCTCGTGACCGACCGCATGCGTCACTACACGCAGCTCTACTCAACCCGTGTGAAGCGCGCAGTCTACTCCCGCTCGCTGGCAGCTGCCTACAACGCTCTGGGCCTCATCTACAAGCACCACCTTGACCGGCCTGACCTGGAAAAAGAATGCTTAAAGCGTCTGAAACGTCTGCGCTCGCAAGTGCTCCTTACTAAAGATGCCCGACGCCGCGACCGCATCGGCGCACTCCTTGCCTTTCTCCCAATCTCAATAGTGAAAAAAGTCATAACCCGATATTACAACCGATGAACCTCCGCCACCTGCTCCCTCTGCTCCTTCTGATAGCTAATCTGACCGTAAACGCCGCTGAGGAACCCGACACAGCCGCTCCCAAACTCAAAGCAGCCCCCACCGGGCGCCTGCTGATGGATGCCGGCGTCTTTACCTCCAACCAGAGCAAGGACTTCCGCCCCGGTGTGGATGTGCCCGACATAGGCGTAGGCGTCATAGCCAGCTACGGCCCCTGGACAGCCCGCATCGACATAGGCTACACCTTCGGAAAAGTGGCCCTGAAAGATGTCTATGTGCAGAAACAGCTCACCCCGCAGAGCTACCTGCGCATAGGTAACTTCGTGCACCAGTTCGGCCTGCAGGCCATGACCGGCTCCGCCATGAAGATATCAATGGAGGAACCCACCCCCAACGAAGCGCTCGGCTACATGCGTCTGCTCGGCGTAATGTATAACTGGCAGAAGGGTCCCCTCTACGCCTCCGCTTCGCTCCATGCCGAAACCAAGGCTATGGTGCTCAGAGCCAACGAGCTGCACGATGCCGGCTACGGCGCTATCACCCGTCTGGTCTGGCGCCCGCTTTACAGCGGCGAGAACATAGTGCAGGCAGGCATCTCCGGCGCCATCTCCGGCGCGCAATATGACGAGGACCCCGCGCTGAGCCATCATGTCTACAACGTGAATGCCAACTTCCCCACACGCATAGACCTGGTGAGCGCCGTGGACGCTACCGTGACCGACGCTCGCCTGATGGCCAAATTCACCCCTGAGCTCCTGCTCATGCGCGGACCGCTGGCCCTGGAAAGCCAGTATTACTGGCTGCAAGTGTCGCGCCGCAACCACCTGGAGCCCTACCGCGCTTACGGCGCCTACGGACTGCTGCGCTGGCTGGCCGTTGGTGGCGACTACAAATACTCCATGGTCAACGCAGCCCCCGTGTGCCCCGGCGGGAAGAGTCTGGAATTAGTGGCCGGCTACAACTACGCCTGCCTCACCTCGGAGCGTGCCGGCATCTACGGCGGTCGCATAAGCGACGCCTCGCTCACCGCCAACTGGTACATCAACAAATTCATGATATGGCGACTGCGCGCAGCCTACACCTACCGATGGGACCGCACCTCCGCCCCCGACACCCACTTAGGCTCGCTCCAAACCCGCCTCCAATTCATCTTCTGACCTCCCGGCCCCGAAAGATTACAGGCAGAGGGTGTTGCAGAGCCGCTACTGCAACGCCCTCTGTCTATGAAATTTGACCCTTAAGCCTAATCTTTTTCCTTTGTAATTGTTACATCACCTGCTTCTAACTGTTTAGGAGTATTAACGTATAAAGTTATAGCATACCCTTGCTTTTCTAAATAACTATACTGGGCATAGAATTGCCTTGCAAAGATATGACTGTAGTATTCATCACTTCTACTAAGCCATCTTTGCGAAATTTCCCTTTTAGCTTCTCACAATCCTGCATCAGTTCTTTACATCATCAGGATAAGCCGAAGTAATTTTGGCTTCACATTCACAGATAAGAAAGTCAGTCATACACTTAGAACAAAAAGTGTAGGGTACTTTCCCCTTTGTGGTAGTGTAATAATATCCGTAGGCATCCATTTCTACTCCATTCCTGATATTTGGACAGTCTAAAGTAGAATGATATACTAATTTTTCAGCTGAAAAGAACTGATTACTGTGTGCTTTGTCCTCAAAGGATTCCATATAGAAGTGGCTTCCATTCCCTTTAGGATTTTCAGTAGATTCTACCCCTTTGTCAAATCCGAAGAAGTAGCCCCCTGTTAAACCAAGGACTACACCAGCGATACTAACAGCTACGACTATGATATGTTTCTTTGTAATTTCAATCTTCATCTTCTTCTGAATAATTAAATTCCACTTTGCTCTGTAGTATTATTTCATCTAAGACTTTAAGAAGAAGCCCATTCTGTTCTACTGTCTGAAGATAGGTCGTTAGTGTCGGAATGTTAATAATTTCTTCAATACAGTCTAGGTATTTTTTTACAATAGTCTTTACTGGATAAGTTTTCAGTGCATCAGATTCAAGTTTATTTTTAATTTCATCTATTGAATCCTCTGCTTTGATTACAAAAGTAATGGGGTACTTTTCAATCTTTTCAATATCTAAGAAGTATTTCTTAAAATCAAGTGTTTCTGTTACCTGAAAGAAACGCCCAAGGGGTTTCATAACAAAGTCTATCCCACCATCATTAGCATTAGTTCTTCCAGTCTTATACAGCTTTAGATTTTCGGGTTCAACTTTTTCAAGTTCATAGCCCCAGTAAATATTCTGTTCTATGTAATAGAATTTCAGGATAGAATAGCTTACTATTTCAAAAAGTCTAGCGTCTACATTAGGGGCTAGCAAACTAAGAATGAAATTTTTAATTCCCTGCTTATCTTTACTTCCCACAGTTTGTATCTGCTGGCACTGGTTGATGAACCGTACAAAAGAATCCTGCTTTGTTTTAATATATTCATTTACTATTGCTATTACAGCTTCTGCTATATTATACTGTTTTTTATTTATATCAATCCACAGAAGACTATCATTAACCCAGTATCTATTTGTTTCCTGATTACGAATAATAGGTATGAGATTAGCTGTAGGG
>JAAVFJ010000042.1 GCA_014800845.1 Bacteroidales bacterium | reverse complement strand
GCTACACAGACACTGCGGGCAAACTGGGAAGAAAGCCATGAAGTGAGCGTTTACGACCTCAGCGGGCTGATATTGCAGACCGGGCGCCTCGGCGGCTGCGACAGAATGCTTTCTGTCGGCGCGCTTCCTGCCGGTGTCTATGTAGTAATTGCCCGCAGGAACGGAGCGGACGCGCCTCAGGTGCTGAAATTCATTAAGCAGTGAGTTTGTCGCGGGTGGTAGCAGGCAGCAATGCCTCCTCTCCATGCGTGCGTGGACGTGACAGGGTACGGAAAAACCTAAAGAATCATACACATAACACAATAATCACAACATTAAAAAATAGTAAAAAATGAAAGAGAGAATCAATTTCAAGAAAATTGCGGCAGCATTCATGCTTGCAGCAGGAGTATTTTCTATTCCCATGTCTGCACAGGGCGATGAAATCGTCAAAGTAATAGGCGATGGCAACCTAGTGCTTGGAATGTATCCGGCAACCTCGGTGTCCCATATTGAGTTTGGCGAAGGCACCTCCATAGAGATACCTCTGAGTGAGACGGTCAGCTTCAAGATGATAAAGGTAGAGGGCGGAGCGCCCTTTACGCTGACCTCTACAGCAGGTGCATTAACGGCGACAGCGTGGGCCAACAATGGTGCGACGAAGCAGATGGAGGACTTCTGGATCGGCGAGTTTGAGGTGACACAGGGAGTCTGGAAAGAAGTAATGGGACAAACGGACGCGGATCTGCCGAAATCAAATGTTTCGTCTACAGTGGGAAGCACGACGTATCCGTCAGGCACCGCGCAGACGAAGATAGGCGACAATTATCCTATAGCGAATGTATCGTGGGATGACATCTGCACAGACACTGATACATATAAGTGCTTCCTTACTAAGATTAATGCGCGCCTGAAAGAGCTAAAGGCGAGCAATCCGGCACTTGCTGCCGCCTTGGGCGATAAGGAATTTCGCTTGCCCAATGAATGGGAGTGGGCGTATGCAGCCGCCGGGGGCAAGGACTATGCGAGCTTGCAGTACTGGTACAGCGGCATCAGTGGGACCACACAGCCGGCTAATACAGAACTGGACAAAGTAGCTGTGAACTCAGTGACAACCATTCTTACCTCGGTAGCGGAAGTAGGCAGCAAAGCGCCGAATGCGCTTGGCTTGTACGACATGTCTGGTAATGTATGGGAGCGCTGCAGTGGCTTAGGTTATCCTGGTCATGAGAACGAATATGGTTATCTTGAAAGCGGTGGCACATGGCAGAGCTCTTATCGTCCTAATCGCGGCGGTAGCTGGGGTTTCACTACTGCTTCCAACTTCCGCGTCTCTAACCGCAACAACTACAGCAACACTACTTTCCGGAGCATCAGCAGCGGGTTCCGGCTGGCTCTCTAGTTTACAAAGATTCATATGCGGACCAGCCGGTTAGGGGTATTGAAGAATTATCCAAGCGAGGTCCACGGAGTGGGCCTGCGGGATAATTCCTCAATACCCCGAGTGGAAGATCCGATAAATAATACATTTCACTTCGATTTGGCGCTTTGCGCCAAATCGAAAAAATTTTAAAAAAAGACCAGAGGATGCAATTAAAATTTTTTTCGATACCGATTTTTGCCTCGGGCGAAGAGGAGGAGCTGAATAAGTTTCTGCGCTCGGTCAAGGTGATCGATGTTCGCCGAGAGCTGGTTATGGCTTCAGAGACAGCGTGCTGGGCCATCTGTGTTCTGTTCATGCCCCATGCCGGTGATTCCTTCGGGTCCACAGCGCAGTCCACTGCTCCCAGAACTTATGGCGGCAGGGGGCGCATTGACTACCGAGAGGTTCTTTCGACTGACGAATTCGTTATTTTCACGGAGCTCCGCACCATAAGAAAACAGTTATCCGAGAATGATGGTGTGCCCCCTTATGTGGTGTTTACCGATGCGGAGCTTGCCGAGATAGTGAAGATGGGAGAGTGCACTCTGGAGTCTCTCAAGAAAATCAAGGGAGTGGGAGTCGGGAAGATTGAAAAATATGGCATCCGATTCAGTGAGGAAGCATCAAAGGTGTTTGCAAAAGCGCGAGAATCAGCAAAGAAAGATGAAAAGAACGACATGCCTTTTTGACTCCATAGTGGAGCTGGATAATCTGGTGCTTGCGGCGTATAAGGCTTTCCGCCGGAAGTCGCTTGTGAGTGAGGTGAAGCAGTATCGGCAGGATTTGATACCGAATCTGCTGAAGCTTCAGAGCGACATGCGTCAGGGAACGGTAGAAAACGGCAACTATCGGCAGTTTATAATCCGCGAGCCGAAGGAGAGGCTGATAAGTGCGGCCCCCATAGAGCAGCGAATCATGCATCATGCGATAATGAATGTGTGTCACGACGTGTTCGAGCGTCAGCTGATTTTCGATAGTTTCGCCACTCGTCCGGGCAAAGGGACTCACAGTGCTGTGCTTCGCCTGCGCGATAAGTTGAAGCATTATCGCTATTATGCCAAGCTTGACTTCCGAAAGTATTTCGACAGCATCTGCCATGATGTGCTCTGCGCGCGGCTGCGCCGAATTTTTAAGGATGAGCGTCTGCTGGAGTTGTTCCGGGGAATAATAGAGGCTTATGGCGAACAGGGGCGCGGAGTGCCAATCGGCAACCTGACGAGCCAGTATTTCGCAAATTTTTATCTCTCGGGTCTGGACCATTATATGAAGGAGGTGCTTCGGGCTCCGTTCTATATCCGGTATATGGACGATGTGATTATTCTTGAGAATGACAGGGAAAGGTTGAAGGAATTGGTGCGCGGCTATGTGGCCTATTCTTCAGAGAAGCTGCATCTGCTCACGAAGCCCCCGGTGGTGGGGCGCAGTTGTCATGGAGTTCTGTTTCTGGGATACAGGGTATTTTCTGACCGCATCATGCTTGGCGGAAAGAGTAAGCGCCGCTTCCGGCGCAATCTGCATAAGCTTGATAAGCTGATGGCTAAGGGTGTAATCTCTGAGGATGAGTATGCCGTGCGGGCCGCCTGCAATGTGGCGCATGTCAGTTTCGCTGACTCTCTCCGTTTCCGCAGGCGTGTATTGGGCGGCGACGGGGTCTGTGCGGCATCGGGCTGAAAAAAGTATTAAGGTTAAATGTCAAGAGCTCTTATCGTCCTAATCGCGGCGGTAGCTGGGGTAACACTACTGCTTCCAACTTCCGCGTCTCTAACCGCAACAACAACAACAACACTACTAACCGGAACATCAACAACGGGTTCCGGCTGGCTCTCTAGCCTACAGTTGATGATCAAGAATTAATCCGCATAATGAATCAATTGTAAACCGACATTTATCCTGCATCATAGAGATGCAAAATTGGCCGGGCCCGGGCATCGGGATTTCGGCTATCAGCGGCCGATATTAGTAATCGGCAGAAGCGGTGAAAGTTTCGGCCGCATTTTTTTACAGCGCAGCTGTGCCCGGGGGGCGGTCCATCGCAGAGATGCTTGCTTTGCCGGGCTCAGAGAGCGGAAACGTCGGCTTGGCCGACAGAGGTAACCCTTTCGGGTGCATTTAAGACAGTCAAAATAACCGTAAGATAATATTATTGTATTCTATTTAGCTTTTATCAAATAGCGGTGCCGAGTGCGTGAGCATCCGGCATCGCGCCTTTTTGACGGGGACAGTATCCCCCCGTTTGTTCTCCCCGGGTTTCACCCCTCCCGAGTTGCCCCAATGCAGTTAAAATAACCCAAGCGTCAAGTTAATCCGCAAGTCGCTTCGGAGAAGCGATCTGTATGATAACCCCGCACAAACGACCGTAAGGGAGTGCAGTGTGGGGTAGTCAGTAGCAGTCAACCCCGGCTTCGGAGATGCCGGCTGTATGACAACCCCGCACGCAGTGTGGGGCATGCGTGCTTCTCAGAAGCAATGTGCGCACAGTGTATGACCTCAGTCTCGGTTTCAAATGAATACTGTGGGAGGAAATGCCCCACACTTGCGTGCGGGGTAGTCATACAGACGGCATCTCCGAAGCCGGGGTTGTCGGCATAAGGCACCCCACACTGCGCGCGTTTTTTACGCGCTTGTGCGGGGTTATCATATAGATCGCTTCTCCGAAGCGACTGCGGATTAACGCTGCTTTGGCTTATTTTAACTTATTTCCTTTATGGGCAAACGCAAGGCGCGGAGCGCCTCAAATTTCGATAGCCGGGGGCAACGCCCCCGGAAAGTGCCGGCAGATAATGTGCCCCGGAGGGGTCTACACTTAAGCACTTGCCCTATACCGGATGTCGTACCCCTCCGGGGCACTTTCCCTCATGCAGCTACCGGGGGCGTTGCCCCCGGCTATCGAGATTTGTGGCGCTCCGCGCCATGCGTTTGCCGCTCCTCTTCAGGGGTTGCGGGGTTGGAGGGGGATCCGGTACGCGGTGCGGGCCGGGTGCGGGGTGGTGTAGGCCGGTTATTTTATCTGCATTGGGGAGGGGTTAGTTGCCCATTTCGGATAGGAACTTGATGCGCATAAGGCGGATTTCGTCGTCTGACAGTTCGCTGCCCCATTCCTCGATGGCGGCCTCTATGTCGTCCTCCTCACATTCGCAGAAATAGTCCATTATCTCCTCCTGGCGGTCCTCTTCTATTATCTCGTCGAGGTAATAGTTGAGGTTTATTTTTGTGCCGGCATAGACTATTGCCTCAAGCTCGTCGAGCATCTCGCTGAACTCCAGGCCGCGCGACTCAGCCAGCTCTTCGAGGTCAATCTTGCGGTCTATGCCCTGAATGAGCGAGATTTTCACACGGCTCTTGTTGGGCATGGTGCGCACGCGCAAGTCCTCGGGACGCTCAATTTCGTTGTCATCCACATGACGCTTTATCAGCTCCACGAATTCCTTGCCATAGCGTTTGGCTTTACCGGCACCCACGCCCGGGATGTTCTGCAGCTCCGAGAGATTGATGGGATAGGTAGTGGCCATAGCCTCGAGGCTCTGGTCCTGGAAAATCACGTAGGGGGGCAGTTCATGCTTGCGTGCCACGGAGCGGCGCAGGTCCTTAAGCATGGAGAAGAGCGCGGGGTCCACGGCACCGCCACCGGCGCGGGGGGTACCTTCATCATCATTTTCCGAGAAATCATTATCCTCGGTAATCTGGAAGCTGACGGGGTTTTCTATGAAGTTGCGCCCCTTGTCAGTTATGCGCAGTGTGCCGTAATTCTCCACAGTGCGCTCCAGATAGCCGGCAATCACGCCCTGGCGAATCACAGTGTTGAGGTGCTTCTCGTCGGCCTTGGGGAGGCAGCCGAACACCTCCAGCTCATGGTGTCCGTAGGAGCGCACCTCGTCGGTGCCACGCCCCGTAATGACCGTAATCACATATTCGGCCTTAAATTTCTCGCCGAGCGCCACGATGGTTTCAAGCGCCGCCAGCAGGTCATCCTTAGCCTCAATCTTCGTTTTGGGGTGCAGACAGTTGTCGCAGTTGCCGCAGTTCTCCTCCTCATAGTCCTCGCCGAAATAGTGGAGCAGCGTCTTGCGGCGGCACACGGAGGACTCGGCGTAGGAGGCTGTCTCCATGAGCAGCTGTTTGCCTATCTCCTGCTCGTTCACCGGTTTGCCCTGCATGAGCTTCTCGAGCTTCTGCAGGTCCTTGTGGGCATAGTAGGTTATGCAGCGCCCCTCGCCACCATCGCGGCCGGCGCGGCCGGTCTCCTGGTAGTAGCCCTCCAGGCTTTTGGGTATGTCGTAGTGAATCACATAGCGCACATCGGGCTTGTCTATGCCCATGCCGAACGCAATCGTGGCTACAATCACATCGACCTTTTCGAGCAGGAAAGTGTCCTGGTTGGCGCTGCGCATGGCGCTGTCCATGCCGGCGTGGTAGGGGAGCGCGCGTATGTCGTTGACTCTCAGGGTCTCGGTCAGCTCCTCCACCTTTTTGCGCGACAGACAGTAGATTATGCCGCTCTTGCCCGGATTGGAGCGTATGAACTTAATGATGTCGCGGTCCACATCCTTGGTCTTCGTGCGCACCTCGTAGTAGAGGTTCTTGCGGTTGAAGCTCGACTTGTAGACCGTGGCGTCCATGATGCCCAGATTCTTCTGTATGTCGTGCTGCACCTTGGGGGTAGCGGTGGCAGTGAGGGCCACCACTGGGCGTGTCTGAATCTCATTGATGAGCGAACGAATCTTGCGGTATTCGGGACGGAAATCGTGGCCCCATTCCGAGATGCAATGGGCCTCGTCCACAGCGTAGAAGCTTATGGTCACATCGCGCAGGAAGTCGATGTTGTCCTGCTTGGTGAGGCTTTCGGGTGCCACATAGAGCAGCTTGGTCTTGCCGGAGCGCACATCCTCCTTCACCTGCTCCACGGCCGCGCGAGAGAGTGAAGAGTTGAGGAAATGGGCCACGCCGTCGGAGTCGGAATAGTTGCGCATGGCGTCCACCTGATTCTTCATAAGGGCTATGAGGGGGCTCACCACAATGGCAGTGCCCGGCATCAAGAGTGCAGGCAGCTGATAGCAGAGGCTTTTGCCTCCGCCGGTGGGCATGAGCACAAACACATCCTTGCCATTGAGCAAGTCGGTGATCACGGCTTCCTGATTGCCCTTGAAGTTGTCGAATCCAAAGTGATGTTTCAGCGCCTCGTGAAGCGCGGTGGATGTAACAGCCATAAAAATACTAATAAAAATGTTGTAAGACCCCGAAGGCTCTCCACAAAATTAATCACAATTTTCGGATTATCCAAAAACCGCACTCAAAAATTTCCGGTCTGAGTCAGAATTCCATGTTCCGAATCGGGGGGGGCTTCAGCGCACCACGGGGAGCGTAAGAGTGGCAGGGGAGAGCCCCTCGGCCGTCACGGTCAGCGTCAGCTGGCCCGGTTTGTCGCCGGCTTGCACTATGGCGGTGGCGGCGCCGCTGAAGAGGTCCATGACCGGTTCGTGGAAGAGTCGCAGCGAGGTGGGGTCGCCGTTGGCGGTGGCGCGGAAGGAGCCGGCACCCTGCACTGCGAAGTTCACTTCGCGGCTCTCGGTGGGGATGATGTTGCCCTGGGCATCGGCTATCTGCACGGTCACATAGGCCAGGTCATCGGCGCCCGCTTTCAGCTCGCGGCGGTCGGTGGTGAGCACTATGTGGTGAGGCTCGCCGGCGGTGCGCACCGAGCTCTCGCCGGTTGGATTGCCCTGGGCATCGTAGCTCACTACGCGCAGCTCGCCCGGTTCGTAGGCCACATCGTTCCACATCAGGCGGTAGCGGTGCATGTTGGTGGAGTCATTCTTTTCGCGCTGACCCAGCGAGCGGCCGTTGAGGAAAAGTTCGGCCTTGGGGGAATCGGTGTAGACATAGACGGGTGTCACCTCGCCTTCGCGGCCGGGCCAGGTCCAGTGGGGGAGTATGTGGAGGGTGTTCTCCTTCTCATTCCATTTTGAGCGGTAGAGATAGTATCGGTCTTTGGGGAGCGAGGCCAGGTCAATGATGCCGAACACGCTGGAGTGAGAGGGCCACGCATCGGTGTCGTAGGGGGTGGGCTCGCCGAGATAGTCGAAACCGGTCCAGACGAATTGTCCCATATTCCAGGGGAGGTCGTCGTCGGCCGCAAAGTCATCGTCGGGGATATTGCTCCAGTAGCAGTATTCAGTGTCGTAGGATGAGCTCTGGTTGTCGGCATGCTCAATGTTGGCACCCACCTGCACGGGGAATTTGTAGACGCCGCGTGAGCTGACGGTGGAGGCTGTCTCTGTGCCGAGCAGGAAGTTCTGCGGCAGCTTGCCTATGGCCTCGTTGTAGCGCGAGGGCTTGTAGTTGAATCCCGGCACATCGAGCGCGGCGGCGAAGCCGTTGTTCACCACTGCGTCAAACTGGTCCATGCCGCATGTCACGGGGCGGGTGGGGTCCTCGCGGTGCACTATGTCCTGAAGCATCTTGAGCTCACCGAGACCGTCGGGGCCCCACTGAGAGGGCACCTCGTTGCCTATGCTCCACATCACCACCGAGGGATTGTTGCGGTAATGATGCAGCATGTTGACCATGTCGCGTTCGGCCCATTCATTGAAGATTGAGCCGTAGCCATTCTCGCTTTTCGGGCGGAAGCCCCAGTCGTCGAAGGGTTCGAGCATGAGCATGAGGCCCATGGAGTCACAGAGCTCCACGAGTTCGGGGGCGGGCATGTTGTGGGAGGTGCGCACGGCGTCGGCGCCCATGTCCTTGAGCATCTGCAGCTGGTGGCGTATGGCCGAGCGGTTTACGGCAGCTCCCAGGGGGCCGAGGTCGTGGTGGAGACAAACCCCCTTGAACTGGCGCTTTTCGCCGTTGAGGAAGAAGCCCTCACCCTCGCGCACCTCCACGGTGCGGATGCCGAAGGGGGTGGTGAAGGAGTCGAGCGTGCGGTCATTCTGCACCACGCGCGTGATGGCTTTGTAGAGCTCCGGCTTCTCGGGGCTCCAGAGCTGCGGGTTCTTGACGCGCAGGTTCTGGGTGAATTCCACTCCGGGGTAGTAGCGGTAATTGTGGGAGTCAGAGGCCACGAGCTCGCCGGCAGGATTGTAGAGCGAGGTTACCAGAGTCACATCTTCTCCCTTCTGCAGCCCCTGCACCTTGGTGGCGAGCTTCACGTTGGCGTAATCAGCGCCTACGTAGGGGGTGGTCACATGTGTGCCCCAGACGGGTATGTGCACACGCGAGGTGTTGATGACGTGGACGTTGCGGTAGAGGCCCGCGCCGGGATACCAGCGTGAGGATTTGGGTTTGTTCTCGAGGCTTACCTCTAAGGCGTTTTTGCCCGGGTGCACGGCGTCGGTCACATTGGCGGAGAAGGAGTTGTAGCCATAGGGCCAGAACGCCACCTGTCGGCCGTTGACGTAGACGCGGGCGTTGCTCATAGCGCCGTCAAAGAGCAGGGTTATGTCGCGCCCCGTGGTGTCAGCCACATCGAACGTGGTGCGGTAGAATCCTTTGCCTACGTAGGGGAGGCCGCCGGTGCGACCCGTTTTCCAGGTCTCTTCGGTCTCTCCATTCTGCTCCACGGCCACCTTCTGCAGGTCGTTGGCGCGGTCAAAGGGACCGTAGATGGCCCAGTCGTGAGGTACATTTACGCTTTTCCACTCTGTGCTGTCCTGAGAGAACTGCCAGCCGCGGGTGAGAGTCGAGATGGAGCGCTGCGCGTAGATTGAGGTGGATGAGGCCACGCACAGGGCTGCTATGAGAAGTTTTTTCATACTTGATTTATGATAGGAGATAGGTTGTTTATTAAGAAAGTCCGGGGGTCAGGACATGGCTTCGGAGAGGGCATGTTCCAGCTCGGGGGCTGTGAGCTTCACCTTCAGCGTGCCGTCTATGGCAAGCGAGATGTGGCCGGTCTCCTCGCTGACTATAATGCAGATAGCGTCGGTGACCTGGCTCATGCCGAGTGCTGCGCGGTGGCGCAGACCGAGCTCTTTCGGTATGTTCATGTCGTGGCTCACGGGTAGGATGCAGCCGGCAGCCATGATGCGGTGGTCGGCTATTATCATGCCGCCGTCATGCAGCGGAGAGTTTTTGAAGAATATGTTTTCAATCAGGCGGGTGTTGATGTTGGCGTCAATGATGTCGCCGGTCTGCTCGTAGTCGGTGAGGGGCACCTTGCGTTGCACCACTATCAGCGCGCCAGTCTTTGACTTGCTCATGCTCATGCAGGCGTAGACCACGGGCATGATATAGGTGTTCTCCTTCTCCTTGTCGCCGTGGTGGAAGAGGCGCTGAAGCACTCTCCATTTGCGTTGCGAGCCGAGGTCTATGAGGAAACGCTTGATTTGGTCCTGGAAAAGGATTACGAGCACAATGAGGCCGATGGACATGAATTTGTCCACGATGGTGCCGGTCAGGCGCATGTCGAAGATTTCACACGCCATGATCCACACCACGATAAAGGCCAGCACACCCACAAAGATGTTGAGGGTGCCGCTCTTTTTCATAGTGCGGTAGAGGTAGAAGAGCAGTAGCCCCACCAGGAGTATGTCGATTATGTCTTTTATGCCGAAGTCTAACATAGCTTTTAGGTTTTAGGTATTAGGTTTTAGGTTTTAGAGTACTCGGAGTACTCGGAGCTCTCGGAGTACTCGGACCACCTAACCCGTAACCCTTAACCCATAACCCTTTGGGATTAGGGGTTTAGGAGTTTGAAGATTTTTACTGTCTCTACGGCTTCCTTTACGTCGTGGACGCGGAGTATGTCGGCGCCCCCTTGCAGGGCTATCATGTTCAAGGCCGTGGTGCCGTTGAGAGCCTGTTCAGGGGTGATGCCCAGCGGTTTGTAAATCATGCTCTTGCGGCTGATGCCCACCAGGAGCGGTGCCTGGAAAATCTCAAATTCCGGCAGGCCGCGCATGATTGCGTAGTTCTGCTCTGTGGTCTTTGCAAATCCGAAGCCGGGGTCAATGATTACGTCGGCCACACCGCACTCTCTGAACGCCTGCACTCTGCGGGCCAGCTCGCTCAGGGTGTCGGCCAGCGGGTCGTTGTAGTCGGTGAGCTGCTGCATGGTGGCCGGCGTGCCGCGCATGTGCATTACCACCACGGGCACTTGTAGCTCACCGCACACGCTGGGCATGCGGGGGTCGAGCAGTCCGCCGGATATGTCGTTGACTATGTCGGCACCCCATTCCCTTACGCACCGCTCGGCCACATCGGCACGGAATGTGTCGATGCTCACCACAGCCTGCGGAGCGATGCGGCGCACAATCTCCAGACCGAGCGCCAGGCGGGAGTATTCCTGCTCGGGTGTGACCTCGGCAGCTCCCGGACGGGATGAATAGCCACCGAGGTCGAGCATGTCGGCACCTTCGGCCAGAGCCTGCTCCACACGGCGCGTCACAGCGTCGCGGTCGGTGAGGCGGCTGCCGCCGTAGAAGGAATCAGGGGTGACATTGACTATGGCCATCACGCGCGGAGAGCTGAAGTCATAGAGCTGTCCGCGTAGCATGATTCTGCGGGTGGCGGTGGGGAGGGCACTATCAGTACGTATCAAGTCGGTGAAGATGTTAAACAGTGTTATATTTCACGCGAAGTTACTAAAAACTCTAAGTATGGCGAAATTTTTTGACAATAAAATTTTTAAATTTCACGTTTTTAACTTACCTTTGCGGGTAGAATATGTCTCGATGGTAATGACTGAGACGAAGCTGCATAAAGACTTGATTTTTATCTATACCGACCTAATTTAAGCAATCACATTTATTCTGTAACAACACACTCAATGTATATGAAGAAATTTTCACTGCGCGCATTGGGGGCAGGTCTGCTTCTCGGTTCCTGTGCCCTCGCTTACGGTGTTCCGGCCAACCCGGTGCCCCGCGTCTTCACGCAACCTGACGGCACGCAGGTCACCCTCTCTCAGCGAGGCGATGAACACTGTAACTATTATGTGGCCAAATCCGGCCACGTGGTCCTTCAGGATGCCTCCGGATGGTATCGTCTCGTGGCAGCCGACGGTACTATGACCTCTATGGTCCCCTCTGATTATGAAATGAAAATCGCTGACACTCAGATTGATTTGGAACCTGTCAAGGCCGTGGAGAGCCTGATGCGTAAGGGTGGCCAATTCATGACCGGCAGCTCCGCAGCGCGTCGCGCCCCCGGCAGCTCCCGCGTGATAGCCGGCAATAAATATGACAACGCCGACGGCCACGACATACGCAAGGTGCCCACCTCCGGCGAACCTCACGTACTCGTGATTCTCGTGAACTTCTCCGACAAGCAATTCTCATACTGCGCTGACCCCCACACCGACATGCAGAACATGATGATGCAGGAGGGCTACTCCAACTTCGGTGCCACCGGCTCCGCCCGCGACTTCTATCGCGCTCAGAGTCTGGGGCAGTATAATCCGCATTTTGATGTCTATGGCCCCGTGACTCTGCCTAACACCAGTGCATACTACGCTAAGGAGGATGCCAGAGCCGTGCAGATGGTTGTGGACGCCACCAAGCTGCTCGACAGCCAGATTGACTATAAGAAATATGACACCAACGATGATGGCTACGTGGACAACGTCTACGTGTTCTATGCCGGTCGAGGCCAGAACGATGGCGGCGGCAAGGACTGCATCTGGCCCCACTCCTGGGAGGTGCAGTATGTGGACATCTGTCCGGAGCTCGATGGTGTGAAAATCAGCCGTTATGCCTGCTCCAACGAGCTTAACGCTCCCCGCGAGGTGGGGGGCATCTGCGAGCCCACCGGCATCGGCACATTCTGCCATGAATTCGGACACGTGCTCGGACAGCCCGACATGTACACCACCTCTTATCAGAACGTGTTTACCCCGGGTTCCTATTCCGCTATGGACCACGGCAGCTACAACAACGACGGCCGCACTCCGCCGAACTTCTCGGCTTACGAGCGCTACGCCATGGAGTGGATAAAGCCCGTAGACATCAAGGAGGCCACCTCTATCCACATGCTCCCGATAGCCGATGGCGGTGTCTGCTACAAGATTACCCCCGACCCCTCCACCCCCACCGAATACTGGCTCTTTGAAAACCGCCAGCAGACCGGTTGGGATACCTACATCCCCGGCCACGGCATGCTCGTGTGGCACGTGGACTATGTGCCCTCATACTGGGAGAGCAATAAAGTGAACGACCAGACTCACCAGCATGTGGACATAGTGGAGGCCGACGGCATACTCTCTGACGGTTCACGCAACGGCGACACATTCCCCGGCAGCGCTTATATCACCAAGTATGACGCTACCACCACCCCCGCTTTCCGCACCTGGACCGGTGTCAACACCCCTCTGCCCATCAGCAACATCACCGAGTCTGCCACCGGCATGATAGGTTTCGATGTAGCCGGCGGTTCTGACAGCGACGCGCTCGCCGTGACCGCCCCCGCGCCTCACCAGTCTTACGCTTCGCAGACCTCTGTCACCATTGAGTGGTCACCCGTGAGCGGCGCCGAGGCTTACTACGTGAGCCTCTACAGCGAGATGATGGACCAGATTATGGGCGAAATCAACCGCGAACCCGTAGAGGGCTTCGAATTTGCAGAAGTGTCAGCCACCGGCGCCTTGAAGGCTGCCCCCAAGGCCGACGGCAAACTCTCTGTCACCATCGACAATCTCCAGCCCTCTACCGCCTACGTAGCTCAGGTTTACACCCGCGCCGGCAACAATATCTCCCCCGCAGGCGAAAGCTCATTCTACACCAGCGGCGACGGTCTGGCTGAGTCTCAGCCCGTGCTCACCGTAGTGCCCGACGATGTCAAGGCCGAAATCCTCTGGTCAGAACTTGAGGGTGCCACCGACTACACACTCACCGTGGCTACCCGCGCTGAAGGTGCTCCCGAACTTATGTTTGAGACCGGATTCGACAACAACCGTTTCCCCGCCAACTGGCTCTTCGACGGCAGCCTGGAGACCCGTACCGACTATTGCGGTATGGCTGCCCCCTCGCTCCGCTTCTCATCGCGCGGTGCAGCACTTTCTTCCTGGATTTACGATGAGGATATTGCCGAAATAGATTTCTGGGCTCGCGTAAGCCGTCAGGATGCCATCGTGCAGCTTGATTTCTACGGCGTGGAAGAGAGCGGCGCACTCGTGAAGTTCGCCACTGTGACTGACATCGACGGCACCAAGAACGGCACCAACGTGAAGCTGAAGAACATTCCCGAGGGAATCCGTCAGTTCCTCTGCATCTACAACTACGTGACCACCGATCTCAGCCTCAATATCGACGACATCAAGATCTATTCCCGCGGAACAGTGACCGACACCCCCGTGGCAGGCTATGACGCCCTGCGAGTGACCGGCAACAACTTCACCGCCACCGGCCTGCAGAAGTCTACCGAATATGTAGCCAAGCTCCAGGCTCACAACGCAGCCGAGTCATCGAAGCCCGCCCGCTCCGTGCGCTTCACCACCCTGGCGCAGTCAGGTGTAGACAACCTCCCCGTGCAGAACGACGCCCCTATATTCGTAGTGACCGGCGGCGTGCTCCGCACCGATGCTGACGAACCCTTCAGCCTCTACACCGTAGATGGCCGCACCATAGCCACCGGCCTGCGCGGCTCCTGCGAGCTCCCCGCCCGTGGCATCTACATAGTGCGCTGCGGCACCACCGCCCGCACCATCCGCTACTAATCCCCCGAAAAAGCCTTATGATAAGCTCAGCCCGCAGTGCCAAAAACTGCGGGCTGACGCTTTTTTAGTGGTCTTCAGCAGCGAGTGTAAACCTTTTGGTTGCGTGATTCGTTTATTTTTTGTATTTTTGCGACTGCAAAATGCGTATATGACTTATTATGCGCAAATGCGCGTATTTACTTAATTGTAATTTATAAAACCCGAATATAATTCACAACCCATGAATGTAACTATGAACAAGCTCGATGCTGTGAATGCTACTATCACCATCGCGCTTGAAGAAAAAGATTATCAGGACAAAATCAAGAAGACTCTGCGTGACATCAATATGAATCGCCCCGAACCGGGTTTCCGTCCCGGCAAGGTGCCCGCAGCGCTCATCGCAAAGAAATATGGCAAGGCCGTGAAGAGCGACGTGCTCAACAAGGAGGTGGCCGACGCCCTTTACAATTATATTAAGGAGAACAACATCCAGGTGCTCGGCAACCCCGTGCCTGTGCCCGCTGCTGATTTCAGCCTCGACAACAAGGACTTCACTTTTGAGTTCAAGGTAGGCATAGCTCCCGAAATCGACACTCATGTAAATAAGGATATGCACATCCCTTACTACAACATCGAGGTGAGCGACGAGATGATTCAGCGTCAGGACGAGATGCTCCGTCGTCGCTACGGCAAGCAGGTGCCCGGCGACACTGTCGAGCCCAACGCTCTGGTGAAGGGTGTTATCACTGAGCTCGACGAGAATGGTCAGCCCAAGGAGGGTGGCATCGTGGTAGAAAACGGTATCCTCTCACCCGAATACTTCAAGAGCGAGGAGCAGAAGGCTCTCTTCGTAGACAAGCACGTGGGCGACGTGGTGAAGTTCAATCCCGCTGCTACTTGCGACGGCAACGAGACCGAGCTCTCATCTATGCTCAACATCGACAAGGCTGACACTGCCAACCATCACGGCGATTTCAACATGGAGATTAAGGAAATCATCGTGCTGAAGCCCGCTGAGGATGGCGAGGAGTTCTTCGATGCCGCTTTCGGCAAGGGCAACGTGAAGGATGCCGAGCAGTATAAGGAATCAATCAAGACTCTCATAGCCAACCAGCTTGAGAATGACTCCAACTATCGTTTCACCATCGACGGAAAGGACGTAATCGTGAAGGCTGTAGGTGAGCTCGAGCTCCCCGAGGCTGTGCTTAAGGATTACCTGAAGAGCGCCAACGAGAACCTCAACGATGAGAACATCGACGCTGAGTTCGACAAGATGCGCGCCGACCTCGTTTGGCAGCTCATCACCGACGCCATCAGCCGCCAGATGGAGGTGAAGGTTACCCCCGAGGACCTGAAGGCCTTCGCCCGCCAGCTCGCCATGAGCCGCTTCGCTCAGTATGGCATGGCCGGTCTGCCCGAGAATGTGCTTGACCGTTATGCCGACGAGCTCCTGAGCAACGAGCAGACTCGCGACCAGATCGTGCGTCAGGTGGTTGACTCAATGATGTGGGCTGCTGTCAAGAACGCTGTGACTGTCGACGAAAAGACTGTCAGCGTAGAGCAGTTCAACGACCTCTTCAAGACTGCCGAATAAGCCACACCGCGCTTATTGCACCATAAAGAATCGGAGTGTTCGGAGTTCTTCTGAGATCTCCGCGCTCCGATTTCCTTATCTGTTTGTGGCACAAAATCCTTATGTGACAACTCCTTTGTGGCACAAATCTATTGGCACAAATTCTTTATGGCACACAATTTGTGTGGCCCTAATTTAAAATCATTTTTACCCCTATTTTACTATGATGAATCAATCTGATTTCCGCAAATATGCCGTAGGGCATCTCGGCCTCAACGGCAATACTCTCGACTCCTACACCGCAGCAGTCAACAATACTCCCGGGCTGGCAGGGCTGACCTCAGCGGCTCCTCACGCCGACTACATGAACCCCTACATCCTGGAGGAGCGTCAGCTCAATGTGACTCAGCTCGATGTGTTCTCTCGCCTCATGATGGACCGCATCATCTTCCTGGGCACTCAGGTGAGCGACCAGAGCGCCAACATAATTCAGGCGCAGCTCCTCTATCTGGACTCCGCTGACCCCGGCAAGGACATAAACATCTACATCAACTCCCCCGGCGGCAGCGTGTATGCAGGTCTCGGAATCTACGACACCATGCAGTACATCTCCTCCGACGTGTCCACCATCTGCACCGGCATGGCAGCATCAATGGCCGCCGTCCTGCTCGTGGCCGGCGAGAAGGGTAAGCGCTTCGCACTGCCTCACTCACGCGTGATGATTCACCAGCCCATGGGTGGAATTCAGGGTCAGGCTTCCGACATAGAAATCACTGCCCGCGAAATCCTCAAACTCAAGGAGGAGCTCTACCGCATCATTTCCACCCACTCCGGCCAGCCTTTTGAGAAAGTGGAGCGCGACTCTGACCGCGACTACTGGATGATAGCAGCCGAGGCCGAGAAGTATGGCATGATTGACCGTGTGCTCGTAAACCCTAACAAGAAGGATTAATGGCTAAGAAGACATCCATGCGGTGCATGATGTGCGGGCAGGAGGACTCCGCCCACAACCCTGTCGTGCCTATCTACGACGGCTTGCAGCTCTGCACCGAGTGCATAGGCTACATTGACGCTCGCCGCGATGAGCAGCTGCGCGCCGACAAGAAGGCTGACAAGGCTGCCAAGGAGACCTATAAGATTCCCACGCCTCATGAAATCCGTGACTATCTCGACCAGTATGTGATAGGCCAGGAGAATGCCAAGAAGTATCTCTCCGTGGCCGTCTACAACCACTACAAGCGTCTGGCCGAAATCGCCGCCAAAGGCAATAAGGAGGCCGACGACGATGTGGACATCGAGAAGAGCAACATCATAATGGTAGGCCCCACCGGTACCGGTAAGACGCTGCTTGCCAAGAGTATAGCGCGTCTGCTTGACGTTCCCTTCGCCATAGTCGACGCTACGGTGCTCACCGAAGCCGGCTATGTGGGCGAGGATGTGGAGAGTCTGCTCACCCGCCTGCTGCAGGCCTGCGACTACGATGTGGAGCGTGCCGAGAAGGGTATAGTCTTCATCGATGAGATTGACAAGATAGCCCGCAAGAGCGACAACCCGTCGATCACTCGCGACGTCTCCGGCGAGGGTGTGCAGCAGGGGCTGCTCAAGCTGCTCGAGGGCTCCACGGTGCTCGTGCCCCCCAACGGCGGCCGCAAGCATCCGGACCAGAAGATGATAGCTGTGGACACTAAGAACATACTCTTCATCTGCGGCGGCGCCTTCGACGGCATAGAGCGCAAGATAGCTGCGCGCCTCAACACTCAGGTGGTGGGCTTCGGCAAGGATTCCAAGAAGCGCAAGCATCAGCTTGAGAATCTGATGAACTACGTGATGCCCATGGACCTCAAGAGCTTCGGCCTCATCCCCGAAATCATAGGCCGACTCCCGGTGCTCACCAACCTCAATCCGCTGGACCGCGACGCGCTGCGCCGCATCCTTGTGGAGCCTAAGAACGCCATTGTGCGCCAGTACAAGCGCCTCTTTGAGATAGATGGCGTGAAGCTGGAGTTCACTCCCGAGGCGCTCGACGCCATTGTGGACAAGGCCATAGAGTATAAGCTGGGTGCCCGCGGCCTCCGCTCCATTGTGGAGACGGTGATGGTCGATGCCATGTTTGATGTGCCCTCAATGAAGGTAAAAGAGTTTACCGTAACGCCGGAATATGTGGCCGAAAAGCTCACCGGCACACACTTCGAAGCTGAGGCAAACGCCGAATAAAGAAGTATTTTTCCCATAGGAAAATCGCAAACTTTCCCATAGAAAAAGCGCAAACTGCGGAATCCGCGGCTTGCGCTTTTTTGATTTCAAACAGAAACCTCGGGAGTTCAAACATTTTCCCGTGGAATAGGAACAAAAACCTTGTGGCAAGCCTGAATAATTGTTAATTTCGTGTGTCATTCTGACCCTATAAGTAAATTTTAAAGTTTGCCCCTACGGAGCCGGACGCTTACTTATCAGTGAATCTTACTTACCAAAAATCTCTATATGAAATTTCGCGTAAATCTCTCCACAATCTGGGAATTCGGCGACCGCAAGGATGCCGAGGGGCGTCCTCATCAGGAGGACAGCCTCTATCCCTGCACCCCGCAGGTGGCGACAGAGGACCGTCTGTTCTTAATCTGCGACGGCATGGGTGGCCACGCCGCCGGCGAGGTGGCGAGCGCTACGGTGGTCGAGGCTTTCCTTAAGGCGATTGACCCGGCCTCTGCTGACCGCTTCTCTACCTCCGCCTTTGAAAAGGGGCTCTCGTCCGCTTACGATGCTCTCGACAAGCTGGAGTGTGCCGATTCCCGCAAGCCCGGCACCACCCTCGCGCTCCTGAAGCTTCACAGCGAGGGGGCACTCGTGGCGCATATAGGCGACAGTCGTGTCTATCACATCCGCCCGGGGGAGACCGCTGCCGACACCCGCATACTGTTTCAGACCTCTGACCATTCGCTCGTCAACGAACTGGTGAAGCTCGGTGAGCTCACCGAGGAGGAGGCGCGCACCTCGTCGCAGCGCAACGTTATCACCCGCGCCATGCAGCCGGGTCTCTCGCCGCGCCCCGGCGCTGACCTGAAGAGTATCACCGACATACGCAAAGGGGATTATTTCTATCTCTGTTCCGACGGTATGCTGGAGGTGATGGACGACGCCACCATGCGTGAGATTTTTTCGCACCAAGGGGGCAACTTGACCGATAAGACGGCACGCCTCGTGAAGGAGACGGCCGCTAACCACGACAACCACACAGCCATAATAGTAGAGATTGCCGAGGTGGAAAGTGCTCCCGCCGGGCGCATGAACACCAGTATGCTCAACGACGAGATGAGTGCCCGGGCACGCGCCGTGGAGGAACGCATGAGCCGCGAGCAGAGCATGGTGGCCGAGCCGGTGACCGATGACTGCCCCGCAAAGCCAGTCTCCGTCAAGGAGCGCAAGAAGCAGTCGTTGCTCGCATGGTGTCTGGTGGCAGCTGTGGTGATCATAGCCGCTCTGCTGATCTACATGTTTATGGGCCGAGAGGGGGGTAACACCGAGGTGCTGACAGTGGAGGAGACCGTCACCGTGGTGGCGGAGCAGTCCGAGCAGGCACCGGCCTCCCCCGAAGCCGACGAGGCTGAGGCGGCGCCCGTAGCGGCCAAGCCGGCTACGGTGGCTACGCAGCCTGAGCCCGCAGCCCCGAAAGCTGATGCAGCCCCGGCTCCCGCCACACCCAACAAGGGCAACCGACTCTCAGAACCGGTGCTTGATAATAGTAACGTCGATAAAAAGGGCACCCCCGCAACCGGCGGCGCCGACAAGAAACCTGAGCCGCAGGTTCCGGCATCTGTGCCGCAGCAGGAACAGGCCACGTCAAATAACTAAGCTATAGATATGTCAACCAGTCAGTTATCAATAAATTCCACCCTGCTCGACGGCAAATACCGCATTGAGGCTATTCTCGGTCAAGGGGGCTTTGGCATAACCTACATGGCGGTTCACACGATTCTGGGTAAGCGTGTGGCCATCAAGGAGTTTTTCCCGAAAGAGTATTGCGACCGCGAGGAATCGACCTCTCACATCACTCTCGGCACTCAGAGCAACGCCGAGTTGGTGGACAAGCTGCGCAAGAAATTCATAAAGGAGGCCCAGAATATCTCCAAGCTCAACCATAAGAACATAATCCAGATTCAGGACATTTTCGAGGAGAACAACACGGCCTATTATGTGATGGAATACATAGAGGGCGACTCGCTCGAAGACATTGTGAACAGGGAGGATGCCATTGCGCCGGCGCGGGCCATAAAGTATATGGAGGAGATAGCCTCCGCGCTGAGCAATATGCACGCCCAGAAGATGATTCATCTGGACGTGAAGCCTGCCAACATAATGATTCGCACCAAGGATGACTGCCCGATTCTGATAGACTTCGGCCTGTCGAAGGCTTACAGCGCTTCCGGCGGCCAGACCTCTACCACGCCCCACGGCGTGAGCCACGGCTATTCGCCGCTGGAGCAGTATAACCCCGACGGTGTGAGCCAGTTCACTCCGCAGACCGATATCTATGCCTTCGGCGCCACGCTCTTCAAGCTCATTTCGGGGCAGACACCCCCGGATGCCACCAAGCGTCTGGAGAATCCGCTGGAGTTTCCTGACAGCATGGGGCCCGAGCTGCGCAAGGTGATAGAGCACTGCATGTCGCTCTCCAAAAACTCGCGCCCTGCCGACATGAACCGCGTGCTCGATATGCTCGCCGCTCTCCCCCTGCAGACCGCTGCCGGAGGTGATGGTGGAGGTGATGTTCCCCCGCTCATTCCCCCCGAACAAAAGTCTGACGACCAGGGGCCGAAGCAGAAGAGGCCCGGCCACGCCGCGCCCGCAGGCACCGAGGTGCTGAAGCCCCGGAAGAAGGGGGGCGCAGGAAAATGGATTGTGATAGGCATCGTTGCGCTGGCTGTCATAGGCCTAATAATCTGGTTTGCCACCCGTAGGAGCGGCAGCAATCCGGAGGCTCCGCTCCCCGTTGACTCTGTGCGGGCTGTAGAGGAGCCGGCGGGTGGCGAGGATACGGATATTGTAGTGGCCGAAGTGGCGGATGTTGCGGTAAGCACCCCGCTTGAGGAGGCTACCCGGCCCGCGCCGGGAAAGGACCCCAAGACACCGGAGCCGAAGAAAACCGAGCCGAAGAAAGCTGACGATAAGGGGGCCAAAACGTCCGCTGACACTCGCAACGAAGAACGCGGAACATCCGGTTCAAGGCCCACCGCTGCCAAAGATAATTCGGCTGTAAAGTCGGCGGCAAGCTCCGTGGCTTCAGGTAACCTGGATGCCGGCCTGCGTTGCACCGGCGCTTCGGTGCAGGGCAATACGTTGGTTTTCAATGTGAATTGCAGCAGCAACGTGTTTGATGCCGAAGATTGCACCGCCTCAAACCCCGTGTTCCGCAAGGGTATAAACGCCTATATAGCCTCTACGCCCTCAGCCTCAGCCGCCATCAATGCCGCGCGCCAGCAGGGTATGAGTGTCCGCTTCCAGTTCAGCGGCGTGCGCTCATTTTCAATCAGTTACTAATTAACCACTTAAGAATATTCAGACATGAAGAAAATCTTTGTAATGATTCTGGCCATAGTGGCTTTCAGCTCGTTCGGCCTCAAGGCTGCCGAGAAAACTCAGGCAGAGAAAAACTTTACCAATCAGGTGCTTAACTATCTGCGCACTGAGGGTTATCAGCCTTCGCTTGACAATGACGGCGATGTGAAATTCAAGTCAGAGGGCGACACCTACTTCGTGATTTGCAACGATTATGCCGACGGCATGTACGTGAAAATTATGGCCTGGCTTAGTGGCGCCGGCAACAGCCGTCGTACCTTGCTCGAGGGTGTGAACCACGGTGTGTCAAGCTATAAGTTCCTGCGCGCTTACTTGGACAAGGACAACGACATAGTGTACGAATGTGCCAGCTACTTCAGCAACTTCTATCAGTTTAAGGAACTCTTTCCTCGCCTGATGAGCGTGATGAAATTAGGCGAAAAGGCAATAGCCGAAGGGGTACAGGAATATAACTAATTAGTAATGTTAACTTATTCCGTTTAGCGGCAAACGCAAGGCGCGGAGCGCCTCAAATCTCGATAGGAGGGTGTTGCAAAACTCAATTTTTAGCAATCCGCACAAAAATACAAGTGTTGAAAATCAAGGAGTTACAAAATTTGTTTTTGTGATTTTTGAGGTTTTGCAACATCCTCCTATCGAGATTTGAGGCGCTCCGCGCCTTGCGTTTGCCGCTAAAGGAGAATTAGTTAACATTACTGATAACTAATCTCGCCCGTCCTGCGGCCCTGTCAAAATAGCTGTAGCTGCAAACGCACGGCGCGACCATCCGGTGGCTACATGCCGGAGTCATTTTTAAAAAAATCACCGCAACCAAAATTATGAAAACAGTCCAGAAACTCACCATTCTGCTCATAGCCATCCTGTTCTTTGCTCCCACCGAGGCGGCAGCTAATAAGCAATCTGAAGAAGCAGTGGAATTAACTAAATCTGCGTTTGAATATTTGGAATCGCAAGGGTATAGTCCGAGACTTGAATTGCATGAAGGGCAACTAGGAATCGTATTTACTGTTAAGGGTTACAAATTAATAACTCTCAGATGTGTAGATGAGATAAGTGATAAAGGTTTTATTATCCAGTTTTGGTTGTCAAGATATCTTAAAGAACTCGGTTTCTCAAACGAGAAGGGGCTTGATGTAGCTAATGAAATCAATCTTCAGTATGCAAGGGTGAAATCTTTTGTCACAGAAGAGACTATTGTCGTTGGCTCTACTTCATTTATTAGTAATTTCTACCAATTTAAATATCAAATTCCGGATATTATCACCGCGATTCTCGCCGGCGACAATATAATAATAGAGAGGTACACACAGGGTAAATAATTCCAGGCAGAAGCTGTCTTCGGAATTGAAAGGAACCTCCCTGCAGGCACGTAGCCTGCAGGGAGGTTAACTTAACTAAAACAAAATGAATTTATGCCTTTTCTATGAGGTTGTGGCCGGTCATTTCGGGGGGCTGGGGAAGACCCATCAGGCTCAGGATGGTGGGAGCTACGTCGGCAAGACGGCCGTTAGCGAGCTTCACATCCTTGAGGTCATTGCTCACCAGGATGCAGGGCACCGGGTTGAGTGAGTGGGCGGTGTTGGGAGTGCCATCCTCATTGAGAGCGTGGTCAGCATTGCCGTGGTCGGCTATAATCACAGACTCGTAACCATGAGCGCGGGCAGCGGTGATCACGTCCTTCACGCAGGCGTCCACAGTCTCGACAGCTTTCTCGATAGCTTCATACACACCGGTGTGGCCCACCATATCGCCGTTGGCGAAGTTCACCACAATCAGGTCATACTTGTCGGAGTTGATGGCCTCCACCAGCTTATCCTTCACCTCAAAGGCGCTCATCTCAGGCTTGAGGTCGTAAGTAGCTACCTTGGGAGAGGGCACGAGGATGCGGTCCTCTTCCTTGAAGGGGGCTTCGCGGCCGCCGTTGAGGAAGAAGGTCACGTGAGCATACTTCTCGGTCTCGGCTATGTGGAGCTGGCGCTTGCCGTTGGCGGAAACGTATTCGGCCAGAGTGTTGTTGACATCCTCCTTGTCAAACAGGATGTGCACACCCTTGAATGAAGCGTCATAAGGGGTCATGCAGTAATACTGCAGGCCGGGGATGGGCTTCATGCCCTTCTCCTCATGCTGAGTGAGCACTACGGTGAGCTCCTTGGCGCGGTCGTTGCGGTAGTTGAAGAAGATCACGCAGTCGTCGGGCTTGATAGTGCCGTCCACATCGGCGTTGACAATGGGCTTGATGAATTCGTCGGTCACACCCTCGGCGTAGCTCTCCTCCACGGCTTTCGCCATGTCGGTGGCTTTGCGGCCTACGCCATCGACGAGCAGGTCATAAGCCTCCTTCACGCGCTCCCAGCGGTTGTCGCGGTCCATAGCGTAGTAGCGGCCTATAACGGATGCTATCTCGCCGGCGCTCTTCTGGCAGTGGGCCTGCAGCTCTTTCAGGAAGCCTGCGCCGCTCTTGGGGTCGGTGTCGCGGCCATCCATAAAGCAGTGGATGTAGACCTTCTTGAGGTCATATTTCTTAGCGATGTCGCAGAGTGCAAACAGATGCTCGAGCGAAGAGTGCACACCGCCGGTGGAGGTGAGGCCCATGAAGTGGATGGCTTGGCCGGACTTGGCTGCATACTCGAAAGCGGACACCACCTCCTTGTTTTTGAGGATGGAGCCGTCGGCAATGGCGCGGTTAATTTTCACGAGGTCTTGATAGACCACGCGGCCGGCGCCGATGTTGAGGTGACCCACCTCGGAGTTACCCATCTGGCCGTCGGGCAGACCTACGTCCTCGCCGCTGGCGTTGAGCTGAGAGTGAGGGCAGGTAGCCATCAGAGAGTCAATAAACGGAGTGGGGGTGTTAAAAATAACGTCATCCTTGCGGTGGTCGCCAATGCCCCAACCGTCAAGAATCATAAGAAGTGCTTTTTTATTCATAGTCTCTTTGAAAAATTTCGCAGGAAATGCAGGAATGCTATTCAGGCTGTAAAGTTACAAAAAATAAATGTCTTAATCAACCCAAAAGTTCTCACCCCCGCCATTTCTTGAGTGTGTTAGCCCGTCGCGAAGCCACATCCGGCGCCCTGTGTATGAAAATTTAAAGTAATTGATAGTCTGCAAGTTGTGTTTTTTAGCACAAATGGTTAAGGTATGTTAAAATTATGCTTTTGATTTGTAAATTCACTTAACGAAAGTTATATTTGTGCAAAATTTCAACTCTAACCATTTCGGCTATGAAAAAATTAAGTGTTTGGTTACTGTGCTCCCTGTTATTGGCAGGATGTGCGCATGAAGAATTAGATCTGCAACAATCGGTCGCTTCCCCGGATTATAGTGTTAAAATTTCTCCCGAAGAAGCAATTTTAAGAGCGTCTCTGATGATTGATAAGTTAGACGGCACTCAGACTCGCTTGGGGGGTAAAAGAACAGTAAAAGACGTTAAGTTGTTGGGAAATCTTACAGCTGACCGGCATACAAGATCAGATAATGGTGCTGATTCGTTGTTTTATCTGATAAATTTTGAAGATGAACAAGGTTTTGCGCTTATGAGTGCCGATCGAAGGACTTTGCCTGTATATGCTCTTGTTGTTTTATCTGATAAATTTTGAAGATGAACAAGGTTTTGCGCTTATGAGTGCTGATCGAAGGACTTTGCCTGTATATGCTCTTTCTGAAACAGGTTCACTTACGGAAGAGGATATTTGAATATTACTACGGTATGAAACCCAATAAATAAATTGTTATGAAAAATTTTATTTTTATAATTTTGATGGCTTTCGTGAGTGCTTGCGGTAGTGATGAACCGAAATTTTTGCCATCAGAGTCGGATGTAAATACATCTTTAGCAGAAGGAGAGACAACTGAAGATGCGCAGGACGAAGACTCCCTTGGGGAAACTCTTCCCTCAGAGTTTTTGACTCAGGAAGAGTTTGACAACCGGGTAGTTGGACACTTGTGGGCAGAAAAGAATTCGCGGTTGACACAGATGTATATGGGGCAAACGTGTAATTCCGATGGTGAGGCAATATTTGTACATATTACAGGTCTGTCATATGACCTGAAGGCCTTTAAAATAGCTGATGGAAAAGTTTATGACTATTATAAAGCATCATGGCCCGGATTAAACGTTAATCCGCCTTATCAGGCAGCCGTAATAGATGAATACACGTACACGCCCTCCACAGGGGAGTTAAAGTATAAAGTTTATGTGGAAAGTACCGGCAAAAAGATGGAAAGATGCTTGGTGCTTAAATCAATTCAAAATGGTAAACTTGAAATGCGTTATGAATACGGACGCTTTCCTAAAGGGTGTCCGACACTTGATGTTTTGAATGACTCTTTTGACTGGAATCAAGTCTCAGAGGAATTAGACCCGGGCTCACATATTAAGGCGATGCTTGATCAATTTACGCCCGAGGAAGAAGCCGAATATGTGAGTAATTTTGTGCTGATGAACTGAACCCGGTGCTTGTAAGGGGCTTGTTAGCAGGTGGTTGCGGAAAAAGTGCGGAAAAAATTTGCGTGGTTGGGAAATTATTCTTAACTTTGCACCGCAAAAGCCCATAAAGCACATGCAAATATGGTGGATGTAGCTCAGTTGGTTAGAGCGACGGATTGTGGTTCCGTAGGTCGTGGGTTCGAGCCCCATCTTCCACCCAAGGTCTTTTCCGCAAGGAGAAGACTTTTTTTGTTAAGAAAGCGCCGACGCTCCGGCTGCCGGAGCGGGTGCGCACAATTATGACATATCGTATGCAGGACATCCGCAACATTGCAATCATTGCCCACGTTGACCACGGCAAGACTACTCTGGTCGACAAGATGCTCATGGCCGGTCATCTCTTCCGCGACAATCAGGAAACCGGCGAACTTATTCTCGACAACAACGATTTGGAGCGCGAGCGTGGCATTACAATCCTGTCGAAAAATGTATCCATCAACTATAAGGGTACGAAAATCAATATTATTGATACCCCGGGCCACGCCGATTTCGGCGGCGAAGTGGAGCGCGTGCTCAATATGGCCGACGGCTGTCTGCTGCTCGTAGACGCTTTCGAGGGCCCCATGCCGCAGACTCGCTTCGTGCTCCAGAAGGCTATCAATATGGGCCTCAAGCCGGTGGTGGTCATTAATAAGGTGGACAAACCCAACTGCCGCCCCGATGAGGTGCAGGAGATGGTGTTTGACCTCATGTTTAACCTCGACGCTACCGAGGATCAGCTCGATTTCCCCACTCTCTACGGCTCGGCAAAGCAGGGCTGGATGAGCACCGACTGGAAGAAGCCCGCGGAGGATATTACCGCTGTGCTCGACGCGATTGTGAAATATATCCCCGCGCCCAAGCAGCTGGAGGGTGACCCGCAGATGCTCATCACCAGCCTGGACTTCAGCAATTATGTGGGGCGTATAGCCGTAGGTCGCGTGCATCGCGGCACCCTGCGCGAAGGCATGGATGTGGGTCTCGTCAAGAAGGATGGCTCCGTGGAGAAGCAGCGCATCAAGGAGCTGCACACCTTTGAGGGCATGGGTCGCAAGAAGGTGGAGAGCGCCGAGTCAGGCGACATCTGCGCCATCGTGGGTATCAATGATTTCGAAATAGGCGACACCATAACCCTGGCCGACAAGCCGGAGGCGCTGCCGAGAATTGCCATTGATGAACCCACTATGTCTATGACCTTTACCATCAATGACTCCCCCTTCTTCGGCAAGGATGGCAAGTTTGTGACTTCGCGCCATATCGGCGAGCGACTCACCAAGGAGCTTGACCGCAACCTGGCGCTCCGGGTGGTGAAGGATGAGAATTCCGACGTCTGGACAGTCTTCGGCCGCGGTGTGCTTCATCTCTCGATTCTCATTGAGACTATGCGCCGCGAGGGCTATGAGCTTCAGGTGGGCCAGCCGCAGGTGATCATCAAGGAGATTGACGGTGTGAAATGTGAGCCTGTGGAGGCGCTCACCGTGAATGTGCCTGATGAATACAGCTCAAAGATTATAGACATGGTCACCCGCCGTAAGGGCGAGATTGTGAGCATGGAGACTCAGAACGACCGTCAACACATAGAGTTCCACATACCCTCGCGCGGCATCATCGGCCTGCGTAATAATGTGCTCACAGCCACCGCCGGCGAGGCTATCATGGCTCACCGCTTCCTGGAGTATCAGCCCTGGAAGGGTGACATAGAGCGTCGCACCAACGGTTCGCTGATAGCTATGGAGGCGGGTACCGCGTTTGCTTACGCAATTGACAAGCTTCAGGACCGTGGCCGCTTCTTCATCTTCCCGCAGGAGGAGGTCTACGCCGGACAGGTTGTGGGCGAGAACGCCAAGGACAACGATATTGTGGTGAATGTGACCAAGAGCAAGAAGCTCACCAACATGCGCGCCAGCGGTGCCGACGACAAGGCCCGCATAGTGCCTCCGGTGGTCTTCAGCCTCGAGGAAGCTCTTGAGTACATCAAGGAGGATGAATATGTGGAGGTGACCCCCCACCACCTGCGCATCCGCAAAATAATCCTCGACGAGCTGGAGCGCAAGCGCGCCAACCGCTAATCCCCACGTCAGATAATGAATCAGCCCCTTCCGCCGACGGCGAAAGGGGCTGATTAGTGTGTTTAAGAGGCCGGGCGGTTATGCGCCGGTTACGCGCTCAAGCCACTTGACCATGCCGAGCATGATGAGCATGCTGATGAGGCAGACGCCCAGGAAGACGGCCCATGCTACCCAGATGGGGGCGGCGTTGTAGATGAGGGGACCGATCCAGAGCAGCAGGTTGCCTACGGCTGTGGCGCCGAGCCAGAGGCCCTGACAGAGACCCTGCATGTGCTTGGGAGCTACTTTCGACACGAATGACAGGCCGAGCGGGGAGATGAAGAGCTCTGCCACGGTCATGAAGAAGTAATAGATGATGAGCACCCAGGGGCCGGCGAGCATGGTGTTGCGCACGTCAATAGCCATTGATTTGAAGCCTTCGCCTGAGGGATAGTTCATGTAGAGGGAGAAGAGCATCATGAAGAGGTAAGCCAGACCGGCTATGCCCATGCCGAGCGCAATCTTGCGCGGGGTGGAAATCTCCTTGCCGCGCTTGGAGAGTGCGCCGAAGATGGTCATGATTATCGGGGTCAGGAAGATTACGAAGAAGGGGTTGACGGCCTGCCAGATTTCAGGGGGAATGGCTGAAGTGTCGCAGAAGTCGCGGGCAAAGAGGCTCATGGAGGTGCCGTTCTGGTGGAATGAGAACCAGAAGAAGATGGCTATGCCGAGCACTGCGAACAGGGCGTAGAGGCGCTGTTTGATCTCCTTGGCCATGGCTGCTTTCTCCTCGGGGGTGTAGTTTACGGTCTCGGTCTTAGCCTTGGCAGAGGGGTTGGGCAGACCCTTCTTGGTGCAGATGAAGATCACCAGAGAGATGAGCATGGCGCCCACAGAGGCTATGAAGGAGTAGTGCACACCGGTGTTGAACACGTTCAGATACTCGGTGCAGAAGGCGCTGAGAGCCTCGCGGGTGTGAGCCACGTTGGCACCGCCTACCTCAGTCAGGAGTGCGTAGAAGTTGTTGATATTCTCCATATTCATAGAGTCGGTCACGGAGAGGAACTCGTGGCACATGGCGGGGAAGTTGCCGTTGTAGACCATGCCGTTCACGTCGAGCCACCAGGAGCGGAGCATCGGAGCGATGAAGGGGGCAATGAGACCGCCGATGTTGATGAATACGTAGAAAATCTGGAAACCTGAGTCGCGCTGAGAGGCATACTTGGGGTTGTCGTAGAGCTGACCCACAATGGCCTGCAGGTTGCCCTTGAACAGACCGTTGCCGAAGGCGATGAGGAACAGGGCGGCGCAGGTGAGAGTGAGCAGCCAGGTCTTGTTCTCAGGGGTTGAGAGGATGGGCACTGCAAGCACTACGTAGCCTATGGTCATCACCATAAGGCCCTGGATGATAGTGCGCTTGTAGTTCTGGGTTTTGTCGGCAATCAAGCCGCCTACGAGCGACAGCACGTAGATGCCCGCATAGAAGAATGAGTAGATCAGGGTGCTCGTCTCCTCGCTCAGACCGAATTTGGAACACAGGAACAGAACGAGCACGGCATTCATGATGTAGTAGCCGAAGCGTTCACCCATGTTACTCAACGCGGCGGGGATGAGCCCTTTAGGTTGGTTTTTGAACATGATATTGGTATTTAGTTAGAGAAATTGTTTATAGTGGGCGGGGGGAGACCGGGCTCCGTTCTCAGCCTCGTTTGGCCTTGAAGGCGAGGGCGTAGAGGCGAATCTGCTTCACCATGGCCACCAGACCGTTGGAGCGGGTGGGGGAGAGGTGTTCCTTCAGGCCTATGCGGTCTATGAAGTAGAGGTCGGCGTCGAGGATTTCATCGGGGGTGCGGTCGTTGAGCACACGCATCAGCAGCGCCACGATGCCTTTAACAATCATGGCATCGGAGTCGGCTTCAAAGTCTATGCGGTCATCCTTCTCCTGTGCTTCAATCCACACGCGGCTCTGGCAACCCTCAATGAGGTTTGCCGGCACTTTATACTTTTCCTCCATGGGAGGGAGCTGCCCGCCGAGCTCTATAATATAGGCGTAGCGGTCCATCCAATCGGTCAGACCTGCAAATTCTTCTATGATTTCGTCTTGTACTTCGTTGATACTCATGGTATTACAAAATAATTAGCGGCGCGGGTCACAAGACTCGCGCTGACAAATTTACAAAAATAATTTAACAATGAGGCAAAAAAGTGTTCAGAAAGTCTCGCCGAGCTCCGGCTGCGGTTCCGTGCGGAGTTTGTAGAGCAGGCGGCGGCGCAGGTCGCGGTCCTCCTTAATCAGCTCCGAAAGCTCCCAGTGGCGACCGGCCTCCTCCTTGAGCAGCGGCGAGGTAGCCTCAGCGTCGGTGAGGTTCCAGGTGAGGAGTACCACCTTAATTTTCAGGGCCTTAAGCTTGCGCACCAGCATCTCGTGGTCCGCGTCGCCGGTGATGAGCACCACATAATCAAAGTGGCGGAAAGTGGCGAGCTCGTAAGCCTCGAGAGCGAACCAGACGTCGATGCCCTTCTCAATCACCTCGGGCTGGCCGTTGCGCTCCACCTCGCGCAGATGCTTGTAGTGAAACACCACATCATTCTCAATGAGAGTGTCCTCAAACTTGCGCTCATTGTAGAGCAGATGCTTGTCGTAAGCCTCCTTCACGCGGAAACGCCCGCGGAAGTAGTGTGCCTCCGTAATCTGGCAGTCAGAGAGATTCACATTCTCCTTGCCCGCCAGCCGCTCGCTGATGTAATCAAAGAGAGAGCGCACGCGTATGATGGAGTTTTCTGTCTTCTTGAGGGCGCGGTTCACCTTGGCGTAATAGCCGCCGTCGATAAACACCCCCACGCTAATGAAATCTTGCATAATAAAAACGGGGTAATAATTTAAGTGTATAACAACAGTTGGGACAGAAGAGTTGACACCCCTTCTTCCTAAGAAATTTATGAATCGTGGAGAAAAAATTTTGGTAATTCAAAACTTAGTTGTAAATTTGCAGCGGCAGCCGTATCGCAGTAGCCCGGCAATGGGCAAAGCGGGTGGGCCGTCAGACATATTGGAAAGCGTTTACTTGACGCTCTTTCTTAACAAACGGAAATCTGGTAAATTTTCAATCACTGTTAAGATTGTAGCAAACAGTAGATGCCCTGTGGATATGTACAATCCATCGGCTTCTTCTGCGCGAGCAGAGGAGGGATGAGGTTATACCTATATTCAGCGTGAGGCTTCTGCGAGTTTGCTCGTTCAACAGTGATGGGCATACCAGAGCCTCCGTTTGTGGAACGAGCAAATAGTACGGTTCTCGCGCTTTTTATTTTGTACATAACGCTGAGGAGGAGAGCCCTGAGGCAACCGAAATCTTAAATGAAGAAATCCTTACTGTTGTCGGCGGCGTTATTCGCCGCAGCTCAGGCCGCGTGGGGATATATAGTGGAGATTCCCTCACTGGAAGTGGGTGGAGAGAAATATCCGCGGTCAGTCTACAGCAAGATACTGATAACCCCCGGCACACCCACTGAGTATAACACCGAACCATCGCTTCAGATCGGCGGAGAGACACCGGTGCCACGCTCAGTTTATAGCAAGATACGGATAGCTGCCGGCACACCGGCCATAGAGAACTCAGTGCCATCGCT
>JAAVFJ010000041.1 GCA_014800845.1 Bacteroidales bacterium | reverse complement strand
GCGGCAGCTTCGGGATCAGCCATAGGCAATGTAGCCATGCCTCTGAATCTATCGGGATATCTTGAAATATCCTCAGCCATAAGGTCATTTGCCATCTTGCAAATGTCAACAGCTGCATCGGCGGGCACATAATCACCGACAGGTGATGTGTAGGATAGTATCTGCATACTTATACCGTTTTGATTCATGTGGGGAATACGGTATTGGTCAATATCCATGAGTTCTGCACGGGGATACATTTTAGTACGCAGAAATTCAGCTACTTTCTGCTGCTCAGGCGTAAGTTGACGCTTAGGCGCATATTTGGCGTTGGCATTAATTACCTTTTGATTTGTATAATGTTCTTCTATTGTTATTAATTTCATAATACGATTTTATTTTTGTATATTATAACAAATATGACTATAGAATGTTGATGTGGTAAAGTATCATAGTTTCGACAAACGCGAGTTCGGCACAGAACAGCACATGCGCTTTCAATTCTCAGCCACATATACCTTCGTATATGGTAAGAAAGTACAGCAAGAGAACGAAGTAAGCGGGACCAATACCACGGAATCATCAATCTTGAAGTAATAGAAACAGCTTAATCATACTAATCGTCAAGTTCTGGCAGTGATGTCGGGCCATTGACACCAACCTAATCGTCAAGTTCTGGCAGTGATGTCGGGCCATTGACACCAACGCCACCGAGAGAGCTCACGCTCCCCGCGGTGGCGTTGGTATTAAAATCCACGAGCCATCCCCCATAATTTAAGAAAATGAAGTGCGAGTTCCCGGCGAAGCTGCACTGCGTAATCAATATATGGCAACTATTCTGGCAACTATTCTGAATCTGAATTGTATTAATGCGAAAAAAACATTAATTTTGCACTGTCCTTAGAAGGAGACGCCGAGAATCATTGCTATAATTAGCGGCAAGCCGATTACTTGCAGCCCTCAATAGGTATTAATCTTAAAACTTTTTTATGAACTGGATTGTACTTATTTTAGCCGGACTGATGGAGGTCGGCTTCACTTTTTGTCTTGGGAAAACCAAGTCTGCGACGGGACAGGCGCTGACTTTCTGGTGGATTGGTTTTCTGGTAGCCCTTGCGCTGAGCATGTATCTGATGGCCAAGGCGGCTGAACGGTTGCCTATCGGCACGGTCTATCCCGTCTGGACAGGTATTGGTGCCGTTGGCGCTGTTGTGGTAGGAATAGTTTTCTTTCATGAACCGGCCACTTTCTGGCGGATCCTGTTTCTCACTACGCTTATACTTTCGATTATAGGTCTTAAAGTTTTAGGTTGATGGAACGAAAAATGCGTCGGTTCAAGCAGTTGCTCAGTGATCAATATGCCAAGGAAATTTTGATGAGTAGGACTAATGGTGTCTTGTCTTTAATAGACGTTGATGGTGAGCCTTACGGTGTGCCTATCAGTTATGTCTATGACGGAGACAAGTGCATCTATTTTCACAGTGCGGTAAAGGGGCACAAAATGGAATGTATAGAGGCTCATGGCCGATGCTCCTTCTGTGTAGTTTCACAAGATTTGATAGTCCCTGATGAATTTACCTCTTATTTCACAAGTGTCATTGTCAAAGGCAAAATCTCAGCTGTCCGCTCCCGAGATGAGGTGCTCAAAGGGCTGCTACTTCTTTGCGAGAAATATTCGCCCGGTATTGACCCTGATGCTGAAATCTCTAGATGTATCAATCACGTGGCTGTGTTGCGGTTGGACATTGAGAGCATCACGGGGAAAGAAGCGATTGAGTTTGTTAGGAACCGTAAGGAATCTGCCGTATGAAAATCAGGAAGAGTACCGCATCTGATTTAGATGCTATTATGAAGTGTTACGATGTGGCGTGGCAATTCATGAGGGCGTCGGGTAATCACAGTCAGTGGATTAACGGTTACCCGTCAAGGGAGTTGGTGGGCGATGACATTGCTCACGGCTTAAGCTATGTAGGCGAAGATGCTGCCGGTGAGATTGTCATGGCATTTGCATTTATCATTGGCGATGATCCGACCTACAAAATAATTGAGGATGGCAGATGGCTGAATAATTTGCCGTATGGCACTATTCATCGGTTGGGCTCTAATGGGAAGCATCGGGGCATACTTAGAGCGTGCGTAAATTTCTGTGCGGAAGCGATAGGCAATCTTCGACTTGATACGCATGCCGACAATAAGCTAATGAGACATGCCGCGGAGAAGCTCGGCTTCAAGCGTTGCGGAATAATCTATTGTCAGGACGGAAGCCCTCGCATAGCTTATCAAAAGTGCGAGTGACATTTCCCACCAAGTTAGAAGCGTCAGAAAGGCAAAAGATATGGAAATAAGAAGTCTGGAAAATATTGATTTCAACACTCTGTTCAGAGGTTTTGAACGTGCGTTCTCTGATTATAAGATTCATTTTGAGAAGCAGGAGGTGCGCTCCATGCTTGCTCGGCGTGGATATAATCCGCAGCTTTCGTTTGCCGCTTTTCATGATGGGGAAATAGTGGCGTTTACTCTCAATGGTATAGGGAGTTTCGGGGGTGTGGCCACGGCTTACGATACCGGAACCGGTACTGTCAAGGAGTATCGTGGCCGGGGATTGGCCGGCGCCATCTTCAATCATTCCCTTCCGTTTCTCAGAGACGCCGGGATAGGGCAGTATGTGCTTGAGGTGTTGCAGGATAACGAAAGCGCCATAGCGGTCTACAGGCGTATGGGCTTCGAAGTTTCACGTGAGTTTGATTGCTACCGACAGTTGATATCCGAGATAAGGCTCCCCGTGCAAACGCACCCGGAAATAATGGTGAGTAGGGAAGGTTTGGATTTTGTGAGAGACGCACAGGAGTGGTGCAGGTTCACCCCCTCGTGGCAAAACAGTCTGCAATCCTTAGAACGCGGAGTAGGGGAGCTGACCATTCTCGGGGCGACAATAGGTAGCCTGCCCGTGGGCTGCTGTGTGATGGACCCTAACACGGGTGATGTAACTCAGTTAGCGGTGAAGCAAGAATACCGACGCAGAGGCATAGCCACCCGTCTGCTGCAGGAAGCACTGCGGCTGATGAAAACAGATTTTGTGAAGGTGCTCAATGTCGATGCTGATGACGAAACTTTGCCTCCGTTTTTAAAGAGCAAAAACATCCACGTCGCCACCAAACAGTTTGAAATGCTGCGCTTTCTGTAAGACCTCAGAGCAGGGGAGTAGCCTGTTTATTTCAGGGACTTAATGCAACCATGCGGGCATATGCGCACGCATTTCAGGCAACCTATACAGGCCGCGCAGTTGCTGATTTTCACATGACGGTGGCCGAGGAAGTCTACTTTGCCAAGCACCTCTTTAGGACACGCCTTGATACATTCCCAGCAAGCCACGCAATCATGCGGGTTGATGCTTATAAAAGCCGTCTTTCTGCGGCCACGAATTTTAGAGATAATACTCATAGTTATCAGTTTAGTGAAGCAAAGGGTATTAAACTTTGCAGAGATTTCCTAATTCGATTCGAAAATGCGCTGTCTTATAATAGCTTGAGAGCTATGGCGGCGCAAGCTTCGGCATCGGCCAGAGCATGGTGATGGTTCTCCATGTTGAAGCCGCAGGCCGCGGCAGATAGGTGCAGCTGGTGGCTCGGGATATTGAGGCATCGGCGTGAAGCAGCAAGAGTGCAGTGAAACTTGTAGTCGGGATAATCCATTCCGTATTCTTGGAACACGGCCTTCAGGCAGCTTTCATCAAAGGGGCGGTTATGAGCCACCAGCGGCAGCCCTTCGAGTTTGTCGGCCACCTGCGCCCAGACTTCGGGGAAGGTAGGTTGATTGTCAGTATCCACGTGAGTAAGGCCATGAATCTTAGTAGTCCAAAAGGAGTAATAGTTCGGGGTGGGGCGGATAAGACTATAAAACTTATCGACAATCACGCCGCCGCGCACAATAACGATTCCGACACTGCAGACAGAAGAGCGTCGTCCGTTTGCAGTCTCAAAATCAATAGCAGCAAAATCAAGCATAATCAACCAACTGAAGAGGGTGGCTCACCCTCCAAATTATTAAATTTGACAATATAGTCTGACAATTTTTCAAAATCGTGCTCGCAGTTCCAGTGCTCCAGCTGAGGGAGGAAAACAGTCAGCGGGTTCTCATCATCAGTCTGCGCATCAGCGAATTCTGCTGTCAGTCTCAGGGCTTTTTCCGCTGAAGGAGCTATGATTTCTATATTTGTTTTATGCTCACCCACAAGGCCAATTCGCAATTGATAATCGAGGCGTTCCTTACGCAGCCAGATGTCATTGCCATACACGTCGCCTACTGCTTGGAACATGGCTTTCTGATTCTCATCTTCATAGGAGAAATCTGAATCCAGCTGCACAATCTTATGAGCAATCAGAGCGCGTTCCGTGTCAAGGGCTATCTTGTTATATTGCTTCCTTGGCTGCGCGAGCATGATGTGCCCATAGTACCAATACACTCTGAACACCTTTCTGTTTTCTTCCTCTTTTTTAGCTACCCAGTCATAAATCCGGGAGTTGTTGCGCAACAGTTCTATGGCGTGCTCAAATCCCCACTTCTGCTTGGGGGTGGCGGATTGCCAGACTTCAGGCTCGGGCGCAGTGTCAATAGACTGCTGTAATGATGACGTTACTCCATCAAGATCGTGAGCGGACACTGCTTTGATGATGACTTGCTGAACACTTTCGTTAGCCGCCAGCAGATTCTTCAGGTATTTGTTAGTTTCGGCGCGTTCGGTGATGTATTGCTGGTTTATTACATCCCAAGTGTTGAGACAGCTAACGATAGCTCGAATCAATAAATGATTTTTGCGGAATTCGGGCGTAATACCTTTAGCGTCAAACATCAATGAGGCGTTCTGATAAGCCCGCGAGAACTCATCAAGACTCATAGCGGGGGAGTAAAAGAAAGAAACCATTCCTTTGAAGAAGGGATGACATTCCGCCTCAATAAAGACCTTCTCCCAGTCCGGGTTTTCAGCTATTCTCCTTGCTTTTTCCACCTCTTCCAGAACGGCTCTATTCTCCTTCTCCGAGCTGTCAGATTTACGATAGGAGGATAGGGCGGAGTAGAAATTAAGATTGCCCTGACCGTAGCATCCGGCTATCCAGTCAGCCATTGCATCAAGCTTACGAAGTAGAGAGGTCATGGGCTGCAGGCTGTCAATATTAGTATTCTCTATGATGCTCCAGACCACTCTCATCCATTTCTTGTAATCCTCAAGATTGAAGCTTGTGAAATGTTCGATAAAGGAAATAGTCGCACCCAGTGCAATCATTTTTACATGAGTGCTCTTGGTCGACACATTAAAATAGAAGTCATCGCCCATTTCTGGGTCCGTCTTTTCCCAGGTAGGAAGCATTGCATGGTAAATGCATTTGCCTGTTAAGTCGTAGTCATAAAGGGCGTCAAGCACCTTATCAAGAACAATAATATTTTCAGGGTTCCTTGTCAGGACTTCTTCAAAAATTTTAAATCCCAGATATTTTTTAGAGCCTATGTTTGCTTCAGCATTGGTATATAAAGACGCGATTGTTCGGTCGTAACGCATCTCCTTATCTGTCACTTCAGATGCAGAGTTTACTATATATTTGCAGCTGAAGAATCTGCTGAAAAAGCTCATCATGGAGTCATCAAAATCTTCAGATTCCTTTCGCCAAAACAAATCAACCCATTTGGCATCGAGCTTCACGGAGAAGTTAAAGTCAAAAGGCACCTGTTCATCGGTTCCATTCTTAAGGAGCGCCACAGTTTGCCGATATGGCTCGAAGGTGGTATTTGCGATAAAATTAGTGAGGTCAGCTTTGAAATTCTCAAATGGCGAGAGCTGAAGCCCTCGGGCATTCATCTTGATGTAAAGCTCTTCAGAGAGGTTGAATACTCCCAGCGATTTTACATAGAAACGGATGCGCTCTAATGAATCAAACAGGTCATGCCTATCAGCTGCCATGTATCTTTCATGTATGTCATCCAGAGTATTAAGCATGCCATAGACTGTGCTGTCGCGGTCGAATGATTTGAAATACCATTTTACGCTCCTGATGGTTTCAGAGGGTTTGAGTTCCCGGCTGAAAGGGCAATCAAACGCGGCAAGTCTGTGGCAGAATATAGTGGAGGTTGTGCGTGTTTCATACATAAACTTGCGCAGCAACTTCCTTACACTCTCGGATTTTTCGGGGAAGTCATGCAGCTCGGCGCAGGCAATATACCAGTAGAGTAGAAAAAGAGTAGTGAGACGTTGCTGACCATCAAGGAGCTCAAGCACGTAATTATCACCCTTGGATTTAACTATTCCGTAAATGAAATTTAGGTCACATTCTTTGTTTTCTGTCAGGCTTTCAAAGAGTTCGTTGAGAAAAGTCTGCCTCACGTAGGTGGAACGCTCATCAGTGCGCCCCTGAGCATAAGGGCGCTGAATGAGGGGAATGACAAGAGCCGATACCGGCACCTTATTGTTAGAGTCAAGATCCACCTGTCCGTCAAGAAGCGAGAGCAGAGAGTAGGTTGTGTTATTGTTTTGGTCCATAAGTCTTTAGTCTTCAACAGTTAAATAGTCTTTTAGCAAATCAGTCAGGTGTCTGCCGTAATTATTCATGTCATCCTGCCGCCAGGCCGATCTGTTAGTACCACTCGGGTCATAGAGTTTTGAGAACACATATTGAGTGCCGATGGGAACAAAAACACCTTTCATCAATCTGTCAATTATAATTTTTCGTTTGGTGCAGAAGAGACTGTTGCCATAGCTTCTATTGGTCTGTGAGTCAAGAAGCGTAAGATTGCAAATACTGTTTTTCACATCTTCATTTTCCTCTTCCTCATTAGCGAAATCTTTTATTATAGTGATTGCCTGGTTATACAGTTTGCTCTTAACTAATTCATTGATACGAATGAGGGCATCTTCCGGCAAAGAGGAGCCTAAGTCGTGGAGGGCGGTGTGAATCCATTCTGACTTATCTTCATCCTTCTTCAGTTTATTAGTACTGAAAGAGTCAATATGCTCTATGTCCCAATTCTGCTCATTCAGTACATCAAATGGAAATTTATAAACCTCAGAGACAGAATTGAATTTAGTGTTTTGCATGTTCACGAGATGGACATTTAAAGTAAGCAACGTTTTGAATACCAAGGAGCGCTGCTTATATTTCAAGTCTATGATTCCATCTTCGTTCAAGTGCACGGAGCGGAGTTGGAATTTAACCCTGTCTTTGAGATAGGAAATGAACTCCTCTTGCGATGTAGAATCATCAATCTTCGTGTCGTAATAAATCAGATGATTCACTATGTCTTCATCGCACTGGCTAAGCAGACCTATATAATTATAGATTCTCGGAGTGTAGAACCAATCGTCCAGCCGCCTGAAAGTGTCCATTACTTCGGCCCATGTTTCCGCCACCTTTTTCTGAAGTTCCTTCCCCTGCAGCCCTTCAAGCATATCATAAAAGAATCGGAAGATTACACTCTTCCTCGGGTCCTGTATCTCTTTATCAATGATGGCAAGCTCCTCAGCATGTCTTTCTTCAGGGATATTGCTGAGCCGATGGCGCTTATAAATCAGCGTGAAAATAAGGTCAATTCTATTGGCCATGTCCACACCCTTTTTCTGGAGAAAATACCAGAAACTGTTGGCATGCAATGTGTTTTCCACCATTTCCCACTCGGCGGCCAGAATATTCTTGTCGATGAATTGTGCGCCGTGACTGAAATTCTTAGACTGAAGGAAAAGACCTTTCACAAGCTCAGCATCAGTGAGTTTGAGCTTTCCCGTGTTGATTTTCTGAAACTCGCGTATGCTGTTATCCGAGTTCTCCGCCAGCTCATACCACAAAACCTGCACCGAACCGGTCTTGGTGTCGCGCATGCCATTGAGAAGCTCAAAAATAGGGGAGCGTACCGCGTCCAAACCTTTACCTAAATTATAGCGAGCGTTAATCTCCTTGCCCGATGTTTTAATCCATTCATCGATGGTCTTGAAAGCACCCAGCATGTGGAAGTGGTCAATATTTGAAGCGTTAGAAGAGTCGGAATTCAGGGCATCTAAACTGAGCGACTGAAGAAAATCAGACGATTCCTCGCGCGTGGCGTAAAAGATATGATACAACTCTTTGCCATCTTCCTCCTCAGCCAAAGTTTCTTCATCCCAACCCTTTTTCAGCATGAGATACTTGTAAAGCAGAAACAGAGTGGTGAGACGCTGTTGTCCGTCAATTACTTCCCAACAACCTTTTTCTGCCAAAGATTGGCTATCGATACCCTTAAACAAAGTCTGCATCTTGGCAGTGTCAGTAATAGGCTTGGCAATTATTGGCTGGAGACAATAGAAATCAAAATCCTTTTTTTCGTCATTAGCAAAACAGAGGAGGTCGCGCAACAGGTCCTCGACCTGCTTCGCCGTCCATCTATAACCTCGTTGATAGGCGGGAATATAGAAATATCTGCCGTCAAGAAGTTCACCGATAGAGTACTGCTTTATTGAATTCTGCATACTTATGAGTTAGGTTAAATTAATTAGCAAGTAATGTCTTTAGCTAATACTTTTACAAAGTTGCGAAAAAAATTTCAAACCGCAACTCAAAAAATTATATTTTTTCAGGCCTCGACAGCTATTTAGCCCTAAGATTAATATTCCGCGCTGGCATAATTCGTTTACTTAGGCTGCGCTATGTCCGATGACTGTAAGCGGGGAGTAGTGAGGTGGCATGTTAGGGTATTTTGGGGGGATGCGTTAGATGGATAAGGTTGGATATGGATGGATTAACTCTTTTTTACTAATTTTACACTCAAAATAATATTCGTAACGCCACTTTAATGATTGACAATCAGTTTACTGAATACAAGGAATGTATTGCAATTCTCTGTAATGCAGTGGAAAAGAGACTTGGCAGAAGCTTGTCTTCTCACCGAGATTTCGATTATCTGTCTGAGGAGCTGAGCAAGGCAGGTAAGAGAGTATCCGGTTCTACTTTAAAACGCATCTGGGGCTACAATAAAGATGTCTCGTCAAGTTATAAACCCTATCAATATACTATTCTGTCGTTAGTCAATTTTTTAGGGTATAACAGCCTCGAGGATTTCGTGAACTGTTATGACAGCCGGGACATTCAGTCGGCTGAGTTTATAGGTGAAACGATTACTACGGATGAAATAGTGCCGGGCAGTGTGATTGAGCTTTCGTGGCTTCCCGACAGGGTTTGCAATCTGATATGTCTGTCGCAAGGGGTGTTCAAGGTAGTTCATTCGGAGCATGGGCGCTTGTATCCCGGCGATGTGGTGAAGTTTAAAAGCCTGACTCAAAATGCTCCGCTTTATTTTTATGAGGTAAGCCGCCCCGGCTCCAACGAAACCTTTATCTACACAGCCGGACAGCGTACCGGTATCCGCTACCATATTCGCGGAATGGTGTCCTCATGCGAGGACATGATTATTACATGACTGCTTCTTAGGGCTTTGCCTGGTGGACTGAATCGCGTGACGCCGAAGAGTTATTTGCTCGTCAGGGCTCTATAGGGGAGCTTGCTGCCGGGATGGTGTCGGCTGAAGGCTGCGTGGAGGGTGCGGTAGTTTTCGTAGCGAGAAATTCCTTGGTGCATCGGCGTATATAGGTTTCCAGTTCGCGGCGTTTCTGGCGAGCTACTTCCTCAGTGCAGCCTATTCCCAACATACTGTAATAGAGGTGTTCCTGCCAGGCGGGTATTATCTGCTGTTCTATATCATTGATATGCGGCTGCTTGTCAGGGAAATCGTATGTGGCATAGAATTTAATCTGAGGATCTATGTCTTTAATCGCATTGTTCCATACGGCTTGAATGGCAGATTCCGAAGGCATCCCCGGGACCTCAACACGCAGAGTGTCAACTCGTTGTATATAGGATGTCTCAGTCACAGTGTCGTGGTGTTGAGCTGATAAACGCTCTATGTTCTGCAGGAGTCTGCTGTAATAAACGCCACCGGTTGCCATGGCTGCCACTGCTATGATTAGGATTGCAATTGCTCTGGCGTGATGTTTCTTTTTGAGTGATTTCAGGACCTCAGCCGCTGTGGGGCGGGAATGGGAATCACGCCTGAGACATCGATTGATTAACGGGTGGTATCGCAGTTGCGGCAGCATAATCTTCATTATTCTGCCGAGGGCGTAAATGTCGGCAGCCATTGATGTCTCCTGCTCGTTAGAGATGGTCTGCTCCGGCGCTCCGAATGATTTTGTGCCGACTGAATGTTTATAAACCACAAAATCATCAGAGTCACCCAGGCCGAAGTCAATGATTTTGGCGACACCCCCCTTATGAGTGATCAGGATATTATCGGGCTTGAGATCGCGGTGACTTATCCCTAAAGAATGAATATACTCCAGAGCTTCGGCTATTTGAATTACTACTCCAAGTTTCTGGCTGCGCGTGCGCTTTGACTCCAGAAGCCACTGCCGCAATTCCTGACCATCCACAAATTCCATGACCACAGCCTCGCCGATACCGGGGATAGTTTCCCAAGAGACTGTGCGCGCCACCCCAGAATGGTCAAACTTAATGCCGAGTTCAAATTCCTTGAAGAGGAGGCGTTGCCACTCAGGCAAGTTCCGGTACTCCTCTCCCAGGCCTTTGATGAAATATTTGCGCCCGTAGCGCACAGCGGTGTGAATGGAATATACCCCATGCTGACCCATAGGCCTGATGTCGCTCCATTGAGCAACCGTCAGCCGAGGGTTGTCAGCATCGATGGCAATCAGAGCCGAATTAGAGGTATGTTTATCAAACATGACGGCTGTATAGCATGAATAGTTCGAGAGTTTACGGCGCCGCTTATAGCATAGTTATTGCGCTCAGCACAAAGTTACAAATATAAGATGATATGACCAAGAGATGTACACACATAATTTCGGTCGAGGGAGGTAATGATCACTGGCAGTTATTCAATTGAAGTGTTGAGTCTGCCTGAGATGGTGTCGTTTGTGCCATTCTTCAGAAAGAGCGCATAGACGTCGTAATCCATGCGGACATGATTTGCTACTTTGGTGGCTTCAGTGAGGTCAATCGCAGTAACCAACGTGACCATACTTCAGGGTGTAACAATAGGGGAGGGAGCCGTTATAGCGGCCGGCGCCATAGTCACGACGCACGTATCCCCCAGCACCGTAGTACCCGGCGTCCCGGCCAAATTGATAAAAAAGATTTGATGTATTCGATTCTTTTTGTGAGTGTAAAAAACTCGTAAACGACCTTAGCGAAAAACGCTTCGGGCTCTCATGCCTGGTTTCACATACGATATATAGAGTCCATGATGGCCGATGCTGAAGCAATCACAATTGTGATTTGCTCCCACTTCATCTTTGGCCGAAATTTAAAATGTACATACCTCTCTCACGTTATTACGGAACCCAATAGGATGATGGTTTCGTTCTATGTTCTATGACCCATTTTTCAAAATCGGTCATATTATCTACGCTGTCCGCGATTACAGCCTCATAATATTCCACGCCATGGTAGTCCTTATCAGGCGGAGTATTAAATTTAAGCCGAAGAATAGTTTCTTTCTGAGTAGGTGTCATGACCTCAATTATTCTGTCAGCCATTCTTTCAAAATAGCCGTCATATTCTGTAGCATCCTCAATATGAATCACATCAAACTGCCATATCTCACCTTCGTAATTATAAAAGATATGCCATGCTATGCAATGTTCCTCAGTATGGAGTCCGTTAATACACTTAATTTCAGTTACTTCCGGCAGCTTTGCAATCTGCGCGACAATGGCGAAACTACTCTCTTCAGTTATCCCTGCTGAATATACGTGTAAATCAATGTCTCTATGAGAAGCTAATAATCCCATCCGCAGGGAACCTATGAGGCTGACACGGCAACCATTCTGCTCCCAGATATTGGCAATATCGGAACTCGCCAGAACTTGATGAGCCTTTTCCTGATTGGCAGAAGCCAAATTTAATACGTCCTGTTGATTCATAATGATTCTTATTGACAAATACAATATAACGAACCATTCTGACAAATATTGTATTATTCACTACTTTTTCTACTTGGCTCAAAAGTCTCAAGAATATCCCAACTCTCAACTGGCAAGTGCAAAATTAGAGAATTAGTTGTGTAAAAACATTCTTAAGAGAATTAAATTTTATTGCTGTCCGATAAAAATTTTTGAAGACATAAAAAATTAGGGTCGATTCCATTTGCAGGATTCGACCCTTTTAGTTTAGTTTGTGTTCGCCAAAACATAAAACTTAAACTATGC
>JAAVFJ010000040.1 GCA_014800845.1 Bacteroidales bacterium | reverse complement strand
GAACGTACGGAACGGTGTGAGCCACCTCTATATCTGCCTTAATCCATGCTTGAATATCCTGATATTTGAAGCTAAATATATTCAAAAAATTTTAACCGTACAAATGTACGACCTCTATATTCCTTTAGTTCTTATTGTTAAAAACATACAGAAGGCTTATTTTAACTGCATTAGACTTCGTCTGGGGCTAACCACAACGGCGCACCCTTCGGGCGCTTGCGTTTGCCGCTAAAGGTGGATATGTTAAAATTGCTGGCTGTAAATCTTCTCTCCAGGCGCTTGTCTAAAATCCAAAAACTATGTTTGGTCGGAGGATGGAATCTAGTAATGGTAACTTATCTCCCTTTAGCGACAAACGCATGGCGCGGAGCGCCTTAAATCTCGATAGCCGGGGGCAGCGCCCCTGGAAAATTCCGAGAGTAAATGTGCCCCGGCACTTTCCGGGGGCGTTACCCCCGGCTATAGAGATTAATGGCGCTCCGCGCCATGCGTTTGCTGCTAAAGGGGGATAGGTTAACATTAATGGTCCCAACTTTCGACCACACAGATTCTGGCGTAGAGGTTGTGCCAAAATATCGCAGGTGCATGGCGCTGAGCACTTGTAATTTCGATAGCTGCGGGTGCCGGCGGAATGGGCGGATATAGTTTGTGCCCCGGAGGGGTACTGCCTTTAGGCTGCGGCTTATATTAGTAAGCGTTAGCTTTGGGGTAGTAGCTCTTCGGGGCACATTCAGGTTCCTGGGGATTGCTCCCGGCTGTTGAGATTTACGGCGCTCTTCGCCTTAGCTATTGGGGGCCTTCCTTTGGGCTGCCTCAGGGGTTGAGGTGGCGGGTCAGGATGGCTTGTAGGTGCTGTTGCAGGTCGGGGGTAGAAGCTCCGGGGTTATCCAGGATTTGGGGGGCGGCGGGGTGGTTGCGGAGCACTCGCAGGCAGAGGATTTCTACCTCTTCGCGTGTCTGCACGTCGGCGGCGAGCTGCCGGGCTTCGGCGTCGGTCAGCGGTAGCATGCCGTAGAGGTGATAGGCCAGCAGGCGAGATTCTCGCACGCCGCGGTCGGCGAGCAGGGCGTCGGCCAGGGTGCGCAATTCTTCGGGCGTGTGCTCGCTGCGGAGCGCTTCGGCTATCTGCTTCAGCTGGGGCAGGTTGAGGCCGAAGATTATGCTGTAACAGCTGAGGCCCCCCGCACGGAGGGTGTCTGCCACCACCCCGTTGCGAAAGGCCATAAACTGTTTTTTGATTCCTTGAAGCAGACTCATTATTCAGTCAAGGTTGAGTAGTCGCGAGAGAGACGCAGCATCTGCTCCACGAAGTTTTCGGGATAGGTGATGGTTACGTCGGTGATTTCGCCATTCTTGCCGAAAGTGGGCACGTACACGGGATTGATGAAGCCGCGGTAAGGGGGGATGTTGAGCTTGGCGTAGCGGTCAAGCACCTCCTTGTGGAGCTTGGGGTCAATCTTCACGCCGTAGTCGTTCACGAGCTTGGCACCTGCCTTGTAGTCGCCCTCGCTCTTGATGCGCTGCACTTCAGCCAGGAGCTGACCGAACAGGTTGCGGAGCTTGCGGTAGTCATTGATTTTGACATAGGTCTTGCCGCCGCGCTTCACGAGTTCCACTACTTTGTCCTTCTTGCCATGCTCAAGCACCCATTTGGCTATCAGCTGGCGGTTGCGCATGTGAGCCTCCTCCACATTGTTGCCGAGTTCAATGCGGTTGAGCTGGGTCATGAGGCCATTCATGAGGTACTTATAGTACTCGGCTTTGTAGGCGTCGGGATTGTCGAGAATTCCGAGCTCCAGGAGCTTGGGATCAGCAAGATAATAGAGGGCGAAGAGGTCGGCGCGAGTCTCCTCGAGAGTGGAGCCATGCTCCTTGAGGGCATCGGGGTCAACGCCGGGGAGCAGACGGCCTGAAGCGTGGCCGAGACACTCGTGGAGGTCAGTGTGGAGCATGTCGGTAGTGTAGAGATACTTGTCGAGCAGCTCGGTGGTGGGGGCGTCAATCACGAATTCCTCGTTGAAGCCATTCCCGCGTGAGGCCAAAGCGTAAGCCTCGGTGATGTTTTCGATGGTCACAGACTTTGAGCCGTGGGCGGCGCGAATCCAGTTGGCGTTAGGCAGATTGATGCCGATAGCCGTAGAGGGGAAAGCATCGCCGCCGAGCATGGCCGCATTGATGGCCTTGGCGCTCACACCCTTCACCTCCTCCTTGCGGAAGCGGGGGTCGACAGGGCTGTTGGATTCAAACCACTGGGCGTTGTTAGAGATGGTCTCTGTGCGCTGAGAGGAGGGGATGTTCTTGAAGTTAACGTAAGACTCCCAGGAAGCGGACATGCCGAGGGGGTCGCCGTAGCTCTCTATGAAACCGTTTACGAAGTCCACCTGCGAGGCGGTGTCCTCAGCCCAGGCTATGGAGTACTCGTCGAAGAGGCGCAGGTCGCCGGTGATGTAGTAGTCAATCAGCGTGGAGATGTAATTCTTCTGAGCATCGTTCTCGGCATATTCGCGAGCTTTAGAGAGATAGTAGATAATCTTGGCGATGGCGGGACCGTAGAGGCCGTTGAGCTGGTAGTGGTCCTCGCGCAGAGAGCCGTCGGCATTGCGGTCCATGCGGGCGTTGAGGCCGTAGGAGATAGGGGTGGGGTCATTGGGGTCCTTGATGGCTTCGTAGTAAGCCTCCACCTCAGCCTGAGTTATGCCGGGGGCGTAGAAGTTGCCGGCGGAGTTAGCCACAACGTCGACAGAGCTGTCCTGGCAGACACGCTTGGCGGCTATGGCGGGGTTGAAGATGACCTCGATGAGCTCGGAGGCATTGGCGGGCATCTTGTCGGGCATAGCGGCTACCTGTGCTTCCAGGAAGGTGCGGGGGAAGGCCGGAGTGAACTTATCGGTGGAGTAGTGGTGGTGAATGCCGTTGGCAAACCACACCTGCTTCATGTAGGTCTCAAAGTTTTTCCAGTCCTCAGTGGTGCGGTCGCCGGTGTAGCCGGTGTAGACAGCTTCGAGCATCTGGCGGATGGGCAGGTTATATGCACAGTTCTGGTCCCAGATTATGTCGCGGCCCATCTGAGCAGCCTGTCCGAGATAGTAAATCATGGCCTTCTGGCGGGGTGAGAGCTGGTTGAATCCGGGCACCTCATAGCGAAGCACTTCGATGTCAGCGAAGCGGTCCACATTGTACTTGAAATTGGGGTCCTCGGCGGCCTGAGCGCTCAGAGCCATGAGCGAAGCGGCGGCGAGAGTCGGAAGAATTTTTTTCATGTCGGAGATATTAGAATTATAGTTAGATTATTCTACTTGGAGTACGAGCCCCTTGAGGTATTCCCCCTCGGGGTGGTAGATGCTCACGGGGTGGTCGGCACCCTGAGTGAGCTGGTGGAGAATACGCACCTTGCGACCGCTCTGAGCGGCAGCGGTGAAGACGGCAGCGCGGAAAGCATCCTTGCTCACCACCTGCGAGCAGGAGAAGGTGAAGAGTATGCCCCCCGGGCGGATTTTCTCAAAAGCGCGGGCGTTGAGCTTGCGGTAGCCCAGCAGTCCATTCTTAAGCGCGCCGCGGTGCTTGGCAAAGGCCGGCGGGTCGAGCACTATGAGGTCGAAGGCGCCGTCGGGCATCTCGGCCAGATACTTGAAGGCATCTTCCGCTATGGCTGTGTGGCGCGGGTCGTCGGGGAAATTCAGCTCTATATTGGCGCGGGTGAGCGCTATGGCTTTGGCCGAAGAGTCTACCGACACCACTCGCTTGGCACCGCCGCGCATGGCGTAGACCGAGAAGCCACCCGTGTAGCAGAACATGTTGAGCACCTCGCGCCCCTTGGCGTAGCGCTCCAGCAGCGTGCGGTTGTCGCGCTGGTCCAGGAAGAAGCCGGTCTTCTGTCCGCGCAGCCAGTCTATGTTGAAGCGCAGGCCGTTTTCCGTAGCCACCGCTTCGCTCTCGGTGCCGAGCAGATAGCCGTTGACGGGGTCGAGGCCGGCCTTGAAGGGTAGGGTAGTGTCACTCTTATAGTAGACGCTCCCCACCTGCGGGAGCTCGGTCAGCGCTTCGGCTATGCGGGCGCGCTCCATGTGCATGCCGGGGGAGTGGGCCTGCATCACGGCAGTGTTGCCGTAGAGGTCTACCACCAGGCCCGGGAGGAAGTCACCCTCGCCGTGCACCAGGCGCACGCAATCGTTGTCCTCGCGCAGCAGGCCGAGCGACTGGCGCATGTCGTAAGCTTGACGCAGACGGTGGCGATAGAACTCATCGTCGACGTGGCCGGGGCCAAACTCAAGCATGCGCACCGCTATGGAGCCTATCTGCCAGTGGCCGGAGCCGAGCAATTCGCCGGTGGATGACACCACCTTGACCAGGTCACCCTCCTGCAGATTGTCAGGCAGCGAAGCCACCGCGCCTGAGAACACCCAGGGATGGAAGCGTTTCAGCGACTCTTCCTTGCCGCGTTTAAGTCTTATTTCAGGTATATTCATGAGAATTATTATTTTACGAAGAAGCGCACAATGTCCATGCCGTTGGCGTAGATGAGCAGGCCGAGCAGCAGAATCATGCCGAAAATCTGAGCGCGCTCCAGGAATTTCTCCGACGGCTTGCGACGGAAAATCACCTCATAGAGCAGGAACAGCACATGCCCGCCATCGAGCGCCGGGATGGGCAGAATGTTCATAAACGCGAGCGCCACGGAGAGGAACGCGGCGATGTTCCAGAAAGCAAACCAGTTCCAAGATTCGGGGAACATGTTGCCGATGGCGCCGAAGCCACCCACGCTCTTGGCGCCCTCTTTCGTGAAGACATATTTGAGCGAGCCCACGTAGTCCTTCATCTTGCCGGCCCCCTTGCTGATGCCCACGGGGATTGACTCCAGCAGGCCGTATTTCACAGTCTTGACGTTGTAGAGCTTGCGCAGGTCGTTTTCAAGCTGGAAGCCTATCTTGGAGTTCTCGTCGAGCTTCAGAGGTATCGTGATAGTGTCAGGCGCGCCGGCGGCGTTCTTGCGCACCACCGTGAGGTCAATGGTCTGATTGGCGCGCCCTTCGAGGCGGGGGAGGAATTCCCGGGCACCGCGGAAGGCAGTGTCATTTATGGCTATCATCTCGTCCCCCTCACGCAGGCCGGCCTGCTTGGTCGATGCGCTGGCTATACTGTGGACCACTACCGGGATGTCCATCTCCATGAATGAGATGCCGCGCGGGTCGTTCTCAGCGGAGTTCTCCAGCTCCAGAATGAAATTCTGCGGCAGATCGATGGTGACCGTATCGTTGCCGGCGCGGAGCACCTTCACGCGGCGCGCACTGCAGATATCGTAGAGATCATCGCGACCATCCACCTCCTTGCCGTCGGCCTCCAGCGGCATGTCGCCATCGCGGAAACCATATTTCTGAGCCGTCTGCGAATACTTTATCAGCCCCTTGCTCTCGCGGTAGGGCACGTAGTCATCGCCCCACCACCAGGTTATGCCGGCGTAGATGAGTATGGCCAGCAGAAAGTTAAACAGCACGCCGGCCACCATGATGAGCAGGCGCTGCCAAGCCGGTTTGGATCGAAACTCCCAGTCCTTAGGTGGCTGCTTCATCTGCTCGCGGTCCATGGACTCGTCAATCATGCCCGAAATCTTGCAGTAGCCGCCGAGCGGGAGCCAGCCTATGCCATATTCCGTGTCGCTCCAGAAATGCTTCTTGCCGTCGGCTTTCGGAGTATTCTCCGTAGCCGGCGTGGTGCCGTTGAGGTATTTCTTTTTCTTCAGAAAGCCAAAGTATTTACCCGGCTTCCACTTCACCAGCGAGGTCCAGGGGTTGAAGAAGATATAAAACTTCTCCACCTTCACGCCAAAGATGCGGGCGAAGATGAAGTGACCGAATTCGTGGATTATGACTAAGATGGCAAAGGCGAGAATCAACTGCGCCGCCTTGATGAGAAATGTCTCCAAGAGTATTTAAAGGTGTTGTGAGCCGAGGCTCTGATTATTTACTATATATATTAAGGAGGTCTTCGGCCACACGGCGCGCTCGGGAGTTGGTGTCCACCAGCGTCTCGAAGTCGGGGGTGAGGCTCACGGGGATAGCCGCCAGCGTTTCGCTCACCAGTGCGGGCATATCCATAAACCTCAGCTCGCCGCGCAGGAAAGCCGCTACGGCTATCTCATTGGCCGCATTGAGGATGCAGGGCGCCGTGCCCCCCGCCTCAATAGCCTCAAACGCCATGCGCAGCAGCGGAAACTTTTCAAGGTCCGGGCGCTCGAAAGTGAGAGTGCTGTATTGGCTTAAGTCCAGCGGGGGCTGCTTGGTGGGCAGGCGGTCAGGGTAGCCCAGCGCGTAGCGTATGGGCAGGTGCATGTCGGGCACACCCAGCTGCGCCTTGATGGAGCCATCCTTAAACTGCACCATGCTGTGGACAATGCTCTGCGGATGCACCACCACCTCAATCTGCTGCGGAGGGCATCCGAAGAGCCAGTGAGCTTCAATCATCTCAAAGCCCTTGTTCATCATAGAAGCGGAGTCCACCGTCACCTTGGCGCCCATGCTCCAGTTGGGGTGATTGAGCGCGTCGGCCACAGTCACATGCTCCATCTGCTCGCGGCTGAAAGAGCGGAACGGTCCGCCGCTGGCCGTGAGAATAATCTTCTCGGCACGGCGAGAGTCCTCACCCTCAAGGCACTGGAATATGGCCGAATGTTCGCTGTCCACCGGAATTATCCGCGAACGGCTGTCGCGCAGTCGGGCTGTGATGAGTTCACCGCCCACCACGAGCGTCTCCTTGTTGGCCAATGCTATCACCTTGTCGTGAGCTATGGCGTTGAGCGTAGGCTCCAGGCCGCTGTAGCCCACCATGGCAGTGACCACCATGTCCACATCCTCGCGTGCCACACACTCGCGGATAGCCTCGGCACCGGAAGCAACCTCGATGGGGAGGTCACGCAGCAGCTCGCGCAGCCGGGGCTCAAGAGCCTTGTCGGCTATAACAGCCAGCTTGGGCAGAAACTTGCGAGCCTGCTCGGCAAGCATCTCCACACGGGTGCCGGCGGTGAGCACCGTGGCGCGGAACATGTGGGGATATTCAGCAATTATGTCAAGCGTCTGAGTACCTATCGAACCGGTACTGCCCAGAATCGCTATATTTCTCACTTCATTATTCATGCTCAAAAGAAATTATTTACCCCTGGGGGCCTCGATGCTCTGATCAGGCATGGCTGGGAGAGAGCGGTAGGCATAATCGGCGGGGAGCAGGGGAGTGCCGTCGCGCCACATCTCTATACCTATAGTATTGTCAGCCTCCGTGCGGGCCTCGGTCAGAATCTGAGAGGCGAGCACATGCGCCCCCTTGTCTACGAGCGGGCGCCCCAGATTGCTGTAGCGGGTCATGAAGCCGTGGGCGTGCTGCAGAATCAGCGCATAGGAGCGGGTAGCGGGGTCATAGCTGCGGTCAATCACGCGCCCGTCGGCCATAGCCGACACGCCGCGCCCTCTGGGCACAATCAGCTTCAGCAGCGGCAATGTGCGCGTCTGCTCCTGCACAATAGCTCCCGCCACCGGGTCAGACCATATCATGCCCTCGGCGGCTATCGGGGCCAGCACCTTCAGGTTATACTTCTCATTCTCATCCATCATGGCCACGAACTTGCGCTCCCTGGCCGAGCTGCCTATGAGCGAGTCCAGCGGGAGATCAGAGGTGGGTTTGCCTGAAGATTCGAGCGAGTCGGTCGGCTCGCGGTCAGTGTCAAGCAGACGCGAGATATTATCCAGAAAGGCCTGATTAGTGTGGAGTTCCCCCTGCAGCGAGTCAATGCGCGTGAGGGCCTGCAGCGTGGCGGCGCGGTCGTCGCCCGTCATGAATCCGGGCACACTGCGCTTCACCGGGGTGAAGCCCACAATCAGCATGCCTATGCCTATGCCGGCACCCAGCAGAAGCGCCCCCGCCAGACAGATACGCAGCCAGCCCCCGCGCATGGTGCACACGCGCGAGAGAGTGGATTCGTCTACAATCAGAATTCTGTATCGCCTGCGAATCTTGGGAAATATGCGGCGGGAACGGTTCCCGGTCTCTTTTTTCATCAATATATATTAACCGCGAAATTACGAAATTCCCCTCACACTTCCAAAAAAACTTTAAGTATCAAACATTACTGAGCGTGGCGGCTAAAAAAGCAGAGGAGAGCCCAAGGACGCTTCAATAGCAGAAAGAAAGTCCGCGATTGCGGTCTGCTGATACCCCTAAAATTAACATAATCAGACATTTTTTAGGTTATGTGAAAAAATATTTCTACCTTTGCGCCGGAATCAGCGAACTATTCCGCTCCTACTTCGTTTAATAGATAAACCCAAAATTAACAATAAGTAACACTAAATAAGTTATATTATGAAGGTTAGAAATCTCTACATCGGATCAGCTCTTTGCGCAGCGGCTCTCTGCTCAGCACCTGCAAGCGCTCAGCAGACTGTTTACGTAGACGAAACTGTATCAGAAACCGTCTACAGCTGTGACAACACCAACCACGCATTTGCCAACTGGCGCAACAACTGGTTCATCCAGCTCGGTGCCGGCATCAACCAGCCCTTCGTAGAACGCGGCGTAGGAGTAGGCGAGGACATCAAGGCCATCGACCGTCAGCGCATGACAGTGGCTTACAACTTCGGCTTCGGTCGCTGGATGAGCCCCTACCTCGGTTTCCGCATCAACGCCATCGGCGGTGCACTCCACTGGGACAACCCCACCGCAGCTCAGCCCAACAACGGCTGGACCAAGGGCAAGCACGTGAATGTGAACTTCGAACTCATGTGGGATATGTTCAACTCACTGGGTGGCATCAACGCTAACCGCGTATTCTCAATCATACCCTTCGCCGGTTTCGGTGGCGACTACATGTGGCGCATCCACGACTCCAACGGTCAGTTTGCTGCAGCTACCAACATCAACGGCACAGGCGACAAGGGCCTCAAGGATGAGAGCTGGACTCTCCCCGTGACTGCCGGTATCCAGTTCCGTTTCCGCCTCTGTAAATATGTAGACTTCTTCGCTGAAGCTCGTGCTACTTTCTACGGCGACAACTGGAACCTCTGCTCTTACGGCGATCCCGTGGACGTGAACGTAGCAGCTCTCGGTGGCTTCAACATCAACTTCGGCGGCCGCGGCTGGGGCACTTTCAACGAGTGTGACTACGTAGGCCAGATCGCTGCCCTCAACAACCAGCTCAACGGTCTGCGCGCCGAACTCCTCGGCACTCAGCAGGCACTCGCAGCTTGCGAAGCTCAGCTTCCCTGCCCCGAGCCCGTTGTACAGAAGGATTGCGCTAACGCTCCCCTCATGACCACTGTTCGCTTCACCATCAACAGCGCCAAGATCATGCCTACCGAAGAGGTTAACGTCTACAACATGGCTGAATGGCTCAAGGCTAACCCCTCTGAGAACGTAACTATCGTGGGCTACGCTGACCGCGACACCGGTACTGCCGAATACAACATGCAGCTCTCTGAGCGTCGTGCTAACGCAGTGGCTGACGCACTCGTAAACACCTACGGTATCGACCGCAACCGTCTGACCATCCGCTACGACGGTTCTGACAGCCAGCCCTACAGCACCAACGACTGGAACCGTATCGTAATCTTCACTCAGAAGTAAACCATACGTCCGAATAACCCACAAGGTGGCCGCTCAATCCGAGCGGCCACCTTGCATTTTTGGCACGGGGGTGGGCGGGGTTATTTGGGGTAGGGGGAGCGGAAGGTGCTGACACCTTCGCCCAGGTCGGGGCGCTCCTGAAAGTTGGCGCTGACCAGCCCGTGCAGACCGTCGCCCATGGCGGCTATGCGCAGGGTGTCGTGTCCGGGCGAGGAGGCGTTGAGACGGTCGGTCACCCTCATCAGGCGGCGTCGCTTCTCAAGTTGCCGGGGGTCGTCAAACAATCCCGGCTGCCTGGCTTCCGAGCTCATGATGTGGCGCACACTCACTCCGGCGCGTTTGTAGCCGTAAGCGGGATTGTAGATGCTGTGCAGGAGCTCCGTGGCATATTGCGCCAGCAGGGGAGTGAAGCAGGTGGGTTCCGGGAGGTGCATGTAGGCGCTCTTGGAGTATTGAGCTGAGCTGGTGGCAAAGCGATTGGTGGCTATGAAGACCTCCAGGTCTGTGGCAAACCCCTGCTGCGCTCTGAGCTTGCGCCCTATGATGGCCGCGAAGGTGCAGATGGCTTGTTCCACTTCGAGCAGCGAGTGCAGATCGTGGTCAAAGGAGCGGGAGGCGAGTAGCGACTTGTTTTCGGCACGCCGCTCGGTGTCCTCAATACATACTTCGCCGCGGAGCTCGCGCCAGGTGCGTTCGCCGTTGACATTAATGAGCCGCCTCACCTCCTTGCGGTCGAGCGCCATGAAGTCGGCGGCGGTGTTTATGCCTTCGAGGCGGAGCATGCGGGAGAGCCGTCGCCCTATGCCCCACACATCCTCAATGGCTGTGAGGCTTAGAGCTTTCAGCCGCTTCTGCTCATTGTCAATGACGCATGCGCCCCGGTAGCCGGGATATTTCTTGGCGAATCGTGCGGCCACCTTAGCCAGCGTCTTAGTGGGGGCGAGCCCTACGGAGACGGGAATTACGGCCTCCTTCCAGACCTTTTCCACCACGTAGCGGCCATAGTCGGCAAAGTCGCCGAAATCGTCGTCGAGGTGCAGGAATGCTTCATCAATACTGTAGATTTCCAGCCCGGCATCGAGCTCTCGCAGCGATTGCATGACGCGCTCCGAGCATTTGGCATAATAATGGTGAGCGCCGGAGAAGACGGCAACATTGTAGCGGCTGACAAGGGGGCGAATTTTGAAGAACGGTATGCCGCGCGTTATGCCGAGCGCCTTGGCTTCGTTGCTTATGGCCACCACGCAGCCATCGTTGTTGGAAAGGACAATGACGGGATGACCGTTGAGCTCAGGATGTCTCACTCGCTCACAGCTTACGAAGAAATTATTGCAGTCAATAAGGGCAAACATTTGTGGATTCAGGTGGGTAAAACGGTGCGTGCAGTAATATTTTGCAAAGGTACATAATTTTTAAGAAAAAACCGCATGAACTGAGCTGTTTCGCGTATTACCGTTCTGTTTTTTTGCAGCATCGACAGGTGTCTATGGCGCTGAGCGTGAAATTAAAAGGAGTGGCCACAATAAAATTTGTGAGTGTGGATTTTTTTTTATAGCTTTGCAAGCGGTATATACCCTCTTGGAGGGGGATATACCTCGCTTAAGAACTAATTAATTTACCTCATAAAACTATGCTACGTAATTTTACTATGTCAGTAGCGCTGGTTGGTACTGTTGTGTCCTCATTGGCTGCAACTCCAATTCAGCGTAGCACCGTGTCAACCACAGCTCCGAAGGCGTGGGAGCACAAGGTGCCTGCTTTTTTGAGTCCGCGTCAGGCGGCTCCCGTGGTGCATGCACCGTTAAGAGCTCCGGAAGCTCCCTACTCTCTCCCTTTCACAATGGCTCCCACCAAAGAGCAGTTTGACAACGAGTGTACCGTAATCGATGCCAACGGTGACACCGATGCAACCGGCTCTCCCGTCTACAACCGTTGGATTTTCTGGGATGCGTTTGGTTTCCCCGTATATTGGGCGCAGAGCCCTAAAGGTGTGGCCGATGACTGGTTGATTTTCCCTGCAATCAGCTTTCCCGATGCCGATAAAATCTATAAGCTCAGCATTGATGCTGCCGCTTCTAACACGGGCGCAATGGAATCAATGGAGGTGCGTATAGGCACCTCTCCCACCGTTGAGGCCATGAGTCAGGTGGTGATGTCCGAACCCGTGGTGGAGTGGTATGCTAACGACCAGCTCAAAACCTTCTCCGAGACATTCGCTATCCCCGAAGCCGGCACTTATTATGTGGCTATACGCTGCACATCAAATCCGGCTACCGCCTGGCGTCTGCGCGCCAAAAACCTCAAGGTAGAGGCTACTGCCGAGAATGCTCTTTACCCCGTAAAGATTGATGACCTTACGGCGGCTGCCGATGAGCAGGATAACCTGAAGATGAATGTAACGTTCACTCTCCCTACTAAGGCAGTGAACGGCTCCAATCTTCCCGCTGACAAGGACCTGACGGCTGTAGTGTCAACCTCTTCAGATTCACGCACGGTGACCGGTAAGCCCGGCGACAAGAAAACCGTGAAGCTGCAGGGACGCAGCGGTGTGAACAATGTGTCGGTAGAGGTTATCACTGCCAATGGCGAAAGCTCTGTGACTACCACTACTGTGCAGTGTGGCGAAGACTATCCCAAGGCACCGGTAGTGAAGTCAACCGTAAGCGATGACAACTACTCGATGCGCCTGGAGTGGGAGCCCGTGACAGAAGGTGAGTCAGGCGGCAATATCTTCCCCCAGAATATAGTTTACGACGTAGTAATCTATAACGAAGAGAGCGAAAGCTGGGTTTATATGGAAGAGGGTCTCACAGATTGCTTCTTCGAAGCATCAGTACCTCCCGGTACCGCTCTCGGCTATGTTGATCTGGGTGTCGTGTCACGCAACTCCCGCGGCATGTGTGAGCAGGCCACCAATGTGAGCGAACTTCTCGGCACACCTTACACACTCCCCCTCGATGAGACTCTGGAAGGCAGCCAGTATCACTACACCGGTCTTGACATCCACAAGCCCACTGCAGAGTATGACGCTGTGTTCGGCGCCGGCAATCCCGGTGACCTCAACTCACAGTTTGCCAACTCCAAGGGGGCTGCCCTGATGGCTTACAAGGGTAGCAACAGTGTGTCTCGCGGCCGCATCGTGCTCCCCAAATTCAGCACCGTAGGCGTGCCCAACGTGCAGATCATCCTCCCCATCTATCTCTTCAACAACGCTCCCGAGATGACCGTGTACGCGAAAACCAACAGCGGCGAGGAAGTGACCGTAGCTACTGTGGACCTCAATGCTTACAGCGGTTGGGGCTCGTTGGTCTATGACCTGCCCGCTGAGCTCCTCGACAAGCAGTGCGTTAGCGTAGGCATTGACATGAAGTTTACCAACGCCAACCAGCTCTTCATCATGGAGGGGTACACCGTTAAGGTAGGCGCTGAAAAGGATATGGCCGTAACAGATATCAGCGTTCTCCCCACCGTCATCGTCCCCGGCGAGAAGACCACCATCACCGCTACTGTGATGAACAACGGTAAGAACAGCGTGGCTGTCCCCACACTCAAGGGTACCGTGACCAACATCCGCGGCAAGCAGATAGGCACATTTGAATTCGTGCCCGAATCAACCGAAGCGCTTGAAATGCGCAAGAGCGTGAATTATGTAGGTGAATACACCATGATGACTTCCGAATACATCGGCGCTGCAGTTCGCTTCGTGGCTTCACTCACTGAGGCCGACGAAGATGCCTCTAACGACCTGCTCTCCATCCAGGCAGAGGTAGGCACCGTGGAGCAGCCCGTGATCAATGATCTCACCGGTAGCTTCAACGAGGCTGACGGCTCAATCGCACTGCAGTGGACTTCACCCATAGCCGACGAAGCCCTCGAGACATTTGAATTCCTTCCCACCTTCAGCTACGACTCCAAGCTCGGCCGCTGGACCAACCTCGACTACGACAACGCTGTGCCCTACACCCTCGGTGAGCTCGAAAACGTGTGCGTACTCTTTGATGACCAGCCCAAGGCCTTCCAGGTAATCAGCGCCCACGAATCTCACCTCGATGAGTATGGCGTGATGGGTTACGACAACTCCGACAAGATGCTCATAGCAATGTCTCCCCAGAATGCTACTGCCGACGACTGGTTGATCTCCCCCCAGGTAGAAGCAGACAGTGAGGTTGCCTTCATGTGGGCTAACATCTCAAGCGAATTCCCCGAGACTATTGAACTCTGGTACTCCTCTACTGACGCCGACGTAGACTCATTCAAGCTCCTCAAGAAGGAAACTTCCGATGACCAGAACTGGCACGAATTCATGGCCACTCTCCCCGCCGATGCCCGTTACTTCGCTATACATTACTGCTCAACCGATGCCTTCGGCGTAATGATCGACGATATCATCTACTTCCCCACTCAGGGTGCTTACACACTGAATGGCTACGAGCTTCTCCGCGATGGCGAACATCTGGCTGACCTGCCCGCTGACGCTACTTCTTACGTGGACAACACCGTGGAGCTCGGCAAGAACTACGTCTACCACCTCGTGCCCGAATTCATCAGCGAAGAGGGCACTCGCCCCGGTCTTTACTCTAACAGCTGCTCAATGGTAGCTGCAGGCGTAGAGGGCATAGTAGCCGGCGCAAGCGACATCTACGCTGTGAAGGGCGCTATCGTAATCAACGGCCACGAGGGTGAGACACTCCCCCTCTACAACGCTCAGGGCCAGCTCCTGCGCAACATCACTCCCGCCGCTGCAAGCCACACCGAGGCTGTAGCTCCCGGATTCTACATCGTGGGCAACGCGAAAGTGATCGTGAAGTAATCCCAACCCCTTAAAATAAAGAGGGCATCCCGGCTTCGGGGTGCCCTCTTTGCGCGTTTTGAGCAGTGGAGAGGGAGGAATATTTGGTGGGTTCAGAAAAAAATTGTAACTTTGTGGCGACTTTGTGAGAAAGTGTCCGCATGCGGGTGCTACGCTTGCGAAGCCGAGGAAAAGTGTGATGGGAAATTTGTTGCCCGCGCCGGGTGGCTTCCGTTTGGAGGTCCGGCAGGAGTGGCCGCGAGCCGGCCGCCGAGGGTGCGATGATTTCACTTCCGCAACAACTTATTTTTAGTAACACTATCATTACCCAACCAAAGAGATGAAGAAATTCAACCTCGCAGCCACTCCCCGTACCGAGGGTGGCAAGAAGCAGACCAAGGCCCTGCGCGCAGCAGGCATGATTCCCGCAGTGCTCAACGGTGGCAAGCTCGTGGAGCTTCCCTATGCAGGCACCCTCAAAGAGGGCGAAAAGATTGTAGAAATCGACGAGAAGCGCGGTATTATCACCACTGACATCGCAGTGAAGGCTGAAGATGTTCGCAAGCTAATCTACACTCCCGACATCTTCGAAATCGAGCTTGACCTCAACGGCGAAAAGCGCGTGGCTATCATGAAGGACATCCAGTTCCAGCCCGTAAAGGACACCGTGCTCCACATCGACTTCCTCGAAGTAACTCCCGGCAAGCCCGTAGTAATCGATGTTCCCGTGAAGATCGAAGGCCACGCCGAAGGTGTGAAAGCCGGTGGTAAGCTGTCACTCTCAATGCGTAAGCTCCGCGTTAAGGCTATGATCGACCAGATTCCCGAGCGTCTCGTAGTAAACGTTGACCACCTCGGTCTCGGCAAGAGCCTCGCCGTAGGCGATCTCAGCTATGAAGGCCTCGAGCTGATGAACGCTAAGAACGCAGTTGTATGCGCCGTTCAGCTCACCCGTGCCGCCCGTGGTGCTGCTGCTAAGGCAGAGTAATAAGCTGCTGGCAAATCCCCACTACAAAGGAGCGAGAGTGGCCCTCAACAGGCGCTCCGCTCCTTTGACTTTTTAATCTCCCGGCAGAGCAGGGGGCTCCCACTAGCCGCCCGCTCCGGGGTCTAAATTAGAATACTTACTATGAAATACCTGATAGTAGGCCTGGGTAATCCCGGTGCCGAATATGCTCGCACACGCCACAATATAGGCTTCATGGTGGCCGACAGGCTCGCTGCCGATGCCGGCGCAGAGTTTGAGTCATGCCGCTACGGCGAGATGGCACGCTTCCGACTGAAAAACAAGCAGCTGATGGTGCTGAAGCCCTCTACCTTTATGAATCTGAGCGGTGTGGCCGTGCGCTATTGGATGAACAAGGAGAAGCTGCCGCTGCAGAATCTGCTGGTGGTGGTCGATGACCTGGCGCTCCCCTTCGGAGCCATCCGTCTGCGCGGTTCCGGCTCCGATGCCGGCCACAATGGTCTGAAGAACATAGCCTCCGAACTGGGTAACACCAACTACGCACGCCTGCGCTTCGGCATAGGCAACGACTTCCCCCGTGGCGGACAGGTAGACTACGTCCTCGCCCCCTTCCCGCCCGAAGAAATGGCGCAGATGCCCGAGCGCATAGAGATAGCCGCCGACGCCGTGAGAGCCTACTGCCTGAGCGGCCTCCCCTTTGCCATGAACACTTTTAACAACAAATAACCCCTGAGAATTATGCCTAAGAGTGAGGAGCGTGTGGACAAGTGGCTTTGGGAGATGCGTGTGTTTAAGACTCGCACTCAGGCCACGGATGCTTGCAAGAATAACCGTGTCACCGTGGGGGGCGCCGCGGCTAAGCCGTCGCGCCCTGTCAAGCCGGGCGATGAGGTGAGTGTGCGTAAGCCCCCGATTACTTATACTTTTCGCGTGAAAGCTATTCCGGGGGGGCGCCTGGGTGCCAAGCTTGTGCCGGAGTATCTGGAGAACATTACGAGTCAGGATCAGTATGAACTGCTGGAGATGACCCGCATCTCGGGCTTCGTGGATCGCCGCAAGGGTCTTGGGCGCCCTACCAAACGCGATGCCCGCGACATGGCTTCATTCCGTGAAGCTACCTACACTGCCGACGATTTCTTCCTCGATTGGGAGGATGATGACGATGACGATGAATAGCTGAAGGAGGCGTAAACAGAATTAAGCAACCTCGCACGCGCTGCCGAAATTGGTCGCCTCGTGCGGGGTTGCTGCATGCTTGCGTATGCGTCTGTCTGCTCCGGCGTCAGCGGCCGCAGAGCTGGCGGAAGTCGCAGTAGGTGCATTTGGCCTGATTGGAGGTCTGCACAAATGGGAGGTCGAGGTCGAAGAGCTCTTTGAGAATGTCGTTGAGAGTGGTCTGATACTCATCGAGATAGGGGAGATGGGAGTAGACGGGGGTGTCGCCGCACTCCACTATGGTCTGATAATCAGTCACTTCAAGCAGGCGCGTGCGGTAGATGGAGAGGGCTATAGGGTCGTCGGATGTAAGCGAGGGGGCCACTGAGGGGTAGAGCAGCGAATAGAGCATGAGCTGGAAAATGCCCTTAGTATTCTTGCCTGCCGGGGCATGAAAGAGGTCGCTCACCTTGGCGAATTTCAGGTCGTCGGAGCCGGTCTTGTAGTCCACAATACGTAGGCGGGGCTCTCCGTCGGGGGCCGTGATGCGGTCCAGACGGTCGATTATGAAGGTCATATTGACCCTTTTGCCGGTGTCAAAATGATAGGTTGTGGTAATCTTGTGTTCGTTGTCGAGGTAATCGAAGGGTGCCAGAGCGAGGTCGGCAGTGAGACAGTTTCGCGCGTATGTCTCAATCACTTCGGCCATGATGAGAGCATCGCCCGAGAGCTCCGTCATGTCGGCTGCTGCCGGGTAATTCTTGCGCACCATCTCGTGCACCAGCTTGCGCAGGGAGAGCGTGGAGCCGTCGAGCCAGACCCGTATGGTCTGCTTGCTGATGCGGCGCACGGGGGGCGTGTCGCCCTCCTTGAAGTCCGGGGGGAGCAGAGAATCGTAGAGCGCCTGCATGGTGTCGTGGAGCACAGTGCCCTGAGTGGCGGCGTCCATAAATTCCGCAGGCTCCTTGCGCAGTTTTTTCTTCAGCACATGTGCCAGATAGAATCGGAGGGTACACTCCAAGTAGTCCTTCAGCGAAGAGGCCGAGAGGTTGCGTCCGGAGCCGGGAGTGAGAAACGGCTTGAGGTCGTCGGGGTGCTTGGCGGCTTTGAGAGCGGGCACCACCGGGGTGTTGATGTTAAATCGGGCGGAGCGCCAACGCAGGTTTGCGGCCTCGGGGAAGAGATAGCGGAGCTGCAGCAGATAGCGCGACGGGTCGCCGCTCTTCAGGCCGCTCTGCGAGGCGTCGTAGAGCATGTGCACTTCGCGTGCGCGGGCTATGAGGCGGTAGAAATGATAGGCGTAAGCCTGCTCCTTATGCCGCAGGGTGGGGAGCATCCAGCCGCGGCGCAGAGTGTCGGGGATGAAGGTGTGCACACGCAGGCGGCGGGGGAAGATGCGCTCATTCATGGAGGGGATGATGAGGAAGTCGAAGTCAAGTGTGCGAGTCTCGAGCATACCCATGATCTGCACACCGGTGAGCGGCTGCCCCTGCAGATGCACCGTGTAGTTTCTCATCACGGAGTCAAGCATGGTCAGGGCAGTGCGCCAGTGCATGGCGAGGAGCCCGTGGGCGTCGGCAAGCGTGCGGAACTCCTCGAGCGCACCCAGGTAGCTTTGCAGCAGAGTGATGTCAAGCCGCTTGAATTCCTTCACGGCTGAGGCGAGAGTGAAGGAGCGCATCACCTGAAGCAGACATTCGCGAAGCCAGTCGCAGACCTGGCGGCCGGTGGTGGTTCGCGTCATGGCGCGAAACATCAGCCCGATAATCTCGCGGCGCTCAGGGGTGTCGGCATCTCCGAGCGCTTCGCAGAGACGCGGGGCGCTCATGTAGAAGAGGTGTTTCGACAGGATTTCCCCCTGCAGACGCTCCACCACCGGCACCGTGAGCATCATCTGCATAAAGGGGTGGGAGAGCAGACTGCGCACTTCGCGGAAGTGGAAGAGGTCCTCACCGTTTTGCTTGCGCACCGAGCGCTGAAGCTTTCGCAGAAGCACTACGAATGAGGCCACCGAGGTGGACTTTACCGGGTAACCCATGGTGAGGTTGACGTCGGGGGCTATCTCCGGGGGCACGGAGTAATACATAGGGAAGAGCAGGCTCTCGTCGGGGAGCACGATGGCCACACGCGCCGGGTCGGTGTAGGGGGCGCCGCGTCCGGCCACAATGTCGGCCAGCAGCTTGCCGGCTACCTTAGCCTGCGCCGTGTTGCCGGGGCAGGCTATCACGTCCATCACCTGCGGAAAGGTCAGATTGCGGGTGTAGTTATCCATCCCCTCGATGGAGCAGGGGAACAGCTCCATGTTCTGCCACTGAAACCTACCGGCGTCCACCGGGGAATCCTTGGCCATGACCGCTCCCGGGGCATCCCAGAAGAAATCGGCCACCAGCTCCCCGCGGTCATCGCGGAGTTTCTGAAGCGCTTTAAAGAGGCGCAGCTGTGTGGCGGTGAGCGCATCGAAGCCCACCATAATAATGCGTTTGCCGCTGATACCCTCGGTGATTCCGGCACTCAGCTTGTCGGCAGCGCGCCGGCAGAGGGCGCCCGTGTAGGCGAACTCGGACTTCTCGAGCCGTTCGGTGAACGCGGCGTAGAGGGGGGCGAGCTGCTGCCAGAGCTCCATGAATTTGCCGGACAGCTCGGAGTGCGGATTGAAATGCCGCCAGAAGCTCCCCGGGCGCTCGGGACGCTCCGCGCCGAAGTATTCGCGAATCACGCGGCGCTGGTCGTCGTTGAGGTAATCGGTTGAGATTTCATTATGGGTAGTGATGTTGCGGAACAGCCCCTGCGCATCTACATCATACTGGTCAATCTCATCGAAATCGCTGAGCACCGTCTCGGCCCAGGTACGAAACTGCTCGAAGTCGGCATCGGCCTCGGTCAGTTCCCGCCAGGTGGCGAAGAGGCTGAAGAGCAGCTCCAGGCGAGAGCCTGTGCGGCGCCCGTCAATCTTCTCTATGAATTCGGCAAAAGTCATGATGAGGGGTCGCTCCTTGCGGGAGCTGCGGCGGGAATACTGCCGCTCTATGATCTCCTCGATGTGGCGCTGCAGAAACATGCCGGCACGCTTGCCCGGGAGCACAAAGATAGTGTCAGACAGGTCGGCACCCCGGCGCGAAATAATCTCCTGAGCCACGCTGCGCAGGAATGGTATCATGGCTTGTTGTGAATTCATATCACGAAGTTAGTAATTTTTCACCGAATATAGGCCTCATCCCCTAAAGTTTTTGTAACTTTGCAACAGATGAGATTCGCAGATATTCCCGGACATAACGAGATAAAGCAGCATCTGCTGCAGATGGCATCAGCATGCAGACTGCCCCACGCGCTGTTGCTTTCGGGCCCCGAGGGCACCGGCAAACTGTCGTTGGCACGGGCGCTCGCGCAGTATCTGCAGTGTCCGCACCGCACCGCTTCAGACAGCTGCGGCCACTGCCCCTCCTGCGTGCAGCACCAGAGCCTGAACCATGCCGACATGCACTACGTGTTTCCCGTGGTGAAGAAGAAGAGCGAACACCTGGAGGTGAGCGCCGACTACATGGACCGCTGGCGCGAATTCACTCAGGGGAGCGCCTACGCCTCCTGGCAGCGCTGGCTTGACACGATAGGCGCCGGCAACTCGCGTCCGCAGATCTATGTGGAGGAGGCGGCCAATATCCTGCGTGTGGCTAATATGTCAAACTACTCCTCGCCCGTGAAGATAGTGCTCATCTGGCTCCCCGAGAAGATGAATCCCGAGGCGGCCAATAAGCTCCTGAAGATAATAGAGGAGCCCTGGGAGGACACCTGCTTCATCATGGTGAGCAACGAGCCGGGCCGAATTCTTCCTACCATCTATTCGCGCACACAACGAGTGACGGTGCCCGGTCTCACCGCCTCGGAGATAGCCACCCTGCTCATGCGCGACTACTCTATCGATGCGCAGAGCGCGGCCGACCTGGCGCGCGTGGCCGACGGCAATGCGTGTGCCGCCATTGAAGCCATCGACTCCCGGGGGGAGACGGCTGAGATGGCCTCCATCTTCCGCGAGGTGATGCGTAAGGCTTATTCCCGCGACGTCAAGGGGCTGCGCGAACTTGCCGACAAGTGTGCCGACATGGGGCGCGAGAAGAACTGCCGCCTGCTGGAGTATTTCCTCACGCAGGTGAGGGAGAACTTCATCTACAATCTGGCTATGCCGCAGCTCTCGCGAATGACCACCGACGAGGAGAACTTCTCCCGCCGCTTCTCGCCATTCATCAACGCCGCCAATGTGGAGGAGATAGTGAGCGATTTCGACATGGCCATACAGCACATAGCGCGCAACGCCAACGCCCGCATCGTCATGTTTGACACCTTCCTGCGTCTCATCGTCTCCCTGATTAAGAAACCTCAATAATTAAACTTCTGAATATGAAACCCACTCTTTACATTCTCGCTGCAGGCATGGGCTCGCGCTACGGCGGCCTCAAGCAGCTCGACGGCCTCGGCCCCAACGGCGAAACCATCATGGACTACTCCGTGTATGACGCGCTGCGCGCCGGCTTCGGCAAGATAGTATTCGTAATCCGCAAGGACTTCGAGCAGGATTTTCGCGAAAAAGTAGTAGCAAAATATGAGGGCCATGTCCCCGTGGAGGTAGTTTTCCAGAGCATCGACGCGCTGCCCGCAGGCTTCACCGTGCCCGACGGACGCACAAAGCCCTGGGGCACCGGCCACGCCACCCTCATGGGTAAGGGCGTGATCAACGAGCCCTTCGGCGTGATCAATGCCGATGACTATTACGGCCCCGAAAGCTTCAAGACCCTGGCCGACTTCCTCAAGCAGGCCGAGGGCAAGAAGGGTGAATACTGCATGGTCGGCTTCAAAATCGAAAATACGCTCAGCGAAAACGGCGGTGTGAGCCGCGGCCTCTGCCAGGTGTCGGAAGAGGGCGTGCTGACCGGCGTCAACGAGTGCCACGGCATACAGATGAAGGAGGGCAAGCTCATCCAGCTGCTTGAAGATGGCACCGAAGCACCCTTCCCAGCCGGCGCCCCCGTGAGCATGAACATGTGGGGCTTCACCCCCGACTTCTTCGACTACTCCGAGCAGGCATTCATCGACTTCCTCAAGGAGCATGGCACGGAGCTGAAGAGCGAGTTCTATATCCCCTCAGTAGTCAACGACCTCACCACACGCGGCCTCGCATCGGTAAAGGTGCTTGAGACCCCCTCAAAATGGTTTGGCGTGACCTACGCCGCCGACCGCCCCGCCACTGTGGAGCGCTTCCGTCAGCTCGCCGAGCAGGGCGTTTATCCCACACCCCTTTATAAGTAAGTGTCAAAAATTAAACGATATCAAATTCTGAAGTAAGTGTTATATCTTGAACATATAATTCTTGTTCTTTTCGGCCGCTTTCACCTTGTCGCTCAGTCGCATAGCTTGCTATGCTCCTTCGCTCCGCGGCGAAATCGCCTCGAAAATAACTGCGCCTTATATGTCCATT
>JAAVFJ010000039.1 GCA_014800845.1 Bacteroidales bacterium | reverse complement strand
TAAGTAAGTGTCAAAAATTAATGAACATATAAGGCGCAGTTATTTTCGAGGCGATTTCGCCGCGGAGCGAAGGAGCATAGCGAGCTATGCGACTGAGCGACAAGGTGAAAGCGACCGAAAATAACAAGAATTATATGTTCAAGATATATCACTTACTTATGAATTGGGTATCGTTTAATTTTTGATACTTACTTATGACTGAAACCGCTGAAGAAGAACGCAGAATTGAGGGCGCCTTCCGGGAAGTGCTGGATGCGTACATGAACAGTCATCACCGCAAGAAGGCTGATCTGATTACGCGTGCTTTTGACTTCGCCCGGCAGGCTCACCGCGGTGCCCGGCGCGGCAGTGGCGAGCCCTATATAATGCACCCGCTGGCCGTGGCCCGCATCGTAATCTGCGAGTTGGGACTCGGCTCCACCTCCATAGCCGCCGCGCTCCTGCATGACGTGATTGAGCGCTCCGACTATACGCGCGATGATATAGAGCGCAATTTCGGCCCCCGCATAGCCTCGATAGTAGAGGGCATCACGAAGATTTCGGGGGGCATCTTCGGCGTAAAAGCTTCGGTGCAGGCTGAGAATTTCCGCAAACTCCTCCTCTCTATGAGTGCCGATGTGCGTGTTGTGCTCATAAAGATGGCTGACCGCCTTCATAACATGCGCACACTCCACTTCATGCGCCGCGAGAAGCAACTGAAAGTGGCCGGCGAAACGCTTTATGTCTACGCGCCGTTGGCCGAGCGCCTGGGGCTTTTCAAGATGAAGGAGGAATTTGAGGACCTCACCTTCCGCTTCCGCGAGCCTGAGAAGTATGCTGAAATCACAAACCTGGTGGAGCAGGGGATGGATCATCGCGACGAAGTGGTGGAGGAATTTGTGGCGCCGCTGCGTCGTCAGCTCGACGAGGCCGGCTTCAGCTACACCATAAAGGCGCGCGTGAAAAGTGCCTACAGCATCTGGCGCAAGATGCAGAAGAAGAATGTAGGCTTCCATGACATTTACGATATATACGCCGTGCGCATTGTCTTTGACAATGACGACGATGCTCTTGAGGCGCTGCGCTGCTGGCAGATTTACACCATTATAACACGCGACAGGCGCGTGCACCCCGACCGTCTGCGCGACTGGATTACTACCCCGAAAGACAATGGTTACCGCGCGCTCCACCTAACCGTGATGGGTCCCGAGGGGAAATGGATTGAGGTGCAGATACGTTCGGCTAAGATGGACAATATTGCCGAGATAGGCTATGCAGCTCATTGGCGCTACAAGACGGGGGAGAATGACGACGAAGGGGAGGTGGACTCCCTCATGAATACCATCAAGGATATTCTGGCTAATCCCGAGCCTAACGCCATCGACTTCCTCGATACCATCAAACTCAGCCTCTTCGCCAAGAAGATTTATGTCTTCACCCCGAAGGGTGACCTCAAGACGCTGCCGGCCGGCGCCACGGTGCTCGACATGGCCTTTGCCATTCATTCCGAGCTGGGGCTGCACTGCATAGGTGGCAAGATAGCTCACCGTCTGGTCGCTCCCGACCACGTGCTTGACAGCGGCGACCAGGTGGAGATTATCACCTCAGACTCGCAGATGCCTACGGAGAAATGGCTGGATTATTGCCACACTCCTACGGCGAAATCACGCCTTCGAAGCGTGCTGCGCAAAGGTGAGCCTAAGGCCGCCAAGCCGGTGCGCGCCATAGCCGAAGTCAAGGAGCTCGAAGTGGAGATTATAGCCCCCTGGAGCCGCGACCTGCCCGAGAGGGTTCTCCACGAAGTCTGCTCGCTGCGCCGCTTTGAGCTCTCCACGCTTTCCGTAAGAAGAAATAACAATGAAGCCGCCCTGCGTCTGACCCTGCGCACCACATCGCGCAAGTCAGCCGAGCGTCTGTGTGCCGATTTACGTAATATACCGGGCATAACCCGCCTGAATTTACTCTCATGAATTCCAAATCACTCATATCCCGAATCCTGCTTGTGCTCGTGGCCGTGGCGCTGATAGTGCTCGCGCTGCCACGCAATGACCGCCAGACCCTCTCCTACGAAGAGGGACATCCCTGGCGCTATCCTCTGCTGACCGCACCCTTTGATATACCTATATATCTGGATTCGGCCACGATACGCCACGCCACCGACAGCGTGACCCGCAATTTCGCCCCCTTCGTGAAGTATGAGGACTCGGCGCGCGTGGCTTCCATCAACAGACTGGAACACAGCGGCATACTTGACGTGAAGGTGAACCAGCTGCGCCGCTTGGTAAATAATGTCTACGAACACGGCATCATGAGTCCGGCGCTGCGCAATCGCGTGAAGAAGACCACGGAGCGGCAGGTGCGTATCCTGGCCGACGACAACTCGGCATCGTCAGTCGATGCCTCAGGCGCCGTCAGCACCGACGAGGCCTGCAAGTGGGTCACTGACCATTATCAGGAGGGATGGGGTGGCTCCTACTCCCTCACTGAAGAGGATATAACCCGTCTGCGTCAGTCAATCACACCTAATATTATTCCCGATCCCGCCACCGACAGCCTTTACATGGGTCAGGCGCTGCTGAGCATAAGCTCCGGTCAGGGTAAAATCACCCAGGGCCAGAGGATTGTGGACCGCGGCGAAATCGTGACCCCGCAGATTTACACCAACCTGCGCACCTATGAGGACATGCTCGCAAAGCAGGGGAGCGACTCGGCCCAGAGCATGCTCATGATTCTCGGCCAGCTGCTCTATGTGATTTGCGTCTTCACCATACTCTTTACATATATACGTATTTACCGGCCGGCCGTTTATGCCAATCTGCGCATGATGGTCTTCATCGTGAGCATCATCACGCTGTTTGTACTCTTCTCCGTGCTGATGTTTGAGACCTTCACGCTGGGCATCTACCTCGTCCCCTTCGCCACCGTGCCGGTGATGGTGCTTATCTTCCTCGACTCGCGCACAGCCATCTTCTCGCTTCTCAGCACCATACTCATAGCCGCACTGGTGGCTACCTATCAGTTTCAGTTCGTGTTCATGCAGTTTATGGCCGGCTCGGCGGCAGTGTTCTGTCTGCGTCAGCTCTCCCGTCGCTCCCAGCTGCTGCGCAGCTCCTTCGCCAGCTTCTGCGCTTACTGCATAGCCTTCACTGTGGCTATGCTCATCACTCAAGGTTCGCTCGAGGGATTAGAGGCTAAAATCTATCTCGCCTTTGCCATCAACTCCGTGCTCCTCTCTCTCACCTATGTGCTCATTTTTCTCATCGAAAAAATATTCGGATTCACCTCTATGGTGACACTCGTGGAGCTAAGCGACATCAATAACCCGTTGCTGCGCCGATTGGCAGAGGAGGCCCCCGGCACCTTCCAGCACTCCATGCAGGTGAGCACGCTCGCCACCGAGGCCGCCCGCGCAATAGGCGCCAACACCACCCTGGTGCGTACCGGAGCCCTGTATCACGACATCGGCAAGCTCCAAAGCCCGATATTTTTCACCGAAAACCAGCATGGCGTGAACCCCCACGACGGCCTCGACCCCGAGACCTCGGCGCGAAAGATTATCAGCCACGTGACAGTAGGGGAGGAGATGGCCGAGCACGCCAAACTTCCCACCGTTATCCGCAACTTTATCCTGGAACACCATGGCCGCGGCCTGACGAAGTATTTCTATAACACGGCTTGTAATAATGCCGGCGGACCGGTGGACACAGCGCCATTCCGCTACCCGGGACCGAACCCCCGCAGCCGCGAGACAGCTATTCTGATGATGGCCGACGCCGTGGAAGCGGCCTCCCGAAGCCTTAAGGATTACACCCCCGAGGCTATAGATAAGCTCGTAAACAAGATAATCGACGGACAGATGGCCGACGGACTCTTCCGCGAAAGCCCCATCAGCTTCGCCGATGTGGAAAAGGTGAAGGATACATTTAAAAAACGCCTCGCTACGATCTATCACACCCGCGTGGCTTATCCCGAACGCAAAGTCTGAGACTCGCCGCTTCCTGTGCAGGGTTCAAGGCTCTGTGCAGGGCGATATCCGGAGTTGGCAAAGCTCATTGCCGAAAAAATCTGCAATCGGCGCCGCACGGCCTCAGTGCTCAAAATCAGAGCCTTAGAAAAATTTCATGAAAAAAGTCTGAATTTTTTTGAGGAAAATTTTGTGGATACAAAAATTATCTCTAACTTTGCACCCGAAATCCGATAACAACAGCGGTTATCACGAAAGAGATTTCAAAAAATGGGCAAATACCAGAGTGGCCAAATGGGGCAGACTGTAAATCTGCTGGTTTATACCTTCGGTGGTTCGAATCCATCTTTGCCCACAAGATTAGCCTTATGAGGCGAGCTTCATGCGGAAGTAGCTCAGTTGGTAGAGCAATAGCCTTCCAAGCTATGGGTCGCGAGTTCGAACCTCGTCTTCCGCTCAATCTTTTTAATGCCTGTGTAGCTCAGGGGTAGAGCACTTCCTTGGTAAGGAAGAGGTCGCGGGTTCAAATCCCGCCACCGGCTCCAATCTTTTCTCGATTAAGCCGTTAATCATAAATCAAAAATAACATAGCAATCTTATGGCTAAAGAAAAATTCGAAAGAACCAAGCCGCACGTAAATATCGGTACCATCGGTCACGTGGACCACGGTAAAACCACCCTTACTGCAGCTATCACCAAGGTGCTCGCTGAGAAAGGTCTTTCAGAAGCTCGTTCATTCGACTCAATCGACAACGCTCCCGAGGAGAAGGAGCGTGGTATCACTATTAATACTGCTCACGTAGAGTATCAGACAGCTAACCGCCACTACGCTCACGTAGACTGCCCGGGCCACGCTGACTATGTAAAGAACATGGTAACTGGTGCTGCTCAGATGGACGGTGCTATCATCGTAGTTGCTGCTACTGACGGCCCCATGCCCCAGACTCGTGAGCACATCCTGCTTGCTCGTCAGGTAAACGTTCCCCGTCTTGTTGTATTCATGAACAAGTGCGACATGGTGGACGATGCTGAAATGCTCGAGCTCGTAGAGATGGACATGCGCGACCTCCTTTCTCAGTATGACTACGATGGCGATGAGACTCCCATCATCCAGGGTTCTGCTCTTGGCGCACTCAACGGTGAAGCTCAGTGGGTAGACAAGGTGATGGAGCTCATGGACGCTGTTGACAACTGGATTCCCCTGCCTCCCCGCGATATCGACAAACCCTTCCTTATGCCTGTTGAGGACGTATTCTCAATCACCGGTCGTGGTACCGTTGCTACAGGTCGTATCGAGGCTGGTATCGTAAAGGTTGGTGACGAAGTTCAGATCCTCGGCCTCGGCGCTGACAAGAAGTCAGTTGTAACCGGCGTTGAGATGTTCCGCAAGCTCCTCGATCAGGGTGAAGCTGGTGACAACGTAGGTCTGCTCCTCCGCGGTATCGACAAGAACGAGGTTAAGCGTGGTATGGTAATCTGCCACCCCGGCATGGTTAAGCCCCACGATCACTTCAAGGCTCAGGTTTACATCCTGAAGAAAGAAGAAGGTGGCCGTCACACTCCCTTCCACAATCACTACCGTCCTCAGTTCTACATCCGTACGCTTGACGTAACCGGTGAGATCACTCTCCCCGAAGGTGTGGAAATGGTAATGCCTGGTGACAACGTTGAGATCGACGTTAAGCTCATCACTCCCGTAGCTTGCGATCCCGGTCTGCGTTTCGCAATCCGTGAAGGTGGCCGCACTGTAGGTTCAGGTCAGATCACCGGTATCATCGAGGACTAATAAGTCAACCCCAAAGATAGGGTGGAGAGGCTCAGACCTCTCACCCGATTCTTCCGAAAATATTACATATTGGGCTTATCGCCTTCCAGCGATAAGCCCTTAAACACGGGAATAGCTCAGTTGGTAGAGCACTGGTCTCCAAAACCAGGTGTCGGGAGTTCGAGCCTCTCTTCCCGTGCTAATTTTATAGAATAATATGAAACTACTTGGCGCAATCAAGGCATCTTATGACGAACTCGTCTATAAGGTATCCTGGCCGACTCAAAAACAACTTGTCAATAGCGCAGTGCTGGTGTTGATAGCTTCCATAATCATCGCCGTGTTCATCTGGGTTGTGGACAAGATATTTAATCTGTTGATGGAATTCATCTACGGACTCTCGTTTTAATCTTTAAAGTAGGACTCAATGGCTGAGAATAAAAAAAACTGGTACGTGCTGCGTGCCATTTCCGGTAAGGAAGCCAAGGTAAAGGAAGTGCTTGATGCTGCAATCAAGAACGGAACCCTTGGTCAGTATGTCTCACAGGTATTGATTCCCACTGAGAAGGTATACACTAACCGCAATGGTAAGCGTGTGCTCAAGGAACGTACCCTTTATTCAGGTTATGTCTTCATCGAAGCCAATCTTCAGGGAGAGGTGGAGTATGAGCTGCGCAACACCACCAATGTAATTGACTTTCTGCGCGGACGAGGCAAGGGTGCAAAACCCGAGGTTATCTCCGAGCAGGATGTTAAGCGCATGTTAGGCCGAGCCGACGAGCTGCAGGAGGCCGAAGAGGCCGAAGGCGGCGACTTCCTCGAAGGCGAAGCAGTGAAGGTAATTTTTGGTCCCTTCAATGGTTTCTCAGGCGTAATCAAGGAAGTGAACAACGAGAAGAAGAAGCTGAAGGTAGAGGTCAAGATTTTTGGCCGTGCTACCAAACTGGAACTTGAGAGCACCCAGGTAGAGAGAGAATAAGTAAGGGAGGTGTTACGCCCCGAGCTTGTTTTCACGCGTTCAATACTTTTTTAAACAACAAAAACAATGGCTAAAGAAATTGCTGGACAGATCAAATTGCAGATTAAGGGTGGTGCCGCAAACCCCTCGCCTCCGGTAGGCCCGGCGTTGGGTTCTAAGGGCATCAACATCATGGAATTCTGCAAGCAATTCAATGCCCGCACTCAGGACAAGGCAGGTAAGGTACTGCCTGTAGTAATCACTTACTACACCGACAAGAGCTTCGACTTTATTGTCAAGACTCCCCCTGTAGCCGTACAGCTCAAGGAGACTGCAAAGCTCAAAAGCGGTTCTGCTCAGCCTAACCGTAAGAAGGTTGCTGAGATCACCTGGGAGCAGGTAAAGACTATTGCTGAGGATAAGATGCCTGATCTGAACTGTTTCACAGTCGATGCTGCTATGCGTATGGTAGCCGGTACAGCCAGAAGCATGGGTATCACCGTAAAAGGCACATTCCCTGAATTAAACTAAATAACTTCAATTGAAATGAGTAAACTTACAAAGAATCAAAAGTTGGCTTTGTCGAAGATTGAAGCTGGGAAGGCTTATACGCTTGCTGAAGCAGCCGAAAAGGTAAAGGAAATTACCTTTACCAAGTTTGACGCTTCGCTCGACATTGACGTGCGTCTTGGTGTAGACCCCCGTAAGGCCAATCAGATGGTACGCGGCGTGGTATCTCTGCCCAATGGCACCGGTAAGCAGGTACGTGTACTCGTGCTCTGCAACCCCGACCAGGAAGAAGCTGCTAAGGCAGCCGGCGCTGACTATGTTGGCCTCGACGAATATATTCAGAAAATCAAGGGTGGTTGGACTGACGTTGATGTAATCATCACTCAGCCGGCTATAATGGGTAAGATCGGTGCACTCGGCCGTATTCTCGGTCCCCGTGGCCTGATGCCTAACCCCAAGAGCGGCACTGTTACACAGGATGTAGCAAAGGCTGTTAAGGAGGTTAAGCAGGGTAAGATCGACTTCAAGGTTGACAAGAATGGTATCATTCACGCCTCAATCGGCAAGGTGAGCTTCACTGCCGAGCAGATGGTAGGCAACGCCAAGGAGTTCATCAACACCCTCATTAAGCTGAAACCCGCAACCGCTAAGGGCACTTACATCAAGAGCATATATCTTTCAAGTACCATGAGCCCCGGCGTGAAGGTCGAGACAAAAGGTGTAACCGAATAATGCACTGCAACACATGAAAAAGGAAGAAAAAGCTCAAGTAATAGAAATGATTGGCAATACGCTCGCTGAGTACAGCTGCGTATATCTTACCCAGACTCAGGGTATGGATGCCGAAAAGACAAGCGAGCTGCGTCGCGCCTGCTTTAAGGACGATGTGAAGATGCTGTGCGTTAAGAACACCTTGCTTAAGGTGGCCTTTGAGCAAAGCGAGCTCGACTACTCAGGACTCTACGATCTGCTTCACGGCGAAACCACCTTGCTGCTGAGCAACACCGGCAATGCACCGGCTAAGCTCCTCAAGGCTTTCCGTAAGAAGGAAGACACTCTGCCCATTCTCAAGGGTGCATTCGTAGAAGAAACTGCATATATTGGCGAAGAGAACCTGGAGACCTTGGCCAATATCAAGAGCAAGAACGAACTTATCGCCGACGTTGTGGCACTGCTGCAGTCTCCGGCCAAGAACGTTATCAGCGCTCTTCAGAGCGGTGCCACCAAGATTCACGGCATCCTCGAAACTCTCTCCAACAAAGAAAACTAATTCAGATAAAAAAACAAAAAAACAAATACAACAATGGCAGATTTGAAAGCTTTTGCAGAGCAATTAGTTAACCTCACTGTTAAGGAAGTAAACGAACTCGCACAGATCCTTAAGGACGAATATGGCATCGAACCCGCCGCTGCAGCCGTAGCAGTAGCAGCTGGCCCCGCTGCCGGTGGTGAAGCAGCTGAAGAGAAGAGCAGCTTCGACGTAATCCTCAAGGCAGCTGGCGCAAGCAAGCTCGCAGTTGTTAAGCTCGTTAAGGAGCTCACCGGTCTCGGTCTTAAGGAGGCTAAGGAACTCGTTGACAACGCTCCCAGCCCCGTTAAGGAAGGTCTTCCCAAGGCTGACGCTGAAGGCCTTAAGAAGCAGCTCGAAGAAGCTGGCGCTGAGGTTGAGCTTAAATAAGCGAATCCAATACACCGCAAAACGGTTAAGAACACCTTCGGGTGGTCTTAACCTTTTTGCGTATTAAATCTTTCTGACTTTTTGAAGTTTTATGTAACTTTATGGAAGTTTAAGAAAATTTAACACTGCGCAGAACCGGCAGTTAATTTATCCGCTGATAATTTAGTGCTATAATTGTTTCTGTGCATGTTTCTTCTCTTCTCCAAGTTTCCTTTTCTTCTCGCAGTTTACCTTTCTTCTCATTAAAGTTTTAAAATAATTCTGACCAAATGTCCGCATCACTTACTGAAAAGCCACGCGTAAATTTTGGCACTACCAAAAATCCGCTCCCTTATCCGGATTTTCTGGAGATACAGCTGAAGTCGTTCAGAGACTTCCTGCAACTCGACACTCCCCCTGAGAATCGTAAGAACGAGGGGTTGTACAAGGTGTTCGCAGAGAATTTCCCTATCGCCGACACCCGTAATAACTTCGTGCTCGAGTTCCTCGATTACTACATCGACCCGCCTCGTTACACTATTGACGAGTGCCTCACCCGTGGACTCACTTACTCCGTTCCCTTAAAAGCTAAGCTCAAACTCTATTGTACTGATCCGGACCACGAGGATTTTGCTACTGTTATTCAGGACGTGTACCTGGGCTTGATTCCCTACATGACTGAGCAGGGCACATTCATTATCAACGGTGCTGAGCGCGTAGTAGTAAGCCAGCTCCACCGTTCGCCCGGTGTGTTCTTTGGTCAGAGCACCCATGCCAATGGCACCAAGCTCTATTCTGCCCGTATCATTCCGTTCCGCGGCAGCTGGATTGAGTTTGCCACTGACATCAACAACGTTATGTACGCTTACATTGACCGTAAGAAGAAGTTGCCCGTAACCACTCTGTTGCGTGCCATCGGTCTTGAAAGCGATAAGGATATTATTGAGATTTTCGACCTGGCCGAGGAGGTTAAGGTTACCGAGAAGAATCTCAAGGCTGCCGTAGGTCGCCGTCTCGCGGCTCGTGTGCTTCACTCCTGGACTGAGGACTTCGTAGATGAAGATACCGGTGAGGTTGTGTCAATCGAGCGCAACGATGTGGCTGTGGAGCGCGAAACTGAGCTGACCGAGGATGATATCCCGGCAATTCTGGACAGCGGCGCCAAGACTATTCTGCTGAAGAAGGATGGCGTGAGCCCCGTGGACTACTCCATCATCTTCAACACTCTTCAGAAGGATACCTCCAACTCTGAGAAGGAGGCCATCCAGTACATCTACCGACAGCTGCGTAACGCCGAGCCGCCAGATGATGCATCTGCACGCGAGGTAATTCAGAACCTTTTCTTCTCTGAGAAGCGTTACGACCTGGGTGAAGTAGGCCGCTTCCGTATCAATAAGAAGCTGGGTCTCGACACTTCGATGGATGTGAAGGTGCTTACCCGCGAGGACATAATCGCCATCATCAAGTACCTCATCGAGCTGATCAACGCCAAGAGCGATGTGGATGATATCGACCACCTGAGCAACCGTCGTGTGCGCACAGTAGGCGAGCAGCTCTACAACCAGTTCGGTGTGGGTCTGGCGCGCATGAGCCGCACTATCCGCGAGCGCATGAATGTGCGTGACAACGAGGTGTTCACCCCCATTGACCTGATTAACGCCAAGACAATCTCAAGCGTAATCAACACCTTCTTCGGTACCAATGCGCTGAGCCAGTTCATGGACCAGACCAATCCGCTGGCAGAAATCACCCACAAGCGCCGTATGTCTGCGCTGGGCCCCGGCGGTCTGAGTCGTGAGCGTGCGGGCTTCGAGGTGCGTGACGTGCACTACACTCACTATGGTCGCCTCTGTCCTATCGAGACTCCTGAAGGCCCGAACATCGGTCTGATTTCTTCGCTCTGTGTGTATGCGAAAATCAATGACCTCGGCTTCATCGAGACCCCCTACCGCAAGGTGGAAAACTCTAAGGTGGACCTCAATAATAATGATGTAATCTACCTCACTGCAGAGAATGAGGAGGGCAAGCTGATAGCCCAGGGCAACGCTCCGCTTAACGACGACGGCACCTTCATCCTCAATAAGGTTAAGGCTCGTCAGGACGCCGACTTCCCGATTATCGCTCCCGAGCAGGTAGAGCTGATGGATGTGGCTCCTATTCAGATTGCTTCAATCGCTGCGTCGCTCATTCCGTTCCTGGAGCATGACGATGCTAACCGTGCGTTGATGGGATCTAACATGATGCGTCAGGCTGTGCCTCTGCTTCGTTCCGAGGCCCCCATCGTGGGTACCGGCATCGAGGGTCAGCTCATTCAGGACTCACGCACTCAGGTGATGGCTGAGGGTGACGGTGTGATTGAATATGTAGACGCCACTGTGATCCGCATCAAGTATGACCGCACTGAGGATGAGGAGTATGTAGCTTTCGAATCAGCAGTGAAGGAATACAAGCTGCCTAAGTTCCGCCGCACCAACCAGGGTACCACCATCGACCTGCGTCCCATCTGCGACAAGGGCCAGCGCGTGAAGAAGGGTGACATCCTCACCGAGGGTTACTCTACCGAAAAGGGTGAGCTGGCACTGGGCCGCAACCTGAAGGTGGCGTTCATGCCCTGGAAGGGTTACAACTATGAGGATGCTATCGTGCTCAACGAGCGCATGGTGCGTGAGGACATCCTGACCTCAATCCATGTGGATGAGTACACTCTGGAGGTGCGCGAGACCAAGCGCGGCATGGAGGAGCTCACCAGCGATATCCCGAATGTAAGCGAGGATGCAACCAAGGACCTGGACGACCGCGGCATTATCCGCGTAGGTGCTTATGTTGTGCCCGGCGACATAATGATTGGTAAGATCACCCCGAAGGGTGAGAGCGACCCCACTCCTGAGGAGAAGCTGCTCCGCGCCATCTTCGGCGACAAGGCCGGCGATGTGAAGGATGCTTCACTTAAGGCCAGCCCCTCACTGAAGGGTGTGGTAATCGGCACCAACCTCTTCTCAAAGGCTGTGAAGAAGAGCCGCGCCAAGACCAACGCTATCCTGCCCAAGCTCGACGAAGAGTATGAGAAGAAGCAGGCCGACCTCAAGGCAATCCTGCTGGAGAAGCTGCGCACCATCACCAAGGGTGTGGAGAGCGCCGGCGTTAAGGACTTCATCGGTGTGGACATCGTGCCCAAGGGCATGAAGTTCGACGGTGTGAACTTCGCTACCATCGATTTCGAGACCGTGAACCTCTCAAAGTGGAGCAACGATGCTCGTGTCAACAAGATGGTGGCAGCCGTGATCACCAACTATCTGCGCAAGAGCAAGGAGATCGACTCCGAGCTGCGCCGCAAGAAGTTCGACATCACCATAGGCGATGAGCTCCCCTCAGGCATCCTTCAGATGGCTAAGGTTTACATTGCCAAGAAGCGTAAGATCGGTGTAGGCGATAAGATGGCAGGTCGCCACGGTAACAAGGGTATCGTGTCGCGTGTGGTTCGCCAGGAGGATATGCCCTTCCTTGAGGATGGCACTCCGGTAGATATCTGTCTGAACCCGCTGGGTGTGCCTTCGCGTATGAACCTGGGTCAGATCTTCGAGACAGTGCTCGGCTGGGCCGGCCGCGAGCTCGGCGAGAAATTCGCTACCCCCATCTTCGACGGTGCATCGCTCGATGACCTCAACGAATGGACCGACAAGGCAGGTGTGCCCCGCTACGGTAAGACCTACCTCTATGACGGCGGCACCGGCGACCGTTTCGACCAGCCCGCCACCGTGGGTGTGATTTACATGCTTAAGCTTGGCCACATGGTTGAAGACAAGATGCACGCCCGCTCCATCGGTCCCTACTCACTCATCACGCAGCAGCCTCTGGGCGGTAAGGCACAGTTCGGTGGCCAGCGTTTCGGTGAGATGGAGGTTTGGGCGCTCGAAGCATTCGGCGCCGCCCACATCCTGCAGGAGATACTCACCATCAAGAGTGATGACGTCAATGGCCGCAGCAAGGCCTACGAGGCTATCGTGAAGGGTGAGTCCATGCCCACTCCCGGCATACCTGAGTCGCTCAACGTGCTTCTGCACGAGCTGCGCGGCTTGGGTCTGAGCATCTCGCTTGACTAAGCGAGCCATATCAGCGTCCTAAGGTGTGTTAAACTTCTGAAAAAAGCGAAGTTTGCATACTTTGGGACGCGGAAAATCCGTTTATTAAATTCATGACCATTTAGGAATATCAATATATGGCTTTCAGAAGAGACAATAAGATAAAGACTAACTTCTCCAAAATCACCATCGGCCTTGCATCGCCCGATGAGATCAAGGAGAAGAGCAGCGGCGAAGTGCTCAAGCCCGAAACCATCAACTACCGCACCTACAAGCCCGAGCGTGACGGCCTGTTCTGCGAGAAGATTTTCGGCCCTGTAAAGGACTATGAGTGCCACTGCGGCAAATATAAGCGTATCCGCTACAAAGGCATCGTCTGCGACCGTTGCGGCGTGGAGGTGACCGAGAAGAAGGTGCGCCGTGAGCGTATGGGCCACATCGAGCTGGTGGTGCCCGTGGCTCACATCTGGTATTTCCGCTCGCTCCCCAACAAGATAGGTTACCTGCTTGGTCTCCCCTCCAAGAAGCTTGACGCAGTAATCTATTACGAACGTTACATAGTAATCAACCCCGGCAATGTGGAAGGTGTGGAGAAATTCGACCTGCTCGCCGAGGAGGATTATCTGAATATAGTAGACAATCTCAGCGAAGAGCAGCGCAACCTGCCTGACGACGACCCCAACAAGTTCGTGGCCAAGATGGGTGCGGAAGCTATCTATGACCTCCTGCGCGACATAGACCTCGACGCTCTGAGCTACGACCTTCGCCACAAGGCTAACACCGACGGCTCTCAGCAGCGCAAGACCGAAGCTCTGAAGCGCCTCCAGGTGGTGGAAAGCTTCCGCGCGAGCCGCGGTCGCAACAAACCCGAGTGGATGATTCTCAAGACCGTGCCGGTCATTCCTCCCGAGCTGCGCCCCCTCGTTCCCCTGGATGGCGGCCGCTTCGCTACCTCTGACCTCAACGACCTCTATCGTCGCGTGATTATCCGCAACAACCGCCTGAAGCGTCTCATCGAGATTCAGGCTCCCGAGGTGATTCTGCGCAACGAGAAGCGTCTGCTCCAGGAGGCTGTGGACTCGCTGCTCGATAACAGCCGCAAGTCGTCGGCCGTGAAGAGCGACGTCAACCGCCCCCTCAAGTCACTCTCTGACTCACTGAAGGGTAAGCAGGGTCGCTTCCGTCAGAACCTGCTCGGTAAGCGTGTGGACTACTCAGCACGTTCCGTAATCGTGGTAGGTCCTGAGCTGAAGATGCATGAGTGCGGTATCCCCAAGCTCATGGCAGCCGAGCTCTACAAGCCCTTCATCATCCGTAAGCTCATAGAGCGCGGCATCGTGAAGACCGTGAAGAGCGCTAAGAAGATAGTAGACCGCAAGGAACCCGTAGTGTGGGACATCCTGGAGCATGTAATGAAGGGTCACCCCGTGTTGCTCAACCGTGCACCGACACTTCACCGTCTCGGCATCCAGGCCTTCCAGCCCAAGATGATCGAGGGTAAGGCAATTCAGCTCCACCCGCTGGCATGTACCGCGTTCAACGCTGACTTCGACGGTGACCAGATGGCTGTGCACCTCCCCCTCGGCAACGAGGCTGTGCTTGAAGCTCAGATGCTCATGCTCGGCGCTCACAACATTCTTAACCCCGCCAACGGTGCGCCTATCACCGTGCCCTCTCAGGACATGGTGCTCGGCCTCTACTATATCACCAAGCTCCGCAAGGGCGACAAGGGTGAAGGCACAGTGTTCTACGGTCCGGAAGAGGCCGAGATAGCCTACAACGAAGGCCGCGTGACTCTCCACGCCCCCGTGACCATCATGGTCGACGACGTGGATGAGGAGGGCAACCCCGTGAAGGTGCTCAAGAAGGATACCTCAGTGGGCCGCATCCTCTTCAACCAGTTTGTGCCCAAGGAGATTGGCTATGTCAATGAGATTATCTCAAAGAAGAGCCTGCGCACCATCATCGGTAAGGTAATCAAGAAATGCGGTGTGACCCGTTCTGCCCAGTTCCTCGACGACATCAAGAACCTGGGCTACCGCATGGCATTCCGCGGCGGCCTGTCATTCAACCTCGGCGATGTAATCATCCCGAAGGAGAAGGCCGAATATGTAGCCGAGGGTAACGCCCAGGTAGAAGAGGTGCTCCAGAACTACCAGATGGGTCTCATCACCGGCGGCGAACGTTACAACCAGGTCATCGATATCTGGACACACGTTAACTCCCGCCTGGCCGACACCCTGATGAAGCAGATGAAGGAGGACCAGCAGGGCTTCAACTCAGTCTACATGATGCTTGACTCCGGCGCCCGTGGTAGTAAGGACCAAATTCGTCAGCTCTCCGGTATGCGTGGTCTTATGGCTAAACCGCAGAAGGCCGGTGCCGAGGGTGGTCAGATCATTGAGAACCCGATTCTTGCGAACTTCAAGGAGGGTCTGTCAGTGCTCGAGTACTTCATCTCCACCCACGGTGCACGTAAGGGTCTTGCGGATACCGCGCTTAAGACTGCCGACGCAGGTTACCTTACCCGTCGTCTGGTAGACGTAGCTCACGACGTTATCATCAACGAAGAGGACTGTGGCACCCTGCGTGGTCTGGTTTGCACCGAAATCAAGAACAACGAAGAGGTGGTGGCCACCCTTTCAGAGCGTATCCTCGGCCGCGTAAGCGTGCACGATGTGATCAACCCCCTCACGGGTGAAATCATTGTACACGCCGGCGAGGAAATCAACGACGTAGCCGCCGACAAGATTGAGGCATCCCCCATAGAGCAGGTAGAGATTCGCTCCGTGCTCACTTGCGAGAGCAAGAAGGGTGTGTGCGCCAAGTGTTACGGTCGCAACCTGTCCAACCACCGCATGGTGCAGAAGGGCGAGGCTGTAGGCGTAATCGCAGCGCAGTCAATCGGTGAGCCGGGTACTCAGCTTACACTCCGTACATTCCACGTAGGTGGTGTGGCAGGTAACGTGGCAGCGGTGAAGGATGTGACCTCACGCTACGACGGCCGCCTCGAAATCGACGAGCTCCGCACTGTTAAGAACAACGACGGCAAGGATATAGTAGTGGGCCGTATGGCTGAAATGCGCATCATCGAGCCCAAGAGCGGCATGGTGCTCACCACTGCCAATATCCCCTACGGCGCAACCCTCTACTTCGAGAATGGCGCCGAGGTGAAGAAGGGTGACATGATCTGTGAATGGGACCCCTTCAACGCTGTGATCGTCAACGAAGAATCGGGCCGCGTGCGCTTCGAGAATGTGGAAGAGGGCGTGACCTACCGCGTAGAAGCCGATGAGGCTACCGGTCTTCGCGAAAAGATTATGATCGAGAGCAAGGACCGCACCAAAGCTCCTGAAGCTCAGCTCGTAAATAAGGATGGCGAAATCATCCGCACCTACACACTGCCTGTAGGCGCTCACCTCCTCATTGAGGATGGCGACAAGCTTGAGCCGGGTCAGATAATCGTTAAGATACCTCGTGCTGCCGGTTCTGCCGGTGACATCACCGGTGGTCTGCCCCGTGTGACCGAGCTCTTCGAGGCCCGCAACCCGAGCAACCCCGCAGTGGTGAGCGAAATCGACGGTGAGGTTAAGATGGGTAAGATTAAGCGTGGTAACCGCGAAATCTCCGTGACCTCCAAGCTCGGCGAGGAGAAGAAGTATCTCGTGCCCCTGAGCAAGCAGATACTCGTGCAGGAGAACGACTACGTGCGTGCCGGCACACCCCTCTCCGACGGTGCCGTGACCCCCAGCGATATCCTCAACATCATGGGCCCCACCGCCGTGCAGGAGTATATCGTTAATGAGGTGCAGGACGTGTACCGCATGCAGGGTGTGAAGATCAACGATAAGCACTTCGAGGTAATCGTACGCCAGATGATGCGTAAGGTAAGCATCATCGATCCGGGCGACACCCGCTTCCTCGAGCAGCAGATTGTGGACAAACTCGACTTCATGGAGGAGAATGACCGCATCTGGGGCAAGAAGGTAATCGTAGACGCCGGCGACAGCACCACCGTGTTCCCCGGTCAGATCATCACCCAGCGCAAGCTCCGCGATGAGAACTCAGCACTGAAGCGCAAGGACCTGCGCGAAATCGTGGTGCGCGACGCTGTGCCCGCCACATCCGAGCAGATTCTTCAGGGTATCACCCGCGCAGCGCTGCAGACCAAGAGCTTCATCTCAGCTGCATCGTTCCAGGAGACTACCAAGGTGCTCAACGAAGCTGCCATCAACGGCAAGACCGATACGCTCGAGGGCATGAAGGAGAATGTGATCTGCGGTCACCTGATCCCCGCCGGCACCGGTCTGCGCGAATACGATAAGCTCATCGTGGCCGACAAGGATGAATACAACGGTCTGCTCGACGAAGCAGAGCGCGTGCCTGCCGACGGCGAAACCATAGAGGTAGTAGCCGAAGAGGTAAACTGATTCCGTGAACGAATGAAGCGGCGGTAAGTTGCCGCTTCCCTGAATAAACCAAAAGGGAGTTTCAAGCTGAAGCTTGAGGCTCCCTTTTGATTTTTGATAAATTTTTTGTAATTTCGCCTTAAATTAAACGTCTATATATGATGGCAAGAAATATGAGATACATATTAATTCCCGCGCTGCTGTTGGCTTTTGCCTCAGCGAGCGAATTGTCGGCTCAGAATCTGTCAGACTATATCACGGTGCAGCAGGGCCAGTTTAAACCGGACATAGACCTGACAAGCTGGACGGAACTTATTGAGTGGGGGGGACGGGCCGAGGAGCTGGATAAGCCCGAATATGCCATATCTTATTTCACAGAGGCCTTCCGCGTGAATCCTTACGACCCGACTCCGCTTGAGCATGTGGAGGAAATCAATAAGCACACGGGGCGCAAGAGGGAGAATAAACAGTTGTTTCTCGACGGAATGGAGCAGCTCACGGAGCGAATCGCTATCGAGGGGTTGCAACCGGAAACTATGGCTTGCATGGAGCGCCTGCTGATGGGCGTGGTGCGTGCCGACGGCAACAATATCCCGGCGCGTTACTATGTGCTGAAGCTATGTAATCAGTCCGGATTTCCCGAGTATGCAGACCTTGCGGCTTCGCTTATGGACGACCTCATCTATCTGGCTGACGACAAAACTCATTACGATGAGTATGCCTATGCCGTGGGCTGCAAGCTGCTGACACTGACAGAAGTCGGCGATATGATCGGCCTGATAGAGCCAAACGTGAGCAAGCTTGAGAAGAGTGAGGATGGCGTCTGCAGCCTCGTGGCGCTGAGCCTGCTTTACGGAAGCCTGAAAAACAAGCACAAGGCCGAAAAATACATGAAGATGGCCCAAAAGGCCGACAAGTCCGGAGAGTCAGTAGACTACTGGATGGCTGTCTTTGCCGGCACCGCCGGCGCCCCAGAAGAGTAATCCCTGCGGGTGGGAATCGCGGAGCGATTAGTTTTGGTTAGCAGAGGTTCCTAGGCGCTGTACGGAACTCGCTGAACTGGCGGTGTTCTCGCTGCGCTCGCCCTACGCGGAAGCCCCCGACTCAGATAACACCACGACATCGTGTCTTCGACACTCCACGTATGCTCCTGTCTTTCACCGGGTTGGCACCCGGTGCTAACCACGACGGCGCACCCTTCGGGCGCTTGCGTTTGCTGATTAAGTAGGATATCTTATATTGCTGTCCGATAAAACTTTTAGATCTACTTCTAACGCGCAGAGTTACAGCTGTTTATAGAACTACTTAAACAACAGGGCTTATACATAAAATATTATCTGGTAATCAGCGGTTTA
>JAAVFJ010000038.1 GCA_014800845.1 Bacteroidales bacterium | reverse complement strand
TAATTTTAAGTCTGTGAGAATCGAAAATTCGAAATAAAATTGATAAAACTAATTTTGGACCCAAATATTCAATTCTCAGCACGTTTTTTGAAGTGAGTTTTGCAACACCCTCCTCTCCATGCGTTTGCTCTAATACCTAAAACATAACGCCTAAAACCTAAATGGGGAATTACTTTATGCCGTAGGTTTGTTTGTAGGTTTGGACTTGGTCCATGTAGTCTTGGTAGAATTCGTCGTCTGCGGGGATGCCTGATTCTTTTAGCAGGGCTTTGGCTCCGTCTCCTTTTATTAGTTTGTTGATGAGGGCGATATATTCCTGCGATGTTTTCTTGAGGCCATCCCAGTCTGCTATCAGCCATCGGCCGTCGACGGCTTCTACCGTTACTTCATGGAGTTCGGGCTGCCCGTAGTTCATAAATGTCAGTTTGCAGGTGGTCTGCTCGGGCGTAAATTCTGTGATGTCCACCTTTGTGAATTTGCCTTGGGAGTCCATGTCTTGTCCGCCGATAGCGAGCATCAGAGATTCCTCTGCCCCGATGCCTCCGGGGTAAGTGCCGGGTGATGAACAGGCTTGGTTGTAGAGCTTACAGAAGTCGGGGGTGGTGTTGGTTTCTATGAGTCCGTCATTCTGCACAGACGCGGCGAGCTCAAGGATTATGCGCTCCATTTCTTGCTGCGTGAGCTCGGTGGCTTCAGCGGAGAGTGCAGAGGAGTCGGCTGAGGTCAGTGCGGTGTCAGCGGCGGAATCGGAGTCGGTAAATGAATTACCCTTGCCACACCCGGACAGAGTCAGAAGGGTGGCAAGGGATATTGTAGTAAGCATTGCTTTCATGATTTATCAGAGTGCTTTGGCGCGCTTTGAGTCGATGTAGACGTAGGCTATGAGCAGGGCATACATCACGAGACCTGCCACCTGAGTGAAGTCGCCGATAAATTCGCTGCCGAAGCCGGCAAACACACCTTCGGGGCTGATGGCTGTGATGAATTTGTAGAGGCCGCCGTTGGGGTCTGAGCCCTTGAAGAAGGCTGTCAGGGCTGCGAAGACACCGAAGAGTGCGCCGCCTGCTATGAGGCCTGATGAGATGAGTGTGCCGCGGTCGTAGCGAGATGCGCTTACCTCCTTGTTCTTGCTTGAGCGCTGCACGAAGTAGGCGAGTGCGCCACCCACGAGCATCGGGGTGTTGAGGGGCAGGGGAATGAACATGCCGAGGCAGAAGGCGAGTGCGGGCACGCCGAGCCAGTTGAGCAGCAGCGCGAGCACGGCGCCTGAGATGTAGAGAATCCAGGGGGTGTCGCCGCCCATCATGAGGGGTTCGATTACGGCTGCCATAGCGTTGGCCTGGGGAGCTACGAGGGCATCGGGACCGGAGAAGCCATACACCTTATTAAGCACCATGATTACGCCGCCCACGGTGGCTGCTGACACGAGGGTGCCGAGGAATTTCCAAGTCTCCTGTTTGCGGGGAGTGGAGCCGAGCCAATAGCCTATCTTGAGGTCGGTCACAAAGCCGCCGGCCATGGAGAGGGCTGTGCAGACTACGCCGCCGATTACCATTGAGGCCACGATGCCGCTTGTGCCGCTGAGACCGATGCCCACGAAGATGGCTGAGGCGATGATGAGGGTCATCAGGGTCATGCCGCTCACGGGGTTGGAGCCTACGATTGCTATTGCGTTGGCTGCCACGGTGGTGAAGAGGAAGGCGATGATGATTACCACTATCCAGGCTATGAGGGCCTGCCAAAGTGTGTTGATCACACCGAAGTAGAAGAAGAGGAACACGGCTATGCAGGCAAGGGCTATGAAGAATACCACCTGCTTCATGGAGATGTCAGTCTGCCAGCGCACGGGTTTCTCTGTAGCTGTGCCACCTTTGAATTCGCGACCGGCCAGACCTACTGCCTGACAGATGATGGGCCATGACTTCACGATGCCGATTACGCCTGCCATTGCGATGCCGCCGATACCCATCATGCGGGCTTTTGTGGCGAAGATGGTCTGTGCATCCCAAGTGCCCACGTCGAGCACACCCATTGTGGAGTACTCACCCAGCAGGGGAACGATTATCCACCACACGAAGATGGAGCCGGCGAAGATTACGAAAGCGTATTTGAGACCCACGATGTAGCCGAGGCCGAGTAGGGCGGCGCCGGTGTTGCAGCTGAGCACCATCTTGCTCTTCTCTGCAATTGTGGCGCCCCAGGAGGTGGCGGTAGTGGTCACAGTCTCTGCCCACCAGCCGAAGGTGGCCACGATGTAGTCATACAGACCACCTATGAGTGAGGCGATTACGAGTGTCTTGGCCTGACCGCCGGAGCTTTTGGAGCTCTCGCTGCTCACGAGCACCTGGGTGGTGGCTGTAGCTTCGGGGAAGGGGTATTTGCCGTGCATGTCCTTCACGAAATACTTGCGGAAGGGGATGAAGAAGAGTATGCCTAGAATGCCGCCAAGCAGGGAGCTGAGGAAAATCTCAAGGAAGTTGACGGTGATTTCCGGATATTTGGCCTGAAGAATGTAGAGCGCGGGGAGCGTGAAGATAGCGCCGGCCACAATCACACCGGAGCATGAGCCTATGCTCTGGATTATTACGTTCTGCCCCAGCGCACCGCTTTTCTTCAAAGCGCCCGAGAGGCCGACTGCGATAATAGAAATAGGGATGGCAGCCTCAAACACCTGGCCCACTTTCAGACCAAGGTAAGCAGCTGCGGCACTGAAGATTATGGCCATCAGCAGACCTACGCCCACTGAGTAGACCGTCACCTCCTTCTGTTCTCGTGCGGGGTGCATCACGGGGGAGTACTCCTCGTCGGCACCCAACTCGCGGAATGCGTTCTCAGGCAACCCGGTGGGGGTCACAATCGAATCGTCCGCAGGGGGTAATTGATTCTTTTCGCTCATGCTGTGTTTATGTTAATTAATTAGATACTGTGATGATGGATTTGCGAAGTTAAGCATTTTTTGCGAAATGTGAAAATCTGTTATAATATTTCCCCGCGCATGACAGGAATTTTAACAATTGCGCCATAAACCCTCGGACGCAGCCCGCTGTTATTAAAGTAAATACTCTCAACACTTAGTCTTATAATTAATACTATGCAATACACATCTTTTCAATATTCATCAGACAGTAATGCCCGTTACGCTCTCGCGGGTCTTTGTTCAGCAGCACTGATAATTCTCATCATGCTCCTTCTTCCCAATCAGGTGATGCACGGAGTGGGGTGGAGCATAGCCCTGGGAGTGGCTGTCTCCGCGCTGATTTTCGGCGGCGTGATACTCTTTCAGCGAGTGAAGATGAAGGACATGCTTCGGCAGATGATAAGGCTCAGCAAGCGTGCCGAGGAGGCCAATGAGCGTGCGTCTCACCTGATTGCGGAGGAGGCGGTGCGCATGCAGCAGATGGAGGAGAAAAAGGAGTCCGAGCTGCTGGCCGATGATATTGCACAGGCTGACCTGACAGATCTTGCCATGGACCCAATGCGCGATGAGAACGGATTCATTTTCAGATTCCAGGGTGGATTCTTCCGCATGACTGACGTGAATCAGAAGGTGGTGCGCATCATCTATCCGCGCATCTACACCGTCCCCGTGGGTCAGCAGAATCTGTTGGCGAGGATTCTCAATCGCGTAAACTCGGCGTTTCAGCTCATTAAGCTCACGGCAGTGCCTGCAGCCGAGGAGGGTGCGGTGACCGTCCACGCCATGGCCGACATACTCTACACCTCGAAAGTGACCGACAGGCGTCAGCTCCTGCTGCAGCTTCTCTCCACCTTCTTCGACGCTCAGCATGCCCTGGCACTGAGCATGACAGCGGCTCAGCTCCATCTGGAACCCGAAGTGCCTGAAGATGAGGTGCAGGTAGACATAGAGGGCGCATCGCTGAATTGAGTTTTGCATATTTGGTAATTTTTACTAATTTTGTAGCTTGTATTAACATAATCCTAAAAGCTACAATGAATCTTTCTGAACTTACCGACAAGGTGCTGGCAGGCTACGACGTCACCCGCGAGGAGGCGCTCGAACTTGCTGACTATGAGGACATCGACGCTCTGTGTGACGCTGCCGATGCAATACGTGAAGCGCTGGTAGGACGTAAGGTTGACAGCTGTTCCATCGTAAATGCCCGCTCAGGGCTCTGCGGAGAGGACTGCCGCTGGTGTGCTCAGGCTACCCGCCACCATACGGGCTGCAAGACCTATAACACCATAGAGCTCTCCGAGGTGATGAAGGCTGCGCGCGAAAATGAAAAAGCCGGCATACAGCGATTCTCGCTCGTGACCAGCGGTAAGCGCGTCAATGACCACGACATGCCTGCGTTTCTGTCCATCTACAAGCATTTGGCCCGGGAGACCAACCTCTATCTCTGCGCCTCTATGGGCCTCATTTCCGAGGAGCAGCTCTGCAGCTTGCGCGACGCGGGCGTGAAGCGTTACCACTGCAATCTGGAGACTTCATCATCTTTTTTCCCCCGCCTCTGCACTACCCACACCACCGAGGAGAAGAAGGAGACCATACGCGCAGCTAAACGCGCCGGCCTCAAGGTCTGCTCCGGCGGCATAATCGGCATGGGAGAGACGATGGCCGACCGCATAGACCTGGCTCTCGAACTCCGCGAACTCGACGTGGACTCGGTGCCTATCAATATACTCAACCCAATCCCGGGCACTCCGCTTGAGAATCAGCCGCTTATAAGTGAAGAGGAGGTGATTCGCACAGTGGCTGTGTTCCGCTTCCTGCTGCCTGCAAAGACCCTGCGTTTCGCCGGCGGACGTGCTCGCCTCAGCAAGGAGTCTACTGCCCGAATACTGCGCGGAGGCATGAACGGTGCCCTCATGGGCGACATGCTCACCTCCATAGGTAATCAGGTGGCTGAAGACAAGAAGCTATTCGCCGAGTGCGGATTGGAACATTAAAATCAAGCAGTAGGTGTCACGTGGCGTCTTATGGCATTTATCTGGAAACATACTCACGGCGCGTGACATTTACTCATACATATTCTGATGGCAAATTATCTCATAACCCAATTAAATAAGCAGGTCAGTCACTCGGCTGATATGGAATTTTGCAAATTTCGCGCTCCCGATTCCGAGCAGTGGCAGAGCACCTCATGGCGGGAATTCGGCCTGGTGGTGCGTCGCGCTGCTTGTGCTCTCGCGGCCATAGGAGCTCAGGAAAAGGGGATGGCGGCCTTTTGCTCACCAAATCGTCCGGAAGCCCTGGCAGCGGAATTCGCATGCTTCCATCATCGCATCTGCGGTGTGCCTATTTACGCCTACAGCTCGCAGGAGCAATTCAACTTCATAATGCTCAACAGCGGTGCCCGCATCATCTTTGCCGGTGCGCCCGAACAGCTCGAGCTCGCCCGGGGTTATGCCGATAAGCATCCGGACATGGTGGACCACATCATTCTGCTCTATAATCCGGCTGACGCAATCGACTGCAAGTCAGCTCCATTGCTCGGCTGGGATGATTTCTTGACGAGGGGAACGGAAGATTTTTGGCCGCAAGTAGAGGCACGCACCGAGAGGGGAGAGCCTGCCGACATGGCCTCACTCATCTACACGTCAGGCACCACCGGAGACCCTAAGGGGGTAATGCTGCTTCACTCCAATTTCGACGCCGCAGTGAGCGAACACCTCAAGCGCCTGCCCGAGATACTCAGCGATGAGCTGTCACTGAGTTTCCTGCCTATGAGCCATGTGTTTGAAAAAGCATGGACATTTTTCTGTATAGCCAGGGGGCTGCGCATAGCCTTCAACTACGATCCCCGGCAGGTGGAAAAGGCACTTAAGGAGGTCAATCCAAACCTGATGTGTTGTGTGCCTCGCTTCTGGGAAAAGATTTACACCGGCATAATCTCGCAGATAGAGTCCATGGGATTTCTGCAGCGTATGATGGTACACAGGGCCATGAAGGTAGGGGCCACCCGCAACCTCTATTACAAGCGACTCGGCAAAAAAGTGCCCTGGTCGGTGCGCAAGGAGTACGCCTTCTGGGATAAACGCTTTTTCAGCAAGGTGCGCCATGCCATAGGCATACACAGCCCCAACTTCTTCCCCACAGCGGGAGCTGCCCTGTCAGACAAGATTTGCGGCACGATGCGAAAGATGGGAATTGACCTGATTTACGGCTACGGCATGACGGAGACCACCGCTACCGTGACCTGCTATCCGCATGATGATTACGAAATAGGCACCGTGGGCACCCCCATGCCCAATGTGCAGGTGAAAATAGCCGATGACGGCGAAATTCTCGTGAAGGGGCCTACAATCACCCCGGGCTACTTCAAGAATGAGCAGGCCAATGCCGAGGCGTTTACCGAAGATGGATTCCTCCGCACTGGCGATGCCGGCTACATCAACGCTCACGGTGCGCTGGTGCTGACTCACCGCAAGAAGGATTTGTATAAGACCTCCAACGGCAAATACATCTCTCCGCAGGCCATAGAAACCCTGCTGGTGTCGGACCCCTACATAGACCAGGTGGCCGTGATAGGGGACATGCGCAAATATGTGACCGCCCTGATTGTTCCCGACTTCGGCCCCCTGAGTGCGTGGGCTGAAAAGCACGGCATTACCGACTTGTCGCGCGAAGGGCTCTGCCGCAATAAGAGGGTGGAGGAGATGCTCATGGCAAGCATCAAGCACCTGCAGAAGCACATGGCCACTTTCGAACACATCAAGAAAATCACTCTCCTGGCAGAACCATTCTCGCAGGACACGGGCGAGCTTACCAATACCCTTAAGCTCAGGCGCAAGGTGATAGCCGAACGCCATGCGCGGACCATCAACGCCATGTATCCCGAAGAATTTCTGACCACTCCCCCCGTATTTAATAATCGCTACAAATAAAGATGATAACCCTCGAACAACTTAAGGACACTCAGCGCAGATGTGAAGACCTGCGCCGATATCTTGACATTGATTCAAAAAAGATTCAGGTAGAGGAGGAAGAACTCCGTACGCATGTGCCCGATTTCTGGAACGACCAGAAGGCAGCCGAGGCTCAGATGCGTAAAATCAAGGACCTGCGCATGTGGATTGAAGGCTATGAGTCTCTCGCAAGCCAGGTCGAGGAGCTGCAGCTCGCCTTTGACTTCGTGAAGGATGAACTGGTCACTGAGGAGGAGGTCGATGCACAGTATGCCAAAGTGATAGCCGACACCGAGCGCCTGGAGCTTCGCAACATGCTTCGCCGCGAGGAGGACAAGATGGACGTGGTGCTGAAAATCAACTCCGGAGCCGGCGGCACAGAGAGTCAGGACTGGGCTCAGATGCTTATGCGCATGTATCTGCGCTGGGCTGAAAAGCATGGCTACAAGACCTCGATAGCTCAGCTGCTTGAGGGTGACGATGCCGGCATAAAGAGTGCCACAATCAATATAGAGGGCGCCTATGCTTACGGCTACCTTAAGAGCGAAAACGGTGTGCATCGTCTGGTGCGTGTGAGCCCTTACAATGCTCAGGGCAAGCGCATGACCTCGTTTGCCTCAGTGTTTGTCACTCCGTTGGTGGACGATACTATCGAAATCAACATCTCGCCCGCTGCAATCTCATGGGACACCTTCCGCTCTGGTGGTGCCGGTGGCCAGAATGTGAACAAGGTGGAGAGTGGTGTGCGTCTGCGCTACCAGTATAAGGACCCCTACACCGGTGAAGAGGAGGAGATTCTGATTGAAAACACAGAGACGCGTGACCAGCCCAAGAATAAGGAGAACGCAATGCGTCATCTGCGCTCTATCCTCTATGAGAAGGAGATGCAGCACCGCATGGCTGAACAGGCCAAGGTAGAAGCCGGAAAGATGAAGATTGAGTGGGGCAGCCAGATTCGCTCCTATGTCTTCGACGACCGCCGAGTGAAAGACCACCGCACCGGGCATCAGACCTCCGATGTGGGCGGAGTCATGGATGGCGACATCGACGACTTCATCAAGGCCTATCTCATGGAGTTTGCAGCCACGCTGGAGTAACTGCTTCCTGCAGAAAAAATAAATGCCGGGACTGTGCATCACGCATGGTCCCGGCATTGTCAGTTATCTATATATTCACTAATCATTTGCTGTGAGATCTATAGCATAATATTTCTTAGCGCCAGTGGGAGTGAGGCCTGTGATGAACATTACCTTCTCCGAGTCGTCGCTCTTCATAATCTGGTTATAGATGTATTCCACATCGTCGGTGCTGTTGACAGGCTGGTCGTTGATGTAGAGGATGATGAAGCCATCCTTAATGCCGCCATCCTTAAAGAGACCCTTCTGCAGACCCTGCACCTGCACGCCGTGGGAGATGCCCATGTGCTGCTTCGTTTCGGCAGAGAGCTTCATGAAGGCACAACCGAGCGAAGAGAAGTCATCAGGCTTGGTTATGTCGGTGCTACCGCGGTCGTTGCGCAGAGTGCCGCGCTTGGTGATGGTCTTGCCGTCGCGCACGAAAGTGATGGTGATGGAATCGCCCGGACGGAAACGGTTCATCTGCTCAATGAGCTGTGCGGAAGTGTGCACATCGTTGCCATTGATGGCAGTAATCACGTCACCCTCCTCAATGCCGAGCTCCTTGGCGGTGGAGCGGTCAACCACGCTGTTTACGTAGATGCCGGCCACGATTCCCTGGATACCCTTATCCTTGGCAAGCTTGGAGTCGAGCTCGGTGTAGGTGATGCCGAGCACGGCGCGCTGCACGGTGCCATACTGCTTCAGGTCAGTGATAACCTTCTTCACCACAGTGGTGGGAATGGCAAAGGAGAAGCCGGTGTAAGAGCCGGTGTTGGAGTAGATGGCGGCGTTGATGCCTATGAGCTGGCCACGCAGATTCACGAGCGCACCGCCGGAATTGCCGGGGTTTAGGGCCGCGTCAGTCTGAATGTAGGAGTCCAGACCCATACGCTGCGCACCGGTGCCGGAACTGATGGAGCGTGCCTTCGCGCTCACGATGCCTGCCGTAACTGTGGAATTGAAGCCGAAGGGATTGCCCACTGCCAGAACCCATTCGCCAATCTTCACGGCGTCAGAATCACCGAAATCCATAGGCTTGAGACCCTTGGCGTCAATCTTTATCAGCGCCAGGTCAGTGGCCTCATCAGTGCCTATGATGCGGGCTTCGTAAGTATTATTATCATTTAGAAGCACCTCAAGCTTGTCGGCATCAGCCACCACGTGGTTGTTGGTCACGATGTATCCGTCGGCCGAAACAATCACGCCTGAGCCCAAGCCGCTCTGCACAGGCTCGGAATTCTTGTTGCGCTGATTGCCGCGACCCCTCTGGCGGGGCTGTTGCTGCTGACGCGGAGTGCCGAAAAAGAATTCAAAAGGATCAATACCACCCATCCCGCCGAAGGGATCATACTGCTGCTGAGAGCGATTGACATAACTCTTGATGCACACCACAGAGTTGATCGTCTTCTCTGCAGCGCGTGTAAAATCAGTGTCAAAAGCCGGGGTAGCAGTCGTGCGTACAAAAGTTGATTCATCGGCCAAAGCGGGTACTGTCGCCGCGAAAGAGCCGAGAACGCATAATGCAAGTGCTGTTATATTGAATTTCATATACAATTGGATTATAAAGTATATACTAAGGTGAACTACGTATCTTACATACGCGAAGACATTGTAATTATTTTGTTAAAACGCGGTAAGCGGCGTGGTTTTAGGATTTATTAATAAAACCCGAACTGTATGCTAAAATTTATCAAAACGCGCAGGCGGTGTGCAGAAAAGTTTGTAAATTTGTATTGTGAAACGCGTCTTACACATCCTGCTGCTTCTCCTGCTGCTCTCCGGCATCTCCTGGAGTGGCACCTCATGCAGCTCCGGCAAGTCAGTGAGAAAGACCAAGCATCGGAAAGAGCGTGTCCACAGAAAGCGAGTGAAGCGTGACCGCAAGCAGGAGCACAAACTTCAGGAGGAATATGTGGCCGACAGGCACCTTTCTTCCGATAGGCGCAAGCTGCTGGAGGAGTCATTCACATGGCTCGGCACACCATATAAATACGCTGGTCAGGAAAAGGGCGTCTGCACCGATTGCTCCGGGTTTGTGCTTCAGGTATATCTTACGGAACTCGAGATAAAAATTCCCCGCAACTCCGCCAAGCAGGCAGAATTCTGCAAACGGATTAAGGCGAAAGATGTGAAACCCGGCGACCTGGTGTTCTTCGCCACAGGCTCCGACCACGACAGGGTGACGCACGTGGGGATGATGCTCGATGATGTCAGTTTCATCCATGCCTCTTCAAGCAAAGGGGGCGTAGTGAGCCGCATGGACAATCCCTGGTATGCCAAGCGCTTCAAATGTTACGGACGTGTGCCCGGTGTAAAATAGAAAAGCTTATGTCGATAGAAATTCAATATACGATTCTGGCTGTAATCATAGCCCTCTGTCTGGGGTGGATGCTGCGAGGCATCATAAGAATCTCCCGCAACAAAAACAAAAGCGGCGGATGCCCCGGCTGCGCTCTTTCCGACTCATGCAAAAAGAAAAAATGCTGAGAAGAGACTGCTTCCATATGAGATTTCAGCAGTCTCTGTAATTGTAATACAAATGCATTCATTTATTTGATATTATACCATAATCATATACTTCTAAAATTGAACCGTTACTATCAGTAGTAATAGCCTACCCATCCCGGATGATAGTCGGGACGCACACCACCTCCATGATAAGCAAGGCTAATGTCTATCGCATGGTTGCCCGTCTCAAGCGTGAACAAAGGTACGTTCACTTGTGCAGTGCCGGTATATAGAGAAACAGGCACTTCGCCATATTGGCTTATTTCTGTCATATTGGGACTTTTCAGGCAGTTGTCGGCAATAGGTGACTGAGCGTTTACAACAAACGCGTAACACACAGAAAGGATGATGGATATTTTTCTCATAATTGGTATGTTATGGTGAATAAAGCAATTTATGAACACATCTCATTAATTAAATAAGTTAGATGGATATTCAGGTGGCATTGGGGTTATTGAGTCGGTGAACAGCGGGAAATCATCAGTATTGAATATTCTTTCGGAGCCATATCTGGAATAATTAAAATGAGTTTTAGTCAAAATACTGTCAATTCGCTGAATTTGACGGTCCAAAAATTCATCTTTACTCAACGAGTTAAAGGTAGTATCACTAAATTCTGTAGATCCATATAGTAATTTAGATAATGGGAAAGTAACAATACTTGGCATGCTATCGTTTAGTGGCGTCCAATTTATAAATATATAGTTATTCGCAATTATTTTTGCAAGAGTGTCTGCAAAATATGAATTAACCAGCTGTTGATTAGGGTTATTATGAATATGCCGTCCATAAAGTTTTTTTTTAATCATGTTACCATTTAATATCGTAACATCTAATTTGCCTCTGAAATTTGTTAACATATCATAATACGCATCTTTGCCATAATGATCTATAAGTCCCTTATGGAACATGAGTGTGTTCATTTTTAGGACCGTATCTATCCCGCTTACTCCTTCCCATGGTACATATTGTTGATTTAGTCTGACTTCAACAATATTAAGTTTTTGCGGGTTAATAACTATTGGGAAAGAAAGAAGTGACAATAGAAGTTCAATTAAAAATATTGTTTTATTGTTAGATTTTTTATTATTCATGGTGCTTATTTATGTAGTTAATAAAAGTATAAGGTACAAAGTTAACCGGCCAATCATACCCATAACTAATTTTATAATTAGGTATTGTCTTACTTAGGTCTTTAATGTAATTAACAAATTCTCGGCCTCCGTTTATATATGCACTTTTAAAATTATTGCTGTTAATATAGCTCACGGACAGTTTATCAAACTCTCCATAGATTTGATCAAAAAATCGGGGCCCATCAATCATGCCATGCTGTGGTAATTTATCATAGTCATAATCATGCATATATTCCAGTTCTCCTAATATTAAAATACTTGCTGATTTTGCTTCAAATTCGGCATTGCGTGTTTGGTCATGAATATCACTATACAGATGTTGATATGAATGGTAAAGTTCTTCAAATGAAGCACGCAAATCCATATTACATATTTTATGATTCTCGGAATCATAAATCCATGAATCAAAATCTAAATAAATAATATTTCTTTTGGGGTCTAAACCACCTTGAGTATAACCATAGGGTTTGAGTTTTCTATTGGCTAATTGCAACTCAGTTGGATGAGAATCTACAAGATCATATAGGGTGGAGAACCAAGTACTAATACTACAAAGCTGAACAAATGCATCGAACTTTTCGCGGTCTGTATCACTCAATAAATCTGTAGAGATTTTGCACCCTGTGGGGTCTGTTAACGAAATTGGGTTGCCCGCGCAATATAGGTAAGGTGATTGATCCGGGTATAATCCGGCATATGGATCGGTCATCAAGAATAATCCCAGCTGTGGGTCGTAGGTACGAGCATGGAAGTCGTAGGTTAACAACCCCATGTTTCTCTCTAATTCTTTACCACAGAAAAGGTTGTGTTCATTGCCCTGCCAATCTGCAAAAGGCAAACCTCCGGGGTAATATGCGGTTAAATTTTCATACCTCTTCCCTTGGTTAACAGGGCGTAAACCACCTATCCCTCCTCCTATAATGTTGCCCGTGGATTGGGAATTAGGGAGCGTATAAGAGGCGCGCAGACTGCCGTGGCTGTCGTGGATAGCTGCCACATATCTGCCGGATGAGTCCATCCATCCTGCTTCGTTCCACACTTTGCTGATTACGTTATCAGTGTATTCCACTTCACCGCATTTCAGCCGAGAGCCTTGAAGATTGAATACTTCGCTCAAAATGGTCAGACCCGGTGCGAGAGTAACCGGCTCTCTTGTCAGACTGCCATATTCAGTCTTAAGCAATGTGCCGGTTGAGGAGTAAGTATACCTGATACTGTTACTTAGAGTTTTTATCTCAGAAGGTAAACCGAGTACGTTATAGGAAATGCTGATCTGTTTGTTAATATCTGAGATTAAGCGTCCGCAAGCATCATAAGTGTATTCATTGTCACGTTGCACGACTTCGGTGAAGTCTGTTCCAATAGGGAGCGTGCAGTCGGCTTCTGATGCATCGTCGGTGCGATTGAGCTGACCGTTTGTATATTTTAGCGTTAAATCATCGACTTTATCGTAAACGTATTCAGTGGAGGTTATTCCGGGAAGGCTGCCATTTAATGATGATGAGGAACCATTGACAATATCACTCAATCCGTAACGTTGAATTCTCTCAGGCAACCCGTCAGCATTATAACTCGTGCTGACGCTATAGTTGGGATTTGTAAATTTATAGGTATGATTTAGCGTAATAAAAGGCTCATTAATGCTTCTTGACAGCTCAGTGTACTTGGCATCCGTGAGCCTTATTCCTTCATAAGAATAGGCGTATGATCCGGTCAAAGAGCGGGTTGAATACGATGCGTTAGGATTAAAGGTGTCATAATCTTTTAGCGAGAACGTTTCACCGCTTATGCGACCGTTATACAGCGGCCGTCGATTAGCAATATCGCCATATCCTGCCGGTTCACAACGATAAAAAGTCTGTGAGAATGGTGCTGAATTTATGCTGATCAACTTTCCTTCATCATTATAGTCATAACTGATGGGAAGGGCATTATTTAGCAGAGTCTTCGATGTTACCCATCCGCGTGGATCATATTCTGAACTTACCAGAGTAATTTTATCTCCGCCATTGGTTTGCATACTCACCTTTGATATCTGCAGTTGCTTATCGTAAAAAAACTCTCTCTGTCTGATAAGCAGGGTGTCAGGAGTGCAATGATAGTGAACACTTTTTCTCACACGTCCATCAAAACTGAGAGCTAAAGCGGTCCTGTCATATCCACCAAGTGAATTTGTGCTGACAGTCTGAATTAGCCGACCTTTATCGTCATAATAAAATGCAGTGACAATCCATTCATCAGTAATGGATTTTGGACCAATAATTCGTTGAGCCGTTCCTGTCTTTCTTTTCAATGAAGTAGAAGCTTTCAGATCATAGCCGCTAATTTGCCGGTATGCCAAAGAGTCGGCATGAGCAGCAAATATTTCAAGGAAAGAGTAATCATCATAATAATCCACGCTTAGAACGTCCTCATAGCTATTTTCTTCCATACCTTCCGGGCGTGTATAACCGAAGTGCTGAGCACTACTTTTCCCCGAATAATGAACGCTTGATTTAATATTGAGAGCAGTAAAGGCATTAGAAGGAGCAGCATGAAGACTTACATATGCCGTGCGTCCGAGCTCGTCATAGGTATATCGGAAAACCATGCCGGTCGACGCCAATGAGACATTTTGCCAAAGAGCTGTCTGAGACATTGGGGTATACGCTGTTCTGATTATCCCGGCATGTGGCATTCGCACTTCAACCGGCCGTTCACGACTATCATATTTGTAAGAATAAATGCAGTCGCCATTAGCGGTAGTCAGATCTATAAGATTGTTCTGTATCAGTTTCGCTGACAGGGAAGGGGGGAGAATATATAACAATCTTCCCGCATAATCATATACGTAAAGTGTGTCTTCCCGTCGTCCTGTGCTCGTAACAATTCTGTTCAATATTGTTAATCCGCGTGCGTCTGTGAATGTGTAAGATTTTTCACCATCTTCATCAGTCATTACACAAACCGACAAGTCTCCCTTTTCCCACGCCTGGTAAATTTGTATTTTATTATTTTGGACTGCAAGACGCGGACAATAATAGTCGGATGCTTTTAATGTATTGTTACTAGTATATTCATAATGAATTGATTTTCCGGCATTTTTGCGATATGTTCCAGGACGTGATACACTCAAAACTCTTCCTAAATGATTCGCCTCATATTGGGTAGATGTGTAGCACTCTTGAGGTTCTTTCATGAAGGAACACAATTCTTGCCATTCAACCTTTTCTCCTGCACGCGTTGAGCCAACAGGCAATAGTGCTTGAATTGGGCGCCCTCTGTCATCCAAAATTCGTGATGTAATACTGGAGTGTGAAAATCCTGTGTGTCCGGAACAGAATGATTGCTCTTGAATATTTCGACCCAGTCCATCGTAATATTGCACAACAATCAGTCCAGAGTCTAAGACTATCTCCGGATGAGGACTACTGGCGAGAGCTAAGCATTTAGCTCTCCAATTTTCATTGGCAGATGCATATGGGGCCCGCAAAACCGGCGTTTGTGCACATAGATTTGTACTCAGTTCTAATACTATTATTACAAATATGTATTTCAGCTTAATCATGTTATCTGTGTTGAAATTTTAAAGAAATACGTTCTTCGTTTAGGTTTAGAAGTAGCGCATATTCCCCTTTCTGTAATTCGTGAGCTGGTATAATAATTTCATTATACCCCTGATGAATCGGGGTTTTAGGCATAAAGATATAACTTATACCAAAACTGTCACTTACAATTAAACTAATGGTGGCGTTATCGCCTGAATAATCAAACGTCAGACAAAGTTGAGGCCCGTTATCTGTCAAGTATAGATTGGACAATGGTGACTCTTTACTCTCAATTTCATAATGATTTTGATTTTCTTTACGTGCTGATTCATTCGCTGTATCATTTTTTATGTCTACTTCTTGAGAATGGCGTGAAAACATGTAGGCAAATGAATTCAGCGATCGGTTAGGGCCGGTCTCGCATATGCATGTCTCACGTATACTGAAAACCGGGTATCTATATCCATAAGCATACCAGTCATATTCTCTATATTCAGTCTCTTGAGATGTATTTTGCTCTTTTAATTTTAAAGATCGGTTAGACGCAGTTACAACTGGTGTACCTTTATACATGCGATACACTCTTAAAACATTTGTAATAGTGTCTCCATCGGGCATAATTATGGTGCCTTTGCCATCTACTTTCGTATAGCCAATTCCTGTCTCTTCAGCAAGATGCTCTAAATAGTATTTCCCTTGCATGTTAAAAAAGAAAGAACATGAATCTCCATAACTTGCCGGAAACTTTAATGACAAGGCTCCTATGCTGTCAATCAAGCTAATAGTTCTGTCCTCATAGCCATGCCATAATAGGGAGTCATTTCTTAGTGTATAATGTAGCCTATATTTGTTGAAACGGGCAGTTATTAGTTCATTATCATTTCCCATATATGATAATGTTGTACTTTTATTAGAAACACAACTCTGGGAAAAGTCCCATAAGATATTTTTCCCTGCTGGGCCGGGAGCAATATTCTCATATAAAATTATGTCTAATTTATCTCCGCAACGCGGCATGTTAAGTTCTGTAGTAATCTCCCAAGCACAAGTGCTCTGATATAGAATAATGAGTACGAACAACAAGAAATATGTCCTAAGGGATTTCATGGTTACTGTCTAAATGTTAAATAATGGCAAAAGTAATATAATATCTTGAATTTGCAAAATTTTAAAATCAATATAATTCTCTAAGGGTATAAATTAACTATTTGGGTATTTGAACCAACTTGGATTTGCTAATGCCGAGGAAATTTTTTACCTTTGCAGTCTGTTTCGAATTAACTTTTCATGAATACTAATAAGTTTCTTTTTTCAGTTTGTTTGCTAATAGCCTTCCTGTGTAGTTGCTCGTCTCAGAAGGAGCAAAGCGTGGAATCAGTGGCGGCCGATTCAGTGGCGGCCGCTATGCTTGCAGAGGATGATTTCGACACTGCTAAGGTTGCGGAAGAATCTGAGAAAGAGGAGGTTGACGCGCCCCGTTATGTGGCCGATACCCCCAATGAAGCTATTGACCTGATGAATAGTCTGCCCGGTGCTGAGTATTATCGTCAGGGCATCTTGCCGCGCCTCAGCCAGGAGAACCTAGGTTATGCCATGCGGCTTCTCAACGATGATCATAACGGTTTCATAATAGTCGACAAGGAGACCATGAAGGTGGCGCTCTATGACAAGTATGGACGTGAGCGTCTGAAATACGGAATAGCCTGCGGTAAGAATTTCGGCAACAAGCGCTCGAAGGGTGACTCCCGCACCCCTGAAGGCTTTTTTTCAGTGGAGGGTGTGTATGACAGCACCGACTGGCTCTTCACTGACGACAACGGCAGAACCTCGAAGGTGAAAGGACAGTTTGGCCCCCGCTTCATTCGCCTGCGTATACCCACCACTTCCCAGATAGGTATTCATGGCACCCGTGCTCCCTGGTCCATAGGCAAGCGTTGCAGCCATGGGTGTATCCGTGTGACAAATGAGAACATCATGGAGCTGGTAAAGCATGTCACCCCCGGCATGCCCGTAATCGTTTCCCCCAGCCGCCGTGATGAGAAAGTGAACAGCAACGAGTGTCATGCCTCAGCGTGGGTTTCAGTCTCTCCCGGTCCCGACACGAAACCCGGCGAAGTGGTGCCTGCCACAGTGGAAGAGCCTGCTGCTGAGAATGACTCAGTGAGCCACCACGCTCCCAAACATAAAGTAGAAGCACCCGCCGACTCTATCTGAGTGGCAGGTGCGTAGCACTTTAATAATTCTGCTTTGGAGCCTGTCCGACTCTCTTAGAGCGGGCAGGAGCGGGAATGACTTGTCACGCAATGGAAAATTTCATTTTCGTGATGCATCATTTGCTCCAGATAATCAGCGTATTTGGCATAGTCCTCAATGGGACGGCGTGCCACTCCGCTCTTGGCAGCTGCTTCTGCTACGGCGGGAGCAACGGCTGTCAGCAAGCGGGGATCAAACGGTGTGGGCAGTATGTAGAGGGGTCCGTAGGATAAATCCTCGCGGCCATAAGACTGCTTCACAGCCTCAGGCACCGGTTGCTTGGCCAGCTCTGCTATGGCGTGGACAGCGGCGTGCTTCATTTCTTCATTGATGCAGGTGGCATGGCAGTCAAGTGCACCGCGGAAGATGTAGGGGAACCCCAGCACATTGTTAATCTGGTTAGGCAGGTCAGAGCGGCCGGTAGCGAAGATGAGGTCCGGGCGAGCGGCCTTTGCCAGGTCGTAAGCTATCTCAGGATTCGGATTAGCCAGTGCGAACACTATGGGATTTTCAGCCATAGACTTAAGCATCTCCGGTGTGAGCACGTCGGCTACTGACAGGCCCAGGAATACGTCGGCGTCAACCAGCGCCTCAGAGAGCTCGGTGATGTCGCGTTCGGTGGCAAACTCCCTCTTCTGCGGATTCAGGTTTCCGCGTGAGAGCTTTATGACACCCTTGGAGTCGCACATCACGATGTTCTCCTTCTTCATGCCCAGGCTCACGAGCATACGAGTGCAAGCCACGGCGGCCGCACCCGCACCGTTTACTACCATCTTCACGCTCCCTATCTCCTTGTTTTGCAGCGACAGAGCGTTGAGCATGCCGGCAGCCACGATGATAGCTGTGCCATGTTGGTCATCGTGCATCACGGGTATGTCACACTCCTTCTTGAGTCGTTCCTCGATTTCAAAGCACTCAGGAGCCTTGATATCCTCGAGATTAATGCCGCCGAAAGTAGGGGAGATGGCTTTCACGGCATCCACAAACTTATCTACATCAGTAGTGTCAACCTCAATATCGAATGCGTTAATTCCGGCAAAAACCTTGAAAAGAAGAGCTTTCCCCTCCATTACAGGTTTCGATGCCTCAGCGCCGATGTTGCCTAAACCCAGCACGGCGGTACCATTGCTGATTATGGCCACCAGATTCCCCTTGCCTGTATATTTCCATACATCGGCAGGAGTGGCATGAATGCTTTCGCAAGGGAAGGCTACGCCGGGGGAATATGCCAGCGAGAGGTCTTGCGCAGTGGCGTACGGCTTGGAGGGGACCACCTCAATCTTGCCGGGTGTGGGATATTGATGATAGTTAAGCGCTTGCTCTTCAGTGATATTCATAATACGTGGTATAATTTTTTATTAATAGTGTGGTGGATAAACAGTAATTATGCACTGCTTACCCATTAGTAATAACCCCAAAACCGATTGATTGTTTTACAAATTTAACTTAAAATATTTAAGAGAGTTCGAATTCGAGCACTCTCTAAAAATTCTGAATTCAGTGAATTAGGAGAGACCGGTTAAAAATACCGGCAGGATTCTCTCCGGAAATTCAGCTAATTTTCGTAACTTTGTACCCAAATTTTTCTGAATATGTCGGAAGCAGTTTCTAAAAATAATCCTCTTAACTCATCAGTAAAGACCGATGGTGGAAACGTACATCCGTTTTGGCGCTTTCTTTATCTGCTCGTAGCTCCACAGAGCGGGTGGAAGCGATTGAAAAATGCCCGCTACAGCACAGAGTATTATGCGAGATCGCTCTTCTATCCGCTGCTGGCACTGATGGCGGCCTGCCGATTCGCACTGCTTATCTATAATGTAGACGCTACAATTATCACCGTGCTTCAGCAAGCCATAGGGCTCTTTGTGGCGGGGTTTGCCGGATATTACGCTATTCTTATACTCGCCCGCACTTTCCTGCCGCATGAAGCGCGCGTGAAGATAGAGACCCGGTTCGGTAAAGTTTACATTATGACCTGTCTCTCGGCACTGGCATTGTGCATGACGGTGTTTGAGCTTATTCCCGGCATCGGTCTGGTCTTCGTCGCGGCGCCCATCTATGTAGCCTACCTTATGGTGAAGGGGGTGAAGTATCTGCGCGTTCCCGCCGAGGAGGAAAACCCTACAATCATATTGCTCACGCTGCTGCTCTTAGGCACTCCCATAGCTATCTACGCTCTGCTGGAGATGATGATGCCGGCGGCATGACATAATAACATATTTTCCAAGCATGGCACAACAGCAAATAAATATTAAGAATCGCCGCGCAACTTTCGATTACGAAATAACCGATACGTTCACAGCCGGCATAGTTCTTACCGGCACCGAAATCAAGTCTATACGCAATGGCAAAGCCTCGCTTGTAGATACCTATTGCGTGATTGATAACGGTGAGGTATGGGCTAAAAACACATATATAGCGGAGTATTTCTATGGCAGCTATAACAATCATGCTGCGCGTAGAGACCGCAAGCTTCTCCTTACAAAGAAGGAGATTGGCAAGCTCATTAAAGCATCCTCCGATCCCGGCTATACTATCGTGCCCCTGCGTATTTTCATCAATGACAGAGGTTTCGCTAAAATGGTGATTGGTGTGGCTCGCGGTAAAAAGGCTTACGACAAGCGTCAGTCCTTGCGCGAAAAAGATGATCGCCGAGCTATGGATCGTATTCTCAAAAACAAGTAACCACTTATTATGGAACTCATAAAGCATGAATGTGGCATTGCCATGATTCGCCTCCTCCGTCCGCTCTCTTTCTATAAAGAAAAGTATGGCACTGAGCTGTATGGACTCAACAAACTCTATCTGCTCATGGAGAAGGAGCACAATCGCGGTCAGGAAGCTGCCGGAATAGGTTGTGTGAAAATGGATGTGGAACCCGGCAACGAGTATATCTTCCGTGAGCGAGCCGAGGGCTCCGGTGCTATCCAGGAAATCTTCAGCAATGTGCACAGAGCTATCGATGAGGCACGCAAGCACAATGACCCCGAACCCTTTGTGGGTGAGGTGTATATGGGCCACTTGCGCTACAGCACTACCGGCCGCTCCGGTTTGAGCTATGTGCACCCGTTCATGCGTAGAAATAACTGGAGTGCCAGGAACATGCTTCTCTGCGGCAACTTCAACATGACGAATGTCGATGAGATATTCGAGCAAATCAAGGCTACCGGTCAGCATCCCCGCCTCTATGCCGACACTTTCCTCCTGCTTGAGCAGTTAGGCCACGCACTTGACCGCGAGAATGAGCGTCTGTTCCACATTCACCACGCTAAGGGTGAAACGGGCATGACCCTCGCCACCTCAATAGCCCGCGAACTTAACACTGCTAACATGCTGCGCCGATGCGCCCCCACATGGGATGGCGGCTATGTGATCTGTTCCGTGATTGGCAACGGCGATATGCTTGCCATGCGTGACCCTCACGGCATCCGTCCGGCCTTCTATTATGCCGACGATGAGGTGGTGGTAGTAGCCTCTGAACGCCCTGTAATTCAGACCGCTTTCGACCTGCACACTGCCGACGTAAAGGAGCTGGAACCCGGTTCTGCAATAATCGTAGACCGCGACGGCACCTGGCGCATAGAGCAGATTCTGAGCAAAGAGACTAATCAGAAGTGCAGCTTTGAGCGCATATACTTCTCTCGTGGTTCCGACGCTGATATCTACAAGGAGCGCAAGGAGCTGGGCAATTTGCTTGTACCGCAGGTTTACGATGCTGTGGAGGGGGACCTTGAGCACACTGTCTTCTCTTTCATCCCAAACACTGCCGAAGTAGCTTTCTACGGTATGGTGCAGGGTTTCGAGCAATTGCTCATAGGCCAGAAAATCAGTGAGATTCAGGCGCTTAAAACAGCCGGGGAGCTTACTGATGAGCAGCTGGAAGCTGTGCTCAAGCGCAGAATACGCCGCGAAAAGATTGCCATTAAGGACATTAAGCTCCGCACCTTTATTGCTCAGGGTGAAAGCCGCAACGATTTGGCCTCACATGTGTATGACGTAACCTACGGATGCGTGGAGAATGACAAGGACAATCTCGTAGTAATCGACGACTCCATCGTGCGCGGCACCACGCTGCGTGAGAGCATTATCCGTATTCTCGACCGTCTGCACCCCAAGAAAATTGTGATAGTTAGCAGTGCTCCGCAGGTGCGCTATCCTGACTGCTACGGCATTGACATGAGCCGCATGGGTGAGTTTATAGTCTTCCGCGCTGTGATTGAGCTGCTTAAGGAGAGAGGCATGGAGAGCCTGATTGATGAGGTCTATCGCCTCTGCAAAGCGCAGGAGAATAAGCCTAAGGAGGAGATGGTGAATTACGTGAAGATGATTTATGAGCCCTTCACCGACGAAGAGATTTCGGCTAAGATAGCCGAGATGCTCACCCCCGAGGGTACTCGTGCCGAGGTGCGTATCGTCTATCAGACCATCGAAGACCTGCATAAGGCCATTCCTAATCATCCCGGCGACTGGTATTTCAGCGGCAACTATCCCACCCCCGGAGGTAATCGCCTTGTGAATCACGCCTTTATAAACTATTATGAGGGACGCAGTGAAGCGCGTTGAAGCCCCTCGCAAACTCGAATTGCTTGCTCCGGCCCGCGATGCTCAGGTAGCCAGAGCGGCAATTCTGCATGGTGCCGATGCTGTCTATATCGGCCCTCCCTCATTTGGCGCGCGAGCAGCGGCAGGCAATTCACTTGAAGACATTAAGGAGCTGTGTGATTTTGCTCATAAGTATCGAGTAAAGGTCTATTGTACTGTCAACACGATAGTCTACGACCGCGAGCTTGAGCAGGTGGCAGCAATGATTTCTGACCTCTACAAGGCCGGTGTGGATGCTCTGATAGTCCAGGACATGGGTATCCTGAGGCTGGACATTCCCCCCATAGAGCTCCACGCTTCCACTCAGTGCGATACGCGCACACCTGAGAAAGCGCGTTTCCTGGAGAGCGTGGGTTTCTCGCAGATAGTGCTTGCCAGAGAGCTTACGCTTGCTGAAATCCGCGAGATATGCAGCAGTGTTAGTGTGCCCGTAGAAGTGTTCATTCATGGTGCCCTATGTGTCAGCTACTCCGGCAGATGTCATGCGTCTCAGGCGCTATGCGGACGCAGCGCCAACCGCGGCGAATGTGCTCAGATTTGCCGTTTGCCCTACACACTACTTGATGCAAAGGGGCGACGATTGAACAGCGAAGCCGAGAGCCACCTGCTGTCTCTTCATGACTTCAACACCTCCCATTCGCTGAGGGAGTTGGTGGAGGCCGGAGCTTCTTCATTTAAAATTGAGGGGCGACTTAAAGATGCCTCATACGTGAAGAACGTGACCGCCTATTATCGCCGCAAGCTCGATGAAATAATCGCTGAGGCTCCCGATAAGTACCGGCGCTCCTCTGCAGGTTTCTCTCAGCTGAACTTCTCTCCAAATCTGTGTAAGAGTTTCAACAGAGGCTTTACAGACTATTTCCTCAACAATCGTCAGCCTAAGGACTTGGCGTCAACGCGCACACCAAAATCTCTCGGTGAACCCCTGCGCTCTGTTGCCGATGTCCATAACGGCGATGGCATCTCTTTCTTCAACCGTGATGGCAAGTACACCGGCTTCCTTGTAAACGGAAAGCAGGGTGACAGGCTTATCCCAAACAGACAGCTGAGAATCCCGGTCGGCGTTACTCTTTACCGCACAGGCGATGTGGAGTGGGAGAAGCTGATGCGTCGCGATGACTCTGCCCAACGCACTGTTGAGGTGGATATCACGCTGTATGAAAACAGAATTACTGCCACGGATGAAAGGGGCGCAAGCGTGACACTCCGGCACGAATTGCCTATGGAGCCCGCTAAATCTGCGCAGGATCTTCGAAAATATTTTGCCAAGATGGGTGACACCATCTACCGTCTGCGCGGTTTTGAGAGCGAAATTCCTGAAGACATTTTCATTCCTGCCTCTGCCCTTACAGCCCTACGTCGCGAACTGCTGGCTCAGCTTGACTTCGCAGCCAAAGCTACCTATCCGCGCGCATATCGCCGGCCTGAGTGCAAGGAGAGCAAGTACCCCGCTGAGGCTCTTGATTATCGCGACAATGTGGCTAACCACCTTGCTGAAACATTCTATAAAGAACACGGCATCAGTAAGATCGAAGCCGCGATGGAGGTGAGTTCCAAGACGGCTGAAGATGGGCGCACTGTCATGACCACACGATATTGTGTGTTGCGTCAGGTCGGTCTCTGCATGAAGCAGGCAGCGAAAGAGGGGAAAGCTCCGCTGAACCTTCCCCTCACGTTACGCGGTGCGTCGCGCGATTTTATTCTTCACTTTGACTGTTCTCGCTGTGAGATGCAGGTAAAACTCGGTGCTTCCGTGCCTGCCACTCGTAGAGTGCGGGAAGCAAGAAGACGTTGAGCAGTGTAGAGCTCAGCAGACCACCAAGAACAACAATGGCCATCGGTGCCTGAATTTCATTGCCCGGACGGTCAGCCGCCAAGATGAGCGGTATGAGTGCGAGCGCTGATGTCAGAGCAGTCATAAGGATAGGCGACAGTCGGTCAGCCGAACCCTTTATGATAATCTCTCTGACGTTGGCGCCATCTTTTGTCAGCTGCCTGTAGCGGGAGATGAGCAGGATGCCGTTGCGCACAGCCACACCGATCAGCGTAATGAAGCCGATTATGGATGGGATGCTGATGATTCCTGACGTAATATAGATAGCCATGACGCCACCTGTCAGTGCCAGCGGCAGAGAGCAGAGCACGAGAGCAGCGAGGCGGGGACTCTTCATCTCGCCCATGAGCAGCAGGAAGATAATCAGCAGCGCCACGAGAGTAGCGAAAAGCAGGGTGCGTGTGGCATTGCGCGAGGTTTCAAACTGGCCGCCATACACTATGGAGTAGCCCTCCGGCAATTTTACATTAGCAGCTATGAGCTCCTGAATATCCTTAACAACACTCTCCACATCCTTGCCGCTAACGTTGCCGCTCACGATGATTCTGCGTTGCACATTCTCTCGCGAAATGGAGCCGGCACCCCCGGTGCTGACTATGTCTGCCACCTGCTCAAGCGCAACCTTCTTGCCGTCGGGGGTGTCTATGAGAGCTGTGCCTATCTTTGAGACATCCTTATTATATATAGTGTCCAGACGCAAGATTACATCGTAGCTGCGCTGCCCTTCATATATATCGGAAATCTTCTGGCCGCTGAACGCAAGCTCTATGAAGTCATTAAACTCCTGTATGGAGATGCCGTAGCGTGCCAGAGCAGCTCGATTTGCACGTACCTGAATCTGCGGCGTTTCAGTCTGTTGCTCAACGGAAACGTCAACCAATCCGGGAACATCGGCTATCGCACTTTTCACTTCGTTGCCCAAAGTAAAGAGGCGGGCTATGTCAGGTCCGAAGATTTTAATGGCTATCGCCGCGCGGGTACCTGAAATCATGTGGTCAATGCGGTGGCCAAGCGGCTGACCGATGGTGACCGCCACACCCGGCACATTGCTCATGTGCTTGCGCATGTCTTCAAACACTTCATCCTTGCTGCGTCCGGATGACATGTCAAGGTTTACGTCTATTTCTGAGGAGTTAGTAGCCTGAGAGTGCTCATCGAGCTCACCGCGTCCGGTGCGTCGTGCTGTGTGCACCACCTCGGGAACCTTATGCAGCTCCTTTTCCAGAAGATTGCCTATCTCATTGTTTACGTCAAGGCTCACACCCGGTTGCACCACGGCGCTGATTGTGGCCGCTCCCTCATTGAATTCAGGCAGGAAGCCTCGTCCCATGAAGAATATAAGTGCCGCCGATGCCCCAAACAGGGCGGTGACGCTTATCACTACCGGACGCTTATGGTCGAGCACCCAAAGCAGTATGCGCTGATAGTGCTTGGAAAGCCACTTGTTTACCCTGCTTTCATCCTGCTTTTTAGCAAGATATTTCTCGCTTCCCAGAAGCATACGGCAGAGGAGGGGAGTGACTGTCATGGCCACGAACAGGGAGATGAACAAGCTGATAATATAAGCTATGCCCAGAGGCTTAAGCATGCGTCCCTCCAGCCCGGAGAGGAAGAAGAGGGGCACGAATGCCACTATAATTATGAGTGTAGCATTCATGATTGAGGCTCTTATTTCCTTAGATGCCTCAAACACTACGTGGAAGGTGGAAGCTCTCTGTTCCTTAGGCAGCTCCCTGTTCTGTCTCAAACGTTTGTAGACATTCTCCACATCAATAATAGCATCATCCACCAGCGAGCCAATAGCTATGCACATACCACCCAGCGTCATTGTGTTTACACTCAATCCCAGCAGATGAAGCACCAGAATAGTGCCGAGCAGCGAGAGCGGAATTGCTACAATTGATATTATTGTGGTTCGGAAACTACCGAGGAAAAGCATCAGCACCACTATCACGAAGACAGCACCCTCAAGCAGCGCACGCCCCACGTTATCCACAGAATTCTGAATGAAGTCTGCCTGACGGAACACACCGGTGTCAAGCTTCACGTCAGCCGGGAGCTGAGGTTTAAGTGCCGAGAGGGTCTGCTCAATCTTCTCCGTGACCTCCAGGGTGTTGGTGCCCGGTTGCTTACTGACCGAGATGATAATGCCGGGCTTGGCGTTAAGGCTCGCGTAGCCCATCTTCATGGCGGCATCAGTTCGCACCTCAGCTAAATCGGCCAAAGTGACAGGCTCGCCGGCCGGTGTCATCTTCACCAAACTGGCACCCAACTGGTTGAGGTCAGTGGTGCGTGCCATGCCACGAAGCATGTACTCGTTGTTAAAATCGCGCACGGTGCCACCCGAGGAGTTGTTGGAGAATGTGGCGCACACATCCTTCAGCTCCCTCATGGTCACCCCATAAGCCTCCATCTTCAGCGGGTCGGCTATGACCTGATACTGCTTGAGGTCGCCACCTATGATTGTCACCTGAGCCACGCCACCGGTGCCTAAGATAGCAGGCTTTATTACCCAATCGGCCAGTGTGCGAAGCTCTGACGCCGTGGTTTCGCCTGTTGACTCCAGTCCTACGAACAGAATCTCGCCCATCACGCTCTGCTGGGGAGCAAGCACGGGGGTGATGGCTTCAGGCAATTGTTCGGAAAGGGTCACCATCTTTTCGCTAACGGTCTGGCGTGCGCGCATTATGTCGGTGCCCCAATCAAATTCTACCCACACAAAAGAGTAGCCGGGCATTGAGGATGAGCGCACGCGTCTCACATCAGCCGCTCCATTTACGGCAGACTCGATGGGGAACGTGACAAGCTGCTCTACCTCCTCGGCTGCCATACCGGGAGCTTCTGTCATGATCGCCACGGTAGGCGCAGTGAGGTCGGGGAACACATCCACATCCATCTGTTTGCCGGTATAGCTACCCCAGATGATCAATGCCACGGCCGCAACAAGTACTACTAATTTGTTGCGTAAAGAGAATCGTATCAGTAAGTTAATCCATTTCATAATCAATGCCCATGACCGGCATGCGGATCAAGCGCTGCGCTGCCCTGTGATAATTTAATGATGCCGGCACCTTTAGTGACTATTCTTTCACCCTCTTTCAGACCGGAGAGGACTTCGTAGCCGCTGCCATTAATGTCTCCCAACTTAACTTCTCGCTTCTCGAAATATTCAGGTGAGAGCTGTACCATCACAAACGTATTGCCGAATTCCTCAACTATTGCCTGGCGAGGAATGGTGATAGCCGCTGATTCAGAGGCTGTCTGTAACAGCACCTGAACATAGCTGCCGGGAATCAGGTTCAGACGGTTTGGCATCTCCATGCTGATGGTAATCATAGCCTCCCCCGGTTTGATAAGGGCTTTGTCTGATATAATATGTCCACCCTCACTTTTCAGCGACACTGCCTCGCCGCCTGCCGTCGGAAAGATGAGCGCATTTGTGATACGCGAAGACTGGGAAGCATATCTTGAGGGGATTTTGGCGCTAAGTCTGATGTTGCGGGAGTTGGCTACGGTGGCAAGTGGCTGACCGGCCTCCACCCACTGACCGTTGGCAACGTCAAGCGATTGAATATAGCCCGAAATAGGGGAGGCGATTGTCTGTCCACCGCCGGAGAATCCACTCTTCAGAGCATTTAACTGCGTGGCCGCCTGTTCGTATTCAGCCTTGGCTCTGTTGACCTCGGCTGCGGTGGTCAGTTTTTCTTCATAAAGACCCTTGAGTCTGTTGTATTCCGTCTTTGCCCGATTAAATTCCGTCTGAGCCTGATTGATTTGCAGACGCATGTCACCTTCAGCCAGCCCGGAAGCATCCACTCTGAAAAGCGCTGCACCTGCGCCGACCTGTTCCCCGATAGCTAAATGCGAATTGAGTATCACAACCTTGCCACGGGTGGTAGCATTAAGCGTGCGCGCACCGTCGGAGGTGGGCTCCACATAGGCCATGGCTTCAATACCTGTACCGGCTGCGCCTGCCGCCACCGTAGCTGTGGCAAAATCAATCAGCCACGCTTTCTCTTTGCTGAAAGCTATACCATTCGGGTGCTTTATTTCAGCTGCTGCGGCAGCCTCGTGCGCCACATGTTCATCTGCGAATACAGTGAGGTCCGCAAAGATGACTATCTGCGTGCGTCCGCCGGCTTCTATCGTTACATCCATCTTAACCGTGCCCGGCTCCTTGGGAGTATAAACTACAGTATATATACCTGCCTCATCAGATGCGCCGGCGCTGATGGTAGCGTCATTGCCTGTACCGGTAAACTGCACCTTTACGTTTGCTTTTTCCAGAGGCTTGAAAGTACTCAGTTGAGTCACATGAATCATGAATTTGCTCTCATGACCGGAAACCAATGGACTTCCCGAGATGAACACTTCAAACATGTCGGTATAAGCACTCAAAGTAATGTGTGCATCGTGGAGGTGTTCTTCCTCATGATCATGATCGCTATGCCCGGAGCAAGCGAAGAGACCAAGCGAGAGGAATAGGGCTAAGATGTGACTTACGGTCTTCATATAAGAATTGTACGGGATTTTAAAATCAGGAATGCAAAGGTAGGTAAAGCCGTTGACTCAGCCAAACACCGAGGCATTTATGCCGGTGTTTTGCCACTAAGTTGCGTTTACAGAGGCGTGGCCGGTATGATTCGGCGAAAATAAATCAGAAAAACACAAATCCTATCGTGCTATTTACCAAATACTTATCAGGGTGGACTGAAAAAATCTTTAAAAATATTTTGTCAATTCAAAAAAAGGCACTAACTTTGCATCGCAAAAACGAGGGAGACGCGCTCCTTCAATGCTTACAAGAATGCGAAAATAGCTCAGTTGGTAGAGCACGACCTTGCCAAGGTCGGGGTCGCGGGTTCGAGTCCCGTTTTTCGCTCAAATCCCTTAAAATGGATTGCGGCAGAGGTCGCAGCGATATCCAAACATATAGGATTAGTTGTCTAGGTGGCGGAATTGGTAGACGCGCTACTTTGAGGGGGTAGTGGCCGTATTGGCCGTGTGAGTTCGAGTCTCATCCTGGACACAAAAACTGCGAAAATAGCTCAGTTGGTAGAGCACGACCTTGCCAAGGTCGGGGTCGCGGGTTCGAGTCCCG